>NZ_JAMQBK010000054.1 GCF_023701485.1 Aporhodopirellula aestuarii
AGCGGTACGGCGCAAACCGTCCGGTAACGCGGGACCGGACGGCTTGCGCCGTTCCGCTAAGATTGAAATCCCGCAGTAATTAAATCGAGCTCCCGAAATTGCGAGCTACGGGAAAAGTGGCGCTGTCCAGACGACGCCTCTCCGGTGCAGTCCGTTGGCAGGCGTAGGCCGGACCAAGGAGCCTGAGCGACGCAGTTCCGGCACGACTGAGCAAGAGAATGCCGGAGCTCGCAAAGCCTCGGTCCGGCCTACAGTTCGCGGCAGTTGCGCCAGATGATTCCTGCATACCTGCTTGTCAACCGGTTCGCGCGATTGGATGAATCATCAAACTGGTAGCTTTCACGTCGGTCAGCGCGAGCGTGTTGCTGCAAACCGACGGGCCCGGCTGGTGGGCAGTTTTGATTTCCTCGACTGCGGCGCATGACGCACCGCAATTGTGACGGAGGGAAGCCTCACTCGCCGCGATACGCTGGGATCTTTAGGTATTGCCGTTTGCTGGCAACTTTGATGACTTCGATCCCGAGCGAGTCGGCGATGTCTTGATCGGGCTCATGCCCGAGACGGCTGACGGCATCATCGGTCCAGCGGAACTGAGTCGTTCGCGATGGGATTCCATGACGGACGCGATAACCTCGCACCGATGCGACGGAGATGCCCGTCCGTTTGCTGACTTCGGTATCGGAAAGTTTGCCCAGCATCGCGATCACTTTTGGCGTCCAACGGGCTTCGTTGGCAACGACGACCGGTGATTGAATGCCGAGCGATTGTCGCATCGCGATGACTTTGCGACGTGGGATGCCGTATTTTTTTGCGATCTGGGTGTCAGGTATTTTGCCCAGTAGCGAAAGTTCTTTCTTACTCCACGTTCTGCTTTGACGGCCTTTGCGATGCGGCGAGATCCCCAACGAGGTGCGTTTGGCACCGACGGTGGACGAATCCAGGCCGACACGACGAGCGACTTCGACATCGGATAGTTTGCCGAGCCATTTGAGCTCTTTCGCCGTCCATTGATGGGGATTGAGTTTGGTCGAAGGGGTGTAGGATTCGATCCCATTGCGTCGTCGTCGGGCGCTCACTGCGTTGACGGTCAGTCCGACGATTTTGGCGACGTCGGCATCGGGCATGGTACCCAGTAGCGCGTCGGCCTCTTCGGTCCAATTGTTCCAGTGGAGCGGTTTGATGGCACGCCGTTGACGTTCGGCGCGGACGGATGCCACCGGCACGTCGAAGTCGTCGGCGAGTTGTTGGTCGCTCTTCTTGCCGAGGGCTGACAACACGCCTCGCGGCAACGGAGCCGCGTTCGACCGGCTCGACTTCTTAGCCGATTGCTTGACGGCGCCTTTCGTTTTCTTTTTTGCTTTCTTGCTGCGAACCGCGGCTGTTCCTTTTCCAGCACTTCGTTTGGCAGCTTTTTTCTTCTTTACGGCTTTTGCTTTCTTGACGGATTTCGATTTCTTAACGGCTTTTGACTTCTTGCCAGCTTTTGATTTCTTGACGTTGCTCTTTGATGATGTCTTCTTGACGGCTTTCTTTTTGGCAGTCTTCGCGGTCACCGGCTGTTTCGATTTACGTTTCGTTGACGAGGAGCTTTTTTTCTTGGCCATGATTTAACAGCGATAAAGTTTGTGCAAGAGAGAAGAAAAGGAGCACTGGTTTCGGGGGCTCATGTTGCTCGCTTCGCGTCAGCCACTCTTCCCCGTACAATTGTGTCCTGCAGGACCGAAATTGACTCGCGAGCGAAGGAGACTGCCGTGAACTCTGGCCCGAACCCGAAAGAGAACCCATTGAAAAACACCACGGTTCAATCGCACGCGAGCCTCGACAATGCAGGCTCGACCTCACAGATTAGCGTAAAACGGACCCGTGTGAGTGAATGCGGGGGCTTAGAACGCGAAAAAAATAATGTGATTGACTCCGCCCGCGAAGTTCTCGCTCGAGTTTGGGGCTTCGACGAGTTCCGTCCGATGCAGGAAGAGGCCGTTCGTGACGTCATCGAAGGTCGCGACAGCGTCGTCGTATTGCCTACCGGTGGCGGCAAATCATTGTGTTATCAGGTGCCCGCGTTGGTGCGAGAAGGCATGGCGGTTGTCGTCTCGCCATTGATTTCGTTGATGAAGGATCAAGTCGATTCGCTGGTGAGCAACGGTGTCGCCGCAGCGCTAGTTAACAGCACGCAATCGGATGAGCAAAAACGCGAGACGGCTGCGAAGATACGAAATGGTGAGATCGATCTGCTGTATCTCGCGCCCGAGCGGCTGTTGACCAATCGGACGCTGGATTTTTTGACCACCATCCCGATCTCGTTTTTCGCGATCGACGAAGCTCACTGTGTTAGTAACTGGGGCCACGATTTTCGACCCGAGTATCGCGGGTTACGGGTGCTGAAGAATCGTTTCCCGGATGCGTCCGTACATGCTTTTACCGCAACGGCGTCAGAACGGGTGCGAGACGACATCGCCGACCAGCTGCAGTTAGACTCACCGAACGTGCTCGTAGGCAGTTTTGACCGGCCGAATTTAACTTATCGTATGATTCGTCGCGATAATGCACTCCGGCAGATCATGCGCGTCATCGATCAGCATCGCGGAGAATCCGGGGTTGTGTACTGCATCACCCGCAAAGAGGTCGAGCAGACCGCGGCGGCACTGACCGCTGAAGGCATCTCGGCGCTGCCGTATCACGCGGGACTCGATGATGAAACGAGACAAAACAACCAAGATGCGTTTATCCGCGAGAAGGTTGATGTGATCGTCGCCACGGTCGCGTTTGGTATGGGGATTGATAAGTCGAACGTGCGGTTTGTGATTCATGCGGGGATGCCGAAATCGATAGAGCACTATCAGCAAGAGAGCGGGCGGGCCGGTCGCGACGGTTTGGCGTCGCAGTGCGTATTGCTCTATAGCGGTGGCGACCTGATGACGTGGAAACGCATCCTCGAAATGGGCGACCGATCCAATTTCGACGAGGCAATGCAGAACGTGAACGCGATGTCGGACCTGTGCTCGGGTGTCAAATGTCGCCACGCCGCGATCGTGAACTACTTCGGTCAAGAGTTCGACGTCGATAATTGCAACGCCTGTGACGTTTGCCTCGGGGAACTCGATACCGTCGAAGACCCGATCACGTTGTCTCAGAAGATTCTTTCCTGCGTGGTTCGTCTCAAGGAACGCTACGGTGTCGCGTACACGGTGAAGGTGCTGACGGGATCGCGTGAACCCAAGATTGCCGAAGCGGGGCACGACCAACTGAGTACCTATAACTTGTTAGGCAACGAATCTGCTGCGGCGGTGCGAATGTGGGTTGAGCAATTGGTCTCGCAAGGGTTTCTGGAACGGTACGGTGAATACAACGTATTGAGATTGACGTCGGAGGGGCGTGACTTGTTGCAGCGTAAGGGGACAGTCACGTTAACGCGGTCGAAGGTGTCAGCGTCGGGTGGCCGTTCGTCCCGCTCGCCGGTCACCGAGTCTTGGGAAGGCGTCGACCGCGCGTTATTCGATCGATTGCGGGCGCGGCGGAGTGAGTTGGCGGCGGAGCGAAAGGTTCCGGCCTATGTGATTTTTGGCGACGCGGTGCTGCGGGATTTGGCGCGTGTCCGTCCCAGTTCGCTGGCGGGATTGGGAAGGATCAAAGGGATCGGCGAACGCAAGCTCGCTGAGTTCGGTGAATTGTTTTTGAGCGAGATCAATACACACTGCGAAGACGGATCGCTGACGCGGGATGTTGTGGGTGTCCCGGCGGAATCGCGGCCGGCGGTTGCGGCGGCCAAGCCCAAAAGTTTGAAAGGTGTAGCAGTCCAGCAGGAAGCGTTTGCGATGTTCAAGCAAGGGAAGTCTGTCGCTGAGGTGGCCGACGCGATGGGACGGGCCACGTCGACGGTGCGAGGGTATCTGAATCATTACATCAGCGAAGCGAAAGTCACGGACCCGTCGCCGTGGGTGACGGTCGAGAAAGTCCGGCACATCGAGGCAGCGCTTTCGGCCAGCCAAGATGGACGATTGAAGCCCATCCGTGAGGCTCTCGAAGCGAACGAGGAAGTCGAGGAAGATATCTCTTACGAAGAAATTCGTGTCGTCGTCGCGTGTTGCCAGAATCGCTGAACCAGTGTGTGGTCGTTGGTGTTGAGATCGGGGGAAAAACGTTTGCATCGGGGATTTGCGTGCGCGTCGGCATGCCTTTAACATCTTCCGCCTATCGATCCCTATTTTTATCACGCGATTGGCGTGAATTCCCGTGACGAATTGAACCGATCCCAATGCGATTTGCACTTTGTAACGAAACGTTTCGCGAGACAGCACTTGCCGATGCGGTGCGTCTGACCGCCGACTTGGGCTACACCGGATGGGAAGTTGCCCCGTTCATGTTGGCCGATCACGTCGACAAAATTTCGCCTGACAACCGTGTGCAATATCGGCGAGTCGTCGAGGACGCGGGGTTGGAAATCATCGGATTGCACTGGTTGCTCGCGGGCACCGAAGGGTTGCACCTGACGACACGTGATGAAGCGATGCGGAAACGAACGAGCGAATACTTCACAAAGCTGACGCATCTTTGTGGCGATCTCGGTGGCAGCCTGATGGTGCTCGGCTCACCGCTGCAGCGCAATCGCACCGAAGGACAGTCGACGGAAGAAGCACTTGCCAACGCCGCGAGCGTTCTGCGGGAAGCCTTACCGGCGCTGCACGAGCGGAATGTTCGAATCGCGATCGAGCCACTCGGTCCCGAAGAAGGTGACTTCCTCAACACGGCCGATGAAGGTTGTGATCTGATTGACGCGATTGGTGATGATCACATCGGTTTGCATTTGGACGTCAAAGCGATGAGCACCGAAGACGAACCGATCGATCAGATCATTCGCCGACATGCCGATCGGATGATCCACTTTCACGCCAACGATCCCAACCGTCTCGGGCCTGGGATGGGGAGCGTTAAGTTCGAGCCGATCATGCAGGCGATTCGCGATGTCGGCTACGACGGATGGGTTAGCGTTGAAGTGTTTGATTATTCGCCGGGTGCGGAAACGTTGGCGCGAGAGAGTATTCAAAATCTAAAAGCGGCGATGTAGAGTCCTCGTTGAGCACTGTCTCCATTGAATCGTCGGCGGCATGCGGTTTGACGAATGTTCTCGGTTGATCAGTTGAGGCATCCGCCGACGCGCTGTTGGCCACGCCGTTCAGGGATGCGAGGCCCCGGTTGAGTGTTGACGCCGTTTGTGTTCGATCGCGTTCGCTGTCCGTGATGTTGTTCGTCGACAATGGGGCGATCATCGGAATGGCATCGATTGTGGGTTCGCCGCCTGAGGCTTCATGCTTGTTGAGATAGTTGATCACTCGCAGCGCGTCGAGCGCCGAAATGAAACCGCTGCCGTCGACGTCGAGGAACGGTTCGGGGGGTCGGTTGGGATTGCCGTTGCTGTTTGAGGTCGCGTTCAGTTCGTTGATCACCCGCAAAGCATCCACCGCGGTCGTTTGTCCGTTGGCGTTGGTGTCCCTGGGGGCAAAGATGTTGGTCGCTGCCAAACGCGTCAATGAAGCTTCGCCGACCGCAGATTGCAGGGTGATCGTTTGATCCGAGGGGTGTGACTGCGCGACGACAGCATAGATTTCGCCGTCGATGAGGCTGGCAAAGATGGAGTTGCCTTGTCGGCTGCCGATCGGTTGCAGATCCGCGTTGACGATCTGCATGTTTCGGCCAAACGACGTCGATTCGCTCGTGGTGGCGGTCAGTGTCGTGTTGGTCAGAGCCGCGAAAATAATTGCTGTTCCCGCTCGGGCGTCGGATGCATCGCTGGCAAAAACGTGCTCGCTCGTGATGATTTCGGGAATCACGATTCGTGGGTGAGTCGGCACCGGTAGCGAGTTCGCGAATCGGATGTCGTCGATATTGAGTTTCGAATTGTCAGTCGGCAAGCCCGAAACACGATAGGTGATTGTGTTCACGGAGTTCGCGAGCGAACCGATCGGAGAGCTGATCGTGAGCCCGCCGTTCGCGGCGAGCCCGCGTTCAAGGGATGAGAGTTGATCGACCGCGAGCGTTTCGATCACGTTGTCGCCGATCAGCACTTCGAGCGTTGCCGCGTTGGTGCCAGCGGGAATCGTGACGTCGTAATCCAGGAATGCCGCATCGTTGGGGATGTAGGTCCAATTGTGCGTCCGCGAGTTGGTCTTGTTTTGTAGTGGCAGGACGGCGTCGGCCGCGGATGGAATTTCTGCGTTGCCACCGCCACCGTGAAAAGCCCAACCTGGAACCTCGCTGCCGCCGTTGCCGGTAAATGTGAAGTCACCGTTGTTGATCTGTGGAGTCCACACCGGTTCCCATCTGCCCGTGGTGATCTGTGCGGCGGTGAGTCCGTTGGATTCAAGGCCAGCGTCATTGGGCAAACCTGTCGTGCGGTTCACGAGAGCCTCGGGCGTGTGATCGTGGTTTTGGTTGCTGCCGTAGAATCGCGGCGTGGGGCGAACGATGCTGTTTGTGTTGCGTGAGCTAAACGCATAGCCGGTCGTGGAGGACGGGTCGGTGATCGTCGCGAGGTAGTACTCGTTCCACACGGCACTGTGTGGGAACGAGGCGTTGGAAGTTTCCGTGGTCACGGATGTGTTGTAGGCCCCGGGGATTGGTCGGCCGCCGGGGTTGGTGGAGAAGAAGCCCAGCGGATTGGTTTGATAGTAGGCGTCGGCAAAAATGACGTTATCCCAAACGGTTGCGCCGTAAACAGGAGTTTCGTTCAACAGTGGCAATCCGAGCGTGTCGAGGTCTTGTGAGCCGTCGATCGGAAGGCGGGATTGGTCGAAGTCGTGTGGGTCGAGATAGGTCAAATGGCCGACCGGAATGTCGAAGGCGGCGAGTCGTTCCACCGCTTCGCTCGTCACGGCGGTGCCGAAACTGTGACCGATGAAATGCCGATCGATCGAATTTTCGGAACCTTGGCTCGGGTCGAATAGACCCAGGCCCACCGCAATGCTGAACAGGGCGTCACCCGCGGCTTCGCCCCATCCGGCGCTGTCGTTGTTGGAGGCGTCTCCCCAATCAAACGAAAGGACGAGCTCCGAACCCGCTCGCGCCTCGCTTTCAAACAGATCGAACGTGCCCTGGCCGCCCCCGGTATCGACATCGAAATCGACCAGCAGTCCGCCATTGCGTTCGACGATCGCATCGGCGAGCGGCATCAGTGAATCACCCCCGCCATCGAGTTGGAAGCCGTGCGTGATGACGGTCGCGGACGAGAACTGGCCAGCGATTTCATCGCGCATCGATTCAAGCGATAGGGCCGAGTGCGTCATCACGGCGAGCAGCCGTCGATGTTCGAGCCGTTCGATCCTAGGGAGAATCGTCGCGCGGCCGGCGGTCCGTCGCCGTGTTTTCAAGAAGGATTCCATTCCGGATCTCGCGGTCTGTCGAGGAAGAATGGCGGCGACGTGATTCGCCGCCGAGTGCGCGTCGGAGAGGCGAGGGTTAGTTTCGCGTCAGATCCCAAGCGTCCAACCAGGTCGTTTGGGTTGGTTCCATTTCGAATTCGGTGACGAGACGCTCGGCCATATCGGGCAGGTGACCGGCGCCGTAGAACACGGCGGCTGTTTGCGTTTCTCCGTCAAGTTCCTCGCGGAGGATTTCGAACGCTTTGCGGTTGCGACCTTTGATCAAGGTGTTTTCACCGTTGACGTCGTCGATGCCGGCGGAAACCATTTCGATGTCGATCAGTTGTCCGGCCATCGCGCGTTTCATCATCATCGATCGATCTTTGCTGAAGAGGGCCATCAGCAGTCCGGCCTCACCCCCGTTGCCGGCTTGGCTGGCGAGTCCCGCGCCCATCATCCGCGCGACCATTTTCCAGACACTGTCGCCTCGGCGTTCGAGATCTTCGACGAACTCATCGGGGCTCATGTCGGCGTGGCGGAAATTATCGGCCATGTAGTCGATCTTCTCGAGTTGATACTCGAGGTTGAGCATGTCCTTCATGCCGGTTTGCATCGACGCCAACAGCGATCGGCGTTGCTGTAGGTCTTCAGGGCGGATGCGGGTGCCGTCGGGAGCGACGAGTTCATAGAGGACTTTGTCGTAGCCGCTGAGTTGATTCTTGAGTGCTTCGTAATATTCGGCTTGGCCGATGTGGACGACGCCGACTAAGTCGACGATTTTACCTGCGTACTTGGTTCCCGGTTTTCCGACGTAACGAACCGTCGCCGTTTGCATCGACTGCGGCGTGTTGTCTTCGTCGCGGTGGATCCGAACGTAGAGGGCTTCGGCGGAATCGTCGGAGCCCTCTTCGGTTTCGGTTTTTTCCTCAGCTTGCTGGGTTGGCGGTTCGGCGACCTCTTGGGCGGAGCCCGGTCGGGCGAATGCCAGTTGCCAGACCATCAGCAAGAGAGCGCCGATGATCCACGCGATTGTCTTGAGGCGTTTGGCCACGATTGGGTTCCGGTGTGAATGATTCATCTTCAGTAGGGTGATTGAGTGGTGGATTCGAATTTGGGGGGGAGGTTCCGGGCGGTCGTCCTCTTTGGTCACCTTAGCGCCGGGGCGCCGGAACGACAATCCTCGCGTGCTTCGAGCAGTCCCGACCATTGGCCCGAGACCGCAGTGCGTCCCCAGGTCGTGGCGATCATGACGCTGTTGATACCCGAGCCGATGCCCAGCAACGCGGTGCGATCGCCCGCTTCGAGTTCGCCCCGGGCGATCGCCGCAGCGACCGTCAGTGGCAATGCAACCGATCCGGTGTTACCAAGTACGGGATAAGTGATCGAGTCGTTCTCGGTGGGTAGGCCCATCGCCTCCAGCATCGCCGCCCGGTGCCGCGTTCCGACTTGATGGCAGACCGTTCGGTCGAACGAGTCGCGGTTCCAGGTCGATTCGGCAAGCAATCGGTCCAACGCCGAAACGCCCGTTGCGATACCTTCCGCCATCAACGTTTCGGAGTCGGTGTCCATCAGCGGTCGCATGTCGGCCCCCGCGGTGTCTTGGTTGCTCCGGCAGAGGTGATTGAATGCTGTGTTCGCTTCGGCGATCGCGAATTCGATCGGGGTGCCGTCGGGGCAAAGTTCGCGGTGGCAGACCAGCCAAGCACAGCTCCCCGAGCCGATCGTCAGGGAAGCGAACGCTGGTTTGACGCTTTTGCGGGTCAGCGACTCGTCGGCGTTGAGGGACTCAATCGTAGCTTCGAGCAGCGGCCGGCTGTTTTCGGTACCGACCACGACACCGGCGCGGATCATGCCCGCCGAAATCATCCCCGCGATCTGGATGGCGCCGTTGAGCACGCCGAGGCACGCGTTGGAAACGTCGTAGACCCAGCAGTCGTTGCGGAGTCCCATTTCATGGTGGACTCGCGATGCGGTGGCGGGTTCGAGGAAGTCGCGGCAGACGCTCGCGTGGATCAGGGCGCCGACTTCGCTGCGGTCGATCGCCCCCGCTTCGATGGCGGCGAGGCCGCTGCGGATACTCGGGCCGCTCGGCATCGTTCCGGCGAGCCAAACCCGTCGCTCGTCGATACCGCTCATTAAAGACAGTCTTCCTTCTGGGAGTTTCAGTCGCGAGTACAGAGGTTCGAGTTGCTGTTCGATCGCGTCGCTCGACCAGACTTCATCCGGGATGGTCACGCCGATCCCCGCCAACACCACATCACCAAAACGCATCAATCTCACCCACGCTGTCTGAATCAAAAGAGGCCGTCACTCCGATCGGCTGTTGCGTTCCAGCATACCGCCATGGGGCCCACGCCCGTAGGTCAGACGGCCCGCCGAGTTTGCAGAAAAAAGTTGAGTGAATTCCTTGACTCTTTCAAAGTGGACACTTGGCCGACGAGCGATTTGGCCGTGCTTAAAAAGCGTGCAGTCTGGCGAGGCCCCTCTCGCTGGCGGGCTGCGTAAAAAAAGGGCGGTGCCTGCTCGCGAACGTAAGTGCTTTTGCTAGCAATGTTTGCGGGAGGTTGTTTGTCGGTGGTCCCAAGATGCACCTAATCACGCAGGCCGGAGCGATGACTGATATCACCGGCGAATTGACAATCGCATCTCGGATCCGAAATGAATTCCAAGGCCGAATCAGGCAAGTCGACGGCATCAAAAACCGGTCGCGAATCGAACACCAGAAACACCACCAGTCGCAGGAAGACGCCGTCCGCTCGGGTTGCCGCTGCGACGGCGAGGAAGACACGGGCGGCCGGAAAGAAGAAGAAGCAGCAGGTGGAGGGGCCTCCGGTTTACGCCAGTGATGTGGTGGTGGCCAAGTCCGTTGAGGAGTCCGGCAAGAAAGAGGCGTCGGTGTTGCCTGAGGTGCTCGGTGGCCCGCAGCAGGACGAGTTGCAGCTCTCGCCGATCGAGGCCGATTTGCCGATCCAGCATCGTCCCGCGCAGGTCCTCAAGCTTGCCGAGGAGGCGTTCGCCAAGACGGGGAGCTGGGTGGTATTCTACCGCACCATGCTCGCGCCCGGCGGTGTCGTCGATCAGCTGTATGAAGATGCCGAGTCGCGGCGTTATTTCGAGACGACGCCTGAGTTCGCCGAGTTGCTCGAGATGCTCACGGCGATGCGGAGCCAAGATGAATCGAGTGCCGGGACGCACGAGCCGACTCGCGTGATCACGATCCGAATTCCCCGTAGCATGCACGAGGCGACGATCCGCGAAGCCAACGAGCTCGAGCTCAGCATCAACGCGTACTGCGTGACCAAGTTGTTGCAGCCTGCCAACGCCCGGTTCACGCCGCTGGAGTCAGGCAAGCGTCGCGGGCGTCGGCCGGGGCCACAAATCACACTTCAAAAGGTCAAAGTGAAGTCCAAAAAGTAAGGGCCGGCCGGAAGGTCTGCTTCTGGTTGGGTCGTGAGACTTGTCAGAAGTTCTTTCGCTGAAATCACCGGCGCCATTTCGCGTGACCCTCCGCTTGCCGGTCGTCATTGGTTTCGGGCTTCAGTCTTCAGCGTCAGCGGCGGCGTCTTTTTCTTCGGCTTCCGCTTCCACAGATTCCTCGCCCGGCATTTTTTCAGGCTCGACTGTCGGCTCGACGACTTTGCTTTTCTTGGTCGGGCGTTGGCGGGTTGGTTTGGCCGGCATCTCGCCGAAGACCCGGTCGGTCGTGATCGTGATCTTGTTCGCTTTGACCTTCGTCTCGTCAGGCGGTTGGTAGAAGCCTTCCACCGAAACGGCGTCGCCCGGCTGTGCGAGCGACAGGTTGTTTACGCGGATCTCAAGGGTGGCATCCGGGGAGACCATGGTTTGCACTGGTGTCGAACCGGCCTGGACAGCCAGCCCGCCTTGAGCGGTGAGCATCATGAGGTTTCCCACGACAATCACTTTTCCGGTCAGCGGCATGCCTCGCTGCGGCTTCTTCTTATCCGCGGAGTGGACACCCGGTGTGAAACGCTCGGCTTGGTTGTGGGGGACGAGTTGGGGGCTGAGCGGTGCGAAGATTTGGAGTTGGTTAACCGGGGCCATTGGCATGCCGGTCGGACCGAGCACGGTTGCGAACCGGATCGGAGTTCCGCGGCGAAGGTACGCGGGCAATGCTTTGCCGACGAACTCGAGTGAGGTGATCTCGTCGGGGAATTGGACCGTGCACTCAGTGCCGTCCTCGCGAGTCACCGTGATGATGTTGCCGCGCGCGTCTTTGAGGGTGCCATCAAAGACGGTCACTTCATTTGCCAATGCACCGGTTCCGCCGCCTCCGAAGCCACTGCCATCAGGTGGCGCGGCAGAAGTCGTGGCGGAGCCACATATCATCACCAAGCAAAGCAACGTGCAGCCGGTGAGTAGGGCGCGGCGGGGCATGCGTCGTGTGACCGCTGTCTGCTGAGTGGGTCCAAGAATGAAAACGCCGCGGGAGAGGATTCGATCAGTCATGAGGTGGTGAACCTATCGAGGGAGGTGGGGGAGGGCTCCCCGCATTCTACTCGACCCGATTCCACGAGTGTCTGTTCGATCGATGGCCGCCGTCGATTCGGCGGCTGGCGGCGTATCG
Organism: Aporhodopirellula aestuarii; assembly: GCF_023701485.1. Lineage (GTDB taxonomy): Bacteria > Planctomycetota > Planctomycetia > Pirellulales > Pirellulaceae > Rhodopirellula > Rhodopirellula aestuarii. The sequence continues at coordinate 11,941 of NZ_JAMQBK010000054.1, forward strand.
TGTGTTCGCGTCCGAGGTTGCGTCGGACCTGAGGTCAATGAGCCTTTGTTGAAGGCTCGACGAACTTCGCTCGGCGAGTTTTCTTACTCGTCGTCGGTCCGCATGAACGGGGTCAGCGTGAGCGAGTAACTGCAGAACTCTTCCGGTTTGAAGTACAGCGCGAGTTCGCGTTTGGCGGATTCTTCCGAATCGCTAGCGTGGACGAGGTTCATTTGGCGGCTGCTACTGTAATCGCCGCGGAGCGTTCCCGGTGCCGCTTTGAGCCCGTTGGTCGCGCCGAGCATTTCACGCACGACCGAGATCGCGTCGAGACCTTCGAGTGCAATCGCCACGACGGGGGCCGAGGTGATGAAATCTTCGAGTGATTGGTAGAACGGTTTTTCGACGTGCTCGGCGTAGTGTTGACGCGACAGTTCGGGGGTGACCTGGAGCATTTTGAGGCCGACGATTTGCAAACCTTTGGCTTCGAAGCGGGACAGCACTTCGCCAATCAGGCGGCGTTGGACACAGTCAGGTTTGAGCAGGATCAGGGAACGTTGCATGGATCTTTTTTCGGGGGACGGTTTTGGGAGTCAAAAGGTGTTTGACGTGAGTTACTAAACTGAGCGGGGGAAAATACTCAAGTGGCGGCGTTTTTTGAAGTCCGGGCATCGAGCCACCACAGCAAAACGCCGCCGAAAAAGGTCGATCCGCTCTCGCCGTACGTCCACCACGACGGCATTCCGGCCATCGCGTCAGCGATCCATTGCAGCACGCCGAATGAAATCGTTCCCACCGCTGCCCACCACACGAGCGGACGGTACCGCGCGAGGTCGGCCGCGACTAATAACAGGAAAGCGCCGACGTATCCATAAAGAAGCGACAGATTGCGGGCCAGATAAAACGTTAGCGGCGAATCGGGGAACGGTTCGATCCCCAAGTGAGCTGCGATGGCGATCATCCAGCTACTCGGCATCACCGCGGCGGCGAATGCCAGGATCGCGGCGCCGCCGATCACGCGGAGGTAGATAACAAGGGGGGACATGTGGGTGCGTGGGTTTGTGGTGGCTACCAAGGATGCGGTGGCGGGGTGGGGCGGATCGTGAGAGCGGCGACGGCTGCTTGGGGAATTTCGAGGGCCTTGTGTGCTCGCAAGTCGACGTAGACCCAACGTGTGCTGCCGCGACACAGAACGGATTGGTCGGCCGGGCGGCAGATCATAAACCGGCGGGTGCAGGCGTACCGTCGTGCTTCGCTGACCCACGTCCGGACGACGATTTCGTCGCCGCCGAAAGCCGCGGCACGGTAGGTGATCTCATGGTCGCGTACGACCCAGCCCAGTCCATTGGTTAGGGCGGCTCCCGCGTTCCAGCCCGCTGCGGCGTTGTGATCGCGGGCCGCCCACAGTGTCCATTGCAGGTATCGCAGATTGTGAACGTGGGCCTGCGCGTCCACTTCATCGTCGGTGACGGTGTGGTGCAGGTCGAAATAGTCGCTTCCCATGATGATATCGTGTTGTTGTCGAAGCTCGAATTAATTGGAAATGACGGATTTCGCTCGGGGTGGAACGACCCAACCGGACGCCTGGGGCGTACGATAGCTCATGTGCGCGTGGGCGTCGGCTGGGGTTGCAACCCGCCGTGTTCCTGACGGGCCGATTTGCTGATCGGCCAATTGCCTGACCGCAGGATTTCGTCGATCGACGAAATCTCCTCGATAACTCTCCCGCCTCATCGGAGTTAAATGATGTCTCGTTCTCTACGGTATTCTCGTCCCGCATCCGCTCTCAATGCCAAATCGAGATCGCTCGCGGTGGCGGTAGATCGTCGTTCTCTGGTTGCCCAGGCGGGCATCTCGTTTGCCATTCTTTTTGCGTTGACGTCGATCTTTGTGGTGACCGGTTTGGTCCGCGGTGCGGATCGCGAAGCCGCAGGCGGATCGGAGTCCGGCGAGGCGAAGGAGTCACTCGCGATCCTCGCGGGCGGTTGTTTCTGGTGTACCGAGGCTGTTTTCGAGCGGATGGAAGGGGTCACCGACGTCGTTTCAGGGTACATCGGTGGCAGGAACGCGAACCCGACGTACCAACAAGTGTGCACGGGCAAGACCGGACACGCCGAAGCGGTACAAGTTTTTTATGACCCGTCGAAAACGTCGTATCAGGAAATTTTGAAGGTCTTTTTCAAGACCCATGACCCGACCACGCTCAACCGTCAAGGCGTGGATACGGGAACACAGTATCGCAGCAGCGTCTTTTATCTCGACGAGGAGCAGAAAAAGATCGCCGCGGATTACATCAAGGAACTCGACGAGCACGGCGAATTTCGCAACCCGATTGTGACCAAACTCGAACGGGCGGGTAAGTTTTATCCGGCCGAAGAGTATCACCAAGATTATTTCCGGCGCAATCCCAACGCAGGTTATTGCCAGCGGGTCGTGGCCGATAAGGTGCGGAAGTTCAATCGCACGTTTGGGGACAAGATCAAGGAAGAGCTCAAGTAGCGGGCTGTCTGTTCACCTTTGACGCCTTACGTTAAGTTTGCCACATTCCCTGGCTCGACCTCTTCACGCAAGACGTTTTGGAAGTTTGATGAATCCGGACACCGATGAACCGCCCGCGCTGGTCCACAGTGATTTCCGCGTGCTCGTCGTCGACAACGAATCCGCACATGCCCGTGCGATGACCGAAAGCCTCGAGAAGGTGGGCTATCGTTGTGAAGTCGCCATCAGTGGGCCACAGGCGGCCGATCTGATCCAACGAGAAACGTTCGATATCGTCATCACCGACATGGTCATGAACGATATCGATGGCATGAAAGTGCTCAAGCTCGCGCGCCAACGGCTGCCCGAATGTGAAGTCGTGATGGTGACCGGACACGCCACCGTGCCGATCGCGGTGGAAGCGATGCAGAAGGGCGCGTTCAGTTTTCTCGAAAAACCGATCACGCCGTCGGGACTCCGGGCGATCGCCGAAAAGGCCGCCGAGAAAGTCGCGCTGCGTCGCCAAAACACCGAGTTGATGCAGCGGCTCGATGAGCGATTCGGTTTTGAAGGCATCGTTTATACGAGCAAGAAGATGCAAACGGTCATCGACCGGTTGCGCCGAATCGCCGCCACTGACGCGACCGTGTTGATTACCGGTGAGAGCGGGACAGGCAAGGAGATGGTCGCTCAAGCCATCCATCAAAACAGCCCGCGACGTAACAAACGGATCGTCGCGTTGAACACTCGCGCGGTGTCCGAAAACTTGGTCGAAAGTGAACTGTTCGGACACGTAAAAGGTTCGTTTACCGACGCGGTCGCCGATCGTGAGGGAGCGTTCGAGTACGCCAACGGTGGTTCGTTATTCCTCGATGAAGTCGGTGACATGCCGATGAGCACGCAGATCAAACTGCTGCGTGTGCTCGAAGAAAACCAGATCACCCGGGTTGGTGGTAACAAGTCGATCAAAGTCAACGTGCGATTGATTTCGGCAACCAACCGTCCACTCGAAGAGATGATCGAAGCGGGGACGTTCCGAAACGATTTGTATTTTCGTTTAAAGGTCGTCACGATCGAGTTGCCCCCGCTGCGTGAGCGTCGCGATGACGTGATCGCATTGATGGATCACTTTCGCAAGATGTTTCTACGTCGTCACGGCAAAGCGACCGCGCACTTCGCCCCCTCGGTGACGAAAAAGTTCTACGCGTACGATTGGCCCGGCAACATCCGGCAGTTGCGGAATTTTGTTGAGACGATGGTCGTGCTCGATACCGACGGGGTGCTCGGCGAAGACGATCTGCCGCCTGAGTTGATGGATGATGTCGAGCCGGTCGAAGGCGATTCAGAAGCGCCGGTCGGTTTGATCGAAGGTCCATCGGCGTTGATCGGCAAACCGCTCGCGATGATCGAGAAGTGGGCGATCGAAGAGACGCTCAAACTCACCGGCAATAACCGTGAGCAGGCCGCCGATATGCTCGGCATCGGAGCCCGCACCTTGTACCGTCGCTTGGATCAGTACAAGAAAGAAGAGGACGAAGCGTCGCAGTAATGAGGTGAGGACGCGATTGTCATGGCCACCGGAGTGGCAACCATTCGTGGGATATCCATTATTTCCCCGTTCAATTTTTGAGTGGGTATTCGAGCAGGCTGATCGGTGATTCCGATGCGGCGATTTCTCGAAGCCGCCGATACGCTCGGCTGACCCGCAGCGTGTGCCTGGCGACGTATTCCGGATCGAGCAGCCGTTTGTCGAATTCTCCATCGACCGTTACCGGCTCGAATCGATCATCGTCGATGTACTGCGCGAGCACGGGGTTGCACGCGAGGTGGCGTTCAGGGGACACGTGTAGTTTTTCTGCATCGAGTTGACCGAGCACGTATCGCAGATAGAGGTCGCTTTCAACGATCGACGTGACCTCTTCGCCGCATACTTCGCATAGATAGCCTTGGTCGCATTTTGCCATGGGGGCGTTTGTCTCCGTGAAGGTTGTTGGAACCGAGCATCTTAACGTGTTGTTTGTCGGGACGCGCAACGGGAAAAAAGTGGGTTAAAGAGTGGATGTTGAACACGGGTTCAAAATGAATGGCAGGCCGCTCGCGAGGGTGAGAAGCGTCGATAGCTCTCTCCTAACCCGGACGACCCTTACATCTGGGGCTTTTCACTAACCATTGAGGTTGGACTCATTCATCTTTTTTGACTCAGGGATTTCCTGGCGTAGTTTTCTGTAGTGAGAGAGCGAGACCCTTGGGTGGGTCTTGCTGCTGAAACGAACTCTTGATTGGTGTGTTGCCGATCTCGGGAGTGAGTTTTGGTCAGCCGAAGTTCCCTGACAAAGGCAAACCGTTCGAGAGGGCGGGGCGCAAAACCACGGGTCCGTGAGTCGGCTTGACGGCGACATTTGTTCGCGGTCGGGCTTGGCTTCAGGATAGCCGAGTTGCCTGGCACAGACGGTTGATGGATTGGATCCGAAACGTTTCGAAATGGAACGTTGCGGCGAGAGTCCATCAGACGTTGAACCGAGGCTTGTCAGACGATTAATTCGTACTTGATATGGCTGCTTTACGATCGAGTCGGCTCACTGTGGGTCGTCTCATTTATCGTCGCCGGGTCGTTCGCCTTTTGAAGGCACTGCCCACGAATCGTCTGGAGATAGACATGAAGAAGTTCGCAGAAAACGTTGTTGCATTCCTGAAAGAAGAAGACGGACCGACCGCGGTTGAGTACGCCGTTATGTTGGCTCTGATCATCGTGACTTGCTTGATCGCCGTTCAAAGCGTCGGCGACAACGCATCGGCTAAGTTCCAAGAAACTGCCGACATCCTCGCCTAGTCATTCTTGGCAGCTAACGAGGCCCCCCGCGAACGCGCCCTTCTCGTGTTTCGCGGGGGCAGCCTTTTGCCAATGACTCATCGCGACGCTCGCTCCGAGGAAGCGTACGGAAGTTCAACCGATGGTTGGCCTCCCGATCGCTTTCCTCGGTCGCCTGCGTCTTGAGAAAACCTTCTTCCGAACCTGAGTAACCTCATGAACTACCCGCTGCTTCCCGCCGACACCGCCGCGTATGCCTGGCAACTGGCCTGCTGCGGATTCACGCTTATTTTCGCGATGATTAGTTTCGTGATCGGCCCTCGATAAACACAATTCACCATACACGCTATACACGCCGAGCCCGCGCCGGCGGACTCACACGGGGATTTTAGACATGTCCACTTTACTGCAAGCCATCACGGAAAATTGGGCCATCTGGTTCGTCACGATCGTCTTGATCGTCGCTGCCGTGATCGACGGGATGATCTTGAAGGTTCCGAACTGGTTGACCTTTCCTTTCATCATCGCCGGCTGGGTTCACTGCACCATCGAAGGCGGAATGCCCGGTTTGGGTTGGAGCCTGTTGGCGACATTCGGCGGCATGATGATGCTGTTGCCGCTGCGAAATGTCGGCGGAATGGGCGCCGGCGACGTGAAACTGCTCGCGGGCATCGGTGCCTGGTGCGGTCTCATGGTCACCCTCAAAGCGTTCGCCGCAACCGCCATCGTCGGCGGCGTGATGGCCGCGTTCATGATCTGGAAGAGCGGCGATTGGGTCAAACACTACGCTCAAGCCCTGACCATTCTCAACGAGTGGAAAACGGTTCGCGACCCAGAAAAACTCGCTGCGATTGCTCGTGAGCGGAAGCCGACCATGTACCTGTTGCCATACGGGATCCCCATGGCAATCGGAACCATCATGTATTTCGCCGCATCCGGCATGATGGCCTAAAGTCAATCTAGTAAAGATAGGGCGTCTGTTTCAGATGCCCGGAGTAGGTTTGAGTCGAACGCAACGATTCTCCGATTGTAGGGGGGAGTCACCCGTCGACGGTCGCCTACGTGGATGCCTTCGCCCCTGACCACCTCGACACCCATAGTTAGCCTGTCATGAGAAATAAAACCGTTCCTTTGCTGATAGCGTGTGTTTGCGGCACGATCGCCGCGATCGGGCTGAGCCAATGGATGCAAGCTCAGTCGACTGGCGAATCGAGCGTTGCCTCCGTCGAGATTTTCGTTACCGCGAAAACCATCGATATCGCCGAACAAATCACGGCCGACAAAATCCGCTTGGAGCAATGGCCTGCCGACCGCGTGCCCAAAGGTGCCAGCGGCAAACTCGCCGATCTCGAAGGCAAGTATGCTCGCCAACGTTTCTACGAAGGCGAACCGATCATGCCCGTCAAGTTGATGGACGACTCCAACGGTTCCTCGCAAACGATTCCGCTCGGATTCAGCGTGGTGTCGATGCGAGCTGATCCCGAAAGCAGCGTCGCGACCCTTGTTCGCCCTGGTGACCGCGTTGACGTCGTCGCTTACTTCACCAAAAGCGAACTGATTCCCGAAACCATGGCCAAGACCGTGTTGACGGGTGTCCGAGTGTTCGCAGTCGACGGGCGTACCGAACGGGAAAACAACGACGAAGAGAAAGAAGCCAAACCGGCCCGATCGATTTCTCTGTTGATTAACAAGAAAGACACACCGGCGTGGACCTACGCCAGCGAACTGGGCAAGATTCGCTTGACGCTTGGTAACCCGACTGACATTACAGATACCGCCAACGGAGAAGGCAGCGGAGCAGGACAAGAGTTTCTCACATGGTTGTCCGACTACCAAGCGGCTCAGGCGGCTCGACTCGAGGAAGGCAAACGTCCCGCACCCAAGCCTGCTGCCAGGACGCCTGTCTCGGCACCGGTAAAGGAAAAGAAAAAGGGCTTTAAAATGCTCAAGATGTCCGGCGGAGTACTCACCGAATACTGGATCGAAGAAGGGAAGCAAGTCCCAGTGATCTTGAACGAATCCGGCCCCGACGGGATTAAAGAAAAAGATGAAGAGTTAGACAGCAATCCAACGCGACAGGGGGCTGATCGCCCAGCCGCCCCGAGCGATTACAGCTATCTCAACGGGGCCGAAAGCCCGTTTTACCAACCACCTAGCAACCAAGACGATCGTAACCGCCCATAACTGGGAACGACGTGTTGTCGCTAATTAGGAACCTGGAAAGTCCGCCTCGCGAGATAATCCTCATAGAAGTCACTTTCCAAACAAGTCGCATCATCAGGCAGCAGCGTTACTGCCGATGAATTAATCAGTACCTCTATCGTGGTGTAAGCCAAATAATAGAGGGGCCTTTTTACTCGACCCGACCGGCAAGGATGCCAACGATGCGAGCGTGTTACTCGATATTATCTCTCCGTTCTCTCGTCGCGTTCACCGCGATGGTTGCCTACGGATCCATGGCCATGCCAGCGCTGCGGCCCGCATGCGCCCAGTCGACGCTCGCCTCTGTATCGGGTGATCACAAGATCGCCAATACAGTCGAGCGGATGGAACTGATCGTCAAGACCAGCCGGATTTTGTCCTTGGGCGATCGCATTCCGCGATTCCAAGTTCACAACGAAGAAGTCTTGGGGGCCACGCCGGTCAGCGAAAATCAGATCCAGATTTTTGCTAAGAATCCCGGCACCACCCAGGTCAATCTTTGGGACACCGAGGACAAACTCTACACGATCGATGTGACGATCGTTGCAGACGCTCGGGAGGTCGAGGGAATTCTTAATTCGCAGTTGCCGCTCGCATCGCTTCGCGTCATGCCGATCAACGAAAGCGCGATCGTGTCGGGATTTGTAACCAGCGTTGACGATGTGGAACGGGCGATCTCGATAATCGAGCAGTTCTACAAAGTCGTGATTAATAACATCGAAGTGGTCGGTGTGCAGCAAGTCTTGTTACACACACGGATTATGGAAGTCAGCCGCACGAAGCTGCGTCAGCTCGGTATCGACTGGTCGCTCGCTCCGGGGAATTTCACGTTGCTCAACGGTCCTGGTGAACTGCTGAATGTTCCGGCGGGACTTGTTGAAGGCGACTCGGGAATACTCGGATTTACACCCTTCGGCAGTGCAACCAACTTGCGATTGAACGTCAACGGCGACTTCGAAGCGTTCGTCGAAGCTCTCGACGAACAAAAACTGGTCAAGTTGCTCGCGGAACCGACCGTGGTCGCCACGCATGGCCGGCCTGCTCGATTCATCGTCGGTGGTCGCGTGCCAAACGTGGTTCCAGGTAACAATGGTCAGCTGCAGGTTGAGTACGAAGATTACGGTACGAGCATTGACTTCCTGCCATTCGTGATCGGACCAGGCCGCATCCGGCTGGAAGTTCGACCGGAAGTCAGTGAGCCCGATCCGACGAATGCCGTGACGATCGGCAGCACCAACGTTGCCGCGTTCACCACCCGATATGTCGAAACGGCTGTCGAAATGCAAGCCGGTGAAACGTTCGCGATTGCAGGTTTGTTGCAGTCTCGCGTCGAGAGCGTTGTCAAACGGACGCCTTACCTCGGCCATATCCCGTTGCTCGGTGCGTTGTTCCGCAACACCCAAAACAAACATAACGAAATCGAATTGCTGATCATGGTCACCCCCGAACTCGTCGCTGCGATGGCACCGCATGAGGTACCACCAGGTGGACCGGGGCTCAATTCCGACATTCCTGACGACTATGAATTCTATATCAACGGACACATCGAAGTGCCTAACCTGAAGAGCGACCAATGCTTCCAGGAAGGTGGGGGATGCCCTCCGAGTGAGGCCGCTTACCAACAAGGTGGCGTCATCATTCAGGATGGTTTCTCGATGAACAATAACGGCGGTGGTCCGGCTACCAAGCAGGACAAGCCCGCCCCTCGCCTGACCCAATCAACGCCAACCCACCAAATGCCACAACAAGTTCGCTCGGAAATGGGCGGATATCAAGGGCCCAGCCTGATCGAGCCTGCGGCAACGATCGCCGCGGCACCTCGAGGCAGCGTCCCGGCATCCTACACGCAACCAACGGGGGCATCCAGGTTCGAGAGCGGAGCACTGTTGCCAGCCGGTGCGGTCACTCCTTCGTCGGAACCCAAGTCGGTTGGACAAGGCGTTTCAGTTTCCACACCCGTTTACCGATAACGATCACCCTGTTCCACCACGCGGCGTTGCCTCGGCTCGCCGCAAAACGACGGGCACTCTGTTTCGACAGCGTGTCCACAACCTCAAGACCCCACACCAATCATGGTGTGGTGTCTCAGGGCTCGGCCCCCACGCCGAGATCCAAGCCCCTTTCCTTAGTGCATGATGATCTACGATGAGCAATGTCCTTCGATTGGCCCTGGTCGATCCCAATGACTCTTCTCGCGAACAGCTCAAGGCGATGCTCTTGGGCATGGATTCCATTTGGCTCGAAGCGGATTGTTCACGCTACGAGTTTTTTCCGGATATCGTCGAGCAGACGACGCCGGACGTTGGCGTCGTGTCACTCGACAGCAATCCCGTTTCCGCAATCAACCTGATTACCCGGATCACGGCTGAATGCCCGGGAACGGCGTTGCTCGCTGCAAGTGAGAGCAGTGATGGTCCTCAGATCTTGAAAGCCATCCGAGCCGGTGCGCGAGAGTTCTTGACTCTGCCGCTGAATGATCAAGAGCTTTCCGAAGCACTCGATCGAATCAGCATGGCAAAATTCGGTGGCGGTGATTCTCGTAATCGTGCGTGTGAAGTCCTCGCCATTGCCGGAGCAACCGGCGGTGTCGGTTCGACCAGCACGGCGGTAAATTTAGGTTGTGTTCTTGCTGAGGAGCCTCGAAACAGTGTTGCCCTGGTTGACCTCGATATTGCGCTCGGTGATGCGGATGTGTTTCTCGACGCGATTCCAGATTATACGCTCGCAGATGTTGTGCAAAATATCAGCCGACTCGACATCCAATTGCTTAAGCGTTCGCTCACGAAACACTCGTCGGGCTTGTACCTTCTCCCGCGTCCAGTCGAATTGCACGACGTCGCCGGCATCGACGCCGAGAGCTTGCGCAAGGTCATCGGGTTGCTCAAGGCGTCGTTCACGCACCTGATCATTGACCTTTCGAAGACCTACAACGAACTTGATATGGTTGCCATTCAAGCCGCCTCTCGGGTGATGCTGATCACGCAACTCGACCTGCCCTGTCTGCGAAATGTCGTTCGTCTGATGATGAGTTTCGATGAGACCGAAGGTTTGCAAGACAAGGTTGATATCATCGTTAACCGTGCTGGACTCGACGCCGGGCAAATCAGTTTGAAGAAAGCCAAAGAAACGCTCGGTCGCGATATCTTTGCGTTGTTGCCAAACGACTACCGAACGATGGTCGAAGTGCGTAACAACGGCGTGCCTTTGATCACGCAGGCACCGAAAGCGGCATTGACGCAGGCGTTCCGCGACATGGCGACCCGCATCGGTGGCGACCACGGCGGTCAGGCTCAACCCGACCCGCAAGAATCCGATGCCGGGGCAGCAAACGAAAGCCGTTGGAAACGATTCTGGCCTGGACAAACGAAAGCGAAGGCAAAGTCTTAACGAAGACTCAGCAACGTCTGAACCGCTCCGTCGGGCCAATGAACATTGAGCTCCGACGTGATGCGGCCATCGGCGTCAAGTAACGCCACGAGCTGGTCGAGCTCTGCCAGTCGCTTCGCCATCGCGGTGCCGCCACGCACCGCTTCTTCGATTTGGTCACGTTGCATCTCCCACGTGAGTTCTTGTCGTCTCGCTCGAAGTTTGGTGGCCCGCGAGATCGCAGTGTCGAGCATCAGTAATTGCTCGTCGGCGAGTTGCAACTGACCCGTCACCGCATCGAGCGTGGATCGGATCGTTTTGGCATCCGTCCACTGCCACGGCATCGCCGGTCCGAGTCGACCGCCGAAACGGACACGTATCGTGAGCGAAGCCGTCGTGCGAACATCGATTCGTACCGCCAATGCGCTTGCATCAGGCGAGTCCTTTAATGTCAACACCGCGATCCCACGCGTGTTGCGAGGAGACGTTTCGTCGAAAGGTTCGATCCACTGAATCGACACATCATCGGGAACGTGGATCGAAACAGTCAGTCTCGTTGCGCCGGCGACGATCGGGCCGCCGAGATTCCATTTCAATTTTTCGTCGCGTTTGCGAAGGTTCAGCAATATCGGATCGGCGTCGAGATGTGAACGTAGATGAACGGTCGCACCGTCGTCGGTGCGCAATCGTCCGTTCGCTAGTGCTTCGCAACGACGCGACGTCGCCGCTTCGGCGAGCCATCGAAAAGAGAGGCCCGCTTCGTCGTCCAATCCGCTTGTAATCATCGCCAGCGGTGTTTCCGATTGGTCCTCGGTGACAACCCATCGGTCGGTGTTCTCGACGCGCCGCAAACGCAGTGGCACGTCATCGGGGAACTCGAGTTCGATGTCTTGTGGGGCGGAGTCTCGTGCCAGCAACAGCGTTGGTGGTGGCAGTTCTGATTCAGGCGTTGCGGGCGGTTGAGGAATCGCGATGGCGATTGTTTGTGGTTCACTCGAAGGGATCGTTTCAGTTGCTTGTTCCTCGGCGTCCTCGAGCATCTCGTCGTCATCACCGTCTCGGGCTTCGATGTCGATCGATGCAACCGGATGACTTTCTCCTTCCTCTGTCGCAGCGGTCGGTTCGGATGTGTTGGGACGGTCCGTTTCAATTGATGGCGCCGATTCGACCGAGGAGTCGAGTGTGGTCGACGGCAAGAATGAATCGAGTGAAACGCCAAGGAGCGATGTGTCGATTGATCGTTCGCCCGATAGCACGTCTGAGCTGGACATTTCGTGCGACTCCATCACTGTTTCGAGTGTGTCGGCCGAGCCATCGGATTGGAGTGTTTGGGTAGAAAGGATGAGCGATCCATCGTCCGTATTAGCATCCGAGGATCGGTCGCGTGGTGACTGCGACGCCGTAGATGGCATCGCGATCGTGTTCGAATCTGACAACGTGGAATCATCACCACGCATCATGTAGGCGGCAACACCGATCGCCAAAATCCCTCCGACCGCGATCGCGCGCATGGCGAACCGCTTGCCAGAGTTCGACGCGGCGGTTTGTTCGTCAACGTTTGCTTTCGCATCGCTCGACGTATCAAAGTCGGGAACGAACGCAACGTCCGGCGTTTCGGCCTCAATGTCTTCCGGATCACTTAGCAGCAACAAACGCCCGTGCTCGTTGACGTGGAATCGTTCCCAGACGCGGTCGGATTCGTCGAACGATGTTGCGGAGAACGAATCGATCTGGGACCGGGCGTCGGCGAGCCAACCTTCGGCGATATCAGACGGCGGCGTGCCCAGCCGCGCGATCAAGTCGGCAACCGTTTCGAGATTGTCGGTATTCATGCGTTCTCGTCACCCCATCGTTGCTCATCAGTACGTGAACGATTGGACACAGTTTAGCATGTCGCGCCTTCGCGTGAGTCAGTCGAGGCGGGCAAAACGAGCCAAATGATTCTTCCCGATCCGCCCATCGCTCTTGATCCAACCCAACGGGCGACCGCGGTGACGGACGACCAGCCATCCGGTTTGCTCCGTCGCTGGGATCGTTTCACCTGCAAGATATTTCAGCGCAGTTTCATCATCGACTTCAATGCATTCGACGTCCGCAATCGCCGACGTTCGCCGCAGCGCCGCCGCGTGCGACGGTTTCCATGTCGTGCCGGTACGGTGGGCGACTTCGGGACCGAATACACATGGTTCGCTAACCCAATCGGGCGCGTCGGGCGGATTCCCTTCGATGATCCAATCACGCAGGACGAAACGATAGCGTTCATCGTCAACGCGGATCAAAAACGGCAATTGCTCAACGGCATCACGTGGCACCATCGCGTCGTCACGTGATCGCGACGTCGTGCTCCGTCGCCATGACGCGTCAATGCGATCGCGGTCGTTTTCGGGATCATCGTGGTCGGAAACATCACCATCGATCGGATCATTGCTTGTAGAAACGGGCTTGCTAAGCCGCGCGGCGAAACTGCCCGCACACGGATTTCGATGAGGCCACAGCCGGTAGCTGCACCGGAGGGCGTCGGGGGCGGGGCAATCCGACAACTCGGTCAAAAAGGGTTCCAAACGTTGCATCGGAGACGCGTTCAGGCCGAGTTGTTCGATCATGAATCGGACTTGCCCCTCGTTCTCGTCGATCGCGAAGGTACACGTGCTGTAAACGATCGTTCCGCCGGGACGAAGCAATCGTTCCGCTGCGGTGAGGATTCGATTCTGACGGTCCGCATTCAGCGCAATGTGGCTGGCTTGCACCGCCGACGGCGACTGCTTCCCACGTGCCATCATCGCCTGACCGCTGCAGGGAGCGTCGACGAGTACGAAATCAAACAGCTCAGGAAACTTGTCCGCGAGGGCTTCAGGATTTTCGCTCGTGACCGCGTATTGGTCTGAACCTGTGCGGGCAAGATTGTAGGCGAGCGGCGCCACGCGGCTTCGGATCGGTTCGTTGGCCAGCAGGAAGCCTCGCGGAGGAATGTCCGGGCCGGGACGATACGGTTCGTCGATCGCTTCGAGCAACGCACTGGCTTTCCCGCCGGGAGCGGCGCAGAGATCGCAAATGAGTTTCCCCCGCAGTTGATCTGTGTCGGCTTCCGCGGCGGCAAGTGCGAGCAAAGAGCCGGCGTCCTGCAAGTAATACTCGCCGCTTGCGTAGTCGATTGAACGCGATGGTCGCGCGATGTTCTCCGGCGGATGTATCGCGAGCGGGTACCACGGAACCGGATCCGGCGGTGTTTCGTCGCCGAGCCTCTCGCCGACCGAGTCAATCGCGTCGCGGCGAAGTCGCAGCACGTTTTCGTGACGGGCAACAATCGCATCACAGAGAATCGTGAGTTCCTCATCAGGCAGACGGATTTCTCCATTCCGCTGACTATGCAGTGATTGCTCAACCCCCTCGCGGCTGACCGGCTCTGGCTTCCCCGAACGTCTTGAACTTCGCTTCGGTGGACGTTTGGAACCGGATTTCGATTTTTGCTTCTTCTTGGCGCTCACCGGTTCGAAAATTTACTCCACAATGACGTCGTCAATGACAACGCCATGGCTAATTGCAATGGGGCCGTTACGGTGAACAAGATGAATAGAATCTGTGGCCCACGGCGGCTGCGATCAGCGGTGACTGGGGTGCCAAACAGCACGGACAGCTCTTCCTGAATTTCGGGAATCCTTGCCGCGTAAACTAATCCGGCAGAGATCACAGCGCAGACGATCACCAAAATCAGCATCACGCCGATACCGATTTGCATCGGTTGAGTAGTCGGGCGGTAAGATGTCGAACCGCCGCCGGACGATTTAGCGACCGCGGCATGGGATGGCATCGCGTTGTGGGGAGGTGCACTGCCAGACGCCGAGTCACCCCGCGGCGAACGACCCGGCGCCTCGGATCGAAATGGAGTCGACGACGAACCGACGGGGCGATCAGTCATCGAGGATACCGGCACCAAAGCCTGGGTTCAGAGGTTCGTCGGGACCATCCGGTTCGCTGATCGGTTCAGCCGATCCGGTGTCTCCGCTCGATGGACCGCTGGCAATCGTTTGACGACTTGGGCCGCCCTGGCGATCACTAAAATGGGGACGCGGGATCGTGTTGCGGACGCCGACTTCGGCACGCATCATTTTCGGGTCGCTCTCGGCGTTATCGGTTCGCTCATTCGAGGCTTGCCCGGATTCTTGTCGGTCGGCTTTGGAATCGGACGCAAAGTGAGGCGTCTGTAAAGTTTGCGGTTCGTCAGCGCGTGCACTCATCGGTTCGTCCGATGACGTCACTCCTTCGGCGGGAGTTTCGTCTGCGGCAACCACGTTCTCAGGAACATCGGTTTCGGAGACTTCAGTCTCGTCGGTTGCCTCTTCCGGTTCGGTATCAAACAAACCGGCACCGAACGAATCATTGATCGAGGGTTCGGATTCATCTTGGGGAGGGATCGTCGATTGGACAGCGGACGTTCTGTTGGCTCTCGCCACAACGGTCGTGTCTTTGGAGGTGCGTTGCACGTTGGCGTTACTTGTTGAGGCGGAAGGTTGCGTATCTAAGTAGTCGGCTTCGTCATAATCGCCTGCATCGAAGTCATCGTCGTAGCGACTTCGGTAGTTTGGTTGAGCAGATCGTTGCAGTTCGGCGTTGAATTCTTCGATGACCGCGTTTTGGATCATCTCGCGGCATTCGCTGTTAATCGGATGGGCGACATCGGCGTAGAGTTTTTGCGGCGAGTCGATCGTACCGCTGCCCACCAGCTTTGCACCGCATTGGTTGCAAAACGATGCCCTGAGGTGGTTTTTGCTACCGCACCGATTGCAATGACCGGTCAGCTTCCGGGAGGGCATGGCGACGAAGGGACCGTGGGTGCCGTCGATAATCTTTAGATCACGAACAACAAAGCTTTGGTCAATCGTGATCGAGCAGAAAGCTCTCAAACGGTCTTCCGAACCTTCCATCAATTTGATGCGGATCTCGGTAATTTCCACCACCATCCCCTATGCGATATGGATCTCGGGTGCTGCCGGGCAGGTCGCGACGAGTTGGATTAACGCGCCCCCCGGCAACTGCTCGCGAATACTCGCGATCAATTCTCTTGCTTTCGCTACGTCGGTTGTTCTCAACGTTGCCGCTATCGTCGCCGCGCTTGATACAGTCTCCGGCAATGAGCCATCAGAAGTCAACCACGCGAAGCACGCCGAACCGCTGCCGGTCATTTGACATTCCAATTCAAACGGCGATTCTGGTTTCCAGTTTGCTTTGGACTCCCTCAAGTATTCTAGCGCCTCTGCGACGCGGGGTGATAGCCCGCTAGCGGGCTCGGCGAGGGCATTATAGAGAATCCCGGCGTTTCCGTTGGGACTGGGCCGAATAAATGCGTTAATCGCATCGAGGCCACTTTTGGGGCTGTCAGAGACCTTGGCACGCGAGTAAACCGCCGCCGTGGATAACGCAGTGGCCGGAAAAACAACGAGGAACAGGTGATCGCGGGGCAAATCGTAATACGTCAGTTTTTCGCCGCGGCCGAGGGCTCGGGCGAGGACACCTGTGCGTTTGTCCGCGTGACGTGACGCATCGTCGCTGGTCGAAGAATCGTCAGTGTTTCCCAAAAAGAACGGCACGTCGCTGCCGAGACACGCGGCGATTTCCGCCATTTTCTCATCCGTCAACACGCCGGCGAGATTGGGGCGGCAATCGGCGAGGGCCGATTTGGCGAGTCGTAGTGTCGCCGCCGCGTCGCTGCTGGCACCGCCCATTCCCGCGCCGCTGGGGATGCGTTTGCCCAATTCGGCCTTCCATCCGCCCTCAAAACCCGTGGCTTCTCCGATCAACTGAAGAGCCCGATAGACGAGGTTCCGCTCGTCGGTTGGAACGTCCAACAACGCGTCGTCGGGAGCGACACCAAGTTGCTCGGCGACCGTATCGCGGTCTGGCAACCAATCCACTGCCAGTTCGATCCCGGGCGTGGTCGTCGGTTGGAGATGCAGCTCGTCCCGCCAATCAATCGCAACCATGACGGTATCGAGCTCATGAAATCCATCTTCGCGTCGACCGAGGATTTCAAGAAAAAGATTGAGTTTCGCCGGGGGCGAGGTGCGGTAGGACTTAGCGGCGGTGACAGAAATGGCTGCGAATCCGTGTTGACTGAATGAAACAAAGGGTGTTTCGATCCCAACGCTCCTGTCGACGCGAGCGTGACAGGAATCTTACTCTATTTTTTCAATCGCATCCGGTGCCGCCACGTGTCGAGCGGTCGTAAGCCTACGCCGCGACGCTCGCCGATTTTGCTCCATTGAACGCGATGATCGCGACGCCCAATCGATCTGCCAATGCGATCGTTTCTTCTTGGTCGAGCAGGATCGTGCGGTCGGCTTCGATGGCGATCGCGACACCGCCAGCGTTGGCAACATTTTGAATCGTCTGAGTGCCGATCGTCGGTACGTCGAAACGCATGTCTTGATTTGGCTTGCTGACCTTCACCAACGTCCAACCGCCTCGTCGGCAGAGTTCACCGCTGCGTCGGATGCATGCATCGGTGCCTTCGATCGCTTCGACGGCGATCACGGTCGCGTCTTTGATCGCAACGGCTTGCCCGATATCCAGTCCACCCATCGTTTTGGCGATCGACCATCCGAACTCAGCGTCACGCATCGCCGCGGTCGACAATGATTTCCGCGTTAACAAGCCTTCCTTCACGAGTAACTCCGGTGCCAGACGTGTAGCCGAACAGACTTCGATTGAATTGCGATGATAAGTGTTGATGACCGCCGATAGCAATCGATCATCGCGAGCGTCGCGGCCTCGGCCCATCAAGAGCGGACCAAACGTCCGCAGACAGGTGAGGTCGGGGAAGTGACGCAGCCACAGGGATCCGCCGTACAGCAAATCAGACTTAAACAACTTGCCCGCCATGGTCACTTTCGTAACCCGTTTCTTTTTGAAAAATCGCAAGTGGCGTCCGAATCGGCCGACGCCAGACCACAGCACGTGATCGCAGACGGCTTCGATTTCGGGACCCGCGTGTCCGCTGATCGCGACACAGACGACGGGGTTTCCGTTTTCACGGATGCGATTGGCAACCGAGATCGGAAACCGGCCCCATCCCGCAATCAGTCCGACCGGTTCACCCGGTTTCAACGACACGTCGACATCGTGACTGACGACGTCTTGGTTCAAAACATCGTCATCGATCGTCGAAGATGCGATGCGGTGAGGAGCGTTTTCCATGAGGCCGTCGAGCTATGCGGCTTTCGATGAAGATTCGTTGGCGTTGCCTTCGTTCTGCTTCATCATCTTGCGGACTTGGCTTTGCAGTTCCTTCAACTCGCGACGCAAGTCAGGAAGTTTACGCTGAACGGCGAGCATCCGAAGTTGATCCGGTTGCGGTGTCGCTGGCGAACCGAAGTAAACGCCTTTGGTCAGATTGTCCATCACGCCCGCCTGGGCGCCGATCGTCACGTGATCGCCCAAATGAATGTGATCGCGAAGTCCGACTTGTCCGGCGAGTACGACATAATCGCCCGTCGTGCAACTTCCCGCGATGCCTACCTGGCTGCACAACAGATTGTGTTTTCCGATGCGACAGTTATGTCCGATCATGACTTGGTTGTCGATCTTAGTGCCTTCGCCGATTCGCGTTGCACCGTATGTGCCACGATCGATCGTGACTGAGGCGCCAAGTTCGACGTCGTTATCGATTTGTACGTATCCGAGTTGGCTGGTCGGTACGTGTTTGCCGGCGACGTTGCGATAACCGAAACCGTGTGCGCCGAGAGTCGATCCGGCATGGATCACGACACGATCGCCGATGCGACAATACGAATACAGTGTCACGTTGGGATACAGCACGCACTCGGCGCCGATCGTGCACCCGGCGGCGATGCTGACACCGGCGTGAACTTTGGTGCCCGGTCCGATCACCACTCCGGCACCGATCGACGCAGCGGCGCTAACTTGTGCGGAAGGATGAATGATCGCGGTCGAGTCGACCCCTGTGCCCGGAACGTCCTGGCCGACCGGCGGGCGGAAATACAGAATGATCTCAGCGAATGCCTGATGCGGATTGTCCACGACGATCTGCCACGCGGGACCCTCGTTTTCGATCGCTTCGGCAGTCAACGGTTGCGGCGTGATCAAAACGTCGGCGCGACAATTGCGGATCGCTTTGGCGTGTTGCACCTGATCCACCATCGTGGCTTCACCTTGTTTCGCTTCAGCAGGGGGCGCCGCACCCTTCAGCGAAACGGTGCTGGCATTCGACCCGCTGCCGGTCAATGGGAGCAATTCCCCGCCCGTCATCTCGACAATTTGGGCGAGTGAAAGCGGGGCGGGCGATGCGCTGTCGGCGGAGTAAATCACGGTGGTCATGGATCGGAACTCCTGTCAAACGATCTCTTGGGTCAGATACGAAGTCCTATGTAGCAATCCCTTCGACGTGCTCGCAACTCTGATTCAGCCTTACACGACGCCGTTGCTCCAAAAAACGAACCATTAATTCAGCCTTCGCGCCGTGGCCAGGACTTTAGTAGAAGTTAGAAAAGAATCGGAAAAACGTCGTTCCGCTTCGCCCGCTCGCCTCCTTTGCCGGTCCGACCGTCGTGAATTCGAACGTATCCACCGCCGAAAACGAATCTCGACGCGCCGCGTCGTTGAGGAGAATCGCGATCGTGCTGCGGGATTTACCAGAATCGGTCGCGAGAAAACTGCTCGCCGAGCTCGCCCCCGAAGCCCGTTCGCGGGTTCGACGCGAAATGGCGAGCCTCGTCGATGTCGATCCGATGGAGCGACGACGTGCCCTCGAATCCTTTACCGGTTCGCTCCGCCGAGGGGCCGCTCGCGAACAAGACACTTCGACAGCGACTGAAAACTATACCGACGAAATCACCCTTTCCCATTCAGCCCACCTTGCTTCGGCGGGAAATCATTCAACCAGCCAGTATCGCTCGAAGACTCAGCCGAACAGAAGCAATTTGCAACCACCCGGCGCGGTGGCGCAACCTGACCAGCAGCTTTCCCCCTCGCTCGAATTTCTTGGCCAAGTCAGCGATGACGATTTGTTGAGCCTGCTCAACGACGAACACCCACAAACCAAAGCCGTCGTGCTCGCACAGATCGCACCCGCCCGAGCAGCCGCGTTGTTGCCCCGACTCGGCGGTGCTCAACGCCAAGATCTGTTGACCCGGATTGGTCGTCTGCACACGCTCCCCGAAGACATGCTGTCGGACATCGCAAGTAGTTTCCGCACCCGCGTGGACCGATTGATGGCCGCCCGCAATCCCAACCCGCTGCAAAGTCTGATTGATGCGTATGGTGGCGGCCAACCCGCTGATCCTGCCACTGCGGCCAAGCACGTGCCGACGGCGGCCGCTGCCGTGTCTCCTCGATTGCAAGCGATTCTGGCTGAGATGCCAGCGACCTCACAAACCGCACACAATTCCGGCCCAGCGAATACGACCGTGAGCCCGGCTGCGTCAACGACGACCGCCGAAGAGTCGGCCGCCGATCGATTGCGACGGATCACTCGCGACGACAGTCGCCAGTCACCTGCACCGGAGCCGGGGCACGCACCCCAGCAAAAATCGAATGTGAATTTGGGGCTGTCGACGGATGACGTTCATCAAGAACTCGTGCGTCTTCCGCCACGCAAGTTATGCGAAGCACTCGGTCGGGTCGACACCCGGACCGCGATCCTCGCCCTATGTGGGTTGCCAAATAAAACTGCCGATGCGGCGATCAGTTGCTTGCCGCGAGCCCAGGCCAACCAAGTCCGACAACGACTGATGTCCGTCGGCTCCCTGGAAATTCGCGACATCGACCGAGCCAAAGAAGCCATCGTCGCGGCCACGCGTGTCGGTGGGCAAATCAGTGCACCTAGCGCCGCCGCGTCTGTACCCGTGAATTCCCAACCACGCGTTGCCGTCGCGATGTAAAACGCCAAGCGTTTGACATGCCTATTCACTCAACGTGGACATTTGCTTGCGTCGCCTGTTTCCGTGGCGTGAACCGAACCGACATCCCAACGTGATCTACATTCTCTGCCAGTCCTTTCCTTATCAACCGCTCCATGGCTACCATTGTCAAACCCGGCGCCACGTCGGCTCCAACGACGCCCGCCGCTGAGCACTCCGCGCAATCACCACCATCGGCGGAGCCAGGTGTCACACCGGTGACAACGTCAAGAACAGGACGCATTATCAAAACGGTCGCTCCTGCCCAGGCGACCGCACCCAAAGCCGGCCCGGTCGCCGACGCAGGGTCACCGAAGACGGAGCGAGGAGTATCCGGGAGGATCTCCAATGCAACTCTTGGTAACAACGCGAAAGGCAAAACCGGTTTGGCCGAGTTCAATCTCTCGGACCTCGCCGCTGAAGGCCGCGAACAGATCAAACGTTGTCAACAACAAGTTGACGAGATGCTCGCAGCAGCCCGCAAGCAGGCCGAGCAGTTACGGGCAACTGCCCGCGAACAAGGGCACACCGAAGGCACCAAAGCGGCCATCTCAGATATCGAACAGCGGATCAACCGCGAAGCCGAAGCGAAGGCGAAAAACCAAGTCGAATCGCTTCGCAAAGCGGTTCTGCAGATGAAGCAACAGTATGACGATTGGATGCGTCAGTATGCTGAAGTCCTCACCGTCACTGCGATCGCCGCTGCCGAGCGACTGACGCGGTCTCAGCTCCATTTGCCGAATTCCGAGGAAGGATACGTTCCGACCGAATCCGGACTCGCTGTGTCCGATGCCTCGGGCCAAGCGAGCGACGAACCGGCCGAACACCTGCTCGTCCGCTGGGCCCGCGAGGCGTTGCACAGCACCCGGTCGGCTAGCCGTCTGACTCTCGCCGTGCATCCCGACACGCTCGCCCAACTCGGCCGAGCTCTTGACGAACTGCTCGCTCATCCCGATCTTCCCGAACAATCCGTGGTTGTCCCTGACGAAACTTTGAAGGTCGGCGACGTGGTCGTGCGTCAGGATGGTGGCGAGATCTCCGCAGGCCTCGACGCACAACTCAGTCGCTTGCGTGAGGAACTCTTGTGAGCGATATCCCCGCCCTCGATCTGCCGCGTCTACCCGATCCCCACGCCACCGCCGAATCGCTCGATAAATCGGTCCTGTTCCAAGTCCGCGGCCGTGTTGCCTCCGTGACCGGCGATGCCGTTACCGTGCAGGGCATGACCGCACCGCTGGGCTCGCTCTGTGAATTGCAGCCGCCCGGCGCACCGGCGACGCTCGCCCGCGTGATCGGATTCGATGACACACGGCCAATCCTGGCACCTATGGAACCGATCACCCGTTTGGCCGCGGGCGATCGCGTGAGGCTAATTTCGCATTCGCTGACCCTGCGAGTCGGGCAATCATTGTGTGGCCGAATTGTCGACGCTTTCGGCCGACCGATTGACGGCCGACCGCTCAGCGATGATCTGGTGCGCGTCGATGTGTCTCATTCATCTCCCGATTCGCTCGCCCGGCCGCCAATCGACCAGCCGCTGCAAACCGGCGTGCGGGCGATTGATGCGATGCTGACCTGTGGGATCGGACAACGACTCGGCATCTTTGCCGGTTCCGGCGTCGGCAAAAGTACGCTGCTCGGGATGATCACCCGGGGGACCAACGCCGACCGTGTCGTGATCGCGATGGTCGGCGAGCGGGGCCGTGAAGTCGGCGAGTTCATTCAACGCACCCTCGGGGAAGAAGGCTTGAAGAAGAGCGTCGTCGTCGTCGCGACCAGCGACAAACCAGCCGCGCAGCGATTGTCGGCGGCGTATACCGCCACCAGCATTGCCGAACAATTCCGCGACGAAGGACACAACGTGCTGTTGCTGGTCGACAGCGTTACACGATTCGCGATGGCTCAACGGGAACTCGGACTCGCCGCTGGTGAACCACCGACAACCCGCGGTTATCCGCCGAGCGTTTTCAACCTGTTGCCACAATTGGTCGAACGGGCGGGGCGAACTGAGAAAGGCTCCATCACCGCCTTCTACACCGTGCTCGTCGAAGGTGACGACAACAACGAACCGATTGCCGACGCTGTCCGTGGTCTACTCGACGGACACATCGTGCTTAATCGAAAACTCGCCCACCGCGGACATTTCCCACCGATTGACATCCCACAAAGCGTCAGCCGTCTGCAGAATCACTTGGTCAGCCTAGAGATTTCACAAGCGGTTCTCAAAATCCGTGAACACATGGTCAAGTACGACAGCAGCGAAGACCTGATTTCGATCGGCGCGTACCGTCAAGGCAGCGATCCACGGATCGACGCCGCCATTGCAATGCGGGATCCGATCAACGTGCTGTTGCAACAACACAGCGACGAACAAACGCCGATGGAAAACGCGCATCAAATGCTCAAGACGATCGCCGCGGCGCAAACGACTCCGGCCGCACCAACACACGCTGCTGCAGCACACCCCGCCGCGGCAACGAACTCAGCGGCACCCACACCCCAGGCGGCGGGATAAATAACACATGCCCCCTTTCCAATTCCGATTCGAATCTTTGTTATCGCTTCGCCGCCGTCGACGCGACGAAGTCGGAGGCGAGGTGGGCAAGGCGACCGAAGCGATCCGCCGTGTCGACGAACAGATCGAGATGTTGCAAGGCCAACGCGATGCAGTTCGCGCCGAAGCCGCCGAACGATTTGCGAAGTCCAACGGTGGCGGAACCACCCAAGTCATGGTCGACCGGATCCTTTCTGAAGGACGGTATGACTTGCAGCTTTCGGCCGACCAAGCGGCGCTCCGCGACACACGCGCGAAACTCGAAGTCGAACTCAATCGTCGCCGCGGACTCCTCGTCGAAGCCGAAGCGGAAGTGAAACAGCTCGAAAGACTCCGTGAAACTCAAATGCTCGAGCATCGGCAATTGCAGTTGCAAGCCGAGCAGGCCGAAGCCGATGATCTGACCTCGGCGAGACTGACAATCGCCAAACGTCAGGCAATCAAACGACAAGGAGGTCGGTAAGCGATGAAATTCTTAATCCGAATGTTCGCCATGTTCTGCGTCGCCACGGTTCTGACCCAATTGATCCTATTTGGATATTTTGTAGTCCAGGGCACCCTCGACGCTTCCTCGGCGACCAAAGTATTGGCACTGGTCAACGGAATCGATATCACCGGCAAACAACTTCGCGAAATCATGCGTGAAGGCGAAGACCGCGAGCAGCCTGATTTCGATGAAATTCTCGAAGCCCGCCAGCGTCAAAGTCTCGATATCGACATGCGATTGAGGAGTCAGCGTGAGTTCAAAGACGAATTATCGGTGATGTTGGCCAGCCTCCGGTCCGAACGCGAACGATTCGACGAACGCCGTGAATCTTTTGACCGTCGACTTGAGGAAATCCGCAAAGGTGCTCAAGAAGAAGGGCTCCGCGAAGTCCAACGGACGTTACAAGCCCTCGAAGCGGAACAGTCAAAAGAGCTACTGTTGAGAATGTTTGACGATAAAAGAATTGATGATGTCGTTAATATCATTCAAGCTATGCCAATCGATAAACGAAAAGATATCTTAGCGGAGTTCGCATCTGTCGAAGAACAGGACAAACTTCACGAGATCCTGCGCCGCATCGGTGATGGGATGCCCACGACTACGGTGATCGACGAAGCCCAGGGGAAATAGTCTCTCGGTTTCGCAGTTTCACGATTCCAACACCGTCGTCCGAGGCAAACCGATCAGGACATCCGATCACGGCTGGGGGGCCGGTGATGACATCGAACCAAAATTGGAGCGTGAGCCAATCGGCCACGCGGACGTCCGACTCGTTAGCGGCCTCACGGACCGACACCGGCCTCGTCAATCTGCGTCGGCGAATTGCAGCCGCATCCGGCGATGACGGCGGGACCGCACTCGGCCTCTCCGATCCGTTCGCCGAAGTCTTTGCATCCATCGCTGCCGCGGAAACCCAACCGACGCCCGTTTCGGAGCCTGTCGAACCGATTGCATCGGATGACGTGGAGTCCGATACACGCAGCGAAACGGATGACAGCGAAGCCGACGATACCGCTCGCGGTGAGACGGACCACACTGCGGTTGCTGTAAATGACACGATCATCACCGCTGAGTCCCATGACGGCTCCGAAGAAGTCGAAGTGGCGACGGTCGCTCAAAACGAAAACGCTGATTCGGATGTTGCCGATGAAGATAACGGCGAATCGGAATCGCTCACCGAACGGTTGAGCCAAGACAATCAGCACGACGACAGCGATACGGACGCTCCCGTGGTCATCGCTGAATCGGAAACAATCGAAAACGATTCCGCGATCGATTTGCAGTATGGCGTCGCTACGACGCAGCAGAACGGCATCAAGCAAGACGGTGACGCTAACGCGGAAACGGCCCAAACCGACGTCCAAGTCGCTGACGTCGAAGAGGTTGGTCCCAAGGTCGTAAAGGCCGATCAAACGCAAGACGGCGATGAGTCCAACCACTATGACGACCAACAATCTGCCTCCGATGGTGAGGAATCATCGGAGCCGAGGGTGGAACGTCGTCGCTATTCAGACCGCTCTGATCAAGCCGCGACACAACAGGATTCACAATCCAACGGCGAGTCCACAAACTCGCAGCAAGATCCAAGCGGCGGACATCAACAGCGTGATCGTCAGGCCGACGGGACGCACTCAGGTTTGCCCGGACGCTCGGGTGAAATCAAAGTCTCCAGCATGATGTCGACCGTCATGGGAGCAACATCCGAAGCCGGTGTTGCGGCCATGGCGGCAACTCGCGCGGCCACTCAAGCGGCGTCCCCCGGCGTTACCGGGAAAGCGGCGACCGGGCCTGCCGCACTGGGAAGTACCATTTCCGGTGAAGGCGGCGTCGACTCCGCCTTCGGTGTCGACCAAGCCGGTCGCGAAGGCCGTGATTCCAAATCCGCAGTAGCTGCTAAGGGCAGCCCAGGTGTGGACACGAACGCTGCCGTTCAACGCGCCAAATTGGTGCAACGCGTCAGCCGTGGGTTCCAACACCTCGGCAACGGCGGTGGACAGATTCGGATGAAGCTCGCACCCGACCACCTCGGCTCGGTGCAGTTGCAACTCAACGTAAAAAACGGCGAACTCAGCGGACGCATGGTGACGCAGTCCGATGCCGCGACGCAGATGCTTCGAGAGCAGTTGCCCGACCTCAGGGCCGCGCTGGAAAATCAAGGAATCAAGCTACAGCGGATCGATATCGAAACCGAAACGACCGCGGACGCCATGAACCAGGACACCGAAGGGCGGCAATCCAGCGACAATCCCGGTGGACACGCCGGGCAACAGTTCGCTGGTGGAAACGATCTCACCGGTGGCCGGCGACGCGGCGGATGGTCCGATGTCAATGCTTCGTCGCGAAACCGACCGGCCTCCAAGGAATCTAACACACCCACCTCATCGCCCAATCGGAGCCAAGTGGTCACCCCCGGACGCGTCGACCTACAGGTCTAGAATTGGCCACAAAGCCTCCTTCCTATGTGTGAGCAAGAGGTTTCGCGTTCCGCTCAAGCCGAAACCCAAAGCGTCCGTTTTGAAATGACGCTGTTTGCGACGGTGATTTGTTTCCAGGACTGATTCTCATCGTATCCAAGTGCCACGCCCCCGACCGACTCTTTTGAGGTAGCTCGGTCTCTCGGGACGTTGATTGTTTTAGTGCCTTTTTTTAGCGGAACGGCGCAAGCCGTCCGGTCCCGAGTCACCGAACGGCTCGCACCATTCCGCTACATTTGAAATCCTTCGGTCATACAATCAACGTCCCCCGGGACCAAAAATTGCTATCGCCACGCGCTTTCTGAGCCTCGCGGGTTACCCCTCCGCCGTGTGCCGTGCCTGCAGAATGAGCGTCAGATTTGGCTGATTGACCAGGTCCGGTTATGCCGATAGAAGCGAGAGAATTGATCTTTCGCTATTTGGTGGATTTTCTATGATCGGTTCAGATCGGAGCGTGCTCTTTTTTGGGTACGTCGGAACATTTTCATTGATCGCGCACTCAAGGATGGGCCATGCGGACTCTGCTTTTAATCGGATTGGCAATCGGCGGCGCATTTATGGCCGGTTGGTTTACGATCGAACGCGACGGTGACAAGACGCGGATCGAGATCAATAAGACCGAAATCCGCAACGACACACGGCAAGCGATCGACAAGGGCCGCGACCTGCTCGACCAACGCGAGCAAGAGCGACTCGCCCGCGAGCAACAACAGCAATCGGGATACCCGGCAGAGCAAGGCAATTGGCCGCCGCAAGCCGCACCGATTCAAGACGCTGGCTACGCAGGTTACCCCGCGCCTAACCAGTACAACAACCAAAACGGATACGGCGGCCAACCGTACGGGTCGCAACCAGCACCGGGTGGCTACAATCCAAGCTATCCGGCGCCAGGGGCAAACCAACAGGCTCCTGCGCAACAGCCCCGCTGGACCGAGATGCCACCTCCATGGCAACAACAAACGCGTTAAGACGTGTAACGGAAGCCTGCCTAAGTTTCGTATCGATTCTTAGTCGCGATAACGACGAGATGCGATCGCTCTGGACGCTTGTCCGGAGACGACGTCCATCGGGGCAAATCGCGTTTTCGGGGCGGACCACGCATTGTTTGATCCTCAATCAATTAACGAGTCACGGACCGTGTCGACCGGTGGCGTCACGCTGTGGGCAATCGGGCGGGTTGTTCATCGGTTCAAGAGCAGGTCCGACGAAGCCAATCGCATTCACGGCCAACTCATCCCCGAATGGATAGGTCGTATCTACATCGGTGCGGAAGTTGTCACGCCTTTCTGGTTCGGCCCCGCACCACTAATCCCCGCTCCGCCGTCGCCTACGTTCGCAAGTTTCGAACTCCCGGTGGGCCTCGCGGTCGGTTGAGTTCACGGCAGTATGCGGGTGCATCGCCATCGAGCAAACCGCAACGAGCTTAAGCACCAAGGTCCGAATCCCGCACGCGATTATGGGAATCCGTATCGCCCGCCATGATACAATCTGGATGCGGCGACCCAGCCAAAACGCGTGAGCCTCCGAATTGAGCCCCTTGAAGTGGCAAGCCGATCGCGGCCGCCACGTGATTCGTACCATTCTGCTTGACAGTTATTGCGATGATATCAACACGTGACCTCACTGATTTGCCACTGATCGATGCGCTGAACAGACGCATGCAAGAAATGGCGGCTCTCGAAAGCGTTTTTGCGATCGAGTATGGAACGCCGCGTTTCGAGTATCACCCGCGATGGGATCAGCACGAACAGATGGCCGCGGTGAAGACCGGATCGGGCGACGAGCTCTTTGTGCATTTCACTCCGCGCGGCTGCTGCATCCTCGGCTTCGCCCATGAGTCGGCAATGTCGCCGTACCGAACTCAACCGCCGCAGCCATGGCCAGGACTCTTTTCGAGTGTGCCCGAGGAGTTACGAGGATCACTCGAAGAGCCGGCCTTTGACGTCGATTCCACTACATTCGTCGTCTGGCGTCTCGCCTCAGATGACCGATGGTCGACTGATGATGTCGAGTATCCAAACGACGGCTACGACGATGGCTCAAACGACCTACTGTCGAATCTGATTCTATCGCCAAAGGACTTTGGTGATTGGTTGGAAGAGAACTACGAAGTGAACGTTGACTTATCCGTCGTTGAAAGCGTTTTCGAGCATGTTCCGATCACGTCGGCTCAACTCGCCAAACTCAATTCTGAACTCCCGCTGAAAGAACTCCGTCGCGCCATCATCGAAACCGGGTTCCCGCTACAATGATCGCAAAACCATGAGATAGTGATGCATTAACCGGCGGTGATGCGGTTTTTCCTGAGATCGATGTTAATTCCCGCCGCCCGCTGATTCGCATCAGTCGCCCGAATTACGAAAAAGAAACTAGATGTACAGACATGTTATTTTTGCGGTGCTGGTGATGCTTGCGCCACTAGCGGCGCAGGGCAATGAGACGGCTTCCGACAGCACTTGGGCCAACCGGTTTGAGTATGTCGGGATTGCGGTGGATGAGCCAGGCTATCATGTCTGGGGCTCGTCTCCTGTCATTGGACCCAGCGGCAAGACTCACCTCTTTGTGGCACGTTGGCCGGTATCCTCCGGTTTTGCAGGTTGGATGAGTACCTGCGAGATCGCACGTTATGTCGCCGATAAACCGGAAGGGCCGTTTCAATTCAGCGAGACGGTGTTGAAGGGAACCGGGATTGATACGTGGGACAAACAGGCTCCCCACAATCCAACCGTTCACAAGGTAGGGAACCAATACGTCCTCCTTTACATCGCCAACACCGGAAAGAAGTTTCCCGCCTCGCAGCGTATCGGCATGCTCATTGCCGACAAGATCGAGGGCCCCTGGAAGAAAGTGGGCAACGATGGCTTGATCCTTTCTCCACCCGACGACCCGGGCATCTGGAGCTTCCAAAGCAATGTTGGGGTCAACAACCCCGCTCTGTTGCATCACCCCGACGGACGGTACTTTCTCTACTACAAGGCCATGGGAAATGGATTGCGGCGGATGGGGGTCGCGATTTCCGACAAACTGGAAGGGCCCTATGAACACTACAAAGATTATTTGACGAGCAATACGCGAACGATCGAGGATGGATATGCCTTTGTAGAGGATGGAAAGATCTACCTTCTGACGACCGACAACGAAGCCGGAGCAGGTCTTCTTTGGGGATCCGACGACGGAATTCTTTTCGAGAAGCCCATTCTGGGATTCGATCGAATGACACGGTACTTTCCAAAGCCAACACTAGCGAAGGCAACGAACTACCGCGGCCAAAAGTTTGAACGCCCACAATTGCTTGTTCAAGATGGTCGTCCCACCCACCTTTATCTGGCTTCCGGAACCAACGTGACCCAGGGTGATGGATCCTGTTCGTACGTTTTTCGAATTAGACAACGGACCACGGCGGACGAACCGGATGCAAGTGACAGCGAGTAGCCGCGTCTGCCTCGCGACTCTCCGCAGGGTCGGAAAAGCCGGCTTATCTGACTGAAGCGTACTTTGTTTGATGCAGCGAGTAGAGCGTGAGTTCAAAGTACTCGCGATCGTGGACGCGGTAGGATTGCCGTTGGACCGTTTTGATTTTGTTGTTGGTTCCTTCCATCGGACCGGATGAAATTTGATGTTCAACATAGTTTAGTATTCCCTCCTCAAGTCGTGTCAACGTGCTAGCCATTGTGTTTTAGCGGGGCCAGCCCCGTCGCAATTGCTCGCTTGCACCAGGAACGCAAGAATAACTGGGTCGGCCAGCGGAACGTGTTCCCCCAAAACGATCGCAACTCTTCTTTGAGATAGTCTCCTTTGGCCAGCGGTTCAAGGAGTTCTGACGCGGCGGCTAAGTGTGCCTTCTCGTCGCGATCCTCACACAGGTTCTCAGGATTTTTCAGCAATAACCAGCGACTACGCTTGAGCACCGATTTCTATTCGCTGGTCGCGTCATGTTAGAGTTTTCGGCGCAGGGTGGTCGATTTCTTGTTCATCAATTCCACCATATGAAAACGATCGCCGACGATTTCGGCGCAAGGAAGATTGTTCTTGACCGCCGAGATGTAGGCCGAGGACATGTCCATAGCAACCGCTTCGATTCGATGCCGCCGACGCCCCGGTCGCTTCCAGAAAGGTGCCAGCGACTCGGCCGATTTGCCTTCGCCAACGAAGATTATCGCACCGTTGTCCAAGTTCATCACCAGCGTCACCAGCGGTGACCTTTACCAATACGAATTTCGTCGATCGCGATTTTCCGAAAGTCTTTCAGAGAGGGATTGGCGAAACGTCGACGCAAGTCATCTTTCTTGATTTCCTTGATCGCGTCCCAGGTGACGCCGAGAAGATCGGCAACACCCTTGATCGTCATGCTGCGGGTTAACTGCAATGCGTATTTGGCCCAACCCTTGGTGCAACTTCGACGCTCGTCCGCAGGGCAAGCTTGATCTGGGTTGCTGTCACGATCGGATTTCACGCCAGAGAAATTCGTTCCGGCGGCGCTAGCGATCGATGTCCTGCCACGCTTGAATCGTTCCCAATACATGATCGATTGACTCCAGTGTATCGGATGAGTCTTGGTCCTGAGGAACTGTGGACGCATCCGCGGAGAGCGGTTTCGGTTCTGTCGTGATGGAGTCACCGTCAACTTCGACTGTGTGAGCAAGTTTTGTGCTGATGAATTCGACGGTTGGTATTCTCTCGGCCAAGTCTCCTTTGTTTGCTGCGAGATCGCCCGCAGACCATTTAGCCGTCGCCAGATTATCAGAGACGGAGGGCGTCAATTCTCCGGCGGGTTCACGTGCCGCTTCAGAATCGAGACGATTCAGTTCATTGATCACCACGAGGGCGTCCAGGGCGCTCAGGATTGAGTCGCCATTGACATCATAGAACGCATACAGCCCAGGATCGACGGTGGTCGCGTCCACCAAAACACCCGCATCGTTGGAGACTAACTTTTGATTCAATGCATTAATGATCCTCAATGCGTCGACTGCGGAAACATCACCGTCTCCGCTGACGTCGGGACTGAGGATTGGGTTCGTCCAATCCGTTGGCCCTACCACGCGGACCTTGGCCGTGCCGTTGCGGAACACCCGCTGTAACAATCCATTGACAATCTGGACGGAGTCAAATTTCCAACCAGAATCGAACGTGATCTCGTCACCACGATCAGAGATGACGATCAGAGTTTGATTTGGCGTCAGTCGCGTAATTTTATTTGCGTCGACTACGAGCGAGTTGATTCCATTACCACGAATATCAATTGTCGTGACTGTCGCCAGCACGGTTTCATCGTACGTCGTCATGTCAATCGTCTCACCATTGCTTTCCAGCACGATCGAGTCGACAACGCGATGGACTAGCGTGAGTACGTTGCTATCGACGTTCCGATTTCCCGCAGCATCGATGACTCGCTCTTCGGGTAACGAAACAGTGATGTCACCTTCGTTGATCGCGGTCAAGGTTGCGGTGTATCGATTGGCGTTGCCGGTGAGGCCTGACAAGATCGCATTGCCAATTTGCAAGTCGTTCGCCGTCAATCCCGTGATCGCTTCCGAAAACTCAATGGTAATATTGAATTGACCAGGGGTGGTCGACGGTGCACCTGTTATCGTCGGCACTGGCTGCGAAATATCGACCAAAGTTGTGATCGGAACTGCCGCCGTGTTTCCCAAACCAGCAGCATCTTGGACCCGACCAGCGGGTAATTCGACGGAGAGTTCACCATCGCTGGCGGGAGTGACCGAGACCCTATAGACCGTATCGTTGAGGTTTCGCACGAGCGAATCGACGTTGCCGCCACTAACGACCAAATCGCTGGGGTTAAAATCTACTACCGGTTCACTAAAAACAATTTCGACTTCGCGGGATTTTTGCCCCGGAACGAGCGTTAAGAAAGAGAGCATTGCCGAGGGCGCACTGCGATCAAACCGACGAGTGATCACATTGGATGTTGCACTCACGTTACCAGCAAGATCGACCGCTGCACCGCTCGGAATGGATAGCGTCACAGCTCCGTCGACAATCGGCGTGATGGTTGCGGTGTATTCACCCGTTTCGGCAACAACTTCTTTCAGTTCCTCCACAATGCCGCCAGCCACGATGATATCGGCCGCATCGAAACTCGTGACCGTAGTACCAAACCTGATGCTGATATCGAACGAGTCGCTCGTCACGACCGATGGTGCCGTGGTCACGACCACGGGCACGATCGCCGTGGTGTCGACGATCAGCGACAGTGTGTTGGATGCCGTGTTTGCGTTGCCAGCTAAATCCGTCACCTCGCCAGCCGCGATACTGAGGCTGAAGTCACCTGGGACTGCAGTGATCGTGAACCTGTAGCGTCCCGGGCTGACTAGTATCGGATCGCTTGCGACTGCCCCCGTAATCGTTAAGTCAGACTTCGCCAGCCCCGTAATAGGCTCACCGAACTCCGCGATCACATCGAAACTCGTCTTGTTCGTCGTCGACGGTTGATCGGTCGTCAAAACCACCGTCGGAACGGTGCGGTCGATCGATCGCACCAACGGTGTTGCTGCCAAGTTGCCGTTCCCTGCGGCATCCGTGACCGCGTTGGCGGGTAACAACACAGTCACACTGCCATCAACGATGGGAGCAATCGTAACGGTGTACTTGCCCGTTGCAGCATCGTTCGTGATCAAGTTCGATGCCGTGCCGTTAAGCACCGTCAGATCGGCCAGAGCGAAGCCCGTGACTGCTTCGGCGAAATCGATCGCCACGACGAAGCTCGCTGAATTGGACAAGCCTGCCACAGTGGACGAGAGTGTCGGAGTCACCCCGACCGAATCCACCGTCAATGTCAGTGGGGTCGCGGCGAGGCTCGCGTTATTGGCATCATCGGTGGCGGCACTCGCAGGAATGTTCAGCGACACATTGCCTTCTCCCGCCGTGGCGGTCATCCGGTACAAGCCATCGCCGAGTGGTTGCAGATTCGTGAGTGTCGCGCCCACGGCAACGACGTCACTGAGGGTAAACCCGCTGACCGTTTCACCGAAGTTCACCGAGACGTCGAAGACGTTCTTATTCGAGAGTGCTGACGTGTTCGCCGTGATCGTTGGACGCGGTGCCACGCGGTCGATCGTACGCACGAGTGTGCCCGAGGCCGCGTTGCGGTTACCCGCGGCGTCTTGCACCACACCACCGGCGATTAGGACCGAGACCTGACCGTCACTGGATCCCGTGACCGTAAACGCGTACCTGCCCGAAGCGGCATCGATCGTGGTCAAGTTCGATGCCGTTCCACCGAGCACGGTCACCTCATTCAAGCCGAATTGGGTCAGTGCCTTACCGAAATTCACGCTCACAGGGATCGTGTTCGTGTTCAGCGTCGGGGCGCTGGTTGATGACAACACCGGTACCAGGGCCGTGGTATCGACCGCGATATTCAGGGTGTTCGAGGCCAAGCTATCGTTGCCCGCCATGTCCTTCACCGCTGCCGATTGCAACTGCATCTGCACATCGCTGCCAGTGGCGGTGATCGTGAAGGCGTAACGACCGGGGCTGAGTAGCACCGGATCGCTGGCCGTGCCACCGGTGATCGTCAGCCCAGACTTCGCCAGCGTCGTGACCGTCTCGCCAAACTCCGCGATGATCTCGAACGTTGTTAAATTCGTCGGCGACGGTTGATTCGTGGTCAATGTCGCCGCCGGTGCCGTGCGGTCAATCGTCCGTACCAGCGAAACGGCCGCGGAGTTCCCGTTGCCCGCCGCATCGGTCACCGCGTTAGCCGGTAACAGGACCGTCACGTTGCCGTCAGCCGTCGGCGTAATCGTCGCGTTGTACTTGCCCGTTGAGGCATTCACGGTCACCAAGTCCGAGGCCACGCCGTTGAGCACCGTCAAATCGGCCAGCGTGAATCCAGTGACGGCTTCGGCAAAATCAATCGCCACGACGAAACTCGCCACATTGGACAGTGTCGCCACGGTCGAGGACAGCGTCGGTGTCATGCCAACGGTATCGACGTTCAAAGCCAATTGTGTGGCTTCCAAACTCGCGTTACCAGCATCGTCGGTGACCGCTGCCGCAGGCACGTTGAAAGTGACCTGACCGTTCGTGGCCGTTGCCGTCATCCGGAAACGTCCGTTACCGAGAATCTC
>NZ_JAMQBK010000055.1 GCF_023701485.1 Aporhodopirellula aestuarii
AGGAGCCTAAGCGGCGCAGTTCCGGCACGACTGAGCAAGTGAATGCCGGAACTCGCAAAGCCTCGGTCCGGCCTACAGTTCGCGGCACGTTTCGCCTGATGATTCCTGCAGACCTGCTTAGCTCTGCGTTTCCGCTTGAGGCGGCTTGGGTGCATCCACGTGATCCATGAAGTCGAGTTGCACGCGGACGATCTCTTTAGTGGACGCAAAGAACGCGTCGAGAACATCTGGGTCAAAGTGGTTTCCGCGACCTTCTTCCAGGATCGAAAAACACTTCTCGCGAGGCAACGCTTTCTTGTACGGGCGTTCGGCCGAAAGTGCGTCGAACACGTCTGCGACGGCCGTGATACGACCTTCGAGCGGGATATCTTCACCGGCTAATCCCAGTGGGTAGCCGGTACCGTCGAAACGCTCATGGTGAGTTTGCGCGATACTCGCGGCAAGCCGCATCAACGCGCTGCCGTTGCGTAACATGTCGCTACCAAACTCAACGTGCCGCCGCATCAGTCTGGCATCTTGTCCCGCGTGAGGCTGAATGATCTGGTGACCAAACTTCACGTGGTTCTGGATAATGTCAAACTCCTCCGGTTCGAGCTTGCCCGGCTTGAGCAAGATCGCATCTGGAATTGCGATCTTACCAACATCGTGCAGCTGTGCCGCCATTTCGATATCGCGAACGAACCAATCGGGCAAACCCATTGATTTGGCGATGATTCCCGCGAAACGGCCCACGCGAATGACGTGATTGCCAGTATCGTTGTCGCGAAGTTCGGCAGCTCGGGCGAGACAGTAAACGACTTCACGCCGTGAAGCTTCCAGTTCCCGCGTACGCTGTTCGACTTTGAGTTCAAGTTCAGTCGCGTGATTTTGCAATCGATCCTGAAACGACTTCGCCTGCAGCGAGTTCCGCACCCGAGGAGTCAGATCCATCGGATCAACGGGCTTGAGCAAAAAGTCCGTTGCACCGAGCTCCAGACATGTCAGTTTGATTTGTTCGTCGGTATTGGCTGTGAGTATCAAAACCGGCAAGTAACGGAATTGTGGCTCTTCACGAACTCTCTTCAGGATTTCGATCCCGTCGACGCTCGGCATGTTGACGTCGAGCAACAGAACGTCTGGACGCGTCGCATTGAGAATCCGCAGCGCAGCGGTGGAGTCGGTTGTCGTTTCGAAATCGCGGTATCCGGCGCGTTCCAAATATTTCTTAACGATCAGAACGTTGGCGATCTCGTCGTCAACGACCATGATTTTTCCGGGCAGCGCACGCGACTTGGCCGCATTGCAATTAGCCGATGTGGTCTTAGCCCCCGAAGTCGCAACGACGGGAAACCCAGCGGTCGGCGCGGTGTGCATCGCAGTCGTCAGATCGGAGTCGGAAAGCGTGTCGCTCATAGTGCTATCGAGTGGAAACGTAGAAAGAAGTTCACATCTGAATCGTACGTCGCGGTTGGTGCGCCGACAGAACGGCGACAGAACCGGTGAGCAAAGTACTGCCGCAAGAGTGCGGTTGTGCGAGATAGCATCAATGAACCAGTTATTTCGGATCCACCACTATTTTGGGATCAACGGCTGATCACTGGACCGACTCGGGAACAACCATACGCTTACGAATGTCTACGATTTTGTTAATCCAACGATCGCACTCTGAAACGTTTCCTGCCCCCGCAGCGGCAAGCAAATTACGTGACGGTTGCGTCAAGTCAGAATACCCAACCGTCCCACCGGCTCCCTTGAGCCAGTGCGCACTCTGTGCGAGCTCGTGGAGCCGACCGTCGGAAAGTTCCTCGCGCATCTGGATCAGACGAGCGTCCATTCGGACCACAAATCCTTGCACGATTTCGAAAAAGTCAGGGTCATCTAGTGGCAGACTGCACTTGATGGCGCCAGCAACCGAAATCTCGGCCTCGGCATGCGTCGCAGCCGCCGCATGGGCGACTTGCGAGTCAGTACCCTGATCAGGTGTGCTTGCCCTCATAGCGGGAATCACGACACGTGATTGTATTTCGCGAATTTCCTTGAGGGCTCGCAGCGCGACCTCGGCTTGATTGTCCTTAGCGGCTTGTTCGAGCTCCTTGGCGGGGGAAGTGAAACAGCCCAGTCCGACGGTTCCCCCAGCTCCCTTGAGCCAGTGTGCGTCGCCATGAACCGATTCAAAATTGGCCTCCTCAATTGCGTGTTCGATGGCATCAAGTCGATTGGGCAATCGGTTGAGGAAATCGCTCGTGATGGCGCGGAAGTCTTGGTCATCCATCGGCAACGTTGGCACGATCGCGCCCGGCATACCCTCCACGTCATCCGCTTCTTGAACGCCCACCTCACTGGGTAGGAGTATGCAAGGCAGATCAATTTCGGCTGACTCCGTTTCCGGTGCTGGCCCCAAGTGGTTCGATACGAGTTGCAGCAATTGATCGATATTGATCGGTTTGGTCATGAAGTCATCACAACCGGCTTCCTCACATTTCTCGCGATCGCCCCGCATCGCGTTTCCGGTCAGCGCGACGATTGGCGTCGTGAAACCTGCTTCGCGAAGGCGTCTTGTGGCGGTGTACCCGTCAAGAACCGGCATCTGCATATCCATCAACACCAGTTGAGGTGTTTCATTGGCGATGCACTCGATAGCCTCAAGGCCGTTGTTTGCTGTGATGACGGTCGCACCGGCACGTGTCAGAACCAATTCGATCAGCTTGCGGTTCGCTTCGCCATCATCGACGACGAGAACCGTCGATGGAGGCAATCTGGTGAGATCGCCACCGTCATCGGCCGACCGTTTGTCCGTACTCGCCTTCAACTCACTCGGCGACACGAGGTCATACAGGTCATCTTTTCGAAGTGGGAGTTCGAGCCGGAAGGTGCTACCCATCCCCGGTTTGCTGATCACATTGAGTGTCCCGCCCATCGCTTCGGCGAGTCGCCGACTGATCGAGAGTCCGAGTCCCGTGCCGCCAAATTTACGCGTTGTAGTTGAGTCGGCCTGCACGAACGATTGAAATATTTTGGCTTGCTGTTCCGGCGTCATACCGATACCGGTATCCACCACGTCAATTCGCAGCACCTGATCGCTCGTCGCGTCTACGAACTCGGGGTTTTCGTGTTGGGTGAACAGATTCTCAGGATCCGCATCTCGCATCGCCGCAATGATCGAAACGCTGCCGTCCTCCGTAAACTTGATCGCGTTGCCGACGAGGTTGGTGATCACCTGACGCAGTCGAGTTGGGTCGCATTGGATGGTTCGCGGGATCGCACTCTGGAAATTGACGTTCAGGTCGAGTGAATTCTCGTCCGCACGAACTTGGAGGGTATTGGCCACATCGATCAACACATGATCAACATGGGTATCGATCGTTTCGACTTGCAAATGCCCTGCTTCGATTTTGGAAAGGTCGAGAATGTCATTGATCAACTCGAGCAAATGCGCACCGCTGCGGTGGATCATATTGAGATGTCCCACCGCTTCGTCCGAGTTCGAAACCAACCCGCGACGAAGCACGTCAGTAAATCCAAGAACCGCGTTGAGTGGAGTTCGGATCTCGTGGCTCATATTGGCGAGGAACTCGCTCTTGGCCTCGTTGGCATTTTGTGCGGCGTCTCTTGCTTGAGCCAGCGCGACTTTGTTCTCTTCGATCAACGTGATGTCGTCGAACGTCGCCAAGAATCCTTGACCGGTGATCGGCGTGCAATTCACCGAGAACGTCAATCTCCGACCGTCGACATCGAGTTGCAAGATCCGGTCATGCACAGAGTCTTCGAGACGCTTGGCCATCGCCCAAGGCTGTTCGCAAAT
Organism: Aporhodopirellula aestuarii; assembly: GCF_023701485.1. Classification (GTDB taxonomy): domain Bacteria; phylum Planctomycetota; class Planctomycetia; order Pirellulales; family Pirellulaceae; genus Rhodopirellula; species Rhodopirellula aestuarii. Next base: position 3,782 of record NZ_JAMQBK010000055.1, read on the forward strand.
CACGTCGGATTTGTCTTCACCTGCCTCATCGGACTCGGTCGGATCGATCCACTTGAGCGAACTGACGGGTTTCCCGACCAGCTTGGAAGACTCCGTCGCGATCAATTGCGTGAGCCGCTTGTTGGCGAACAAAACACGTTGATCTGCGTTGAGCAGCACCAACCCAACGGTGAACGTATCGAGGGCTCGCTCCACGTGCGTGGGTACCGCGCCCGAAGGATCGAGACTCTGCAGTGTCTTGCGCAAGAAGAATGAAAACTGGACAAAGCACGCGGGAACGAGCACGATCAATAACCACGCCGGTGCCCAGTAATTCAGTCCGAATAAACCGCCCGTCGAGATGAACGCAACCTGCATTTCGCCCCATTGCTTGCCATAACGAAACACGGGAACTCGCATCTGATTCATCGCATCGTCATGCGAGTCATCCCACGTCTCTTCGTGCGGGCCGGCTGAGACGAGCAAACCGCCCTCGGTATTAATCAAACCGATGCTGCGGATGGAGCCATCACGATGCACGACCGACTCCAGAGTCACTTGCAGACTCTCAATCTGACCGCTCGATGCCATCGCCGTACCACTGATCGCGAGCGTTTCGCACAGTTTCGCGCGTCCACGCAGAATTTCTTCCTGCTCGTTCGGAAAGAATCCAGCCGCACTGGCAACCAACAACGTGCCGGTCATCAAACCGACCAACCCGAAGGAGAGGCGAAGCCGAATGGGGATACGAGAGAACATGGGAATTGCGTGAACGAAGGAGATAATGGAAATGGATGTTGTGAAGTCGGTGTCGACGAATCGGTTTGATGTCAGCGGACGACTCGCAAGTCGTATTGGCTAGTCGTCCGTGATTTGAACCTCGCGGTTCTGGCGGTCCATCAGCTCTTCGAGTGTTTCGCTAGCGGCGTCTCCGCCGGCGGCAGTGCCTGATAGACCGTTCATGATCAGCAATGGGTCGACGCCACTCCAAGCGGGCATGTGCGCGATCAATCCGGAAACCAAGAATCCACTCCGCATCGCCCAGGCGACGACACCCACGGTAAAACTCGATGCTGCCGCACCGGCCGAACCGACCACGATGAGGTCACCTTGGATCCGCGAATCAACATTCTTTTGATAGCTGTCGAGCTGATCCCACATCGCACCCGGACGCGTCATCAATGCAAAGTCGGCCATGACAAGGTTTCGCGTCTGGTAGTCGCTCAACGGTGCCGACGATTCCGATTGAGCATCGAATGATTCACGTGAAATCCGAGTACTCTCCGTTGAGAAAGACTCCGATAGCTGTTTGAGCAACGCATCCGTTGGGCTCGCTGGTTCGCCTCGACTCTCGGACTGCGTCTGAATGACCACCTCGACGACGTTCACCGATTCCGTGTTCTGTCCCGGCTGAGACTCCGAGTGTGCTTCATTGGGGACTCCGGACTGCATGGGCGTCTGTGATTCACCGTCGCTCGACTCGGAAGAAGAATCACTTTCGGAGTCCGACTCCGACTCACTACTACCAGAATCCGACTCGGCGGGCTCTTCATTCGAATTGTTCGTGCCCTCGGATCCACCGTCGGACTCGGGAACCACGGGCGATGTCGGTACCGTCGGCCGAACCACGGGGAAGACCTCGATCGTGACCGTTGCGACGTTGCTGTCAAACGTTCCATCGTTGGCCATCCACTGGAACGTCACTCGCCCCACGAACCCGGCAGTAGACGTGTAAGTAAATGCGCCAGAGGGATGTAACGAGAGCGTTCCCGAAATCGGGCCGGACACCAGCACGGCGGAGAGGGGTGCCCCTTCGGGATCACTCGCCAGTGATTTAAATACCGAAGCCGCTACCGACTTGCTATGACCAGACACGGCCGTCGTTTGATAGTCGTCCAGGGAGGGAGCCTGGTTTGCCGCAACAATGACCCCCGTTGGCCCGCTGACGATCGGACCTTCCGAGTTAGTGTTGCCATCAGAGAAACTCACTTCGACACGAATCTCGCTCCCCACGTCAGCAGAAACCAACGTGTAAGTGCTCGCGTTAGCGCCGCCGATCGCATCACCATCTCGGGTCCATTGGTAGTTAAACGCGCCCAAGCCGTCTTCGTCCGCGATATCACTCGTGTCGACGACGAGAGTTTCCCCTTCCTTCAGCGTTCCCGATATCGAGGGCGTCCCCGTCGCCGGATCGTTGGCGTCTTGGATCGTCAACGTAAACGATTGCGAGTCGTCTGGGGATCCAGTCAGCGTGGCATCATCCACCAAAACGGTGACATCCAAACTCGGATTGGTCTCAAAATCGAGTGTCACGCCGGCCTTGAGATGCAACTCCGTCCCACCGGCTTGCAGCTCGAAGAATGAAGCGTCGTCGCCGGTCAGCGTCAGGTTGTTAGTTCCGAGTGCGTCGTCATTGATTGCAACGGTCGCAACCTTCATGCTGCTCGACGTGTCGGTGTTCTCCGGTGTTGTAGTGATCACGGGTGTAATCGTCAGCGTGGGAGATTCGTTGCTGTCAGTGACCGATACCGAATAGGATTTCGTGTCGTCCGGCGTGCCACCGACACTTGAATCGTCGACGACGACGTTGACGTCGAGGGCCGGGTTTGTTTCGAAATCGAGGGACGCTCCAGCGACCAATCGCAGGTCACTGCCTACGATCTCAAACAGCCCTGCGTCGTCGCCCGAAAGACTGAGCGAATTGGTTCCCAACGCATCGTCATTCACCGTGATCGTCGCTACGACGATTGCGGATGTCGTATCGGCATCCTCTGCTAGCGTTGCCACAACGGGAGTCAACGTGACCGTGGGAGCTTCGTTGACGTTACTAATCGTGATGGCAAGCGAATCGGAGTCCTCAAACGTAGCACCGAGATCGGTGTCATCGACCTCAACGTTCACATCCAGCGAAGGGTTTGCTTCAAAGTCGAGCGTCACGCCGGCTTTCAAGTGCAGCTCATTGCCGCCGACGATTTCGAACATCGCGGCATCGTCACCCGTCAATGAGAGTACGTTGGTCCCCATTGCATCATCGGTGACAGTAATGTCAGCGACTTTGGTACTCCCGGAACTGGTGTCGGCATCCTCCGACAAAGTCGTCACTGGGTTGCTCAGCGCGACCGTGGGGGCTTCGTTGACATCACTGATCGCGACTGCAAGGGAATCGGAATCATCAAACGTAACGCCGATCTGGGAATCATCAACGCGGACTGTCACGTCAAGTGAAGGATTCGTTTCATAGTCGAGCGTCGCGCCGGCTTTCAAATGCAATTCGTTCCCACCCACGATCTCAAACATCGCGGCGTCGTCACCCGTCAACGAAAGCTCATTGGTTCCGTTTCCATCGTCGGTGATAACGATATCAGCGATCTTGATACTCGAGCCAGTGTCAGCATCCTCCGCCAACGAGGCAAGTTGGTTGGTCAGCGTGACCGTGGGAGCGGAATTGACGCCTGCGGTTCCGTACTGACGCGCGAAGACGCCGCTGGTATCGGCTTGACCCGTTTGATCTCCCGCGCCGCTCCAAACGACGACGAAATTATCGACGTCCAGCATGGCTACCGATGCCTTGCTTTGGGTGCCGGAGGTACTTTCGTTGACTCGAAATTCGCTTCCAATCAGGTTACCATTCGAGTGAAATCTCTGACCGAAGATACCGTACGAATCGCTTTGGCCCGTCTGCGATCCGTAGCCTTCCCAGACGACGATGAAACGTCCATCGTCCTCTATTGCGATCGATGGATCGACTTGGTCAAAGCTTGATGTTGTGGCAACAGACTCCGTGCTGCCGGAGGTCGATCCATTTTGGTTATAGCGTTGCAAATAGACATCGCTGGGAGTAATCGCTCCTGATTGTCGCCATACCACGACGAACGAACCATCGTCTTGCATCGCCACGTCGGCATTGCCAGCGTATAAGCTGCTGGCAACGGTGACTTGACCGCCCTGTTCATTGCCATCATCGTCAAACAGTTGAAAATGGACTCCCACCGTATCGTCCCAGACGATCACGAAATCGCCTTCTGTGTTCATTGCGATTGCAGCGTCATACTGGGTTCCACTCGTCGCGGTGTTGACGCGGAATTCACTGCCCACTGCCGCCCCAGAACTGTCAAAACGCTGAGCAAAGATTCCAGCCGAATCGGTCTCACCGCTCTGGGTTCCGTTGCCCTGCCAAGCGATTACAAATTCGCCTGTGAAGGTGTTCATTCCGATGACCGAATTCTTTTGGACTCCCGAGGTGCTGGTGTTGGCGACCAACTCGCCCGTCAATGCCGTACCATTGGCAGCGAACCTGCGGTAGTAAATATCGTCCCCGGTCGCTCCTTGATTGCTTGTCCACGTCACAACAAACGTGCCATCAAATGCGGACGAGACACTGGCCCACTGTTGATCGTTGGTGGGCGTTTCGTTCACACGAAACTCGGTCGTGATCGCCGTTCCGTCAGCCGCAAAACGTTGTGCATAGACGCCCTTCCCCGATCCATCCTGGTTCAAGCTGGTCCAGACAACGACGTAACTGCCATCGGCTGCCATCGACACCGCCCGGGTACTACCACGGTCCTCGGCGCTGGTCACCTGTTGATCACCGACTTCGTCATTGACCAAATACTCATTCGACGCCGTCAGTGCTTCGTCGGCATCGGTCACTGTCACGGCAAGGTTTTGATTGTCCGTAAACGTTCCATCGCTAGACTGGACGGTAAGGTAATAAACATTGTTATCGCCCTCGTCTTCTGGGTCTTCAAAATTAGGCGGCGCGATAAATCGCAACTCACCACTTGAGCTGTTGATTGAGAATTTTGCAGCATCAGTTCCGCTGATCGAATATGTCAATGTTTGGCCAGGCAAATCATCATCTGTTGCCATCACCGTGGTTACGCTGGTGGTGTTTTCAGTCACATTGATCGCCGCATTCGCACCGCCACCGTTGGAGGTGATTGCCGGAGCGTTGTCATTCACCGCGGTGACGGTCACGGCAATCGATTGCGTGTCGGTTAGCGATCCGTCACTGACTTGGACAGTAACGTCATAGATGTTGTTACCGCCGGTATCGGTCGGTGCTTCGAAGTCGGGGACAGCGAGGAAGCTCAGCACTCCAGTCGCGTTATTGATCGTGAATTTGGCCGCATCGTCCCCCCCAACAATCGAATAGCTGAGCGACTGGGTTGGCAAGTCAGCGTCCGATGCCGCAACCGTCGTTACGGTTAAGGTGTTTTCGGAAACGTTCACCGCAGCAGTTGCGGCTCCGCCGTCACTCGTGATCACCGGAGCTTGATTCGGAGGAGTCGTTGCTGAGGTCAATGAGAAGCCGAAAATTTGCTCTGCTGCGGAACCCAATCCGACATCCGATCCGTCCAGCACGAGCGTGGCTGTGAAATTGGATGAGGGGGATCCAAGATCGGTCGTGGTTACCGAGATCGAAAAGATATCATTTCCGGTCACGACGACATTGTTACTACCAACCGTTCCCCCATCTTTTACCGAAACAAGAATTTCGCCCACATTCAGGGTGTGACCACCGAGAGTGACACTGTTTTCAATCAGGTCCAATCCTTGCAATTGACCACTCAAGATCGATGATTCGTCGATCAAGGTTTGCAGCGTCCCGGTCGTGCTAACCGCACCGACATTGTCCGGCGTGTAGTATTGGATTTTGTGATGCTGGAGTGAATCGGTATGAGCCAGCAAAAAACTGCCTTTGGATAACGTGACATCGCCCACGAGGGTGTCCTGAGTTATCAAAGTCACAGCATGAAAGCCGAGACTCACGGGGTTCTTAAGCAAAATCGTGAAGGTTCCCGAGCTGTAATCGCCTGTAGCATCGGGTCGGAAGACGATCAAGTCATTGCGCGTGACCGGCAATGTGTTGGTGCTGATCAGCGTTTCGATATCGCGAGTCGCGAATAGCACGTCCCCGGCTTGCAGATCATACGTGGTGGTGTTTCCAATCGTGATGGCTTCGGTGACGTAGTGCAGTGACTCGATATCGGCTGCTCCGTCTTGAGCAAACGATGTCAGATTAAACAAGCTGGCAAAACTACCACCGGTTGTTCCCGCCACAGGATCCAGACTGGTGATACTGCCAAACTCAATGATTTCTCCTGCATCCCACTCTGATAATCCCGGAGCACCACTGGAGGTAACGTTTTCGTCAGTACTGATCAGAATACTGTTCGACGGCAGTCCGGATTCCACCGAGTTGTTGACCGTAACCGCAATCGCTTGGCTGTCGGTCAACGTGCCATCGGTCACCTCGACAATGACGTCATACACATTGTCGCCACCGACATCGGTGGGTGTTTCGAAGTCAGGTGCAGCGATAAAACTCAGCTCTCCGCTCGAATCGTTGATCGTGAATTTTGCCGCATCGGCACCTCCGCTAATTGAATAGGTCAGTGTTTGGGCCGGGGCATCGGCATCCGTTGCGACCACGATTGTTACCGCAGTATGGTTTTCGGAGACATTGATACTCGCCGTCGCTCCACCTCCGTTGGACGTGATCTCGGGACTGCTTTCATTAACCGGTAAGACGTTGATCGTGAGCACTTCCGTCGCGGTCGATGTGTCGCTGCTGGTGGCGCGAACGGTGATGTCATGCGACGTCGTGACCTCGTAATTTAATAGCGATCCATTGGAAACAGTAACCACTCCGGTTGTACTGTTGATCTCGAAACGTCCTCCCGCATCATCATCGAGCGAATACGTTACGGTGTCACTGGAATCCGTCGCGAACGCCGTCACCCCAACCGCCGTTCCATTAGCGGAATCTTCATCGACTTGGTTCGCCCCCGTGTCGGTATCGGTGACTGCGCCCACCGGACCAACAACGCCGTATTGGATTTGCACGTTATCGACGAACAGTGACTCGGTGGCATTCATGCCATTGGTGACAAATCGAATCTGCGTATTACTCGCAATGAAGCTGCTGATATCGTAGCTCGTCGACTGCAGTGCCCCGTCATTCGCTGGACCTTCAAAGCGATCGAGTTCGCTCCACGATCCGCCGCCATTCGAGGAGGCTTCGACAACAATAAAATCGCCGGCATCATCCAGTCCGAATCGGGCATAGTCAAAACTGAGCGTGGCCGTCGTGAAACCGGACAAATCCGCTTGCCGCATTGCTCCCTTGCCGCTCTGCCAAAACTGAATCCCCTGGGCGCCAAATTGTGTGTTGATCTGAACGTTTCCCGCACTTACCCCGTTGCCCTCACCGATCTCCTGCCAACTGGTGCTCCAATCCACGGCGCCGTCGTTGCCACTAAAGGTATTGCTGTTGAATTGATCTAGAACGGTAAGAAACGGATTGATGTTGATAGCGACGGAATCGTCATCACTCTTGGCACCGTCAATCCCGGTGTTGCCCATATCATTGGTCACGATTTGCAAACTGCCTTCCCCGTTGGCAGTGCCGGTAAAACTCAGTCCGTCAAGCGCCGCGTTGATCTCCGCTATCGTCCCGCTAAACGTCATGCTGATGTCGGAGGTTCCATCTCCATCGCTAAACGACAATCCCGTGACGCCGCTTAAAGAGACGACGCCCTTGGTCGCGTTGAGCGTCACTTCCATCGATCCCGAATTCGCATCAATATCGCTGATCGAGATCAAATTCCCGTTGGCGGCATTAAATGTCTTGGCGAGCCCGACCATGACCGTCTGCGCGGGGGGCAGGCTGTTTTCAGGGGCGTCGTTGATCGCAGAGATAACCAGCGATGCGGTGTCCGTCGCGGCAGAAAATGCAGTGGCACCCCCGTTAACCGACGTGTCGGCCAAGCTGTCCACGGCATATTGCGTTTGATCCCATGCACGGAACGTGATCGCGTTGGCGATGCTGCCGTTCCAATTGGCGTTGGGCTGGAAATACAAACGCGTCGCTGCATCTGCCGCAAGCAATCTGGCACTGACTCCCGAAACGGCACCAAGCGTTGACCAGGTCGAACCGTTATCGGTCGAATACCACCAATCTCCATTGGTGGCATCGGCACCGGTGATGGCAATTCCTAACGAAGGGCTGGCATCCACGTCGGTCACGTTGTCCAATTGCCCCGATGGCGACGATAGATCCACGAGTTGCGAAACCAGCGTCCCGACCGCTCCGGCCGGAGCACCCGCGTCCTCATTGATCGCGGTTAGCGTTGGGCTCTTAGTACTGTCCAACACGGGCGCGTTGTTGGCGAGGGTGGAATATTCGAATGCTCCGATATCAATCGATCCATCCCGCGCGACCCCACGCTGATCGACCGCAGGCGCCCCGGTTGCCGTCCCCGCGTTGTATGCCGCACTGCCGGTGGTGATAGCATGCGTGTCCGTTTCGCCGCCATTGTTGGTCAAAGCACCAAGATTCGGATTCGTTCCCGTGATGTCGCCGCCAAACCCCGTCGCAGAACCGACCGTTTGGATCAAGTTGGATCCATCACTTGAAAAATCACCCATCACATCGGGATCCGTGCTGATCCCGGTGTTACCCGCAATGATCGTATTGGAGATCGTCACCACTGCGCCGTTATTAACGACACCGCCTCCTTTGTCACCGGTATTCAGCGTGATTGTCGAATTGGTGATCGTGATATTGGTGTCGGTAAACAGAGCTCCGCCATCGTTGTTAGCGGTATTCCCGCTCATGGTGACGTTGGTTAATGATCCACCATCAGCGCCGTCGAAATTGATCGCTCCGCCCTTGCCTGACGCGTCGTTATCGAACAGCAGCACCCGTTGCAAATTGGCGGTTCCCTTGACGTAGATCGCCCCACCATCGTTACTCGAATTGTTCTGCAGTAACGCGTCCGATAGATTCAACACGCTTGATTCATCGACCAGGATACCGCCACCTTTGTCCTCATTTCCGCCTTGAATCGTCATCGACGACATCGTGACAACACTACTTCCTTGCAATTCAAAAACGCGTTTGCCAAGCGCGCTACCATCGATAGTCGTCGAGCGAGCATCCGATCCGGTAATGGTTAGATTCTTGTTGATATCGAGCGTGTCGATGGTCAAGTTATAAGTCCCCGCCCCCAGCACAATCGTGTCACCGGCGGTTGCCTGAGCAATCGCTTCTCGCAGCGAGGTGAAACCGTTTGCGGTCACTTCGTCCGCAAACGTGTCAACCGTGATCGTGCTCAGTTTGCCAACCCAATTCTGTTGCAGTTCGGTACTGAACGCGACTGCGGATTCGATCTCGCCCGTGTAATATTCCAAGTCCCAGTCGGCACCAAAATCGGCATACCCGGTATCGTCATCGCTGGCGGCGACATCCGCCCCGGTTAACGCGCTGAGCGAATCGATCAACGTGCGGCCGCTCTCGCCCGATGCCAAGTCACATCCGTAAAACAGAATGTCGGCGTCGTTCGATAACGCCGATTGCCACGACGCCAACTGCCCTGCGTAACCTTCGAGGTTGGATTGGCCGAGCCATGTTGCTCCGAGCTTGACCGCCTGGTCCTCGGCGTGCGAAACGATGTGGACCGAACTGAGGTCGCTATGCCCCTCAAGAATCTCCGAGATTTGATCGACGCCATCACGATCTGCCAGCAAAACATAGATGCTTGCGTTCGGCCTCGACTCCGAAAGGTCATCGAGTAACAACTGGATATCTGGCACCGATGAATCAATCAAAATGATCTCATCGACAACCCGTTTGTCCGACGGTTCCGCGTTCGTTTGGACCGTGATTGTTTCGTTGGCGGAGGTACCGGAATTCTGATCCGTAACCGTTTCCACCTGCACGACAGTGGCGGCTTCGTCCCCCCCCGCAAACGCCGCAGGATCAATCGGCGTGGCACTGAACAACAGTCGCGGTTCGAGGTCGCTTAGTCGCAACGACCGCGATGTCGTCGCAGTGATTTGATGCGAACGATACTGACGCCGCATTCGCGTCGCCACTTCGTCAGCGGTCATTCTCAACCGTTGCCACCAGTCGTTTGATATCGGTTGAGACACTTCTTTCAAATTCCTTTCTAATTTGGCGCTCATCGCGCAAGCGGCAATCCCAGCCTGTCACCACGCGCAGACTCATCCAAGCCTGCAACGCAAACCTACCTGACGTTTCGCGGTCGGGTCGTCATTTCCTGTCAGGTAATTTGGGAACCTTGGCAAAGCCTCTACGCTCATCGGCATTGGGAAGACTTTGCCGTCGCGGTTTCCTCGTCCTTGCCCATTTCCAACCTTGTGCCTGTTCGGGTTCGTCCACTTGTGCCGAATGAATCCGTTGAGACCGTCTTAACGATTTACGGATTTTTTCACCTATGCGCTGCCGCGTGAAACTCAGATCAGGCATTACGAAGGTTCGTCAGGAGCGGCACCACCGTTCGCTAACGGTCGCCGCTACCTTGATGTTGACCATTCTCGTAGTCCCCGCGGGAGCGCAGACGGGTCAACCAGACCCCCAGCAAACCGAGACACCAGACGACGTCACGCACCTCTTTCTCGATCTTTTGCCTACCCGTCCGGTACCTACGGGTGTGTTGTCTCCAATCATCCCGGCTCGTGTGGTTTCAGACCCACACCGCGCGACTTCGCTCCATTCAACTCTGAATTCTTTAACCGCGACCGAAGCGGTGCCTCGGGAGAACGCACCTGCCGCATCCGAAATCCGCCACGGCGTGGATTCAGATGCGTTGACCGATCCGGTTCCGATCGTCGGCTTGGTGGAACCGATTGAGCTTCCCGTCCCGTCTGAGGTTCCCAATCAAACGCCGAACATCAGTGATCCCATTGTCCGGAACTTTGGTGCTGCAGGTTCATGCGGGCTCAGTGGCCATCCCGATGTGCCCGCTCCGATCCAACAGGGTCCGTTTGTCAATCAGTTGAATCCGTATCGCAGCCGCGCCGCCGATCTACCGAATCATCCCGCTGCATTGCCGGGCGAATTCTGTGGCACGGACGATCCTAAACTCGACAGCCTGATGTGGTGGGAAGCCTTAATCACTCAACCGCTCGGTCTGGCCGAACAAACGTTCCCGGTCGACGTCTGTAATCTAGCCGAAACGAGCCTCATCGCCTCGCCGTACGTTCGCGGTCTTTTGACGGAACCCAAAATCCGTTGGAACGATATGGTGATCGCCGACGCCGAGTTCGACTGCACGACGTTCATCGAATCCAAATTCGCGAGATCGAATGATCCCGTCGGTAGCATTCTGACCACGGGAGATAGCTCGGATCGTTTTCTCGACAATCTCTTTACGTCCGCCGCGGGAGTCCGTAAACGCTACCGAACGGGCGGGGACATCGAGGTCGTCCAACGCGGCGGATTCCAAGACAACAACTCCACCTACCTCACACCCAATCCGCAGGGAACGTCGCGGCTCGAAATCAATTTTTCACAACCGCTGCTGCGTGACCACGGCCGCGCCGTCAATACCACCCGCGTCTTGCTCGCACAAATCAACGTGCAATTGGCCAATAGCGAAACCCGCGATGAAGTCGAACGGCATCTACTCGACGTCACAAAAACTTATTGGGAACTGTATCAGGCTCGCGCGGAGTACTTGCAACGCAAACGCCTGCTCCATGCCGCCGAAGTACTGCACGCCAAACTGCTCGCCCGCGGTGCGATCGACTCGCAACAACGCCAAATACTACGCGCCGAAGTCGCTATCACGCAGCGACGCAGCGACCTGATTCGTATCGAGACACGGATTCGAAACTCGCAATCGCGTTTGCGAATGCTGACGGCCGACCCCAACCTGATGCGTAGCGGCAACTGGGAACTTTTGCCCGAAGAGTTGCCAATCGCAAATTTCGTCGAAATTTCACCACGCAGCGCTACCCTGACGGCCCTCGACAACCGCCCCGACATCGCCCAATCGCTACGTCAGATCGAAGCCGTCTCCAGCAAAGTGGGAGCCGCGAAAAACCAAGTCTTGCCACGCCTCGATCTGTTGCTGAGTTCCTACGTCGCGGGCTTGGACAGTCGATCGGATACGCTCGGCGCGATTGCGAATCAATTCACTGACGGTGGACCAGGCTACGCAGCCGGATTTGTCTTCGAGCTGCCCGTCGGGAATCGGGCCGCACGCGCAAGACTACAGCGCAACCAATGGGAACTCAATCGCAGCATCTACGAGTTCCAACAAACCACCGAATCGGCAATCACGACGGTCGAAATCGCGGTCCGCGAAACCCAGACCGCGTACGCCGAAATGACGTGTAAACGACAATCTCTCTTGGCGGCCACTCGTGAAGTCGTCTACTTGCAGCAACGTTGGCAATGGTTGCCCGATCCTACCGAATCAGCGGTCTTGTTGATCGAAGACCTTCTCGATGCCCAAGAACGCGTTGCCGAAGAAGAACAAGCACTCACGCGGGCGCAGGTCGCCTACGCGGTCTCATGGATCACACTCCACAAAGCCATGGGCATCCTGCTGCAGGTTCACACCCAAGACCAGTTGGCGGCCGACGTCAGACGTTCCGAGCAATGGTTCCATGAGGAAGGCGTTGAGATCGAAGTGGAGGACAAACTCGACCACGGATCCGATCATTTTGAAATGCTCGACGGGAGTGCGCCGTGACTCATCCCACTCCCGGTACACTCAACCGAACCTCATCGGCGCGGTCGATCGCCCGCCAAACAACCGACACCCGTTGGATTGCGTCCGTTATCCAGCGGGGACGTGACGCGGCGATTGCGATTCAAGACGACGCCGGCGATTCGTTGCAGACACATACTCAACGGCTCAAAACCTGGATTCGTCAACCACACGATCAGCTAAAACGCTCAGACGAATCGACAGAGATCTTGACACTCGCGATCGGAGTCGTGCAAACGGCGGTTCAACGTGAGATGTCGATCTCGTTGTTTGACGTCCAGTGGCACGCGGGGATCGTAATGAGCCTCGGCTCAATCGCTGAAATGCAAACCGGCGAAGGCAAAACGCTCGCGGGTGTCTTGCCCGCCTACCTGCACGCGTTGCGTGGCCAAGGGGTTCACGTCGTCACGCCCAACGCCTATCTCGCACGACGCGACTACGAACAACTTCGCCCCGTCTACGAACGTTGCGGAATCAGCACGTCGGTGGTGGAAGACGGATACGACGACGACCAAGCCCGTCGCGCCTACGCGAGCGACATCACGTATGGGTCGGCCCACACGATCGGGTTTGACTTTCTCCGAGATCAGCTCATCGAACAACAAACCGCGTCACTCGCCGTGGGTGAACGTTTCCTGCGAGATTTGCGTGGTGCCCAATCGCCCCGCGGCCGTCAACGAGGACTCATCTCCGCTATTGTTGACGAGGCCGACGATGTCCTGCTTGATGACGCGGTGTCACCACTCATTCTCAGCGGAGCTTCCAACGGCGACGCGGTCGACGCCGAATTGCATCGGATAGCTGTCGAATTCATCAATGATCTTTCCGAAGGCGAACACTTTGTTTTTGCAGGCGGCGATCGCATCGAGTTGACCGACGCGGGATTCACGACGGTCTATCAACATATCGAAGCGGCAACGCACTCGAAGTTAGTACGGCCATGGCACGAATACATCGTCTCCGCTCTGCGTGCCGCGTTCTGCTACCAGCGTGACGTTCACTATGTCGTTCGCGATAGCGAAATCCAATTGATCGACAGCTCCACCGGTCGTGTCTTTGCCGACCGGACCTGGTCAGGCGGGCTGCATCAGGCCGTTCAAGCTCGTGAAGATTTAAAAATCACTAGCGAATCGAGTACGCTCGGCCGCGTAACCAAACAGCGATTCTTTCGGTCGTACCGGTTTCTGACCGGCATGACTGGGACTGCGGATCAATGCCAAGACGAACTCGAACGCGTGTACGGAACTCCGGTGTCAACCATCGAGTTGCGTCATCCGAGCAAACGTGAAACGTACCCGCCGCGTGTCGTGATGACCCGCGATGAGAAATACGACGCCGTCGTCAACGAAGCCATCCAGCTCGCCGCGAGTGGACGCCCCGTTCTGATCGGAACGCTCAGTGTCAGTGAAAGCCTTGAGATTGCCGCTCGACTGCGCGAACGGGACTGTGAGTTTAAGATACTCAACGGGATTCAAGACGCTGACGAAGCCGCCGTGATCTCGGCTGCCGGAGAAAGCGGTGCGATCACCGTAGCTACAAACTTGGCCGGACGCGGAACTGACATCGGACTCGACCCTGAATCACTGACTCGCGGTGGGCTACACGTCATCGTGACCCAAATGCACTCACTCGCCCGAGTCGACCGGCAGTTGATCGGGCGTGCCGCACGATGTGGCGACCCCGGATCCTGTCGTTTCTTTATCGCCGCCGACGACGACTTATTAATCCAGCACGCGCCGTGGATTTCGCGGCACCTCTCTCGCTGCGATCGGCTCGCTGAGGATTGCGGCCTCGACATAACACGCCGCTTCAAACTGCTCAAACAAATCGAGACCGTGCAACGACGCACTCAGCGACAAGCCACCATCCGCAGGCTGCGTCTATTGCAATCCGATTCTCACGAACAACAACTCTTAACGCTGTCTGAAAAACGTCCCGATGCCTGTTGGGCGATGTGAAATGAATGCTATGCAGAGTACCAAAACCGTGCGACTTGTCGCCATGCTTTTAACGTTCGGCTTGTTCGGGTCCAACGCGAATGCTGTTGAGATTGAAACCTTCACGCAGCCCTATCGCAGCGTGGACGTTCCAGCCGCAGAGATGGGTGTGCTTACTAGCGTTTTGGTCGAAGAAGGTACCCCCGTGCGATCGGGTCAACTACTCGCCCAGATCGACGACCGCGTGCTGAAGTCTTCTCTCGAAATCGCCGAAGCCGCGATGCGGGCGACCAGTTCGCGACGTGCCGCCGAGGCGGAGGTGGCACTTAGCGAGGAACAACGGCAGAGCTACCGCGAGCTACTCCGCGATGGCAACGCGACACAACGTGAAGTGGACCGCGCCGAGACGAATTACCAGCAAGCGACCGCGCGACTGCAAACCGTTCGCGAAGAGTTGGAAATGCGTGAACTTGAATACAAGCGTATTTCAGTACAACTGGCCCATCGCAGAATTGAGTCACCGATCGATGGCGTTGTCGTGCGGATCGAAAAGGAAGCGGGCGAGTTTGTCTCACCGACCGATCCGATTGTGATGAAAGTCGTGCAACTGGATCGTCTGCGGGCGATTTTTTCCGTACCAGTTTCGTTGATCGGCACGCTCGAAAAGAACCAGCGTACTCAGGTTCGCGTCTCCGGCAGCGACCAGCCAATTGAGGCCACGATCGAGACCATCTCACCGGTCGTCGATGCCGAAAGTGCATCGGTGCGCGTCAGCGTGCGAATCGAAAACCCGCAAGGCAGAATTCTCAGCGGTGTGATTTGCCGCTGGGACCTTGGAGCTGACCCCACGTGATCGAGCCGACCGAGTATCCCGCAATGCCTCCGTTCTCGGCCCAGCCGTACGTTGTCGACGCTGCGCCGTCGCTCGGCGGTGATGTCAATGAACCGACATCAACCGAGAACACGTTGTTGGCGGCCGCGGTCGAATTGCAATCGCAACTCGACCGTGCCGACACATTGGCCGATGCCGCGCACTCGCTCGTTCATCAACTCGCCCAGATCCTTGATTCGCCCCACGTCACCGTGTGCTGGCGAGAGACGCCGGCGTTGGGCATGCGATGCATCGCAACGACAGCCGATATGGTCGATCCGACACAGGTTGCTGCCGCCGAAGAACTCGCACTACGAGGTCGCACGGCGCACTGGCCTCCGGAATCCTCGTTCGGCGACACCGATCGAGGTGGGATGCTGGCGATCGCCCAGTATGCTCGCGAATCGGGTGCCACGAAGTTCGCGGGCAGCTGCCTCTGCGACGACGTGGGCAGCGTGGCCGGCGTTGTGATGGTTTTGGACGCAAAACAGGCGTCGTCCGATCATTTCCTCGATGCGTTGTCGGTCCCCCTGGCCAGCAAACTGATTGCGATTCGCCGACATCAAGGTGGACGGCTACAGAAGGTGGTTGCATCACTCGTCAACTCATCTCCATCGCCGCTTCGGGCCATGGCGATCGCAGCAGCAGCCACCACCTTATTGATGTTCGCACCTGCGACCTACACGGTTGATGCCAAATTGGAACTGCAACCGGTGCGTCGACGGTTTGTCGCAGCGGCATTCGATGGCCCACTCCAAGCGTGTCATGTTCGGCCTGGTGACGTGGTTGCCGAAGGCGATCTATTAGCTGAAATCGACCCACGAGAAATTCAGTACGAACTCGCGGGTATCGAATCGCAACTCGAACAGGCGATGCAAACCCGCAAAGGCCACGTCGCGCAACACGAATTTGGTGCCGGACGAATAGCCTATCTCGAATCAGAACGTTTGCGGGCCAAGACCGAATTACTAGCCCACCGCCGCGACCACCTTGAGATTCGCAGCCCGATCGAGGGCATGATCGTGAGCGGTGATTGGCGCAGCCGCGAAGGAACGCCACTTTCCCGTGGCGAAACACTCTTCGAGATCGCACCATTGACCGAAATGGTCGTCGAAATCTGGGTCCCCGAATCGGAGATCACGCATGTTCGCGCAGGGATGCCGGTGCGCTTTTACACGAATGCGGCACCCGAAAAACCGATGATCGGGCAAGTTTCGACCGTCCACCCCAAAGCCGAATTACAAGACCACGACAACGTCTTCATCGCCGAAGTCCATGTCAATAACGACGCCGGATGGTTGCAACCGGGAATGCGAGGACGCGCAACGATCTACAGCGACACGCATCCGATCGGCTGGAACCTGTTCCATCGCCCCTGGTTTGCGTTGCGGAATTGGATCGGAATCTGAGCGATGCAGACGCTGAACCAAACCACCGTTGAACTCAATCAACAACGCTTGCGGATCGCCCCGGATGTTCGTGTGTGGCCGGTCCGCGAGCGTGGCGAAACCGTTTATCGAATCGAGATCCGCGGATTGCACCGGTTCTTCCGCATCGGATACCGCGAGTCTTACCTGTGTTCGCTGCTCGACGGAAAAACAACGTTGGCGCAGGCCTGCTCGATTGCGGCAGCGAAACTCGGGCGGGACGCGCCGACGGAAACTGAAACCGCGGAAATCGCCCGGTGGCTACTGAATAACGAAATCGCTTACCTCGACGAGAACCGACCACCCGTCCGGGATCCGCGGCGAGAAACTCCCGCAAAGGCGGCAACCACGCCCCCATCGGCCTGGAAACTGCTCGCCCGCTTCAATCCGTTTTGGATCAAAGTCCCCCTGCCCGGCGGCGAACGTGTGGTCGCAGTGCTGTCGCGATGGATGGCACCGTTGCTCTCGGCCCCCATGGTCTTCGCCGGCATGCTGTTGATCCTGTCCGCCTTGATCGGGATCGGCGTGCACCGAGAGAGTTTCCTGCGTCAGAGTGAGAACATCTTTCATCCCACCCAGTGGGCGTGGATGCTCGGCATTTGGATCGTTCTCAAGCTGATCCACGAATTCGGCCACGCGATCGCATGCTACCGACTCGGTGGAGAAGTGAATCGCTGCGGCGTCGTATTTGTCTTGATGGCGCCGCTGGCCTACGTCGATGTATCGAGTTGTTGGCGAATGCCGTCTCGCGTATCACGCATCGGTGTATCCGCGGCAGGCATGTTTGTGGAAGGTTGCATCGCCGCCGTCGCAGCGTGGGTGTTTCTGATCGTCGACGAACCGTTGGTACGAAACATCTCGCACACCACGGTTCTCACGGCAGGATTATCGACACTTCTATTCAACGCCAACGTGCTGATGCGGTTTGACGGATACTTCATCTTGGCCGACGCCGTCGATATCCCTAACCTCGCCGCGGAAGCGTCAACCACGCTCAAACGCCTTGCACGACGCTGGATCGCTGGCGAAGCGACCACCCAAGGTCAAGTCAACGGGTGGCGAGGCATTCTGGTCGGCGTCTACGGCATCGCGGCGTTGTTCTGGAAGGTGAGCGTATGCATCTGCTTGGCGATCACCGCCTCGACGTTGTTTGAGGGTGGCGGCATTTTGATCACGATGATCGGCATCGCAATTTGGGTCGGCGTCCCCGTGTTCAACGCGATTCGTTACCTCGCCGCGCTCCGAGAAGAGGACCTGTTGCGGTTCTATCAAGCGATCCTTCTCGGCGGCGGAGTTTGCTCGCTCGTGATCGCGTCCGTCTTCATCATCCCAATTCCGTCACGCGTCCGTGCCCCGGTGATCACACGCTTCGCTGCATCGGCGAACGTGCGGGCTCCCGCGAGTGGTTTCATCGATTCGCTGCACATTGGCGATGGTGATCGCGTTGCGGTTGGCGATCGATTGATCACACTCCGCAATGAAGAACTGCAGTGTCAGTTGCGAGAACTCGAACTCGAATCCGAACAACTCGAACTTGAACAACGCCGTGCCACCGGAGAACAGGACGAGGGTAAACGCCACGTTCTGAGACGACGAGCCGAATCGTTGCAGACGCAATTGGATCAAGTCCGCGGACGGATGGAATCTCTCACGATCCGATCAACCAATACCGGCCGAGTGATCGCACGCGGCCTTGAATCGACAATCGGCACCTACGTCGAAGAAGGTGACGAATTGATGGTCGTGGCGGGCCCGCGCGACAGTGAATGGATTGCTCTGATCGCACCACGTCAGATCGAACGAGTACGCGATTGCATCGGCCAAAACGTGCGAGTTGTCTCGGTCGGCCAGGCACAATTCGATTCGAAATTGCAACGGATCGAACCTCGCGCCACCGATCGCTTGATCGAGCCCGCATTAGCATCCATTCATGGCGGTCCGCTGCCCACACGGTCCGAATCGGACGCCACGGACGCATCCGAATTGCGTTTATTGCAGCCCCACTTCTACGCCTGGCTTGACGTCGCCGACGGCGAAAATCGATTGCCAGTGGGCGTACGATTGTTTGCCGATTGCGGCTACCGTACCCAAACAATTGCCGGCCGGCTTCGCGAATGGATACGCTCGCTCTACGAAGCCAGCCAAAAATCCAACGCCGAAAAATCTACGTAAGATTCCCGGCTGGTTTCAGCGTGACGTGCCAATCGGTTCAGGCCGCAACATCCTTACGGAACTTATCCTGACGAGCCAGCAATCGTTTTTGATAGCGTCCTTGGACGATGTCCACCACGATGAGCGTTGCCAGCACAAAGTAGAACGTGCTCTTGGACATCGCATGCACTTCGTGGCTGAATAACACGACGTGGGCGAGGTGTCCGCCTT
The DNA here is from genome assembly GCF_023701485.1 of Aporhodopirellula aestuarii. Lineage (GTDB taxonomy): Bacteria > Planctomycetota > Planctomycetia > Pirellulales > Pirellulaceae > Rhodopirellula > Rhodopirellula aestuarii. Next base: position 22,905 of record NZ_JAMQBK010000055.1, read on the forward strand.
CGCTGACCAACATCACGCCGACGATGAACAGGATGAATAATCCGAGCACCTCGTACATGCGGTTCTTCTTCAAGAACTCGGCGACACTATCGGCGAGCACCATCATCATGATGCCCGAAATGATAATCGCGACTGACATGATCCACAGGTTCTTGGTCAGCGCCATCGCGCTGAGAATCGAATCGAACGAGAACACCAGGTTCATCACGACGATTAACGTGACCGCTTTCCCGACGCTCGATTTCGCCTCGTTCCCGTCGTGCTCCAAATCGGGTTCGGCGAGCAAGTGGTAAATTTCCTTGAGTGCCGTCCACAAGATAAACGCCCCACCGAACAGCACGATCAAACTGTGCCCCGAAACCGCCATGTCGACATAGCCGTTGTGAATCTCCAGAAACGGATCCTCAAGCAACTTGATCAGGTTCACCACCACAAACAGCAGCGCGATCCGCAACACAATCGCCAGTCCGATGCCGAACTTTCGAACCATCGCCTGCTTGTCTTCCTCGACACGTTTACTTTCGATCGAAATGTAGAGCAGGTTGTCGAACCCGAGTACGGCTTGCAATAACACAAGCATCCCGAGAGTGAATATTCCGGAAATCGAAAAAAGTTCGGCCATGGTTGCGCGAGCTGGTTAAAGAAGAGAGGGGTTGTAAAAAGCGTGATCGGATTGTCGGACAAATTTGTCTGGACAAGGCAGCGGCGAGAACAATGGCACGCAGAAACGGAGACCTGGGTAACGGCGTGTGACTCAGCGTCTGATTACCGAAACCCCAGCCCTGATTCACGCGGTCTGTTGGCCGGCATAACGTAGTCCGCGAATAATCGCGTCTCGAACGTCCGCCGTGGAGGCTCGTCGGGCGACTTCCATGTTCGGTTTCCACTCCGGCCGGAGTCGTCGATCAAAGAGAGTCATGCCTCGCGTCAAACTACCTTTGACTTCCACGTCACCGGCCATCTCTTCCCACTGGAAAAGCTCCGGTTCGAGCAACGACACGATCGCGACCGCGTCTTGAAGCGGCATCACTTCACAGCCGAGTTTCTGATGCGAGACGCGGAATTTGTAAGGCAGGATTTTGTGAAGCAATTCACCCGCCCGAGACGTTTCGCTGGGCAATTTCTCCATCAGGTCGACCCCGAACGTGATCGAGTCGGTCACGTCCAGCGGCACGAGACTCTTCGTCGTCGGCGAGGCGAACACTTCCTGACCACTCAACGGATCAAAAAAGAAGTTCATTTCGGCAACCGCCGTCGCATTGCCACTGTGAGCGACCGTGCCACCGCTAATCACGACCTTGTCGATCATCGGTATCAACATCGGGTCGCGGCGAAGCAAACGAGCGAGGTTTGACAACGGTCCCAAACAGACGATCGTGACGTCGCCGGGATAACGGCGGATCAGATCCGCCATCACCTTGTCACTGGGATGATCATTTTGCCGCGTGGCCGATGGGAAATCACAACCCGCGAGTCCGTCGGGACCGTTGAGATGCATGTCATCGACCACGGGAGCATCTTGTGGGACGACCGCCGACCCGATCCGCGGGTAGCGTGCCGGGTCGAGTTTGCTAATGATAGCGGCCGTATTCGTATTGGCCTGTGCCGCATCCACCGTCCCCGCCGTCGCGGTGACTGCGAGAACGTCAAGGCGTGGATCGAACAATGCCATCGTGATGGCCACTGCGTCGTCGATCCCAGGATCACAGTCGAGTATGATTTTTCGTGACATGCTTCCAGTCTAAGAACTCCTCTCGCCGCGAAGAAGAGGGGGACGACCTGCCCGGGACAGTCGACGAAGTGATCTCGCCGATCGAAGTCGGTGGGATCCCCACAGAGGTCCCAAACATCCCATTTTTGCCGTAAACCAACATGACAAATGATTTTCCCGCCGCCATCGAGATGGCACGTTCCGGCGTCGACCTGACCGCTGAGCAAACCGGCGATCTGATCGACACGATGCTGCGGGGCGATGCACCGGAGGCGAGTGTGGGCGAATTGTTGCTCGCTCTAAGGGAAAAAGGCGAAGCCGTCAGCGAACTGGTGGGAGCTGCCACGGCGATGCGGCGGCATATGACTCGAATCGCACACGATCGAGAAGTGTTGCTCGACACCTGTGGCACCGGCGGCAGCGGCTCGGGCACCTTTAATATCTCAACCGCCGTCGCCATCCTCGCGGCCGCCTGCGGTGTCGCGGTCGCTAAACACGGAAACCGACGCGCCACCAGTCGCACGGGATCGGCAGACGTGCTCGAACATCTCGGCGTCAAAATCGAATCCGACGCCGACGAAGTCGCCCGCTGCCTCAATGAGATCGGCGTCTGCTTTTGCTTCGCCGCCAAGATGCACCCCGCCATGCGACACGTCGTTGCGATCCGCCGCAGCCTCGGAGTCCCCACGCTATTCAACTTGCTCGGCCCTCTCTGCAATCCGGCCGGGGCGACCCATCAATTGCTCGGTACCGCCTCACCCGAGACCCAGAAAAAAATTGCTGCCGCCCTGAGCCAGTTACAAACCCGCCGAAGTTTTGTCTTGCACGCCGAAGATGGGCAAGATGAAGTCTCGCTCGACGGAGCCACGTACTGCCTCGAAGTCACCGGCACCGAACAGATCTCACACGTTTGGACGCCCGCCGATTTCGGCCTCACGCCCGCTCACGTCGACTCACTCACAGTGGCCGATCCGGCCGAAAGTGCCGATGTCATTCGAGACGTGTTTGGCGGTAAACCGGGGCCTCAACGCGATACCGTGATCGCCGGTTGCGCCGCCGCGTTGCTACTCGTCGGTCGCGCCGACGATCTAAAACAAGCCGCCCGCATCGCCGCCGAAGGGATCGATAGCGGCGCCGCCAAAGACAAACTGTACAGTCTTTGCAGCTAGATCGGTTTTTGAAAATGACGAAGGCTAGTGATAAGTAGCTACGTTCGCCAGAACGTGGTCCAACGTCTGGCTGGGGTGGCTACGCAAAAGTCATGAATGCTCAAGCGGGCTGTTCCTATATTCGCCCGCAACGCGAGCAAGGACTTTCGCAAATGCCCACTCGTCTGCGCGTTTAGAAGTTTCGTTCATCAACTTCACCCTCCCGCGTGCGGGAGGGTCGGACGCGGCAGCGGCCGTGGAGGGCTCTCTCCGTTTCTCATCGCCCCACTTTCCCATATGGTAAACGTTCCGTCAGCAGCTTTTCTTCTAAAGCCACCGTGTCCATCGCGATCTCTTTGGGCATACACACCGCTTCAAACTCACGCAGCGGCTGACCCGAAAAGGCAACGGATACGGGCACGGTCGAGAGTTCAATTGCCATCACTCGTTGGCGTTTCGGGACAATCGAATCAACCGCCCGTGAGTTCGACTTCTGCACGTTTTGCATTGGACGAATCTCTTGCGATTTGTCGCTTGCGTTTTGCCTTGTAAAACAATTGTCCCAGTTGTTTGATGCCCTGCGTCGGCTGTGCTGGCTAAACAATTGGGACAATTGTTCTACAATAAAAGTGTCAAAGTCGAAGCCCTGGCGAGCGATCAGGCCTCTTCGATCCGGTCGCGAAACACGCGAAAGTCTTCAAGGGTGTCGATCCCGCGAGCGGCCTCCGAAACCGGTGCCACCACAATGCATATTCCGGCTTCGATCGCACGGAGCTGTTCGAGTTTTTCGATCTGCTCCAATCGACCAGGTGGCTGGGTCGCGAACCACAACAGAAAGTCACGACGGTACGCATACAATCCGATATGGTGCCAATAAACCGGGACCTCCGCTTGCAACAACGCTTCGCTGCCCCCGTCTCGGGCATGCGGGACAACCGAACGGCTAAAATAGATCGCCCGATCTTCGTTGCCCATCACAATCTTCACACAACCGGGGTCGTTGAGTTTGTCGATGGTATCGATCGCACACGCGGCAGTCGCGATGTCTGCCTCCACACGAGATTGCAGCAACTCGGCAACCGCGTCGATCGCGGCGGGATCAATCTCAGGCTCGTCCCCTTGGACGTTTACAAAAACATCCACGTCATCATGCATCAGCGCGATCTCGGCAATCCGGTCCGTCCCGCTCTGACAGTTAACGCTGGTCAAACGAGCTTCCCCGCCAAAAGAATCCACTTCCGCGACGATCCGCGGATCATCGGCAGCAACAATGACCTGATCGGTGACTTTCGCCCGCCTGGCCGCTTCATAGGTGTGCTGCAAAACCGACTTTCCGCCCGCACGCAGTAGCAGCTTCTCGCTCAGCCGGCTGGAGGCCAATCGGGCGGGAATCACGATCATTGTCTTCATCGATGTTCTCTCTGTGGTAAGTGGGCGGCAGTGGCAACTGCTTAGCCCTGATATTGCACGCGATTCGTAGGCCGTATCGCATAAACCATTGCCAAGCCGGAGCTACGGTCGCAAATCGATTGATTTTGAAAATAACAGAATGTGTTTCGAGCAAATCAGGTTTATGCGGATCCGGCAGGGTTTCTCGCGACCTCGATCCGGCCTACGCAATATCCGGGCTAGTGCGGCGGACGCGGCTTGGCGAGTCACGATTCGGTGCTTCTGAAAAAGCTCAACGAGCAAGCGCCGTGCCGGCTCGTGATGGCTCCCGAGTTCGCCCATCAAGCCATAATGAGGCTGTTTGGTTCGACCGCCGTGGGGCCACTCGATCCGGCGGTCAATCCCCATCATGCCCAAAAAGCTCCTTCACGAAGCGTGAGGTTTTACCGAGCGAGCAGCCCAAGCACAAACTGGCCGCCAAAATAACAGGCACACGTGCCCAGCCATCCAGCAGGCTCGATCGGCGCTCGGCACTCAGGCGGGGCAACGCCCCAACACAAACGACTCGATTAGCGGCAAAATCCGCAGTCGCCACGTAAATCCACGCACCAGCCGCCGCAGGACGGACCGCTACCCAGCCCCTCTCGCCCCCCGCCCAATATTGCAAGCAATTGCCTAAGCTCGACGCTCTTAATGCCTCTTACTTACGCGTCCATGCGCGAATCATCAGCAGACAATGAATATCGGCATAAGCCACAGCGGCACAACTATTTTTTCTCAAAAACGCAAACCATTACTAAAGAACAACTTACAACGCGTTTTCGGATGACTCCTGGTCTTTTGGCACCGCTCGTGCATCAGCCGGTACGCCATGCAGCTTGCTAGCGTTTTAATCACACCAACACTCACGAGCGATTACGGATGGCCCGGGCAAGAGTTGGACGGTTGGTTGAATCGTGGAAGACAGAAAGCTGCCATTGATTGAAATCGGCGGGAGTGTTGATAGGTCGTCGCATTGAACGCGAGGCCGCACCCATGCCAATTGAACACCGTCTTTGAGAAGGAAAGACTACATGTATCAAAGTTTGAAGAGCCCGATTGGGCAAACCCCCGGTTTTCGCTGGACGAGGTTTCGCTCGTCGTGGCTAATGATGGTCATCATTGTGGGGATGATAGGGATCGGCACATCACTCGCGTCTGTCGCTTCGGCTCAGGATGAAGCCACCGCGGTCACGGAAGTCGTGGAAGTTGCAGACGCGGGTGATGCTGCTGATTTAGACCTAGGCGTTGGCTATGCCCTCGATAACGCGGTCTTGTTTTTCTGTGCCATCTTGGTGCTGTTCATGCAAGCCGGTTTCGCCATGGTCGAAGTCGGACTGAACTCCGCCAAAAACACCGTCAACATTCTTGCCAAGAACGTCATGGACCTTTCGGTCGGTGCCCTGCTGTTCTTCATCGTCGGCTTTGGGATCATGTACCCAACGTCGTACATGAGTGAAGCCGATGCAGAGACCGTCAGCAAAGTGTTCGCGTTCGGCGGCACCGGTATCTACACCAGCGACGATCCAGGTCGCACATTCTCGCCACAAGCCGACTGGTTCTTCCAGGCCGTGTTTGCCGCTACTGCCGCGACCATCGTTTCGGGTGCTGTCGCCGGTCGTATGAAATTCACCGCATACCTCGTCTACAGTGCAATCTTGACGGGTCTCATCTACCCAATCAGCGGTTATTGGAAATGGGGCGGCGGCTGGCTCGCTGACCTGGGCTTCCAAGACTTCGCAGGTTCCGCAGTTGTTCACGCAGTCGGTGGTTTCGCCGGTCTCGCTGGAGCAATCTTCCTCGGCCCTAGGCTCGGACGTTACACCGCCGACGGCAAATCAGTGCCACTGCCTGGCCACAACGTCGCATTCGCTGCACTGGGTGTGTTCATCCTGTGGGTGGGGTGGTACGGATTTAACCCCGGCAGCCAACTCGCTTTCCAAGGCACCGGAGACATCGACGCAACGGTATTCATCGCCGTCAACACTACTCTCGCCGCTGCTGCGGGTGCTTTCATCGCAACTTTCGTTGCCTGGGGCTTGTTCGGTAAACCAGACTTGACGATGAGCCTCAACGGAGCCCTCGGTGGCTTGGTCGGCATCACCGCCTGCTGTGACGCCTTCAGCAACACCATGTCGATCGTGGTCGGTGGTGTCGCAGGTGTCTTGGTTGTTCTCGCCATCGTGGCATTGGACAAACTCAAAATCGACGACCCTGTGGGTGCCTTCCCGGTCCACGGCGTGTGCGGTGTTTGGGGATGCATGGCGATGGGAATCTTCCCGAACACCCACTTCCCAACGGCGTTCGAAGGTTTCGTGACCCAGGGGATCGGCACCGCTGCCATCGCGGTTTGGGCATTCGTCTGCATGTCGGTCATCTTCGGTGCACTCAAAGCGGTCGGACACCTCCGAGTGACCCCAGAAGAAGAACAAGCCGGTTTGGACATCAGCGAGCACGGCATGCACGCTTACCCATCCGATGCGGTCACCGGTGGTGCGATCGCCTGATATTGATTGATCTACCCACCGCAGCTTCGTCGCCGGATGTCCGTTACACGTCCGGCGGCGTAGCAGCGTGCGGAATCAAAGATCTTCTCGGCTCTTGCCTGGGCCAGAAGAAGGCCCCAATGGCCCGTGACGAGTGTCCGCCTCACTCGTCGCGGGTCGGGGTTTTTTTGCGTTGAGGGCAACGCTGCCTCATCTACGCCTGACCTGCTCGATCGGCTATCCTCGGCGTCCGATCTCTTATACCGACACGCCGCACAGGCGACGCAGCGTCATGAAACCCAGGCAAGCGGCCCGCTGGCCCAAAGATTGACACCGAGAGATCCCCACAGGCGGAAGATTTTGAACGGGAATATTGACCAACGATGAAACTAATCATTGCCATTATCCAACCCTCGCGTCTCGATGCCGTGAAGGACGCCCTGACTCGGGTGGAAGTCCACCGGCTCACGGTCGTCGATTGCCAAGGCTTCGGACGACAACGAGGCCAAACCGGAGGCATCCGAGGCCGTGACTATGGAGTCAACCTGCTCCGCAAGGTCCAGCTCCAAATCGGCGTCAACGAAGAATTCGTCCAACCCACGATCGACGCGATCTTGGAAGGCGGGCGCAGCAGCGACCAAGGTGAATTCGGTGATGGCAAAATTTTTGTCCTACCGATGGACGACTGCGTCCGGATCCGAACCGGCGAACGCGGCAGCGACGCGATCTGAAACGAACCAAATCCCCGCGGCCAAACGCCGCACCGGGGCCTCCCAACCACCGCGTCTCGAACGAAACAAGCAGCTTCCGACGCCGCTTCGCCCTTTTTGCCGCCGTCGTTCCCCTTTTGCTTCAGGCCCTTGCCGCCCCCGAGCAATCTCGCGGGTGTTGCACGCCCCACGCGGCGCCGATTACAATTAGCCTTCCAGAGTCAAGCTTCAGGTGTTCCAAGGCTGGCAGCCGCATCCCAGATGGCCGCCCACCTATCGACACCCGTAAAAACTCTGAAATCAGGGGTTGTAGCTCAGTTGGGAGAGCGCTGCGTTCGCAATGCAGAGGTCGAGAGTTCAAGTCTCTTCAGCTCCACTCGCTTTAAGTTCTTGCTGGAACGCTCTTTAGCGTTACCGCCATCGTTGGCGTGCGGCTCACGTTTGGACCATTCCAGGGTAGACGACTACTCCGAATGCCGTTTGGAGTTTCGCCATGTCACATTCTCAAAGTGCGTAGCCGGCTTGCCGGTACCCTCTCAGCGGTCAGGCTAAGCCCCGATTGGGTCACCAAAATTTCGCATGGCGCCTCCCGAGGAAGCTCTACGTGATCCACCTTCGTAGCGGAACAGCGCAAACCGTCCGGTGTCTGCCTTCCTAGCGGAACGGCGCGAGCCGTCCGGTGTCAGACCAGCAGACGGCATAAAAACACAAACGTGTTCCTGGCACCTTATTGTGTCGTCCGGAGTAACGGTGAGCGTGGTCTCTACCACGAAATACACGAAGGACACGAAAGTGGTGCCTATGCTTTCTTTTCCTGTAGCTCGCGTGTTTCGTGGTCGCCAATCGCCTTCTTACCGAAACGGCGCGAGCCGTCCGGTGTCACATCGAAAAAAAATGCGTGCAGCCAAAAAGACTTGGCTCCGTTTGCCCACATGCATTTTTTCGAAATCATTTGATCGTGTCCGAAATGGTTTTAGCTCTCAGACAGAACGTGATATCTCACCGGGCCCGCTGATCGTGCATTGGCAAAAACACGAAAGCCACTCTCCAGTGCACATGTTGGTTTTTCTCTCTTCAAACGCATCTGCCAATGCGTCGAGATAGCAATGTCCTCCGATCAGCGCAAACAGCACGGACACCGTTGGTAAAGGATGCGTTAAGACCAGCGTTCGCGCCAGCTCGGTGGTTTCATCCGGCAAGCTTCTCCCGCTTCGTACGACTCAATGTAGCGCCGCATGTCTTCGATGTCGTCGTCCTCGGTGGCGAGAGCGAGGGCCGTTCTCTGAAACGAGATCGCCGACTGGAAATCGCCTTTCTCCGCGTGAGCAGCGGCGAGGCAACCGAGGTAAGCCGTGTCGCTGTAGTTCGTGAGCTCACACGCTTCGGTGATGAGCTCCAGCGCGCGAGCGCCATCGCGGTAGCGACTCTGCGGGCAAATTGCCAGAAACTCTGCGAGGACGGCACGCCGCTTCGCAGAGCGTGGATCAAGCTCCAAGGCTCGCTCGTAGTCAGCGAGTGCTTCGGCGTAACTTCCCCTGCGGTTCCACGCGACGCCGCGGCTGGTATAGGTGACGGCGTTCTTGGGATCGAGGTGGATTGCTCGCGAGAAATCGGCGATCCCCTTGCGGAGTTTGCCGAGACACACCCAGGCGTTTCCTCGGTTGTGATACGCGTCCGCTGACTCGGGGTCGCTGCGTATTGCGAGTGTGTAGTCCGCGATCGCCTTGCGGTGGTCGCCCAGGTTTTGCCAAGCGAGACCTCGCATCAAATAGGCCTTAACGTGTAAAGGGTCGAGACGAATCGCTTCGTTGTAGTCCTCGATCGCGTCGGCGTCTGCTTGCTTCTGGTAGCGACAGCGGCCGCGGGTGTAATACGCGTCAGGCAAAGCGTTGGGCGGGAGCCCACGGAGGATCGCTTCGGTCAAATCCGTGATGGCGAGGTCATATTCACGCTTCTTGCTAAAAGCCAGCCCGCGATTGTAGCGAACGTCGGCGCGGTCGGGCGTTAGGCTCAGCGTCTTATCGAAGTCGGCGATCGCGCTGTCATAGTTCCTCATCCGATACCACGCCCAGCCACGCTGGCTCAAGGCGATGACATCGTCCGGGAAAGCATCGAGTGTCTCGGTGCAATCGGCGATGATCCGATCAAATTCTTGTTCGTCCTCCGTCATCACACTACCACCTTGATCTATCAACGAACTACACTCGATACGACGAGGGCAGATGGGTTGACTTGCAATTCAATGTCCCCGACAGACGAACACCAACGTTGACCGACAGCAGAAACCGGTCCGCCTCCCACACACTACATTTTCAAACCAATGTCATCGGCGGCTCGCCTCCACCGCATGGTTACTTGCTCTCTTGCGACAGCTGATCACGCGTGGCGTCGAGCAGTTCTGTCGTAATTGTGTGTCCGTCGTCGAACGGAAGCCAATTGGTTTGAATTCCCTCGCGTACGAGCATTTCGTGCAAGCGCTTTGAGTCCGCGAACGGCAAGACATCGTCACGCTGGCCGTGAGCAAGCAGAACCTGGATGCCGTGTGCTGAGTCAATCGATGCAGCATCAATCGCGAGCGCGGGTGAGTACAAAATCAGATGCCGGATCGGCAGAGTTCTATCCAACAGAAGCATGCTTGACACCGTTGCCCCCTGCGAGAATCCACCAACCGCAACCTCTGCATTCGGGTAGATTTTCGAAATAAACCGCACCAACGATGCAAGCTTAGCATGAGCAATTGCAAGTTCGTCTTCTGTTGTCGCCCAAGCGAGCCCTCCACCGTCAACAGCAATCGGCGCCGCTGGGAACACGAACGCACGCGACTCGCCGCCAATGTAATCCGCCAGCGGGACGAGATCCGATTCGGTAGCACCGTACCCATGAAGCAACACGACGATCTGAGCCGCATCCTCAAGCGGAGTTCCGACGGCCTGAACCTTCAGCCCACCCCACGGGTCATCTGCGTCACGGCCAACAGTCACTCGCGATGTTTCCGCAATCGCATCGGTAAGATCACGTGTCGATTCCGAACAGCCGATTGCCGCAGAGAGCAGTAGGAGAGTCAAGTATCTCAAATGAATTTCCAGTAGGTCAGGTAGCGTCGCCAATAATGGTGCGGTGGCGAGGAGTGTGATGATCGAGCAACGTCACTTCGCCGCTCACGTGCATCGCAATGACTATCCGCCGTCTTGCGGAACCGGAACCTCCCCAACGAGCTCTGGAGAATCATTTGAGAAACGAATAACACAAGCAGATGTAGTGAGTTTGGTGTCTCCAGTGAAGAAAAGGTGTCAGGACTGAATGGCACGGGCGTAA
>NZ_JAMQBK010000056.1 GCF_023701485.1 Aporhodopirellula aestuarii
CAAGAGGCTAAAAGGAATGCCAAAGCCGACGCGGAATCGGAGTGAATCGGTAAGCAGGCACATAGAAGTGATTCGGTATAACGACAATTCCGCTGATCGTGATCGGTTCGGCGTAGGCCGGACCAAGGAGCCTAAGCGACGCAGTTCCGGCACGACTGAACAAGTGAATGCCGGAACTCGCAAAGCCTCGGTCCGGACCACAGTTCGCGGCAGTTTCGCCAGATGATCCCTGCACACCTGCTTAACGCCGAATTAGCTCCTAGAGATTCACCGAATGAGACCTGCTTAGTGACGCATCCGCGAATGAGTTATCGTTCAGCATGGTCGACGTCGGACAGCATTTAGCCTGCTTGTCTTCCGTCGGTTGCACGCGAACTGTGCGAGTTCGACATGAACCGTTGGGATTGCCCACGAGAGTGGACGATAAATCGATCTCAACGAAAAAGGCCACTGTGAAGTAGAAGTCAGGCCGGATCCTACCGGCCGCTCTCGCTCGGACGTGCAAACGATTGACCCTATGAGCAAACCACCGCTGCTTTTGTTGCACTCAAATCTCAGCCGGTGGGAACTGGCCCTACGGTTGCTCTCGTGGGTCTGGCAACCGCTGCGACTTTTCCAAAATTTGCTTGTCAGCCTGAAGTCTCGCTCGCAATTTCTTGTAGTCGACCGCTTGCACACTCGTCTCATCATCCATCGCGATACAAGCTGCCGCTGCGCCACTTTGTGCCAAAATCATGAAGATGGGCTCCATCCGAATCGAACCGTACGCCACGTGAGAACAGGATGCCGCAACAGGAACGATTAAGTTACTCGCTTCCTCCTTCTTGGGGACAATCACATCGTAGGGGATCCTGTAATCTCCGACATGGACGCCCACATCGCCCTCATTTTGAACATAGCCATCCGAATCGATGAAACGCTGGATGTTGTGGGAATCGATCCCATAGGATCCCATCCCGATCGACTTTTCCGTTTTGGATTTCAGATCGCCTAACAAGTCATGCTCGGTAATCACGTACTGTCCGACCATTCGCCGTGCCTCACGGACATACAGCTGATGTGACCAATTGCCGTTGTCGACAAATTCATCCTTGGGCAAACCCCATTCCTGCATTGCCTTCTGTAGCTGTTTCGGGACTCGGGGGTCGTGACTGATGAAATACAGCATGCCTAGCTGATAGGTCTTGTGCTCTTCGATGATTTCCTTCCGTCGCTCGTAACTGGCTTCCGGGTAATCCCAGTTCATGCCGAGGTTGTCGAAACTAAACGGCCCATGATTGTTGGTGTCTGTTTTATTGTTGGGAACGGGATCAAATTTATGGAACACATACATCGGATCCATGACCTCAAAGATCCGCAGCAATAACTCATATTGCTCAGGGTCGTAATTTTGGGGCTTCGGAAACGTGATGCGATTGCCGGGATCGTTGGTCAGGCACATCCGAAAACAGTATGCCTGCACCTTGTCGTCCCCGGTTCCGTTGGGTGGAAGTGCTTCGGTCGATATCCGAGCCAAGACGCCGCTCGACGGATCTCCCTTCACTTTGTAGGGAGAGACATTGAGCCCCTGGAAATGATGTTGGTGATGGAAGACACCTTGTTGCACTCCATTCCATTTTTCGCCATACACCGAATTCGCTTCCCGACCCACGTGATAACTCACGCCGGCGGCCGCCAGCAAATCGCCTTCGTAAGTCGCATCGATAAAGACCTTTCCTCTAAAAACTTTGCCGCTCAATGTGGTGATCGATTGGATACGTCCCGCATCTTTTGCGACGCCGTGTTCGCGGTCGAGCCACTCGTCGCGGAAGACAGGTAGGTTGTTTTCCGAGATAAACTGATCGAAGATCGCTTCCGCGACATGCGGTTCAAATACCCATCGGGTGTTTTCGCCTTTCCACATTTTCCGCCAGCCGATGTTCTTTTGATGAAACGCATCAGGCGTTTCCCGAGTCCAGGCTTCTGGATTTTCGTAGTGCTGATAAACCTTTTCATAGAACTCACGTGCCAGACCGCCGACTGTTAACCGATTACCGATGTCCGTGAACCCAAGTCCGCCAGAAGAAAGCCCACCAAGATGCTTGTCCGGCGAGACAATCACCACCGACTTTCCCATCCGATGACACTGAACCGCAGCGATGACGGCAGCCGACGTACCGCCGTAGATAACGACATCATGTTCGAGAGTTTGTTCGGAAGACCAACCTGGCCGCGCCGTGAGAACGAAACACAGTACACACAGAATTAAATATTTCATCGTTTCAGAACCTTCCGATTGATAAGTTGATTTAAGTAGGCCGGCTCCTACCGGCCGCTCTCATTTCGGCGTGCAGACAATTTACCCTACGAGAAATCCGTCGATGGATTGGTTGCAATCAAATTTTGACTCTTCGGAACCGGACCTTCTCTTGCTATTTCCGTCGTCGTGAATTTTCGCCGATCTGGTCGTGGTAGCCGATGTCCTGCTTGGCGAACTCGAGTTGGTTCATGAGTTCCTCGACAACTTCCGGGTGCGTCTTGGCCACATTGGTGGATTCGCCGATGTCTTCATCGAGGTTGTAGAGCGTGGGCTCCTCGATGTACGGCCGGTCCTGCTCTGGAACATGAGCCTGCCATGTCGTTCCTTCTTTCGTGCGATCGAGTTTGGAGTGAGGCAGATGCAGCTTCCATTTCCCCTGCCTTACCGCTCGCAACGCCTGGTGTTGGTAGAAAAAGAAGGAACGATCGAGTTCCGCTTTTGTGCCGTGAATGATTTCAGATAGATCGACACCATCAATCACCCGGTCATCCGGAACCTCGGCGCCCGCCAGCTTTGCGATCGTTGGAAGCATATCGATGTTCGCGGCGACAAGATCGGAGGTGCTGCCGGCGGGCACTTTGCCTGGTGCCCGAATGATGAAGGGAACTCGAAACCCATCGTCATAGGTGCTGGTTTTGGCGCTGCGCAGCGGTTCACAGTGACCGGCTTGATCTCCCTGTATCCACCACGGACCGTTGTCACTGGTGAAGATCACATAGGTGTTTTGATCGAGCCCGAGTTGGTTGATGTGGCCAAGCAGTCGGCCGACGTTGTGATCAATCTCTTCGATGACGTTCCCGTAGAGTCCTCCCCCTGACTTGCCTTTAAACTTTCGAGAAACAGCCAGCTTGGCATGAGGCATGACGTGAGCGAGGTATAGGAAGAACGGTTGATCCTTGTTCTCCGTTAAAAACTCGATTGCCTTGTCGGTGTAGAGCGTTGTGAGCTGTGACCGGTCAGGCTTCGCAATCGTGATCCTTGCTCCTTCGCGGATCGGGCCGTCGCGGCTGGTCTCAGTCCAGAAAGAATAGTCGAACCCCTGATTGCCTGGATTCAGTTCGATCTGGAATGTCGGTTTGCGTCCCGCCAGATCCCACTTGCCGATCATTGCCGTCTGATAGCCCAACGGCTTGAGAATCTCCGGGATGGTAATTTCGCTGAGCGCAAGGGCAGGATGAGGCATCGTGACGTCGTCGTCCTGATGCCTCTGTGTTCTCATCGGGTAGCAGCCCGTCAACAGCGCGGCGCGAGACGGGCCGCAGACGGTTTGCGCGTAAAAACTGGTGAACCGCATGCCTTCCTTCGCCATCCGGTCGATGTGCGGCGTTTTGATATCCGGTGAACCGTAGCACCCGAGGTCCTGATACCCCTGGTCGTCGGTGAAGATGATCACAAAGTTGGGCTGCTCCGCTGCAAACGTTAGCGTCGACAGCAGGCACAGACTCAGCACAGAAACGAGTGGAGTTGGTCTCATGGATTTACTTTGGAGGTGATCTGGAGTGTTTGATGTTTCCGGATGTTTTTGTTCCATCCTTAGCTGGACAGCGCCACTTCCCACGTAGCTCGGTCTCTCGGGACGTCGATTGTATTAGTGAAGGATTTCAAATGTAGCGGAACGGCGCGAGCCGTCCGGTGACTCGGGACCGGACGGCTTGCGCCGTTCCGCTAAAAAAGGCACTAAAACAATCAACGTCCCCCGAGACCGAGAATGTCCGGCGTCACCCGCTTCCGGAGCCTAGGAGAGGTTCCGCTACGCGAACGTCGAAAATTCCAATACGTCCGCCAGAAAGTGGCGCTGTCCAGTTATTTTGCATCCGACGCTATCCCCATTGAGGAATCGATGATTTCATTCTGCATCCGCTCATCTACCCTTCACCGGGCAACCCGAAGAAATAGCGTGCGGGTCAGTAAACGTCATCCCTTCCGCCGCCATGAAATCGAGACGCGGCGTCGCACACAGTCCACGTTTCGGATTGAGCGTCTGTATTTCCCCATAGCCAAGGTCATCCGCATCGATGAACACAACATCACGTCTAGCATTCGCATCCGCTGACATTCGCGCCGGCGAGCGTTGTTGCGGCACAAACCAACATCTACACTTTCATGGCGATATCTTTCCGACTTTGAATTCAAACCGGTGCAGTTGCTGACCTCGCCACACGGCAACCTGATGTTTGCCTTCACTCAATCGCTTGATGGTTCTTGCAAATCTTGTGTGAGCTACTCTTTGGCCATCGATTTCCAAAACCACATCATCACTCTCAAACCCATATTGCGCCATCAGACTCGACGTCTCCACATCGACCAAGAGAACACCACGCAGTGAATCCATTCCCGTGGCAGTCAGTTCGGCCTGTGTATCGAGCGACTTGTATTCCGCCCCGAGAACCTTGAGATTAGTCCGGACGGCGGCTTCGTTGTTGTCCACGTGACCGGGCAGTACGATAGGCGGTTCGTCCACCATCGCTTTTAAACGAGCAGAGACCACGCCGAATCCCTTCATCGGAAAATTCTTGAATCCGAGTGCCAGCGCCGGAGAATCATCAGCCACTGAAAAGTCGCCTGCGCCCGGATTCACAAACTGCGCATTCCCGTAAAGGCTGTCCGAATCGTCGCCTGTCCGGATCTGTGCCCGTACCCAGGGTGCCGCGCCCTCACTGGCGGGATTGTGCATCAGATTCTTGTTTCGAGAACCACCCCAAAGCTTTGAGTTGGAAGCGGAATAGCCTTCACCCCAAAGAATATTGTATTCAAAGACATCCAGTGTCGGTTTGGGATACGGGACGTTGCAGGTGTAACCTTTACCCAAAACGACGTTGTTTCCGACAATCCGCTTATATCCTTCGCGAGTTTTCAAGCCGCCGGAAAGACAAACGTTGTTGTAAATTTCGTAGTTGGTGGATCCGTCATCCAAATCGATATCCCAGCCGTGATCGCATTGCATCCGGTTGTGACGCAGCGTCGTCGTCTGATAGGCGTCCCAGAATGGCGAGTTCGGATCGTCCTCAATCCAATAGCTGATCAGTGGCTTGCCGCTTTTGTCCTTGTGCTTCGGACCGGACGGCCCGGCCTGATGCCAATAGCGGTCGCGTCCCCAGGAATTAAACGCTCCGTGATCATGGGTCTCCAGCACAGTCTCAAAACAATCGTTCCACTCAATCACGTGGCCGCCCCATGTGCCATCGCAGATATTGATTGCCGCCCGCGGCGTATCGAAGACGGTATTGTGACGCACCTTAATCCGGGACGACATCGAGACGTTGACTCCAGCACTCTGCTTTTCGATCCGACCGCAGCGCATCATGAGATTGTCTTCCACTAGGCAGTCTGCCGGGTACTCGTCCGTTTTGGGACCGATTTCCCGATCAACGCTGTCGAGCGGATGCGGCATGGTTAAATAGCTGAACCGGGGCGACCGCACCGCGGCAAACGATCCGACAAAGTTCACGTCGCTTGCGCCATTATTTTTAAACAGGTTTCCGCGAATGACAGCATGACGGTTGTAACCATCAACAAACACTGCGTTCCCGCCGAGTTCTTCGAAATCGCAGTTTTCGATAACGATATGTTCTGTTCCACGAAGATGGACGGCACCGCCGCGATAGATAGCCCAGTCGCTTTGCAGCAAAGGCTCCCGGGTATCCATAAAAGTGCGACGAGCTCCGCGGAATCGCAGGCCCTCCAACTCAATCCACTGAACCGCCTTCACTGTTTCCGGCATTTCCAGCATCAAGTCGGGTATTTGATTGCCGGGACCAGGAATTCTGATGGTGGCAACGGGTTGCTTCTGATCCCCGTAGATCTCAACCAGATGGCGCAAACGCACGACCTCAACAACAGCCGTTGCAAGGTCGGTTGAGGCTGCAGGCAGATAGTACAGGGTGCTTGAATCCGCATCATGAAACCACTCCCCAGGCGTATCTAACTCCTCAAAGACATTTTCAACCATCCGCTGGCTCGCGTGCATACCCATTTGGCGGTTATTTTGCCAACCGCCTTCATAGGTCACCTCGCCCTTGGCATTCTTGCCTGTGATGAGGTAGTGATACCCACCCCAGCGGGAACGGTGCATCGCGTGGATGTAACCGCCGGAGGGATCGCTCCAGTTCGCAGCATGTTGCTTGGAAAAGGCATCCGCGGCATAGCCCTGGTAGGCGTCCGTCTTCTTCGCGGCATCATAGTTCGGATAGCGTGCCATCGGCTGATTGATGCCATCAATGAACAACTGGTCGATATCCAGATCGGCCGGGGTCTTCGCCTGAAATATTCCGTTCCTATACGGCCGCCAGTCGAGATCCAGTTTCAACCCGCCGCTTAGCACCGCTCCGCCCCGGTTCTCCGCGCGGTAGAAGACCGGATGTTTTTCAGAACCAGAGTCTTCGGGAGTCAATACCAGCGTTTCGGGCAAATAATAGATCCCGTCAGCAAGGGTAACCGTGCAAGTTTCTTTCCCCAGTTTTCTCGAAACACGCAACGCATCCCGGGCTGCGGCAATCGTGGCAAGCGGCGCATGCTTGCTCCCATCGTTCGAATCGCTCCCGTCTGGAGCCACATGAATTTCTGCTGCCATTGCGTTGGATACCAGCGCCAGCATTCCGAACATTGCCAACCCTGAGCAATGGCGAAGGGTCCCCCCCAGTCGCTGAGTGTTAATCAATAGCTGCGTTCTCATTCTCGTCATCGTAATCTCTCAAAAAACAAATCCGTCCGTCACCAATACCGAGTTCCGAAACGATCGTCTGAGCGAGCATTACGGGTAGGACCTCGTCGAGCAAATGAATCGGTTATCCGTCAAACGATTCGAAGACCTCACACTCATGGAGGTTACCAGTGACGAAAATCGCGGACGCTCTCTCTTGCACTGCATCGAGCGATCCGCCGGGTGGAACGTCGATTGTTTAAGTGCCTTTTTTAGCGGAACGGCGCGAGCCGTCCGGTCCCGAGTCACCGGACGGCTCGCGCCGTTTCGCTACTTTTGAAATCCTTCCGTAATACAATCGACGTCCCTACCGGTGGAGAGCTTTTTTAACAACCGCCAAAAAGTTGCCGGCATTCATCAATGGAATCACCCGAATCAGTTCAGGTGATCTCGTTATCGTCCTCATGCCAGCTCAAGGCATAAGGACCAGCAGAATAGTTCAAAGCCGTTTGACCAAGACGCCGTGGCCACCTGGGAAACTCAGTGAGCTCACTCCGTTGCGTTCGGGGTCGGCGAAATCATGATCGCGCACCCGCTCCCGGAACTCATGGTGGCGGTCAATGAACTGCTCGACGTGACCGCACGCGATTCGATCGTGACCAGCTTTTTGTCCTCGGGGTTCTCGGCATAAATCTTCGCCGTGAACTCTCCCGGGCCGAGGAAGTCCAACGGGATGTCGAGGCTTCGCGGTTCGTTGACAATCGTTCCGACAAACCAACGTTCGCCTTTCTTGCGGGCCACGGTCATGTGGCTGCCGATCGATCCATTGACCACTTTCGAATCATCCCATGTCGTCGGCATCTCCTTCCAAAACTCCAGCTCCGGATAGGAACGTCCGGCATAGCGATCGGCTTGGTCGTACCAGTGCAGGTATTGCAGCGGGCTGTAAAACACGACTCCCAGAGCCAGCTGGAAGGAGCGGCTCACCACGCGACCATTGAGATAGCAGGGGGTGTAATCACCGGCTCCGGCAATCATCCTGGCAAAGGAGGTAGTCAACACGTTCTTCGGTGGGTTGCCTCGTTCCGGCAGTTCCTCATTGCCCAGAATTCCTTCGACCGTCAAAACATGAGGGTAGGTTCTTTCGATCCCGGTTAGCCGAAAGTTGTCATGGATGTCGACGACCAGATTGTATTTTGCGGCCGTCTTGATCGAGGCGAACAAGAACTCCATGTCGGACTGGCTTCTCCAATCGACGAAGCCGAACTTCACACCACGGATGCCCCATTGATGGTAAGTGCGAAACGTCTTGTCCAGATCGTATCGCGACATCGCAATCTTGTTGATGTAGCAGATCAGGCCGATTCCGTGTTCGTCCGCGTAGCGAATCGTCTCCGGCATGTCGATGGAATCGATAACCGTCAGCGGGTTGGAATCGGCCGCCCGCTCCGGTCCATACCAGCCCGCGTCATAGTGCACGTATTGGTAGTTGTTGGCGGCGGCGTAATCGATGATCGCCTTGGCTGCGTCAGTCGCGAGATTGCTTCGCCAGACCTTGCCGGGTTTGATCCAAGACGTGTCATCGAGTGCACTCGGTTCCGAAAGGTTTTGCAGCAGGTAGTGGTGTTCGACCAGCGTGCCGGGATGGTCGGCAACCATAACCACTCGCCATGGAGTGGTGAGAGAATCTGTGGCCGACACGGTTCCGCTTCGAAATCGAGTGACCAACTGCAGCTCACCGGATCGATTCAGCATCATCGGTGCGTAGTGTTCGAGACTCCCCGCTTCGGCGATCGCCACAAAATGCGATCCAGTTTCCAGCAATAGGGGTCGGATCGCTTGGTCCGGCATCTCGGACAGACGCACTTTGGAATACTCCGCCTGCGGATAGTCATCCCAGTAGACCAAGTGATCGTCGGTGAATTGGAACCGACTGTCTTCCGAACGGAGTTTAATTTTTGCGATGCCCTCCTGCGCTGGAATCATGTAACGAAAGGCAACGCCTTCATCGTAAGCCCGGAAGGTGAGATCGAGTCTTCGCTTCTTGCCGGATGCTTCCCGAAGTTGCACGACGCACTCGTTGTAGGCATCCGGGTAGGAACTCCTGGAACCGACCACGGGGACCCAACTGTCATTCTGTGACTTGGTCTGGGTATTCTCGACCACGAACCGGTCGCTGAAGCCTTCGCCATCGAGGTCCAACGATAGACCCGAATCGGAAAGGATGGCCGTTCCTTGGTAGGAGACGCTGTAGTGCGGCACTCCCTCCAGAAGTGAAAACTGAATCGCGTGGTTTCCGGACGGAGAAGTGACCTTCACTTCCGCTGCCGACACGCCGCGGTCGGGCGTCGTAAGCATCAACGAACAGAGAATCAAGAAGGGCGGCAGCTTGAGTATCGAGGTCATCGTGGGCTGGTTCCAGTTGCTAGAATCTGTCAGAGAAATGCGGTAGGGATACGAGTATGTTTGTTTGTGACACCATTCTTTCGGCACGCTGGCGAAATCCGAGTCATTGAACAGCTTATCCTGCTCGGGCGGGTCTTGCGAGACTTTTCGACCATCTCGCCCGGAAGCTCTTACTCTCCGTCGCCCGGTACTCGACAGGAAAGCTTTTTCCCCGTCATGCCGACTTGATGCTCGTTATTGGACGGGTCTTGTGCAACGGAGCCGTCGCCGGATCATCACCGATGGAGTCGATTATCGAGACCGCCCCCGTCCCGCCCCTGTTTGACTTCCCTCACGAGGCTAGAAACTTGAGGTGGTGACCAGATCATCCGCAAAGATCAGAACGATATTGGGGTGGTTCGAATCAGCCTGACAGGTCGCTGCAGCGAAAAAGGCAGCGGCGAAAACGAGAGTAGCCTTCATTCGATTTCTTCCGTCTCGTTCTTAATCCTCATGGTTTCTTTCTGCCAACTTGAACGCGGGTCAGCAGCTCGCCATTCTTCTCGGTTTCCGAGACAAATCCGCCTCACGCTCATCCAGCCTTCTTAAGACTCAGCGGCTTAGGATTCTCAACATTCCCCGCCGGTCGAACATTGATGTTCATCTCTCGTTCAAAATCCTCCATTGCCTTCTTAAGTTGTTGGACGATTTCAGGATGCTCTGCGGCGAGGTTCTTCTTCTCCCCGATATCTTCTTCCAAATGGAAGAGCGATTCTTTTCCATCTACGATCCGCAGCTTCCAGGACTTCCATCGAACCGCTTCCAGTTCGCCCCAGTGGGCATAAAAGAAATATTCATGTGGACTCTCCGCCCCGTCGACCAACGTCGGGAGAATATCTTTGCCGTCGATGACCAAGCTCTCAGGCAGTTTGGCTCCGGCAAGTCTGGCAAAGGTCGGCAGCATGTCCATGGTGGTCATCAGCTTATCGTTCACACTGCCGGCTGGAATTTCCTTCGGCCAGCGAATGACGGTGGGCATGCGTTGTCCTCCCTCGAGTGTACTCCCCTTTCTTCCGCTCAAGGGTTTCGCCGAACCTTTTGCAGGCCCGTTGTCACTGGTAAACAACACGATCGTGTTTTCATCGATACCGTTGTCCTTGAGCGTCTTTAGAATCTGTCCGACTGACCAATCAATTTCATAGATTGCCGCAGAGAATAT
This sequence comes from Aporhodopirellula aestuarii, assembly GCF_023701485.1. Taxonomy (GTDB): domain Bacteria; phylum Planctomycetota; class Planctomycetia; order Pirellulales; family Pirellulaceae; genus Rhodopirellula; species Rhodopirellula aestuarii. The sequence continues at coordinate 10,543 of NZ_JAMQBK010000056.1, forward strand.
TCCTGCCTTGCCCTTGCCCAATTCGGTTCGCAATTGGGCATACTCCTTCTTCATTTCAGGCGAAGCCGCCAGTGGACCGTGCGGCAGCGGGTGCGCCACATAGAGGAAAAAGTTTTCATCCTTGTTCGCTTCGATGAACTTGACGGCACGTTCCGTGACTCGCCGCGTCAGGTAATCCGCGTCGGGGTCCAGCTCAATGACGGTCTCGCCTTCGAGCAACGGCAACGGTGGAAACTGGAACACTTTGTTTCTCGGGTGTTGTGGATGGATATCGTGGCTGTAGGGAATCCCAAAGTATTCTTCAAAGCCCTGGCGTGTCGGCAGGAACTCGGGCTGGTCACCCAAATGCCACTTGCCGAACATGCCGGTTTTATAGCCAGCGGATTGAGCCACCTCGGCAATCGTTAGCTCCTTCGGATTCAGTCCCCGTCCATCACCCGCTAAACAAACCGGAAATCTTCTTCCCGGAGGGATATTCGGTAAGTCGACCGCGATGCTGGACGGCACATCCATGTCGATCCGCGCCGGATAGCAGCCCGTCATGAGCGCCGCACGGGACGGCGTGCAAAGTGGGGCAGCCACATAAAAACTTGTCAGCCTCGCTCCCTCCTGCGCCATCCGATCAATATTCGGAGTCAACACATGTGTTCCACCGAAACAGCTCAAGTCCGCATAGCCCTGGTCATCCGTAAAGATGATGACCAAGTTGGGCGTGTTCTGCTGAGCCGAAGCGACGTCGGTTGCGAAACCGAACAAGAGCACCAGAATGGTTGCACACTGAATTGTTTTTAGATCGACTTGCTTCATTTTTCGTGTTTCCTGGACCTGACTCTTATACCTGGTGTTGTTCATTCGTTTTGGCCAGCTTCTCGATTGGATTACCGAGGGATTTCAAATGGAGAGGAACGGCGCGAACCATTCGTTTCCGCGTTACCGGACGGCTCGCGCCGTTCCGCTAAAAAGATCACTGTCCCACGGAAGCAATAGCGGGCGTTCGGGAAGTTTTTTTTCAAATCGTCACGACAGCTTCACTTGCAAGGTTTGGCCCGCGGAGAGGTCGAGGCTCTTTGCAAACGTGATGACCGCGCGTTCAGGTTGAAATTGTGATTGAGCTTCGATGTCACGACCATTCACGGTTGTTTTCGCCTTGGTCACTTTTGCATTGGTCGCCGTATCAAGAGTCAACTCCTTCAACGATAGCTTGCCGTAGCGTAATTCAATCGTGTTGTCCTGCCTGCCGCCTTCGATGGTCTGGCTAAAGCGGCCCCATCCTTCCGCCGTCGTAAAGGCGGCTCGGAAATTCTCTTGCTGCATGCGAGGTCCAAAGCCGAGCTTGCCTTCCGGTCCATCGTAGCGGTATCCGCACATGGCCATGAACGCACTGTAGCTTGCCAGGGCTCGAGAGTAATGGTCGCCGCATTCGACTTCGTTGTACGGGTTGCGGTCTTTTGGCAGATAGCGATCGTAGATGGCTTTGCCGATCGCGAGTCCCTCTTCAAGCATTCCCTCCCAAATCATGGTGGCGGAAACTTGCCACTCAAACCCTGACATACACTCGTTGAAATAGCGATGGAAATTTGTCTTCTGAGCATTCTCTTTGCCGTGCGGGAAGGTGCACATGATCAGCCCCGCATCTCCTTCAGCAGCGAACCAACGCCCGCTGCGTTCCACCGCTCGGAAATCGCCCACGTTCGGCGAGAAGTTGTACTTCCAAAGAGACGCCAGTGCCTTGCGGGCCTTGTCTTGAGGCAGAACCGGATCCAGCCCCAGGTTCCGCAACCAGAACTCGCCAAGCACCTGGTCGATGTGGCAGCCCGTCGTTGAGCCGATCGTCTGTTCCGGCTTTCGTTCTGGGATGTGTACAAAGTGGCCGAAGTCTTCGTTCCACAACAAGTCGACCATGGAGGCAGCCCCCTTGGCGACAAGCGACTCATACCGCTCAGCCGCCTTGGGCTGGTCCATCTGCCTCGCCATTTGGGCGGATGCTTTGAGAGCAGCGTGATAGAGATTAATCAGCCAATGAATCTTGCCGTTCCAGGCTTTATCGAGCGTGTTGTGCTGATCTCCGGACAGCAGTCCGTCTTGGTCCTTGTCCCATCGTTTGATGACGTAGTCCATCGTCAACCGGGTCCGCTCCCAGATGCTTTCGAGGAACCGGTAATCGGTCGTCATCTGGCTTTCGCGAAGGACTCGCAAAATGGTCCCGCACTGACCGTCGACCGCCTCGCGGAAGGTCTTCGTCGAACAGCGGAAGTTCATCGCTCCGCTGTCGTCCTTGAAACTCAACCCAAAGTCGACTTTGTCTCGACACTCGCGTTCGATGACCGGGAACAGCCGTGCCAAACCTTGGGCATAGTGCCAAACATGAGTGCAGTTACCCTCACAACAGGTCACGCCTTCGTCGAGCGCATACCGACCGTCCTGCAACGCCAAACGTTGAGCGAGTTGGGTTTGCATGCAGTCAATCGGAATGAAGGATCGCTCCAGGAACCAGTACGGCAAGGTCGAGTCGTACCAGGTATCGACCCAGGTCTGTGTCGTGTCCCGCAATTCCTTTTCGCGTGCAGCGACGGTAGCAGCTGAATCACTCGCGCTGGGCCACTGGGTGGAGTAATAGTTGACGTCTCGGGTCCATTCCTTGCGTCCAAATCCGGTGACATGTCGTGCGTTTGGAAAACGCCATGAGAGCGTGAACGCGATGGTCTTGCTCTCGCCTGGTTGCACCTTGACGCTGCGTCCCATCGAAACAAATGCTTGATCGCTGAAAGGGCGCTGCTGTATTTCTCTAGAAGTTTCGTTGGATGGCTGCGCGTCAAACAGATCTGTCGCCCCCGGCAGGGACCGCATCGTGTCGACCAGATCCGGTTTGGCATCCCCCAGTAGTCCCATCGCGACCGCCCCAAAATCATTAGCGAGGGCGAAGGGCGTTGCCACGTTCTCGCTAACACTTTCGCCACTCGCACCATCAATACCGAGGGGCTTCGCCCAGCACTCCACGACCGACAGTCCTTCTAGCTCGCGATACTGACTTTGCCGCACGCCGTTGTCGTTCTCTTTCCCAGTGCGATAGTTGGAGAAGTTTTCGATCCAACCTGCGATCGCCACTTCTTGCTGCTGGTCCGACGTGTTTTCGATCGTGTACCGCATCACAATCACCGGATAACTGGAATCGTCACGATTCAATGGGATGAACGGCGTGTACGCTTCCAGCTCGACGTTCACAGGGCAGTCCGCGTCAGCATACGTCACGTTCCCCATGGGGTACTGGTTTGTGAAGCGGATGTCGCGGAAGCCATTGGAATCCAGAGTGAAGATACGCTTGTTGTCGCTGGAACCAACCTGCAAAGCGAAGCCCTGGTCCATGGGGCTGTGGGGAGTATCAGGCTTTAGATACTTGTACCCTTTCCCGATGTCCTCCCACTTCATGTCGGGCTCGCCGTCCAAATTCCAATACCAGAGTCGACCGTCGCCTCCCAGGTAGACTTGCCCCGTGGCAATTCCACTCACGGGCATGCCGATGAATTTCAATTCTTTACCGGATGCGCTAAGTGCCTTTCCTCTGGCGTACAGACTATCGATCCATTCCTTGCTGAGCTTCTTGTCAGCGGGAACGATGTGCTCGAAGTCGTCTTTGGTGAACGGTCCCGCCATGACGGCGGATTGCCCGGCCAAAAGCATGCCGACTGTCAGACCGGAAGCTTTGATGAAATCGCGACGCCCAGCCGACGACGGAGTGCATGAACCGGTTCCGGAACAGCAAGACGTATTGGGCACCGCCTCAGTTGTTGATTCTTTTTTCATTGATCATTTCTATTTTCAAAATCATTGTCGAATGTAGCAATCATCGAGTTCTTCGCCGAACTGTTCTTGAGTTTTGATCATTCCGCAGCGATGAGAAAACTGCTCGAGCAGTCGCCGTTGGGCTGTTCCATGCCACATCAAAGTCGGCTCAATCGACGGGCCTGCCAACAGACGCAAAGTATAGCGTTTTGGTTTTTCGGCGCAGTTCGTTCAGCACCTCGGCGTGCTTCGAATCATCGAACACGTCGTTCTGCCTGGGTGGGATCTCACCAGATGTCGTCGAACTCTCCGACCACGAGCGTGTGTTCATAATACACGAAACACTTGCATCAAAGCGGAGAGTTATTTGACGTCTTCATATCACCGCACGCCCGTGTTTCGCGTAAATCTTCGAGTGTTCAACTCGGAGACAGATCGCCCCAGGACCGCGAGTGCGTCGTCTAACCCAAAATGATGAGTTGCTCGAACTGAAATGCTCGCGCCCTACCGCAAACCAATTTAGCGGTACGGCGCGAGCCGTCCGGTCTCACCCCAATTTTGAATGTCGGCAAAACACTTCCGCTTTCAGCTTTGCGCCGGGGTTGGGGCGTCCCGAAGTCGCACCTCACGTTTGTGCAAACATTGTTGAGAATTGCGAGTTCGTCCTCTGCCGCGATTGCTGTTGACATCCATTTCAATCGAGGGACGTTAATTGTTTGAGTGCATTTTCTAGCGGTACGGCGCGAGCCGTCCGGTCCCGAATCACCGGACGGATCGCGCCGTTTCGCTACATTTGAAATCCCGCGGTAATGAAACCAACGTCCCACGATTGAACGCTTAGCCGATGGTGGTATCGAACGCCCCAACCGACTGGTCGTCATCGCAATCGTTTGGTTGTTCAATTCGGCAGACAATCACTGAGATATTGTCCTTGCCCCCTGCACGGTTAGCCTCGTCTATCAAACGGCGACCGGCCTGCTCGCTGCTGTCAGCCGATGAAATGATCGAACCAATCATTTCGTCATCCAACATCCCGGTCAGCCCATCACTGCATAACAATAGAACGTCGTCGTGTTGTAGTTGGCACCGGACCGCTTCCGGACGCACTTGTTGATCACCACCGCCAACGCAGTTCCAGAGCACATGTCGCCAGTTTTTGAGAGCATCATCGTCGGGTGACATGCCGCCGGAATCAATCAACTTTTGAGCGATGGTATGGTCCGTCGTTAGCTGTTGAAGATGGCCATCGCGAAGCAGATAGCACCGACTGTCGCCGGCGTGGACGACGAACATCCGCGGCCACAACAGATAGGCCATCGTCACGGTGGTCCCCATGCGTCGCCCGTCGGATTCGCCCGCCGCCCAGATTTTCTTTTGCACCGATTTCAAGCAATCCGACAGTTCGTCTAGAAACTCTTGCTCGTCGTCAGCGGAGAGTTTTAGGAACCAATGCATCATATCGAGCACGTATTTCGCTGATGCTTCGACTGCCGTTTGACTAGCCTGCTCGCCGCCGTGGTGCCCACCCATTCCATCGGCGACGACCAAAAGACTGCCTTCCTGGCATCCAAACAGTTCTGCGTTTTGCTTTTCAGGAATGTCCGTTTGCCGAACGGTAAGCTGTCGCCGCAAATCGGCGACCAAGAAATGATCTTGGTTTTCCGAGCGTTTTTTGCCAACGTCGCTGGCACCGAAAATGTCAAAGCCATCAGTTCTCATCGGACGTCCCTCGTTCACGTACGCTAGTTTGAAAGTTTGAATCATTCGATAACTTCTCGACGTCTGCCCCGTGCACGATTGAGGCGACTGCGATCGGTGCCCACCGGAAGGCCAACCACATCGCTGATTACTTCGCACGCCAAATCGTCCTATTCACGCAGCACCAGAATCGACCGATGGCCTTCTGAAAATGTGTCGATCCATCTGCCTTGGTTACACTCCACCCAACGTCGGGATGAAGGCTCACTGCCTTGACGAGCTTCGTCGATCAACTCGTCACGTCGCAATCCTTGATTGCGTATCCGTTCAAGCGTTTTGAACCGGCACCGCGGTGACCTTTTCAAGCGGCTGGCCGCAACATTCCAGCCTCACCGAGCAATCTTTGCAGTCGCAACCCGCGGTGACGTGAATTTCGAACTGGCACTTTTTACAGCGGTACATGTCGCCGATCTGTGGGGCGGTTGCTTTAGTAGCCATTGGAGAACCTTAGAGGTTGCGTGGGGAGTATCTGATCCAAAGTACGCTCAGCAAATCATGTTCCGTCAGATGGTTGATACGACCATCGCGTTCCCGCACCGCAAAAGCACGGGTCGCGGCACAGCGTTTGCGTACCCGATCACTTCTCATCGACTTAGCCGCTACAATGCCCCCGATCGACATTCTACCGGTCACGAAAAAGAAAGTTCCGTTATTCGGCGGAATGGCTCGGCGGTACTCAATCAGTGGCAAACAGGCGAGATGCGCCGCTTGGAAGAAGGCGATCTGCGGTGACTTCTGCGTCGACACCAGCGGCGTTAACGCAGCCGCCGATGCACGCGATGCCGGCTAATCACATCGTCGCCGAATCGAGCCGCCTCCATACACCATTTTGATCTACTCGCGGGAAACCAATGAACAATGAGCATACTCAACGACTTCAAAAAATTTGCACTGCGTGGCAACATGATCGACTTGGCGATCGGCTTCACCGTCGGTGCCGCGTTCACGACCGTGGTCAAGTCACTGGTCAATGACATTATCATGCCGCCGATCGGTTTGTTGACCGGCAACGCTGACTTCAGTGATTTGTTCTGGACGATCGACCTACCCGACGGCGTCGAGCCACCGAGCGGCGGGTTCCAAACACTGCAAGCCGCCCAAGAAGCTGGAGCGGTCACGATCAACTACGGACAATTTCTGAACACTTGCCTTGCATTGTTCATCGTCGCAGTCGCCATGTTTGCCATCATCCGTTTTGTCAATCGCTTGGACGAACAACTCGACGAGGCGTTCGGCGACAAGCCACCTGAAGGCGAACCGACGGAGAAGAAATGCGACTTCTGCCGAACCGCGATCGCTTACCGCGCAACGCGATGCCCGAATTGCACGTCGCAATTGGACGTGCCCGCGAAAGTGAAGAACGATGCCAGCCTAGCGGGAAACCATTAAACAAAAGTCGTTGTAACCGTGGAGGGACGCTCGGCCGCTAGCCATTGGCGGCCCGCCCGACATTATCATGTCGACCGATTGTCCCGAGCTGATGCGAATCGCGTTCGCCCCCGGCGGCTGCGCGCCCATCACGGGCCACGTGCTGACTTGATCCAGCGGTACCCAAGCCAATGCGACGGGCTGAGCCGCCCGACAAAGAGAATCTGATTGAATGGTTAACCCTGATCCGACAAAAATCGTTGCTTTCCCGTTACCGAAGGATCTTCATCAATGGCTCGCGGCAAATCATGCCACCGAAAGCGAGCTGTGGGTCAAGATTTTCAAGAAGGGGAGCAAGGTTCCCAGCGTGACATGGAACGAAGTGGTTATCGAGACGCTGTGCTGGGGCTGGATCGACGGCGTGAAGAAATCACTTGACGATCGAGCTTATCTCCAGCGGATCACTCCTAGAAAACCCCAAAGCAATTGGTCGAAAAGAAACACCGAACATGTGGATCGTCTGATAGCGGAAGGGCGGATGGAAGAGCCCGGACTGGCACAGGTTGCTGCCGCGAAAGCGGACGGTCGCTGGGAAAATGCATACGCTCCAGCAAGCGAATTGCAGGTACCAGAGGATTTTGTCGCGGCGCTAAATAAAAAGCCCAAGGCGAAGCGTTTCTTTGCAACGCTAACCAAATCGAGCAGATACCTCATCTCGCACGGACTGACGACAGCCAAGAAACCCGAGACAAGGAAGAGAAGGTTTGACAAGTTTATGGACATGCTGGTCCGCGAAGAGAAACCTGACTTTGGCTTCTCGAAAGGCGAGAAAGCTTGATGAGGAGCTTCTGCGAACATCCAGTGGCTGAGTGCACTTCCTAGCGAAACCGCGCAAGCCGTCCGGTCCCACGTTACCGAACTCCACTTCGCTACGTACTCAGAACGTCGTCCACCGTCTGGCGACGGTAGCTACAGCAAACAGATACACGTGCTCTTCCTAGCGGAACGGCGCGAGCCGTCCGGTCCCGCGTTACCGAACTCCACGTAGCTACCTGCTTAAAACGTGGTCCACCTACAACAAACGGATACACGTGCTCTTCATAGCGGAACGGCGCAAGCCGTCCGGTCCCGCATTAATTAAATCAACATCAGGAAATGATTTCCGCGATTTCTCGTTTTTCGGCCTCAACCGCCTTTTCTACGCTGCGATTAATATCTGGCTCGCAAACGTCGCAGCGACAGTCTTCGAGATCGGCGGTGAGGTCATCGTCAAAGTGATTCAAGATCGCCGACCATCGACAGGAATGGCGTCCGGCAAACTCGACCATCTGTCGCAATGCAATCTGACGATCTTCAGCACGGCGGCGTGCGTCATCGGCGATTCGATCAGTGATGTCGCGACTGACCTCGCTAAGCAACAAACGCCATCGACCGCGTCCCGCCGGAGCGACGATTCCACGCGACGCGAGTTGCTGCAAACAGTTCTTGAGCGTTTGACGACCAAGAGCACTGATTTTGGTCAAGTCCGTCAGTGCGACGGTGCCGTCTTCCGAACCACATCGCTGAACGCCTTGGCACAAACAATGGTGGGCGGTTGCCAATTGCGACGAGTCAAGATGCCCGCCCGCGAACATTTTCAACACCCGCAAGTCATCCGCATCGAACATCAAGGTGCAGTTGGCGTTTTTACCATCACGTCCGGCTCGGCCGACCTCTTGGTAGTACGCTTCGATTGACCCCGGCAGCGTGTAATGAATCACTTGTCGAATGTCTGGCTTGTCGATACCAAGTCCGAATGCGTTGGTTGCAAACATGACCGCTGGCGGCCCGTCCATGAACGCGTTTTGCGAATCAAGCCGATCCTGTTTCTTCATTCGGCCATGGTAAACAAGCACCGGAGCATCCAAATTAGAGAATTTCTCGGCTAGTCGCTCGACATCCTTGATGGTGTTGCAGTAGACGATCGCTGGTTCATTACCGACCAACCCATCGTCATAGGTCAGCAAACGATGAAGCAGTTCGTCTTTGCTCGCTTCACTATCGCAGGCCTTCACCGCCAGACGTAAATTGGATCGGTAGGCAGAATTCGATACCGTGACCGGATTGATCAATTGCAAACACGAGATGATTTCGTCAACCGTTCGTGCAGACGCGGTAGCCGTCATCGCCAAGATCGGCGGATCGCCAAGTCGCTTTCGGGCGTATTGCAGACAAAGGTAGTCAGGCCGAAAGTCGTGCCCCCACTGACTCACGCAATGAGCCTCGTCGATGACAAACAGGTCGACACCGACCTCGGCGAGCAACTCGCATAGGTCAGTTTGCTGCAATTGCTCTGGTGTCGTGAACACAAATTCCGATCTGCCGGACCGCAAATCCTCGCGGAACGATTCGATTTGCTTCTTCGACTTCGAGCTGTTCAAGATAACAGCGTGAATGCCGTTCTCTTGAAGACTGGCCGCCTGATCCTCCGCCAACGATATCAGCGGACTCACCACGACAGTGACCCCGTCCAACTCCAAGCCGGGCAGTTGATAACAGAGACTTTTTCCCGACCCGGTCGGCATCAAGATCAACGTATCGCGACCGTCCATCGCGGCGCGACATGCCTTGGATTGGCCGGGACGAAATCGTTTGTATCCAAAGGATTGCTCGAGGCGCTCGCGAAGCTGCGACGTTTGGCTCATGAACGCAGCTTCCAACCAACGATGATCCCCAAACCGAAACACCAACACACGGCGACATCGGGTTTTTCGTGGGCGTATTGTTGCAAACGAGCAAGAATATCCTTCGCCGGCGTCGCCACCAAATGTTCAGCGGCGGCTTGTCCACGGCGTCCAACGGCTTCACCGACGCTGTGGTCGGGATCGGAGGTTGGTTGATTGGACGAACGGGACGGATGCGTGTGAGAGGAGTTTTCCATGGAATTGATTCTCGATAATGAAAGGTAGAAGTTGTTTAGCTGCGAAACCGTCTGGGCAGATACGACTGCAATGCTGGAGCTGGCGGTCGCGATCGGAAGTACGCGGCCGTGGCGAGCGCGCCTATCGCAATTCCGGCTACAAAAACCAGACCAGTCGTGGTGCCACGATGCTCATCCACCTCGTAGCGAACTCGCTCCAATGCCGACTGAACCGGCGGGGCCATCTGGCCAGTCAATCGTTCACCCAAGTGGCCCGCCCGTTGCAGAATCGAAGGTGCGGGGGCGTGTTCACGGACGACCGCCTGAATCTCGTCCTCGGAAGATTCGGTGTATTCACCTAGGAACTTTTCAAGCTCCATCACATCCCGCGGCAAAGTTTCTACGTCCCGAGAATCCAGGTGCGGCCACCGTTGGACGATCGCCGTCTTCACTCGGTCCCAAGGTTCGTCGGACCACGTTGGTTCAGCTGACTGCTTTTCGGCCACGGTGGTACTATTTGTATGGTTCATGTCGGCACTCCTGTGCTCATTTTCTCGATGAGCCGCGTCCGCCACACATGGCGGATAGATTCGCTTCATCGGTCTCAACCTGTTTAGCAACCGGTGTGCCAACGCTGATTTCTTTTGTTCCACGCCCCTCCCCACGCAAAACTCAGTTGGCGAGAACTCGTTGATTCACAAAGCTCTTTTCCAGGGCAGATCGCAGCGTCCACGCGATTCACGTCGATGTCGCCCGCTAGGTCGTGAACAGAATCCGAAGGTCGGTTGAGGTCCTCCTATCGACCGAAGCGACAGGTTTTCGCAGGACTGCGAATGGTCAACACAGCTAGCAAATGTCTCTAAAGCGAGCGAGCTGCCAGGGCTCTGCGCCGGCGAATCTGTTTCGAGATCGACGGATTCAGACGAACGAATGCAGATCACGCGTGCAGCCATTGCGACGATCGGGCGAACTTACCGCTTAGTCAGCGAGGGTTGGCCGTTGATCTAGTGGGGAGTCTCCTGCTGCGTCGTGGTGCCGTCGTAATCGCATGCGAAGATTTCAGTCAACGTCTTGCTCGCACTTCAAGTTCGGTCCTGCGATTCGCTCTGCTGGACGGTCAGCTCAGACTCGCTGAGTTGGTCGATTGCTTCTTTGGCGGCGTCCGCGAACGGCAACAGGATCATGTTGCATCCTGCTTCCCTTAACTTGGCGGCATCCCGATCGTGGTGTGCGGTTGCGGCAACCGATCCGCCATAGCCGTAACGCGATAGCGCGTGCAGCAGCGCAAGGTTGACCGCAAGCTGGGGGACGGAACTGACCACCCATCGCGCGTGAGTGAGCGGCAATGTCGACGCAAACTCGGGGTCTTCCGCATCTCCATACACGACGGAATGTCCCGACTCGCGGAGCCGATGCACCACATCGGGATCGAAGTCGACTCCCAGCACACGCTGTCCACGGTCGGAAAGTTCTCGAGAAAGATGGTTCCCGAAACGCCCCAGTCCAAAGACGATCGTGTCAAAGCCGCGGGATGGCTCGACAGTCGTTTCCAATTCAACTTCGCGAAAAGGATCCTTCCTCTCGAACCAGGACATGAACGGTGACAGCCGGTCATACAACGCGTGCGAGTAGAGTATCAGGTAGGTGGAGAGTGTGATCGTGATCAAGCCAACGAGCGTGATCAGCCCGAGGATTTCACCGGAAATGTGCCCAAGGTCTTTTCCGAGTGCCCCCAGCATCAGCGAGAATTCGCTGATTTGGGCAACGGTTAAACCGGCCAAGAAGCCAGTTCGTTTTCGATACCCCATCAGTCCCATGATGATGATCACGATCAGCGGATTGCCGATCAGCACGAACATCGACAAAGCCAGTGACGGCATCAGTTGCGATCCCAGCAGACTGAGCTTGAGGTGGGCTCCCAGATCCACAAAGAAGAACAACAGCAAGAAGTCACGCAAGCCAACCAGACGCGATCCGAGCGCCTCCCGGTGCGGCAATCCAGCCAGTGACACACCCGCCAGGAACGCCCCCACCTCTTTGCTAAAACCGAGCCAATCACCGATCGCGGCCAGACCGACGGCCCAGGCAATCGCTAGCGTCGTCAACAACTCGGCCGAACGACTTGCATGCTGATACAGCCTTGGCAACACGTAACGCATCAGCAGACCGACGGCGACCAGCAAACCGATTCCTTTGACAATGACCAACGAGATGCCCTGCACCCAGTGAACACCGGTGCTAGCGCCGAACGCCGTCAATGCGATCATCACCAATACCACCACCAAGTCTTGGACGATCAAGAAACCGATGGCAATGCGACCATGCAGCGAGTCGATCTCGCGTTTGTCGGACAACAGCTTGACGATGATGATCGTGCTGGAAAACGTCAACGCGACGGCAACGTAGATCGAAACAAGATGCGGAAACCCCATGGCAAGACAGAGCAAATAGCCAATCACCGACGTGAATGTGACTTGGCCCAGCCCGGTGGCTAACGAGACTGGTCCCATGGTGCGAATCACATTCAAGTCCAGCTTTAAGCCGACCGTAAACAGCAAGAGCGCAATGCCGGTCTTCGCCAGCAAATCAATTTCGCTGCCAATCGAAACCCACTTTAGCCCCGCGGGACCGACCAGAATCCCAACCGCAATGAAGGCAACAATCAGCGGTTGCTTGAGCCAATGCGCAATAAATCCCAGAACACCGGCCGCCGCCAGCAACAGCGCAAACTCGTAGAAGATATTTTCGGATCCCAATCGCTTACTCCAACGCCTTCATCGATCCGTTAGTCAAACTTGACCGGTGACTGAAACGTTGCCGGCTTGACGGTCAGCACCGAACAATCGACTTCGTCTAAAATCTTTTCAGCGGTATTGCCGATAAAGAAACCTGGAATCCCGGTCCGGCAAACCGTCCCCATTACCAACAGATCGACTTTCTCGCTCTTTGCCATCTCCACGATGACGGACTCTGCGAGTCCTTTGACCATGTGAACCACTGCCGATCCGTCCGTGTGCCGGGAAACCAGAGCGTCCAACAACTCTTGATGCCGACCCGTTTCTTCTTGAATGTAGCCGCTAATCTCGGGATCGGTCAGCCGCGTTCGTCCCTGGATGATCGACTCTCCAAATAGGGCCCAAGCATGAACAACGTGCAGTTCGGCGCCGTCCTTGGCGGCAACCGCAGCGGCAAGCTTCAAGATAAACACATTCAGCTCGTCACTGGAGTCTTCAAACGGCTCGGGGTCAACAGCCGCCATCACACGCAGGAACTGCTTCGGCTTGCTCGGTTTCATCACCCATACCGGGCAGGGACACTTGCGCATCAGGTGCAGGGAAGTGCTACCAAAAAGACGCTCTTTCAGACCTCCCATTCCCTCTGCCGTCATGATCACCAGATCGTGCTTAGTCAGGATAACGTCGCGAATGATCTCCAAGAATGGAGTCCCGATCACGACCTTCGCCGACACGCGAACCCCCTCCTTTTTTACCGGCGCGATGATGTCTTTCAGTTGAGATTGGTATTCCTTGATCACCAAATCCTGCAACTGGAGTGCGGGGCTTCCCGGCGATGTGATCAGGCTGGTCCCCGTCAACTCGCGTTCCACCCGCAGCAACGTCAGCTTCGCGTGATTAGCCCGGGCCAGAGACGTGGCACGCTCGAGAGTCGCGTTGTCACACGGGTACACGAGCAGGATACTCTTGAAACGTTGCATTCGATTCCTCGTTTCGTTTGTCAAGTTCGACTTACAGACGTGTCGGACGACGACTCCACCTATTGTAGAACAATTGTCCCAATTGTTTCGCCGCACAGCCGGCTCAGGACATCAAACCATTGGGACAATTGTTCTACACAGCGAATCGCAAGCGATTCGTTGAGAGCATAACGTGCAATCGTCGAACTAAGTGGTAACCGATTTCGCCATCCGTATGCGGCGCACCCATTTCTCGAATCCCACAATCATGTAGGTGGCTAACCCTGTAAGCAGAATTCGCCACCACGAATCCCAGCCGAGCGGAGCGCTGTGGAAGATGCGATTCATGATTGGTAAATAGGTAAAGGCAAGCTGCAGCATCAGCATGCTGACCACGCCGAGGCCGATCCAGTGATTCGACAGTACCCCCAGCTCGAACATCGATTTTGTCAGCGAACGGCAATTGAACAGGTAAAACACCTCCACCATCACAAAGACGTTCACCGAAACGGTCCGGGCGACCGTATCACTATAGCCTCGTCCGATCGCCCACTCGAACGAACCGAATGCGCCGACCAGCATCACGCAAGAGACCAGCAAGATTCGAACGAGCAACTCTCCCGTCAGGATCGCCGCCCGCGGATCGCGTGGAGGCCGACGCATGATGTCACCCTCCTTCGGCTCAAACGCGAGCATCAATCCCAACAAGACAGCGGTCGTCATGTTGATCCACAAAATCTGGACCGGCAGGATGGGCAGCGCAACTCCGACAAAGATCGCAGCCAGAATGACCAACCCCTCGCCCATGTTCGTTGGCAGAGTCCAAACGATGAATTTGGTGAGGTTATCAAAGACGCTGCGGCCTTCCTCCACAGCCGCTTCGATCGACGCGAAGTTGTCGTCCGTCAACACCATGTCGGCAGCCTCCTTGGCGACCTCCGTGCCTCCGATACCCATCGCAACCCCGATGTCGGCCTGTTTCAGCGCGGGCGCATCGTTCACGCCATCGCCGGTCATCGCGACGATGTGACCATTGGCCTGCAACGCACGAACGAGCCGAAGCTTGAGTTCCGGCGTCGCGCGTGCAAACACCGCGACTTCGTCGGCAATCTCGATCAATTGCTGGTCGGTTGTATCGGCAAGATCCTGAGCCGTCTTGACCAGAGGCACGTGTCCTTCACCGGCATCGATCCCGCCGAGCCCAAGTTTCTGCGCGATCGCCTGGGCCGTCTTGGCGTGGTCACCCGTAATCATCTTCACTCGGATTCCCGCCGTCTGACACGCCTTGATTGCAGCCACCGCTTCAGCGCGAGGCGGATCAATCATCCCTTGCAAACCGTAAAAAACCAAGTCGCCGACATCCGCGTGCGTGACGTCGCTGGTCGTCGCTGGAAACGGTTTGCCGGCGAATGCCAACACACGCAAACCCTCAGCGGCCATCGCTTCGACTTGTCGGTGCACGGCTTCCATGTCAAGCGGAACCGCTTCACCTGACTTGTTCAACGCCGAGTTGCATTTTGCCAGCACGACTTCGAGACCGCCCTTCACGTACAGCGATCTGGATTGATCGGCAGCCACTTCGTGGAGAGTCGCCATGTACTGATGCTGTGATTCAAAGGGAATGGCATCCAAGCGTGGCGACTGTTCGAGCGTTCGCCGGGCATCCAATCCGGCTTTGCTTGCCACCGCGATCAAGGCTCCCTCGGTTGGATCTCCCCGCACTTCCCAGCGAGACTCCGCCTGCACCAACTCCGAGTCATTGCACAACAACCCGGCCAGCAGACATTGGTTGGCCGCTGAGTTTTCCGGCAGCGTCGAGTCGTCGTCTCCGTCGGCTTTGATCTCACCGTTCGGCTCATACCCCGTCCCGGACACTTGGAACAATTGACCTCCCGCCCAAAATTCATGTACCGTCATTTGATTCACGGTCAGCGTGCCGGTTTTATCGGAGCAGATGACGGTGGTGCCGCCGAGCGTTTCCACCGCTGGGAGCTTGCGGATGATCGCGCGACGTCGAGCCATGCGGGCGACACCAATCGCCAGCGTGATCGTCACGGCAGCAGGCAATCCCTCCGGAATGGCTCCCACCGCCAGCGCGACGGCCGCCATGAACATCTCGAACATTGCCTGGCCACGCCACACACCCACGGCGAACGTGACGGCCGCTAACATCAGGATCACGACCAGCAACACGCGACTGAACTTGGCAATTTTGCGCGTCAGAGGTGTTACCAGCGCATCGGCCAGCGTCATGAGTTCGGAGATCCGCCCGACTTCGGTCTTCGCTCCAATCGCAACGACAACGCCGCGTCCCTGACCGTATGTCACCAGCGTCGATGCGTACCCCATGTTGCGGCGTTCGGCGAGCGTGGTTTCCAACGGTAATTCGCCGGCATTCTTTCCCACAGGTACCGACTCGCCCGTCAGTGCTGACTCGTCGATTTGCAAGTCACGAGATTTCAACAAACGCAGGTCCGCCGGAACCTTATCACCCGACTGCAGCAACACGATGTCGCCTGGGACCAGTTCGGTCGAAGGCACATCGCGGGTTTCGCCGGCCCGCACGACCCGCGCTACGGTGAGTGTCGTCTTTGCTAGCGCCTCCAGGGCTTTGGCGGCCTTGGATTCCTGCAGGTAACCGATCACGGCATTGACCAGCACCACGCCGAAAATGACCGACGCATCCACCCACTCGTCCAAGAATGCAGTGATCGCCGCTGCGGACAAGAGGATGTACAGCAGAGGCTGATGAAACTGCAGCAGGAAACGAATCAACGGACCTGGACCGCTGCGAAGAGGAATCGAGTTGGCTCCAAAATGCCGCTGTCGACGATCGATCTCGAACCGATCCAAACCGTTACGTGAATCAGTCGTCAGCAATTGGACGACATCATCCGCGGAGGTATGGTGCCACAGCCTCTCGATCAACGTTTCCATTCAGGCTCTCCCGTGAACTACGCACACCTTCCCAGCAACCACCGAACAGAAAACACATGCCGTAAGAACCAGTGTAGAGCAGTCGCGATCGGGACTGCAAACTCGAAAGCAACTCACTGCTCTATTTGAACAGGGCGACTAACTGCACAGGGCTACCAAAGTTCGGTGGTTTGAGTGGTAGCATCGAACATTCAATGCGACTGAGGATTTGCGCGGCCGTGTTGCCCATGATCATAGCTGAGCCCACGCTGCCGGCAATGGAAACCATCGCGACCAGCTTGACGCATCTCTCACGAGCAAACGACAAAGCTTCCAACGCGAGCTGGCCATCGATCAGGGGAATGTTAGCGGCATGCCGACTTATTCCATGCTACCCTCCGAAGCGCGGCTTCACCTGCTCAAGACTTCGCTTCGCGATCGCGTCAAATCCTTCTTCGCTCATGCGACGGCGAAGATTCTGTACATTCCAAACGGTCCAAGTGGGGAGGATCTCCGCACCAAACGTCCAACGGAACAAATCTCTGTTTGCAAGTCAGCGGAAAGCATGTCCGGGGAATGGTTTAAGAAGAATTCGCTGGTTTCGGTTGGCCCTTCCACCAATTTCTCGCATCCACCTGTGTCCACTGATCGGCGGATTTGCATTTGCTTAAGGGCTGTTCCAGTTCAGCGGCGGTTTGGAGTCCGGATCAGGCACAGCAATTGAAATTCTGGTTTCTTGATTTCAAATGTCTGCTGGGATCAGAAGGCGAGGAACAATACCATTCCGAATAATGACGGCACCGGAAATCTTCCGATGCCGTTTCCTACCCCGGCCTTTGTCGGGTTTTCCGACTCGCCCGAACGAGTGCATGACGAAAGCACCGTCTAAGCAGGTACATAGAAGT
>NZ_JAMQBK010000057.1:0-33222 GCF_023701485.1 Aporhodopirellula aestuarii
TATTTCCGAACGGCTCCTTAGAGCGACACAGGGCCATGCCGCCGCCACGCAGGAGGCTTTCGGCGGAGTCCGCGTCGTAGGGTGCGACCACGCCACCGATGCTCACGCCGACGTGAATCGTTTGACCACCGATGAAAAAGGGCTCGCGTAGGAGATCAATGATTCGGTGGGCCAACATCCGCGACGCGACCGGTTGGCGGCCACTTGTTTGCAGGACGGCGAACTCGTCTCCACCAAGTCGTCCGACCCTATCGCTTTGACGAATGGTGTGCTGAAGCCGGTGGGCAACCGCACGAAGGACCTCGTCACCGATATCATGCCCGAGCGTCTCGTTGACGGTTCGGAACCGATCGAGGGCAAGTAGTAGCAATGCGAACTCTTCGCCCTCACGGAGCGAGCTGAAACGCTGCATCAGTGCTTCGTGAAACGCAGCCCGGCTCAGCAGATGTGTCAAATCGTCATCGCGAGCGGGTGGCAGGCCACAAAACCCTGGTTCAGCATCCAGCGGGCATGCTGCATCCTCTGCGTGAGCCGGGTTGGCCCAATTCGAGTTGGTCGTCAGGGTGCCGCTCATGGGCGATGCGGATGATCCGAAGGGTAGGAAACGCGATACGCAAAACCGATATCAATTCAATTAATAGGTTTTGCTTTGGCGTGACGTTTCCAACCGGTTCTGTCGCCTCCCGTTTTTTGGTTCCTCGCGGCGACATGCTATTCTGCGATGGCATAATCGGCACATCTGGACCCTAGATTGCTCGTGTTGGATCAGGGCGTAGGCGTTTCAACCGCCCGGCGGGGCCAAACGAAAATCGCCGTCCGAGAGTGATCTCGAACGGCGATTTTGCGGTGATTGCGAACAATCGAGAGTGTCGTGTTACCCGGGGCGATTACAGATTGCTGAACAATTCGTCGATCGCAGCTGCGTACTCAGGGTAATCGCTGGTGATATCCGTGATCGAGTCGACATCTTCGAACACGAAGTCGTTGAGCCCACCGAACAGTTCAACGGCGACGTCGGAACCGTTTGCCATGAGCATGAACCGCTCTTTGCGAACGACCGCCGATTCCACATTGAGGTCGTCGTCAACAACCACGAGTAACGCTTCGTCACGTTGCTGGTTGATCAGCAATTCGACGAACTTGGCGTCACCGAAGTCCCGGCCGACCAAAACGGTGTTTTGGATCAAAACGTTTTCGGGGGTGGCGGTGAAGAAGAACGTCGACATTTCACCAGGGGTGATCGTATCGGGCAGGTTCTCGGTTCCCGGTGGGGTCGAGACGACATTGCGTCCCGAGGTGATGTACGTTCCTAAACTCTCGATGTTGAAGTTGCCTTGGAGGGCGTTGTCACCAACGAGTCCGCCGGTCTCAGGTACGGTGACGGGGATCACGCCAGTAGCTCCTGGACCGCTGACCTTCATGCCCGGTGGCAGGTTGTAGCGGATTTCGTAATTTCCTGGTGGGACGTTGTCGAACGTGTACCGGCCGCGGGTATCCGTCACGGCGGTAAAGCTCGATCCCGATGCACCACCGACCGCAGTCAGTTGAACCCGCACACCAGCCAACGTCGTTTCGCCTGGTTCGTAGGCACCGCTTCGTTGCGGCGTCGCACCATTGGTGATCACTTGGCTAAGGTTGGTGATCGAATCCAGATAGAGTTGTCCGGTGACTTCCGATGGGATGAAGTTCTTAACATCGATCGTAACCGTTGCCGTGTCCGATCCGCCTTGACCGTCGCTGACGGTGTAGATGAATGAATCCGGTCCGGAGTAATCGGTGTTCGGGGTGTAGGTGATGATGTTATTGGTGATCGAAATCGTTCCGTGGGACGGCCCATCGCCCGCAGCGACCGTCACGGTGATCGTGTCGGTTTCTCCACCGGGGTTTGGTGTGTCGTTGGCGAGCACATTGATTGGTTTGGCAATGTTCTTGATCACGTCAACAGAGTCGTCCACGGCGATCGGTGCGTCGTTGGTTGCACTGACGTTGATGGTGATCGTGTTGGTGGAGGTGCCCAGGGCGTTCGCCGCGGTGTAGGTCAGCGAAGTTTGGCCGAAGAAATCGGCATCCGGATCGTAGGTCAAGATGCCATTGCTGACCGATGCCGAACCGGCTCCGGGTTGCGTGATGGTGAACGTCACGTTGCCTGCTTGAGCATTCACAAGCGGAGCGAGGTTCAGCGTCACGTTTGCACCGTCTTCGACCGCGTTCAATGTGCCAGGGCTGGCGACAGGCGCGAGGATAACATCAATGATATTGATGTTGATTGTTTGTGTGTTCGAGGCGGCGGTGCTCGGATCCGTCACACGTACCTGGAGGGAGTCCGCACCGACTGCGTCGGTGTTGGTTTGATAGCGAAGCAGACCGTTGACGACACTTGCGACCCCCTTGGTGCCTTGGTTGACAACTTCGATGGTGAGAACGTCGTTCTCAGGGTCAGACGCCTTTGCGAGCACATCGATATCAACGAAACCGTTTTCCTGTACCGTCTGGTCGTCGATCGTTCCGAGGGTCGGAGCATCATTGACTGCGTTGACCGTGAAGGTGACCGTCCCCAGATCGAAGGAGGTGGGGTCCGCAGTGATTGCGGCTCGGTACACAACTTCTCCTCCGATACCGTTTTCGTCGGGGCCCAGCGTGAAGAGCAAGTTAGTGCCGCTGACGCTCGCAGTACCGAAACTGGCCTGTGATTCAATGCTGAACGTGAGAGGAACATTTCCCTCGACCGTCGTCAAAGTGCTCAAATCAACGGTGATTGTTTGAGCGCCTTCGTTGACAGCGGGCTCGGTGCGGTCACCGGCAACGGGCGCGTCCTGAACGTCGACGATGTTGATACTGATCGAAGCATTGTCGGATACCGCACCGTTGGCGTCAGTGACACGGTATTGAAACGCGAAATTCCCCTGTGCTGCCGTGGCCGTCGAAGTGACAACGATCTGATTGTTGACCACCTGGACGGTTCCCAGCGGAGATGAAAATCCGGGTGCCAAACTCACCAGCAGATTTTCGGTCGGAGTTTCGACATCCGATGGTGGCGTTTGTCCGCCACCAGGCTGGAGCACGTTGATCGTACGGGAGGAGCCCTCATTGACCGCAAAATCAAGATTGGTTGCCACGGGGCGATCGTTGACCGAAGTGATCGTCACGTTAATGATGCCGTCGTCACCGCCGTCGGCGTTGCTCGCATTGTAGGTGATTGTGGCGGTACCAAAATCGTCTTGGGCCGGTGTGTACAGAATCTGATTACCGGAAACCCTAACCGTCCCGAGTCCCGAGGTGACCTGGGCGCTGTTGAGTGTGAAACCGGTGCCCGTATTAACCGTAATCAGCCCTGCATCGGCGCCACCGAGGTCGGCGACCAGCACTTCGCTCGTTGCCGCTCCACCAACACTACTATTGTCTTCATCGATCGTGATACTCTTATCGCCAGCCGAAACGCCGGCTTGGTTGTTGACAACATTGACGGTGACGGTCGCGCTGGCGGATGTGAATTCACCGTCAGTGATGGTGTAGGTGAATGTGTCCGTTCCCGAAACCACGCCGCCGCTTGGGGTGTAGCGAATTTGATTACCTTCGACGGTGATCGATCCACGCGTCGGATTAGTCGTGCCAGCAATCGATAATTCGCTGAGTGATTCGGTAAAATTCCCGCCGGCGTCATCGTTGGCGAGAACGGAAATCAAGATGCTGTCACCGACATCGACCGACAAGGTGCCGGTGGACGGGTCATCGTTTGCGATTGGAGGGTCGTTGACAGCTGCGATCGTGACGGTGACGGTTGCTGTGGCGGTCCCGTCCGTTGCGGTCGTCGCTGTGTATGTGACTAGGTCCGTTCCGAACGCGTTCTCGTTCGGGGTGTAGGTGAAGACGCCCGTACTGCTAATCGAGGCGACACCGAGATTGGTCGTTGAGTTCGTAACCGCGTACGTCGGTGTTTCGCCGGACAAAGCGGTTACGCTCAGTTGAACGGTTTCACCATCGGGGTCATCTTCTTGAACCGGCAAGTCCGCATTTGCGGCGGTAATGCCGGTTTGTGTGCCGGTGACATTGAGTCGGAATTCGGCATCTTCGTCCAGTCGAATGTCTTCCAACGCAACTGATTCTTTACCGTTATCAGTTCCGTAGAGAAGGATGCCTTCGAAACCCGCGCGTGGCTCTGCCTTGGTGAGTTTGACGCCAACATCTGTCGCTGCCTTGACTGCTCGGACAGGAATGCTGAAGGCATCATACACCTCAGTACCGGTGAAACCCGGAATCAGAGTACGAAGGTTGCCAACAGGCCCGAGCGTACCGACCTCATCGAAAATGTCTGTCCCGCCACCGTTCACGTTGACATCGAACGATCCGATGTTCCGGTTTTGGCCATAAATCAATGGCCCGAGGCCATCGTTAATGGATGGGACCGGTGGAATGTTGTTAGGGTGGTTTCGCATGAAGGTCTCGTACCTACCCACGAGCGTGTTGACGTTGAACACGCCATTTTCCTTCACGTTTTCTTCAATTACGACAACGTTCTGCTCAACACCATTGACGGTGAGTCGAGTTCGAAAGGTTGGGATATCAACGCCCGCAAAGTCGAGTCCGTTGTATTCAACACGAACCTCGTAGGGTGCTGCACCAGGCTCCGCGAACGCAGTGACGTCGATGTCATCGGCGGTGATGTTCAATTCACCTGGTTCATTCGTCAACTCGATGATCGCGTCTTTGATGCGTTGGGCGACAGCTGAGTCAGGTGCAGCGATGAACGATCCGACCGACATTTGGATTACTTCTGAATCGCCATCGTCGAAGAAAAATTCGATCGTGTCGGTCGCCGAATTATTCGACAGAATTGAGCGGTCGAAATCGAAACCCTGGATTTCACCGACGGCGGGTTCAAGCACCCCGGTCTGGCCAACCACAATGTTCGTGACCACTTGGAAGACACCGAAATCTTCCCGTGTGATGAAACGTCCGTCTTGAACTCCGATTTCGAGTTTGAAGATGTCCCCTTCGTTGACGGTGTACTCAATGCCCGTTCCACCAGCATCAGTGGTGTATTGGCCAGTTTGCGTAATCACGCTGTCGTCAAGATTTCGCGGGGTGAGTTCCAGCCGAACGTCGAAAGTTTCGTCTGCACCCTCACCGCCGTTGAGTTGGTTGATCACCTGGAGCGCGTCGAGCGAGGAGACCAAGTGGTCCGCATTGACGTCAACAAAACCGGCGTATTCCACCCCAGCTCCGGTTGGTTCGCCTTCGGGCGATTCGTTCATGTAGTTGATCACGCGAAGGGCGTCCAACGCCGTCACGTAACCGTCGTTATTGACGTCGAATTTGTTCCAATAGTTGTGAGCGATGGCGTAGTCATCGACGTCGGTGTAATCCGGGACATCGGACGGTTCGACAACCACATCACCGGCCAAAAGTTGCCGCCGTTCGAGTGTTTCGCTGAGCAATCGACGCTTATTGGAAAGCGGGCCACGCGACCGGACTTCGCTGGTTTGGCGTGACTTCGTCGGATTCACGCGGCGAAGGAGGTGACGCAGATTCTTCATCTGTTTTCTCGGCAATTCGGTGTGATGGGCTTGGTCGATGAGGGGATTTCGGAGGCTCGTACCAGGATGGCAGCGTGCTCGTCGCCGACGAAGCGTTCTGTCAGGGGGTGGGGAAAAGTCGCTCCGCTCGCCGTACCTACGGTTGGTGCGGATAGCGTAATCCAAAATCTTATCGCTGGTGCGAAAATCTGAATAGCACCGCTATCTTACCTAGAGCCCCCGGGTTATCAACGTTTGGCGGGAGGCTACGACCAGAAAGATGGCAGCGGTGCCGATTAGACGGATTATTCCGACGCAAAGTTCCAGAAAAGCTAAAGGATTCTGGACGAATAACCGAAGAAAGAACGCCTATTTGGGCCAGTTGCCGGCACCTTGGGAGGCATCCGACCACGGAGAAGAGCCACGTGTGACGTGGCGGTGGCGAGGTAGGAAATCCAGGTGGAGAAGCCGGATACTACGACACAAACGCGGTTTCAACCTTTTCGGTCAGGTTAAGAAATTCGTCGATCGACTTCAAACGATTATCCACGTTGGGTTCAATCATTTTCATGATCACCCGTGCCAAGCGGGGGTCGACTCGATCGCATCGTTCGAGCAGGTCGGTTGGAGCGGTGGTGTCGTGTTGCAAGGCGGCTCGCCCCGTGACGACTTCTCCTTGCCACGGATGGCTGAACGTGAGCAAGCAATAGAACGTGACGCCGAGCGAAAAGACGTCGACTCGGGCGTCGGTGCGGCGGCGGCGAACGATCTCGGGCGACATGTACAGCGGCGTGCCGGTGCGATTGCCCGGCGCCATGAAAGGTGCAGTCGCTGGGACGGTCAATCCGAAATCAATCAGCTTCACACCCGAGACGACTTTCTGGTTGTTGCTCGGCAAGGTGCAGATGAAGTTTCGCGGGCACACGTCACGGTGAATGAATCCGCTGCGGTGCACGTAGGCGAGCGCTTCGGCCATCTCGCGCATCAAAACCAGCTGCATGCCGTCGATGAGTTCGAGCCGTTTGCGAACGATAATGTCCTGCATACTCGGGCCGCGAATGTACTCCATCACGATGATCCGCTCGCCTTTGCTCGTCACGCCATGTTCGTACGTTTTGACGATCAAATCGTGCTTCATTTGCAGCGCAATCTCGCCTTCCATCGGCTTGTTGAGCCCTTTGAACCGGGCTTCGAACAGCTCGAACTTTTCGGGATCGAGGATTTTGACGCCGACGTCTTCCTTGCGTTCGATGTCGTAGGCGACGAAGAAGTTACTCATCGTGCCCGTGGCGGCGGTGCGAGAGCGAGCAAAACGGGCATCGACGTCGATTTTTTTCAACGACGGACCGCCACCGGAGAACATTCCACGAAGAGAATCGAGCAAGCTCACGGCTTTATTTCCCGCAGTAGTCGATCACGCTGGCGATCTCGGTCTTCAGGGACCGACGATGCACGATGCGATCAATATATCCATGCTCAAGCAGAAATTCGCTGGTTTGAAATCCTTCGGGGAGTTCAATTCCGATGGTTGCTTTGACGGTCCGCGGGCCGGCAAAACCGATCAGGGCCTTCGGTTCGGCAAAAATGAGGTCACCCAGCGATGCGAAACTGGCGGCAACACCACCCATGGTCGGATTGGTCAGCACGCTGATGAACAAGCCGCCCGCCTCGTGGTAGCGCGCCAGTGCCGCTGAGACTTTGGCCATTTGCATCAGCGAGAGGATGCCTTCGTGCATACGGGCCCCTCCACCGCTGGCGCTGATGATGATCAGTGCCAAGTTTTGTTCGGTTGCCCGTTCAATCAGCCGAGTCAGGCGTTCGCCGACGACGCTGCCCATGCTGCCCATGATGAACGCACTGTCGGTGACGGCGAAGGCGACCCGGCGGGCGCGGATCATGCCGGTGCCCGTTAGAACGGCGTCGGTCAATCCCGTGCGTTTTTGTTCGTTAACGAGACGCTCGGCATAAGACCGGCGGTCTTTAAATTCGAGCGGGTCGGTGGGTAACAACTGCTCATTCATCGGCTCGAACGTGCCCTCGTCGAGCACTTGCGCGATCCGTTCCCACGCACTGACGTAGAAATGGTGATTGCATTTCGGGCAGACGTTGAGCTGTTGTTGGACTTCTTTGCGATACAGCGACGCACCGCAGCCATCGCATTTCAGCCACAGGCCTTCGGGGACGCCTTTTCGACGCGTTTTTCCGGCAGTAGACGCGCCAGCCTGATCGGCTGGGATGTTGCTCGTCGGGCCATCGGAATTCGACACGGGCATTTTGGGGGAAGGTGTGGCGCCAGCGGAATCAGCGGGAATCGTTGTGTCCACAGGATGTCAACTCGAGGTATTCGAAAAGGTCTGCGTCGACCGCGGAGGGGCGCGGTCGCCAGACAGATTAGTCACAAACTACGTATCAATCCAAAATCATATCATCGACGGTGGCACCGCCGGGGATCATGGGCAACACGTGTTCTTGGTACGGAACTTCCACGTCGAGCAGGAAGGGGCCTTTGGAGTCGAGCATTTCTTTGAGTGCTCCCTCCAGGTCCGCTTTGCGTTTGACGGTGGCGGCGCCACAACCGTATCCCTTCGCGATCTGCACGAAGTTCGGGTAGCGGTCGGTGGCGTATTGGAAGCGGTCAGCGGAACTTTTGCCTTTGGCTTCGTCGTGGTGGATGGGGCCGAGGTAGGTGTGAGCGCGATTGCGTTCCATGAACCGGTCTTCCCACTGGACCACCATGCCGAGGTGTTGGTTGTTGAGCAACAGGATTTTCACGGGCAGTTCTTCGCAGAAGCACGTGGCGAGTTCCTGGATGTTCATTTGGAAACTTCCGTCGCCGTCGATGTCGACGACAAGGGCTCCCGGATGGGCCGCTTGAACGCCCATGGCGGCGGGAAGTCCAAAGCCCATCGTGCCCAAACCGCTGCTGCTCATCCAGGTTCGCGGTTGGCGGAATTTATAAAACTGAGCCGCCCACATCTGGTGTTGGCCCACGCCGACGGTGATGTAGGTCTCGCGATCGGCGGTCAGGTCGCTGAGGGTGCGGATGGCGTGCTGTTGCAGAATGCCATCGAACTCGGTGTCGTATTTGAGCGGGTATTTCGCCTTCAATTCGGAGCAATGTTTCTGCCAGTCGGCGATATCCGGCTTTTGCACGATCCGGTTCAGTTCGGTCAAAACCTGTTTGACGTCACCTCGAACAGGGATGTGAGCCTGCTTGTTTTTGTTCAGTTCCGAGGCGTCGATGTCGACGTGGATAATCTTCGCACCCTTGGCAAAGGCCTCCACTTTGCCCGTCACCCGGTCGTCGAACCGAACGCCCAACGCGATCAGCAAATCGCAATCTTTGACGGCGTAGTTGGCGTAGGCGGCACCGTGCATGCCGAGCCAATCGAGCGAATACGGGTTATCCGGTTCCACCGAACCGAGTCCCATCAGCGTGGTCACGGTCGGGATTCCGGTCTTGGCGATCAGGGTTCGCAATTCCTCGCTGGCCTCGCCCAAGATGATTCCGCCACCGGAATAGATCACTGGACGGCGGGCCATTTTGATGGCCGCGGCGATTTGGCGGATCGCTTCGGGCGGAACCGAGGGCGTCGACGCGTCGTACCCGGGCAATTCCATGGGTGGGTCCATGTCGATCGCCGTGTCACCCAATTGAACGTCTTTGGGGATGTCGACCAGCACGGGACCTGGTCGACCGCTCATCGCGACGTGGAATGCTTCCTTCATGATCCGCGGCAAATCCGCGATATCGGTCACGAGGTAGTGGTGTTTGGTGATTCCGCGGCAGATCTCGACCATGGGCGTTTCTTGGAACGCGTCGCTGCCGATGGCGGTGGTCGTGACTTGGCCGGTGATGCACAGCAGCGGGATGCTGTCGAGTTTGGCGTCGGCGATCGCGGTGACGAGGTTGGTCGCTCCCGGACCGCTGGTCGCCATCACGACACCGATTTTTCCGGTGCTGCGGGCGTAACCTTGGGCCGCAAAGGCGCCTCCCTGCTCGTGCCGTGGCAGGATGGTGCGGATCGAATCGCCGTATCGCGTCAATGCCTGGTGCATTGGCATGCTGCACCCGCCGGGGTACGCAAAAAGTACTTCGACACCATGGTCGACCAGAGATTTGACCAGGATATCGGCTCCGTTCATCACGTGCTGCTCAGTGGCGGTAGACGTGCTCGAAGCGGTACTCATCAGCGGTTTCTTTCGAATGAATAGTAGAGGATCTGTGGGGAGTGCGAAAAGAATTCTAGCCAGTTTGACAAGGATCGGTCCCGATGGACCTTGCCCTGAACTGAGAAAACTTCCGATTCTTGACCTCTCAAAGTAAATTCCACGCAGCGAACTGACAATGGTGAAAACAGGGAAGTGTCCATGATCGGTTGGTCGATGAACCTATTCGCGGTCGCAATTGGTGGCGGTTTAGGCGCTTTGTGCCGTTATCTATTGACGCTGTTGTGCACCGAGTCCCCGCTATCGGGCTTTATCGCAGGTGTCAGCCACCTAGTGGGTGGGGGAGCCAGCTTTGCGACCACGATCGCGAATTTAAGTGGCTGTCTGCTGTTAGGGGCGCTTTTTCAGTGGGCAGAAACCCTCGCAGCGGTCGGCGAGACGCCATTGAGCCCACGAATGATGCTCGCATTCCGGGTCGGAGTTTTGGGCAGTTTGACGACTTTTAGTACCCTGATCGGTGACGCCGCCGTGCTCGGCACCGAAGGACGTACGGCGGTGAGTTTGACCCTGATGAGTGTCAACTTGATCTGCGGCTGGGCACTGTTCCTGATCGCCGCCGCGACCGTGCGGGGAATGCTGTCATGATCATCGATCTTCTAAATTGCTGCCACGAAGGCCAACCTAGCCGCACGCGGACCCGGCTCGGATCGGCCGTCGCGACTCTGTTCTTTTGCAGCTTATTTGCGATGTCGGCAAACGAGGTGGCGGCCGCGGACGTGGAGAGTCTCGATTTGGCGAGCATCTCGCTGCAACCCGCTTATATTTCGCCATCGCAGATCCGGGCGAGCAGTTGCTTGCGGGCCGTCGCGTTTTCGCCGCTGGATCGAAACGCCCCCCCGCCAAGCCGCTCGGTTTCTTACAACGAACCCCAGCGGGCACCGGACACCATCGGGATCGCCGTCGGTGACGCCGGCACGATCCTGCGCAGCGACGACGGAGGTGATTCGTGGTGGCCGGTCGAGTATGTGCATGTGTCCCGCGAGAGTGAGTATGAGCAACCTCGTGGCTCGAGCGGTCGATTGAATGACCTTTTCGGCTCGGGCAGTCAACGAGGGAGCGGCCGCGGTCGCAGCTCCAGCGATCTTGTGCCGATCCCGTTTTGTGAGTTTTCCGACGTCCTTTGGGTGTCACCTCGCGATGTCATCGTGGTCGGTGGTGGGTACGAACCGGTGACAGGGATCAGCCGCGGCGTCTGTGTGCTGAGCCACGATGCGGGCGAAACCTGGTATTTGGCCGATGCCCACGAACTGCCGCGGATGCGAAAAGTCCGTCTCGGTGCCCGCGGTGCTCTCGAAGCGATCGGTGACCCGTCGGAGGCCAGCGGCGTGAACCGTTTTGGCAGCTACGACGGTGGTGAGACGTGGGTGGAAGAGATGTTGCCCGCGTCAGGCCAGCAGGTTGCCAAAGTGGTTTCCGATCATGGGACCGCCATGACCATCCCAACCGCATCGGGATCGATCCGCATTCACGATCGTTGTGACACACCAACATCGTCTCAGATTGCGGTTACCTCGCATGGCCGAATTTTTCGTCGGCAGGCCGACGAAACTCATTGGCGATCCGTTCGTGGGCAAGGTCGTAGCACGGCGGTGTTGTTCATCGCAGCCTCGCCAGCGACGGTCCCCTGGGCGATTGTGGGCCGCGAGACGTTGCAGGAAAACCGCCGGACCGCGATCCTGCTCGACGACGATCGGGCCGCTCTCAGCGGCGACGATGACTTCTCAGCGGTCGAACGGAAACAACTCGATCGATGCCGCGCCGCAGCTGCGATGATGGGGGTGTCGGATGTGGGGCGTTGTCGTCCTGCAATTTCGGGCTCGCCAACGGCGGTCGCGGCGACGAGTGAGGCGGAGGCCAGAAGGCGTGGTCTGTTGCGTGAGCATCAACCCGTCGTTGTGGTGCTCGACGAGAGTTTGCACCCCTCGGTGCGCCAAGCATGGCTTCACGCGATCGAGCAAGTCCGCGTCCGCACGTTCACATCAACCGGCTCGGCGGCGGATCTGACAGCCGCGAATGATTGGTCGGGGCCGCGTCGGATCGTTCTGACTCGCCGCGCTGGCGAATCCTCTTCATCTACAGCGGCGAGTCCGCAATGGCAACGCGCGTGGAGTCACGCGTCTGTGCTCCGGGGCAACGCGTTGTTGACCGGTCCAGGAATTCTGGCAAGTGATCTCGCGATGGATGCCTTGATGCTCGCCTCCCCCGGAACCGTTTTGTCCTCAGGGATTGAGGTCGCGACGCTCGAGGACTCATCGGGCAGCGTTCGACGCGACGTCTCGCTCGCCGCCGGGATCGCTTTGGCTGCGGGACAGAATCGCGATGAAAGTGAAACGCAAACGGCATCGCACCGCCGCTTGCAAATCACCACCGCGCGTATCAATCAAACCGCGCGACTTCGAGAAGAACTACGCGGTGCGGCGAGCGGATCACGCTCTCCGGTCGATTCTTCGCGACTCAAATTGCAAATCGAACAATTGCTCGCTGTCACGGCGCCCGACGATCGAACGCGATTGCTCTGGGAAGTGATGACGGAGTCGTCCAATGCGGGGCAGAACGCGGCTTCGGTAAAACAAGTTCTGCTCGGCTTGTTGTCACGACACGCACAGCCGTCATCGATACGGCGTTGGGCAGACTTGGCCAATGGTGCGATGTCGACCAGCGTCGAGCGGAAAGTGAGCGAACCACTCACTAGCATCGCACGTCGCCGGCAATTCAATACGGGCGTGTCGCGGATCGCGGCGACTGATGAATTGCCATTCCCTGCACCGGAGAAGGGTGTGGGTGGAGTCAAAGATGGTCAACCCGTTAATCATGACCAGGTGAAAAACAGCGGTTATGAGGTCAAAGGTGGCCAGCCGATTTCGCCTTTCCAAATCGCACCCGCGTCGTATGAGTCGCATGTTGGTGCGGGAGTTTCCGCTCCGCCTCGTATTCTCGTTCCTGAAACCAAACACACCGTCTGGCAGACCACGCGAGCTTCGCATGCGTTCGCGACACCACTTTCGTCCATGCGCGCCGATGGCGAGTCGCAGGCTGCTGAATCCGGGCAAGAGAACATTCCGGCGAGAATCAATTGGGATTATCACCCCGTGGTGATGGGCGCCCGCGGCATTGAATCGATGGCGGTGAAGAGAAAAGTTGCGACTCCGCGGCGCGGTGTTGTTTCACCGGAATCCGAGTTTGACGAACAACACGAGAAAGCGGGACAGGCATCTTCTCACGCCCCGCGGTATCAGCTGCCCAGAACGCTTGACCGTCCCCTGCTCGACGCCCGCGATGATGATGCGTGTTGGGTGAACGCGGATACCTGGAGACGCGGCGGGATGACGACCAAGTGTGTGGCAGACGATGACTATGTTTACTTCGGGATCTTTTCGGACGATTCACCGGGATTGCGGATCTATTTGGATTGCGACGGGGACTATTTCACTTCGCTGCAATTCGAGCTGAAACCCGATGGGACGCGTCGGGCTACCGTCGATGGGATGAAAGATGTCTCGCCGGTGTGGTACGCCGTGGTCGCGCCCCAAGCATCAGCGGCGGAGCCATCGGTTGATGAATCCGTAGGAGATTCTCGGTCATCGCGGATGGTGGCGGAGATCGCGATCGCCCGTTCGAGCCTGCCGGCACCGATTTGCCGCGTCTGCGTCGAATCGATCGAGCGGGACGCCTTGCCGCGGTGGGATGTGATGCCCGAAGCGAGCGATTGGCATCCCTCTCGGCAATCGACGCCGCGTCGCCAATACTAGGGTGATGAATAACGACGCCGACACGACCGACGACCCATCCGATACAAATCCCGATTCCCCCCACCTTTCGCTGCGAACGGACGGAAAAGTCGTCCAGGGGCCGGAAAAACGATTGCTCGATCATGTCCGCACTTGGGTCGACGTGTTCCCTTGGCTGCGCCTGGTTCGTGTTTGCCGCGTGGCGGGCGGACCGGTGTGGGTGACTCACGTCTTGCTCGTTTTTTTGTTGTGGGTCGCGGGGCTGAGCTGGCTCGGCTCGGACGACGGCATTCTCAGCGACGAGGTTTCGATCGGTTCGTTGATCTCGACGTCGGTACGGACGGCGGTTTTGCCGAGTGATGTCATCGTCGGAGTTCCGCCGCGAAGCTATTTCCCGGGACCCGTATTTCAGGTTGACCTGGGTGGGGATTGCCCGCCTTTGTCGTTTGATTGGAAGACGGTTGCGTGGACGATCGTGATCTGGTTGCCGACCGCGATGGCACTGTTGCGAGTGGGAGCAGTGTTAACGGCGGGCCGTGACATGCCGTCGTACCTGTCGACGTTTCGCGATGTATTTCGCCGAATCCCCGCTGCGCTTCTGATTGTGATTCTGCCAACGCTGGTCGCGTCGTTTTTCTGGCTCGTTTCAGAAGGCCTGACCTGGATGGCGGCTTTGGTCAGCGGTTCTTCAGAAGTTTCGCATTGGGCCGGCTGGGTCACACTGCCGGTGGTATTGCCCGCGACCGTGATTGCGGCGGTGTTGATTCTTGGCGGTAAATTCGCGACGCCTCTCGGGTTGGCCGCGTTGATGATTGAGCCGGACGCGGATCCCATCGATTCGCTGAGTCGAGGTTATGAGTACACGCTGCGCCGTCTTCCGCAGTTGGTGTTGTTGATCGCAGTTGCGACGGTTATCGCTTCCGTCGTGGTCGCCGGTTGGGCCTGTGTGTTGTTTGTCGGCGATGGGCTGACGGGGGCCTTTGGGCCGTCGAATCTGCCTCTCCTGCAGTGTTTGTCGGTACTGCCGGCGGTGATCGCGGTGATCTTTTTGTGGTCGATGATCGGCGGTATCTATCTTTTGCTGCGGCAGTCTGCGGGCGGCCAAGAGGTAGAGGACCTCTCGATCGAGTCAGGGCATTGGAAATCGCCCAAATTACCGTCGGTGCAGTCTGAGTAATGGCACGCCGTGTCAGGGGGAACATGCACTTGTTCCAAGGCATGCTTACGAGGCGACATATGAGCGAAACGGTCTTTCAACAAAATGGCGAGATTTGTTAAAGCCGATGTTTCCAGGCGAATGCGAAGAAGTTTCGTGCCGCTCGAGCCCACTCGACTGAACGATCGGAAGCATCCCGATGAAGTTAATCACACCTAAATATTCCAACCTGTCCCTGACGATTCGCCGCGCGTCGGACGCGATCTCGCGTGCGTGTGTGGGAGTGGATCGTTTAATAAGGATGCGGATGCATGCTGCCATGCGTGGCTTCGCCGCGTTTGGGATCGCGGCCGCACTTGTTTCGACCGGATGTCAGCAAGCGGGAGGTCCGGGCGGATCGTCCGGCATCGCCCCGATCACGCAATTGCCTGGGCAGACGCCCATCGCTGGACCTACGCTGCCGGCACTCGGGCCGTTTGGTGCGTCGGCTCGGGTTCCGCCTCCGGCGACCGGATCGTATGGCAGTCCGAATGTTTTGGCCGGAAGCACCTACAACAATACGCCCGCCAATTACGCTCCCTCTGGTCTGCAGCAGATGAGCTACAACGATCAAGGCGGAAATCAGATCGCCGTTGCCGGTGGAGTGCCTTCCTCACCATCCGATACGCCCGTCGGATCGGGTTGGATGGAGACGAGCACCAACCAAAACCTCGCAATCAATCCACAGATGGATCTCTCTGGCAGCAACTTGGGGCTCCGGATGGGCGGCATGCCGGTCAATGATCTCACTAACGCTCCGGCACCTCCGGGATATCGTGGTACCGTCGGCTTCAATAACCAATCGGGCCAGTTCAACACGCCGTCCTACCAGCCAGCACCCAGCATCCAAGGCTATCAACCGCAAACGAACCTACCCGGTCAATACCCGGCCACGCAGTTGATGCCTCAGTCGAATTACGGATCGGATGGATTTGCACCGCAGGCATCCAACCCACAGGTTCAGCAATTCAACACGCCGATCATGACCCAACCGATTTCTGGCGGTGGATTGGCGGAATCCGCCCCGGCCGCGAATCAGCCAGCATTCTCTTCGGCGGATCGTCCGGTTCAGTGGCAAACGCCACGTCGATAAAACCGGCCACGTGATGTGTCCGCTGGGCGGGTGACCCGTTCGCCTTCTGCCCAAGAGAAGATGCGACGAAAATACGGCGTCGCAGGGTGTGGGTTAGTTCCGATCGAGTTCAAACGGGCGACTGCCCAAGACGACCGTGACTTGAACGTCAGCGTCGTCACGCCGTACGTCTAAGACGAGCGATGCCCCGGCTCCCGCTTTCCCGACGATCCGCATCAGGTGTCCGACGTCAAGAATCTCGACACCATTGGCCCGCAGCACAACGTCACCGTTAAGCACGCCGGCCACTCCCGCCGGAGAACTGGAGCCCGCGATGCCGGTGATCAGTGCCCCTCGCACGCGAGTGTTTTCGCTGGTCAGCAGATCGTCTGGGACCTCGTCTAAGCTCACCCCGAGATAACCTCTTTGAACGCGTCCGGTCGAGCGGATCGACTCGTAGATTTGCCGCGAGAGATTGCTGGGAATTGAGAAGCTAACGCCTTGGTACGTGTCTCCGACGATTGCCGTATTGATACCGACCAAGGTTCCTTTGGCGTCCACGAGCGGTCCACCACTGTTGCCCGGATTGACGGCCACGTCGCTTTGCATGAAATCCTGATACCGTCCGCTGGCCCCGTATTGCTCACCCGCGCGGACCCAACGATGCTTGCCGCTGAGGATTCCGAACGTGACCGTCCGGTCCAGCCCGAAAGGACTGCCGACCGCCCAAACCGGCGAGCCGACTCGGAGTGAGTCGCTGTCGCCCCACTTTAGCGGCATCAATCGGTCAGCTTCGATTTTTAAGACGGCCAAATCGGTGAGGGAATCCGATCCGATGACTCTCGCGGGCATGCGGCGGCCATCGCCTAGCGTCACGGAGATCGAATCGCCGTCGGCAATGACGTGTCGATTCGTCAGGATATATCCAT
The DNA here is from genome assembly GCF_023701485.1 of Aporhodopirellula aestuarii. Classification (GTDB taxonomy): domain Bacteria; phylum Planctomycetota; class Planctomycetia; order Pirellulales; family Pirellulaceae; genus Rhodopirellula; species Rhodopirellula aestuarii. Next base: position 16,668 of record NZ_JAMQBK010000057.1, read on the forward strand.
CTGCGTCCACAACGACACCGCTGCCTTGGTCCGACATGCCGAACATTTCACCGCCGAGCAACCGATGCATCTGTTCGTCATTGGGAGCGGGTTTGCGTTGCACTTCGATATGCACCACGGAAGGGCCGACCCGCGACGTCACCATCTCGTAAGCCCGGCTGAGCGAATCGAGCGAAACGTTTTTTAATCCTTCGCCACCGGTTTCATACTCGGCCCGGAGTTCGCCCCGGTGCCAGGAATAGCGAATTTCTTCGACAATGCGGGGAACGCTGAATCGTGCAATCAGAAGCATCACGATCATCGAAGCGATCAACGTCATGCTTTGAATGATCGGATTGGGGCCTGTTTTGACAGGCGAGATGACGTCTGCCGTGGGGGCCGGTGGGAGAGCCGGTTCATCGGGCAAAGAGGCATCAGCCAAAGGGGCATCGAGCTCCGATTCCGCTAATGACGATTGGCCTCTTTCAACCTGCGCCGCGACGGATGTTTGTTCGACGGGTGGTGCTTCCGGGAACGCCGCGCGGAGCGAATCGGTGGTTTCGGCTGGCGTGATCGGAGGAGGAGTCACGTCGCTTTGCAACCCATCGCACGACACCAAATGGCCTGTGTCCGGAACCGGCATTTTCAAGCGAAATGCGACCAATTCACGTGGTTGCAAAGCTTCATCGCGCGGATTTGGCGGAGTGTCGTCCCGCATGGGTGCCATCCTAAATGAATGAGTTTCGTACCCGTCATGCTAGGGCTTTTCATACCCGAGACATGAATCGGACCACCCCGGCCCGGCCACTCGATTGTAGCGAAACGCAAACGCGCTGCGACAAAAAACTCACTTTTTCGTGGTTGTGGCCCCGATAAATTGCGGGTTAAAGCGGTTTTACGCCGCCTTGGCGAGACCGCCGCGCGAGACGCTGTTTTATTGCAGGCCTTTTTGGGCAAGTCTCGTTTCACACTCGCGGGCGGTTGCGAAAATCGGAGAGTTAGAGCAAAATGACGACTGTCCAAGGGAAACGTCACCGTTCCCATGGACCTGACCGGGTATGGCTGCTGTGCCAACCAGGTCGAACCGGGAGGATAAGCGAATTGGTGAGCGGCCTCACTGGAACTGAGGTACCCCGTAAGGGGCTGCGAGTTCGAGTCTCGTGTCCTCCGCTCTGAATGAAAAAAGCCCCGTCGAACTAAGTCCGACGGGGCTTTTTTCGTCTCATGGCGGAAGCGGGTGGCTGATTCAGCTTCCATTCGAATCGGCCAAATCGCGAAGCGTGGACGCTAAGTCCGCGACGCCGGTTAATGAAAATGCCGCCGCTTCCAGTCGTACGCTGCGGCTGATCTCTACTTGCCCGCCATCGCTTTGGCTTCCGCTTCCTGCCGGGCTTGGTCCTTGGCGTACTGCGCCTTGAAGTCAGCAATTTCTTGTTCGCTCGCTCCGTCGTAAGCGTTCTGTGGGCTCGAATCGCCACAGCCCGGGAGTGCGGAGCACATCGCCATACCTAGACACAAAAAACACATAAAACGTTTCATTTCGCCGTTCTCCTGCAAATAAGGGATTGATTGACTTGTGTTATTGTTATACAATATGGTTTAGCAGGGAAGTCGAAACTGCGGATTTGGTGTCGTCTTGTCACAAGTTTTCCAGATCGCAGGTGCCGCTTAGGTTTGCCGGAATCACAAGCTCGCGTGAATCGTCCTTCACCGCGACACGTGCTTTTGGACGGGCAGCTGACGTGGACTCTGGCTTTTCGAAGAGTGGAGATCCCAACAGGAAAGCCGCTGGAAGTTTTACGAGTAAGTGTTGGGGACAATTTGGGAACTCTCCCAACTGTCCGGTTTGTTGTTCTTCAGTTTTATAGGATCGGAAATTTAAAGATGATTAAGAGTCAAAAAGCTCGCGGTTTCACGCTTGTGGAACTTTTGGTCGTGATCGCCATCATTGGCGTTCTCGTTGGTTTGTTGCTGCCGGCCGTGCAGGCTGCTCGCGAAGCCGCTCGCCGAATGAGTTGCAGCAACAACTTCAAACAACTCGGTCTGGCCGTCCACAACTATCACAGTGCCTACAACGCACTGCCCAAGCACGGCACAGGAACGTATCTCCCACGTTGGAGTTTTGGTGGGCATAACGATGAAAACAAGTCTCAATTGAGCATGCTGGTCGGCCTTCTGCCGTTCATGGAACAACAGGCTGTCTGGGAACAGATTGTCAACCCACTGCAGAACACGAGCGGTTCGGGACCGAATCCTTGGTACGCCATGGGACCAACCCCCCAAAACATCGGCTATGGGCCTTGGATGACCAACATCCCTGCGTTGCGTTGCCCGAGTGATCCAGGAACCGGGCTGCCCGCGATGGGACGGACCAACTACGCCGCTTGTTTGGGTGACAGTGCCTATTGTCAGATGGTAGGGCCCAAGAGCCACGTTTTAACTGATATTCAGGGGTACTCAGAACGTTCACGCGCGGCCGACCGGGGTGTTTACGTGACTCGGTATCAAACAAAGTTCCGCGATGTTCTCGACGGACTTGCTAACACCGTGATGATGGGTGAAATCGCGACGGACCTCGGCGACCGTGACACTCGTACCGATGCAAAGTTCTTGACCGTCGGCATTGGCGTTCCAACGACTGCCTCCACGCTCGGTGGCAACCCGTCGCTATGCCAAGCCGGTACCGATCCGAACCGTCCGCAATTCTGGGCGACGGCAACGGATAACTTGGGCAAGACGAGTTCGACCATGGGACGTGGTTACAAATGGGCCTCGGCTCTGCCGCTTTATACGGGGATGACAACCATCCTGCCGCCCAACTCCGCAGTTTGTGCGTCGACGACTCGTTACATCCACGGCAATACCGCTGCCGCCAGTAACATTCCAAGCGCGGGCCTTATCACGGCTGCTGACGGCGACCAAGGTACCGGTGTCTTCGGCCCGAGTAGTCGGCACCAAGGCGGGGTTCATGTTCTGATGGGTGACGGAGCGGTTAAGTTCATCACCGATTCGATCGAGGCTGGCAACAGCCAAGCTCAGATGGTGAGTTGGGAAGGTGTTGCCGGTCCGCCATCGTCGACTGCCGGTTCGAAGAGCCCATACGGTTTATGGGGAGCACTCGGAACTCGCGCTTCGAAGGAAACGATCGAAGCAGAATTCTAACGGCACGGCGCCGCTGTCCACGCACGGCGGGGCTTTCCACGTAGCTCGGGCTCTCCGAGACCGAGAATGTCGGACCTGGTCTGCACTCGGTGCTCCTGAACGGCTCGACTACGTGAAAGGCGAAAACTCCGATCATCCACCGGGAGGTGTGCGGTTGAGCTGAGTTGATCACCTCTTCGTTTATCACCCACGTCGGACAGTCATTTCATCGACTCGGGCCCTTTTACGGGGCCCGAGTTTTTTTGTTGGAACGGGCCAATCTCGTTTCCGCTTCGAAGCTTCGGCGTTCATCTGAGTTCGCTACATTGGCTTACCGTGACGTTTCTGCCTCGTACTATCTTTGTCTTCTCGTTTTCAGAAAGTGGGACAGTTGGCAACACAACGGCGACTCCGCGAAAGTAACACACAAGCAACACCTTTAACTCCCCCGAAAAGTCTTCAGTCGTTGCGTTGGTGGCTTTTGCCCCTGGGTGTTGTAGCGGTTTTGTTGGCCTGGTTTTGGAGCTGGCATAAGGCGCAGGACCAAAGAGATTCCATGGCTGCTCTAAGCGGTTGGCAATCTGAGATCACACCGGTGACCCAGTGGGATGATCAACCAGAGTCTGCGTTCGTTCCGCCCACAGGTGACCAATCCGACTTGGGGTACGTCGGGACGCAAGCATGTCGTCGCTGTCATCCATCACAGTATGAGTCTTATACCGAGACCGCTCATTGGCGATCTTGTCAGCCAACCGAACCAGCCAACGAGGCTGAGAACGCGACGTTTGTCCACGAGGCTTCGTCGAGCCGATACGAGATCTATCGCAGTTCCGGATCGCTATATCATCGCGAGACTCTACTCGGCAATCAGCGGCAAACGCTCGCGGTCACGCAGTTGCCGGTGAAATTAACGATCGGTTCGGGAACACACGCCCGCACGTATCTGTGTGAATCCAACGGAAAGTTTTTGGAGTCACCGATCTCATGGTACCGCTCCGCGGGTTGGGATCTTTCGCCCGGTTACGATACGGCGATCCATCCCTCGTTCTCACGTCTCGCGAGTGACGATTGTTTGTTCTGTCACGTGGGCATGGTGGAACGTTCGGTAGCGAATGATCGAGCGGTGAAAATCGTGGAGCATTCCATCAGTTGTGAACGTTGTCATGGGCCGGGGCGATCGCACGCGCAGATCCATGACGCCGATGAGTCTGGCCGCGACGAGCAGGCTGAACAACTGATTGATTCGCTGGTCCACCCCGGTGAATTGTCCCGAGATCGTAGCGAGGCGATCTGTCAGCAGTGTCATTTACAGGGAGCAGCGTACGCGACTGCTGCTGACAAACGACTCTGGGATTTCGTGCCGGGCGAATCGCTCGCAGTCGTTCGCACGGACTTTCAGTTTTCTAGCAACGATGAATTCAAAGTCGCCGGCCATGTGGAACAGTTGCACAAAAGTGCGTGTTACCAAGGTTCCGAAACCCTCACGTGCATCACATGTCATGACCCACATCACGAACCACCTCAAGGCAGCCGTGTTGATTACTTTCGCCAGAAATGCGTTCAGTGCCATGCGTCGGATTCATGCGGAGTGGAGCATGATCAACGCCAGCGGACAAATCACAATGACTGTTCCGATTGTCACATGCCTCGTCGCAAAACCGACGTCACGCACGCGGCGCTTCATCAGCATGAGATCGGTGTCTACGCATCGGATTCCACTTCGCTTTCGAATACTACGAGCTCCGTGGATAGTGGGCCGCGAAAGGAATCCGATACCAAGCTCGCGCCGTTGCTCGCGTGGGACGGACTTTCAAAACCCGAGCAAGAACGACGTCTTATCTTAGCGGTGCACTATGCGGTGACATCCGGAACCCCGGTGGATCGGCTGGCGGATCAAGTGCCATGGTCGATCCGCGAGGCGTACAACAGGATCCAATCAGGTTCGTCTGATCCCGCGATCGAGGCTGCGTTTGCACGAAATGCGATGACGCTGGGTGAAGCAAGAACCGCCGTTGGGTTGGCACGAAGACTCGTCACGGAAACAAATCCAGGCAGCCGCGAGAACAACGAGGCCCGAGACATTTTGGGAGAGTACGCGCTACAGACGCAGGACAATGCGGCTGCGTTGGAGCAATATCGAACGCTATCGAAAGTGCGTCACGACGCAAACGATTGGTACCTCTTGGGAATGTGCGAACGCAACGCAGGGAACGAGGCTTCCGCGATCGAAGCATTCCGCCGAAGCCTCGCGATCCGCCCAGATTTAATCCCTGCCCACGTCGCGTTGGAAGAGATGTTGATGGTCGAACATCCTGAGCTTGCAAACCTCCACCGCAACGTCCGCCAAGCACTTCAGGCCCTGCGTCCGCCAGTGAATACTCGTTAGGGTTCACGTCGCCGGACCGGTACCCGCGTCGCGTTTCAGCTTCGCGAGCGATCGAGCCTAATACCGCGTGATGGTTTCGTGCAGGTTGAGGATTACGCGGCAGACTTGTGACCATGCGGCGAGTTGATCGGGCTCCGCTGATGTGCTGTTCGTTAGTCCGATTTGCATGAACGCGGATGCGTCCTCGGGATGTTCACGAAAATACACCAATTGGCGATCAAACAAGCCACGCAGCGATTCGGTTTCTTCAGGATTGGCGTTTCTCGCGACAGCTCTCACAAATGCGGCATCTAAAATCGCTTCAAAGGAAGCGTCCGGATTCTCCTTGAGCAGGTTCTTCGCCATCACGTGGGAGGCTTCCACAAAGGTGGGATCGTTGAGCAAGGTCAATGCCTGTTGAGGGCTGTTCGAAGGGGAGCGATCGGCTGTGCATTCATCGCGAGAAGGTCCATCAAAGTTGACCAGCATCGGGTGCAAGAATGTACGTTGCCAATGCATGTAAACGCCTCGGCGATATTGGCGTGCGTCGTTGGACGCGGTGTAACCCCGATTAGGGAATTGCAGGTTGGAGTAATGCCCATCGGGCTGGTACGGGAAAACGCTCGGGCCACCGATGTAGCTCTGATTGAGAATCCCCGCGATCGCTAGAGCATTGTCGCGAATCGCTTCGGCTTCGAGTCGACGTGGAGACGCTTGGGCGAGCAAGCGGTTGTAGGGATCTATCTCGACCAATTCGGCTCGCCGCGTGACGGCTTGGCGATACGTGCGGCTGGTGACCATCATCCGCACGATGTGCTTGACATCCCAACCGCTGATCACGAATTCGCTCGCCAAGCGATCGAGCAGCAACGGATGACTTGGCCATTCACCTTGGCTGCCGAGGTCGTCGAGTTTGCTCGACAAACCGGTGCCGAAGAATTGTTTCCAGGTTCGGTTGACGAAATGCCGCGGGACGAGCGGATTGGTCGGTGAAGTCAGCCACTTCGCAAGGTCAGTGCGGTTCAGGCGTCGACCACTCGGTGCGTCGCCAGAGGGAAGAAAGTGCGGAAACGCGGGCGGGGCGAGTTCACCGGTTTCGTCTTGCCAGTTCCCACGAGGCAACACGCGGCTGACCGGGAATTGGTCTTCCGGAATCGTTTGCGTCACTAACGTCATGGCCATGGCTGAGTGGCGATCCAAGATCTCGTTTCGAAAACGTTGGACTTCGCTGTTTTGTTGTTTGGCCGGTTTCGTTGAACGATGAAAAGCACTCGAAAGAGTTGCCAAGTCGCGGTCGCTCCGATTCTCTGAGTCTTTTGCTAGCGATGCGGTGAGCTCAGCGGAGGCGGCGTTCCATCCCGCAATCGCATCGCCGAGCGGCGTCACCGAAAGTCGAACGCGGCCGACGTCGGTGCTCGTGAGCCGGATGACGAGTTGCTGATCGTCAGACAACTCGAGCGGTTGGTCGAAGTGATAGACCGCGGTATGGGTGAGCTGGTTTTCGGTCGTCGGCAATTGCCAGCGAGACGGGCCGCTGCGCCAAACGTCACCGAGTGTTCGAGGTGGATGACCGTTGCTGAATTGCGACGGATCTTCGCGATCGGCTTCGCCCCATGCAACCTTCAAAAAGCTTTTCGGGTGAACCATCACCTCCGCAGGGATTTTGACATGCGTGGATGGCTTCGGCGTTGCCGGAGTTTCTGTTTGAAGTTCGTTGCGGTCCTTGTCGAGCAAAATCAACCGAAATCCGTCGAGTCGATTTTGCAGTTTGCTGTCGGTGCGGTTCCAGACGACGACGGATTCGACGGATTGCTCGCTGCCAAGATCGACTTCCCACCACGGGTTGCGTCCGTTCAAACTGGTATGCGTTACCGAGTTGGCTTTGTAGTAGTCGCCTTCGGTATTCCCGTCGATGGCCAGCGATGCGGCTCCGGATTTGTAATGAGTCGACTGAGTTGCCGTTCCCTGCAGGGCGACATTGATGGGTTGTCCCTCCTCATCTTTTTCGCTTGAAAAGATCTGTACCTCGGCGAGGGACAGGATTTTCTTACCGTTCAGTTCGATGCGAACGTAGCGGGGACGATTCGGACGCATTGTCGGGCCGTCGTCTTTGTTGATCACGCGGGCAGAAAAGCCGAGAGAAAAACGCCCGTCATTTCCTCGTCCCACGTTGCCATCGTTTTGCTCGTCGGGCAGGACTTCAACTCTCACCGAGTTGATCCTGGTCGATGTGGTCGGTCGAGTTGTGATTGAGATCGTTTCCTCTTTGGCGGGTTTGCCCGTCAGCAGGAGGCTGCCGTCGTCGAGCACTTCGCATAACGTTCCTGCTGAAGTCTCACTGGCGATGATCGTGGTCGGAACCCATCCGTCAGGGTGCTCGTCCAGTGTTTTCTTGAGCGATTGTTCCCAGGCTTGATAATCTTCGGTTTGAAGCGTTTTCTGGCCGAGATCAGCAAAGAGGATGTCATCGCGTTGGCGGATCAGGGATTCGATTTCGCGTTTGAGTGAAGGCGACTCGACACGCATTTCTGGCGGGAACGGATAGTTGTTGTTAAATCCTTTGAGGTCCTTGTTTGGCGAGTAACCGTAGTCGGAGTAGACGCCCCATTGACGAATGTCGTCAAAGAACGCTCCGAGCGAATAGAAGTCTTTCGCCGAGAACGGGTCGTATTTGTGGTTATGGCATTCGCAACACGCGAGCGTCGAGCCGAGCCACGCGGTGCCGATCATGCGAACGCGGTCGGCTTTGTACTTGGCCAAGTATTCACCCGGCTGCGCACCGCCTTCGCGCGTGATCATGTTCAAACGCAGCAATCCGGTCGCGATCAAATCCTCGGTCGTTGGGTTGGGTTGGAGGTCACCTGCCAACTGCTGCATCGTAAATTCGTCGAACGGTTTGTTCTCGTTGAACGCGTTGATGACGTAGTCGCGGTACGGGAAAATTCGCATGTTCTGGTCACCGTGAAAGCCGACGGTGTCTGCAAATCGCACGATGTCGAGCCAGGAACTGGCCATGCGTTCGCCGAAGTGAGGCGACGCGAGCAACCGGTCGACTTGGCGTTCGTAGGCCTCGGGAGACGAATCGTAGAGAAACGCTGCGAGTTCTTCCGGGGTTGGCGGAATACCGATCAGATCAAGACTGAGTCTGCGAAGCAATGTCGCTTTGTCGGCGAGCGGTGAGGGTTCGATGGATTCGGTTTCGAGACGCGAAAGGATGAACGCATCGATATCGTTTTTGATTTTCTCGCGATGTTTTGCAACATCCGGGAGTGCGGGTTGCGTCAGAGGGGCGTACGCCCAATGTTGTTCGTATTCGGCGCCCTGTTCGATCCACTTCGCGAAGAGTGCTTTCTCATAACTGGTCAGGTGGTGCCGGAAGTCTTCGGGCGGCATCTGTTCGCCATCACCAATGCCCATGATGCGTTTGTAGACCTCCGAGGACTCTAAGTCGCCCGGCACGATCCCTCGTTCTTCGTCGTCTGAATCCAACGGACCGGTTGCCGCCTCAAAAGAGTCGAGTCGAAAGGCACTTTCGTTCTCGTCTTCGTCGGGGCCGTGACAGGTGAAGCATGTGTTCGACATGATCGGTCGAATGTGTGCGTTGAACATCACGCGTTCGGGCAACCTCTCGGGAATGGACGTCGAGATGAGTTGCTCCGATTTGGGGGCGTCGGCGTTGATCGAAGCAACGCCAAACGCCAACCAAACAACGAGAGCGATCAAGGAGATGCGGTGCATGGAATTTTGGACATGAATGCGGAGGGAAACGGAATCAGATAACGGCTGCTTGGGGACGGTCTCAACGCCGTCTTAGGAAATGATGTCGTGCAGCACGTGGGCTGGTTCAACGCCGGTGAGTTTCAAGTCGAGGCCTTGGAACCGTGCGGTCAATTTTTCGTGATCGACTCCGAAAAGATGCAGCAACGTGGCGTGGAGCGAACGGACGGGAACTTCGTTTTCGACGGCTGCATAACCGAGTTCGTCGGAACTGCCGTACGTCATTCCTCCTTTAACGCCACCTCCCGCCATCCAAACGCTAAACGCGTTGATATGGTGATCTCGACCGGTACCTTGTGCCATCGGCGTGCGTCCAAATTCACCTCCCCACAACACTAAGGTGTCTTCGAGAAGTCCGCGATCCTTGAGGTCTTTTAGCAATGCCGCAGTGGGGCGATCGGTGTCCAATGCGGATTGCGTAAAGCCGCTTTCCAAATCTCTGTGGTGATCCCAACCGCGATGGTACAACTGGACAAAACGCACGCCTCGTTCGAGCAATCGTCGGGCGAGCAGACAGTTCGACGCGTATGATCCATCACCCGGGCGTTTGACGCCATAGTTTTCGAGCGTTTCTTTACTCTCGGTGCTCATGTCGGCGAGTTCGGGAACCGCCGATTGCATCTTGAACGCCATCTCGTACTGCGCGATTCGCGTTTCGATTTCGGGGTCAATCACCTCTCTCGCCAACATCCCGTTGAGCCGCTGAACTTCGTCAATGACCTGACGCTGCGTCGATTGGCAGATGCCGTCTGGATTGCCAATGTAATGCACCGGAGCTCCGGATGATTGAAACGCAACGCCTTGGAATTTGCTAGGCAAGATCCCCGCACTCCACTGCCTCGCCGAAACGGGTTGAGCGCCGGGACCGGATGAAGTCATGACGACATAACCGGGCAGGTTTTCCGTTTCGGCGCCGAGTCCGTAGAGCATCCATGAGCCCATGCAAGGTCGTCCCTTGATGATCGATCCGGTGTTCATGAACGCATGAGCGGTGTCGTGATTGATCTGTTCGGTCGTCATGCTGCGAATCACGCAGAGGTCGTCAGCATGCGCTCCCGTCAATGGGAACATTTCGGACATCTCGATACCCGACTCGCCCCACTTCCTGAATTTGGCGAACGACTTTCGAGCGATCAGTTTGGCGCCTTGCAATTGTGCGAGTTGCTGGCCCGCGGTAAACGACTCGGGGAATGGTTCTCCGTCGAGTCGATCGAGTTCGGGTTTCGGGTCGAGCGATTCAATGTGCGAGGGACCACCCGCCATGCACAAGTGAACGATGCGTTTCGCCTTCGGCGCAAAATGTGGGATTCCTGGAAGGGGCGGCCAAGGGGCGTCGCTCGGGGGGATTTCGCCTGCGGAGAGCGATGTTTTTCCTTCGAGCAGCGACGCCAGTGCAAAGGTACCAATGCCGGCAAATGACTTCGATAGGAACGTACGACGTGCCCAATCCGTGCGGAGACGATCTAGCTCGTGGGGTGCCTGATTCATTGTGGGGGGACTCTGCGAAGGTGGGATTTGGAGGCGGGGCGATGACAAGGTCTGATGTATTCGTTTGCTGAGCGGACTTCTATCTTAGCCGTTTGTGAGAGGTGGGTTGCGAAATGTTTGTCTCGGTTCAGCCCTCGATTTCGAAGTCTTTTCAATATTGACGCGACCGCAACGCGTTGGCCGGATCATCACTGAAGTCGACGCCGAACACACCGCTCCATAGAGCGATTTGTTGGTAGGCATGGTTTGACGTCGCGATCGATGTATGAGGGTACTGGCATCGGTAAAGCACCCGCAGTCTCCGATGGTTAACAGGCCCAGCGAAGATCGGTTTGGGAGATGATTCGGCGATAAAGCGTTTCTCATCGTCGGTTGGTTCGTAGTAGCCCAGCAGGACATTGCGTTTGGCGGGCCAGTCAAAATTCACCGACTGATTGGGGGTTTCCCAACGCCTCACGCCGAATTGCCAAAGCGGACTTTCTATAGAGTCCTCTGCGCGCAGCTGAGTTGAGGGTCCGAGCCCAATGATCAAAAGGAACAATGGCAACAAGATGCCAACGACGCCCACGATCGCGGCGTGGGGGCATTTTTCAGAATATTTCACTGAACCGAAACCGATAGGAGGGGGAGGTGGCGCGTGGCCGGCGGGAGATTCAAAGATGATTGAATCGTGTTGATGATAATCAAACCCGTTCGACAGACGAACACAATCAAGTCGACGGTTATGAGTAATTGTCAGTGTTGGAGTGAATGACAAACGAACGTGAATGCTGATCCTTCTGATTTGGCTTCATTCGAGAAAGCGTTAACTCTAGGTTAGTGAAGTTGATACAACGTATTCAAGTCATGATCAGTCAGTGTGACCTCTTTCGTTTCTTCACAAGGCATGATGATCGAGTACACTGACTTTCACTCGCAGCGAACCTGAACTTCGAAACCGACGGGATCGGTTTTGCGGAGCAGTCTCAAACATCAAAGTCCATGGATTTTGTCTCCCTGCGAATCCCACCTTCGTTTCCTCTTCACAGGAATTCTCCGTGTTTGATCGAACCATTCGATTCTCCGGAAAGAGATTGCGATCCGTTTTAGCTGTGGTCGCTCTGGTAGCATCGCCGGACTTGGCGTGGTGTCAAACGACGAGCGACAAACAAACTCAATCTATCGACTTTAGTGATTTGGTCAGCCCGATCCTTTCGGACAAGTGCTTCCATTGCCATGGTCCTGATGCTGAAAATCAGGAGTCGGGATTTCGCGCTGATACTCAAGAAAATTTGTTTGCCGATCTAGGTGGATACTTTGCCGTGGTGCCTGGGAATTTGGCCGACAGTGAGTTGCATACACGGATTCACAGTACCGATCCCGATGATCAGATGCCCCCGCCGGACAGCAATCGTTCGTTGACTGAGCAAGAGAAACAAATTCTCGATGCTTGGATCGAACAGGGGGCACCGTACGAAGGTCACTGGGCATTCGACGTTCCCACGCGTCCGCTGGTCCCGGTTGCTGCAATGGATGCGAAACGAGGTCAGACCGGATGGAGCAATGAAACGGTCGATCGCTGGTCGGCTAATCCGATCGATGGTTTCATTGCCGAACGGTTAATTGAGGAAGGGCTGGCCCCGTCACCGCCGGCCGATTATTTGACGCAACTTCGACGGGCGTCATTAACCTTGACCGGGATGCTGCCGCCGCAGGAGTTGCAAGACAAGGTTGCCACCAACCCGAGCGAGGAGAGTTATTTCTCCGCGGTCGATTCACTGCTCGACTCGATGGCATATGCCGAACGCCAATCACTGCGTTGGCTTGATGCGGGGCGATACGCGGACACGGATGGTTACCAAAACGACAGCGAGCGGACGAATTGGCCGTGGCGTGATTGGGTGACGCGTGCGTTTCATGACAACATGCCGTTTGATCAATTCACGATCGAGCAGATCGCGGGCGATATGCTGCCCGACGCCACCGACTCCCAGCGACTCGCGACCACCTTCAGTCGCAATCACCGGCAAAACAATGAAGGTGGAGCGTTGGCTGAGGAGTTTTTTGTTGAGAATGTGATCGACCGTGTGGAGACAACCTCGACGGTGTTTTTGGGGTTAACGTTCGGATGTGCCCGTTGTCACGATCACAAATACGATCCGCTCAGCCAGAAGGAGTTCTTTCAGCTCTATGGTTATTTCAACAACATCGGTGAGCGTGGGATCGGACGGGGGATTGATGCGATGCCAACACTCACGGTCACTTCGCCACTGACGCCCGTGACGCAGGAAATGATGGATGGATACCGCGACGCCGAGTCTCAACTCGCCAAGGCGAAATCGGGAATGAAGGCTCGCATGAAAACGTGGATGGCGGAGGTGAAAAAGAACTCTGCCGAGCAACAGTCGTATCAATGGGTGAATGCCGAGATCGAGAACGCTTTGCTGAAAGGTGATGGAGAGTTGACGCTGAGCGACGATACGGTCGAGTACATCGGCGCGGATGCTCAGGACGTCACGTACGAAGTCACCATCCGCCCCAACGGTGGGGAGGTTTCGGTTGCCGCAGGCGAATCCGGTGCAACAAAAGGTGAATCCAGCGACGCTATCGCTGCGATTCGAATTCAAGCGTTCGCCGATGCGAAGTTTTCGAAACCGACCCGGTTTTCGACGAGCGTGAACGGGAATTTTGTGCTGACGGATTTGCGTTGTTTTAGTGGCGATCGTGAGATCCAATTTGCGAACGCTTTTGCGAGCTACGAACAAAATCGTTATCCGGCCGCCAATGTGATCGATGACAATCCGACGAGTGGATGGGCTGTGCATGGAAGCCATGCTGACACGGTGGAGTTGACGTTGGAGCTGGAGACTCCACTGGATCGTTCCGAAATTGATTTGCTGCAACTCAAGATGAGCTTTGGTAGCAACTATGCCGACCACTCGATCGGAAAGTTTGTAGTGCAAACGAGTGGAGAGGTGCAGACGGATCCCGTGTTACCCGCGGTAGCGAATCCGGCGATTGCGAAACTGTTGAGCAAATCCGAAAAAGAGTGGTCAGGGAAGGATCGCAAGAAAGTCGAAGCGTTCTACGAAAAGATCGACGAGTCTGTCGTTGCCGCGGCGGAAGAATTGGCGAAGGCGAAGCGAGCGATTCGCGCGGCCGGAGGCGAGCCAACTCGCGTGATGGTGATGCACGAGAGAGAAGGTGAACCGGCGGCGACGCACTTGCTGATGCGCGGCCAGTACGATGCACCTGACACGTCCGAAAAACTCACCCGGGGAGTTCCCGCCGCGTTATTGCCGTCGGCTGATGCAGAGCAACCGGCGGATCGTTTGGATTTGTCGAGGTGGCTCACTTCGAGGGAAAACCCGCTTACCGCGCGGGTTACGGTGAACCGATTTTGGCAAGACCATTTCGGCATCGGGCTGGTGAAGACGGTCGAGGATTTTGGGTTGCAGGGTGAAACGCCGTCGCATCCGAAGTTGCTCGATTGGTTGGCTGTTGAGTTCATCGAATCGGGGTGGAACGTCAAGGCGATGCACCGTTTGATCGTGACGAGTGCCGCTTATCGTCAATCGTCACGGAGGACTCGTGAGCTGGATGAAATTGATCCTGATAACCGACTGCTCGCCCGCGGTCCGCGTTACCGCGTGGACGGGTTTACGATTCGAGACGTGGCGCTGCAATCGAGCGGGCTGCTCGATGCCAAGCCGGGCGGCCCGAGCGTGAAACCGTATCAACCTGCTGGGTTGTGGGAGTCACTCGCCGCGAATGCGGGGCAGCGTTACACGCTTGGCAAGGGTAATGAACTGTATCGCAAGAGCATGTACTCGTATTGGAAGCGAGCCGTTAATCCGCCTCGTCAAATCATCTTTGATGCGGGAGGCCGGGAAGTTTGTAACGTGCGTCTGCGTCGAACCAACACGCCGCTGCAAGCGTTGGTCTTGATGAACGATCCGACGTTTATCGAGGCGGCTCGGCAACTCGCCCAGTCGGTGCTGGAACTACCCGAACTCAGTGATGAGCAACGGGTCGCCGCCCTTTACGAACAGGCGATCGCGATGCCCGTGTCAGAGTCCGTCCACGCGATATTGATGGGTAATCTCAGCTACTTCCGTGTCCACTTTGCTGAACGTCCTGACGATGCGACCAAGCTGTTGTCGATCGGACAGTCCAAACGTAACGAACAGTTGTCGGCGATCGAGCATGCGGCGTTCACCGCCACGGCTCACTTAGTTTTGAATCTCGATGAATTTATCTCGGTACAGTAACTCTTTTTTAGGTAAATCAGAATGAGCTTTAACGATCTGCCCTCAGAAAGCCGGTTGCTGCAGACACGACGTCATTTTTTTGGACGGTCGGCGACGGGAGTGGGAATGGCGGCGCTCGCCTCGATGCTCGGTCGTGAATCGATCGCCGCGCCCGCGTCCAATGCATCGGGAAACGGAACGATTCCTGCGCCGAACGGTGTGCTGCAGGAGTACCATCATCCGCCCAAAGCGAAACGGATTATCTATTTGTTTCAAAGCGGTGCCCCATCGCAACAGGAGCTGTTTGACCACAAGCCGGCGTTGGCGGCGAACGAAGGAAAAGAGCTGCGTGATTTCGTTGACATGAATCAACGTGTGACCGGCATGACGGCGGGACAAAGCAAGTTCCCGCTGGCCGGGGCACGATGGAAGTTCGATCACTTTGGCGAATCGGGGATTGAATTGTGCGGCGAATTGATCCCCAACATGGCGACGCTGGCGGACGATATGTGTCTGATTCGGTCGATGCATACGGAGGCGATCAACCATGATCCGGCGATCACGTTTTTCCAAACCGGGCATCAACTCGCGGGCCGACCGAGTATCGGATCGTGGATGCACTACGGTCTCGGTTCGCTCAACGAGAACTTGCCCAGCTTTATCGCGATGGTATCTCGGGGGACGGGCCGTCCCAATTGCCAACCGCTGTACGATCGTTTGTGGGGCAGTGGTTTTTTGCCGTCGACGTATTCGGGTGTGAAACTGATGAGTGTCGGTGATCCGGTGCTGTACCTGAGTAATCCCGAAGGGTTTGATGCCACCGCGCGTCGGCGCATGCTCGATGACCTTGCCAAATTAAACGAAGACAAACTCGACGAATTTGGCGATCCCGAAATTCACACCCGGATCCAACAATACGAACTCGCTTACCGGATGCAAACGTCGGTTCCCGAGCTGACTGATTTCTCAGATGAGCCACAGCACGTGCTCGATAGCTACGGCCCCGATGTGCTCAAACGTGGCACTTACGCGTACAACTGTTTACTTGCTCGTCGGTTAGCCGAACGCGATGTGCGGTTTATTCAGTTGTTTCACATGGGTTGGGATCAGCACTTTACGATGCCGCGTCAACTGCCGGGGCAATGTCGTGATACGGATCAAGCCAGTACGGCGTTGGTGAATGATCTGAAACAGCGGGGGCTACTCGATGACACGTTGGTTGTTTGGGGAGGCGAGTTCGGTCGCACGTCTTATTGTCAGGGCACGTTGAATGCGGAAACGTACGGCCGTGACCATCACCCACGTTGTTTCTCGATGTGGATGGCGGGAGCGGGAGTGAAACCTGGAATGACATACGGGGCAACCGATGAAGTGTGCTACAACATCACCGAGAATCCGATGCATCTCCACGATCTTCATGCAACGATCATGCACCTGATGGGAATCGATCACGAGCGATTGACGTTCCGCTATCAGGGGCGTTACTTCCGTCTGACGGATGTGCACGGCCATGTGGTGCATGACATTCTGAGTTAAGCAGGTACATAGAAGTAATTCGGTATAACGACAATTCCGC
>NZ_JAMQBK010000057.1:33228-101176 GCF_023701485.1 Aporhodopirellula aestuarii
CGGAACTCGCAAAGCCTCGGTCCGGCCTACAGTTCGCGGCAGTTTCGCCAGATGATTCCTGCAGACCTGCTTAACCCCTCGGGGACGCTGTCGCCGCCCCAGGCCAACGTGAGCACCGCGTCTCCGGTCGTGAAACACACCTCAGCGGCGTTGTTTGTTGTGTCACGTCAAAACTGACCTTGCGAGGCGTTCGCCGGATTGGCTAGTCGAGTGTCACGCGTGGTCAGCTGATTTATTGGGGAACGTGCCGAAATCGATGAAGGTCCAGGATGGATCGATCGGTTTCGTCAACTGCTTCATCACCGGATGATGAGCATCAGCGACCAGACTGAGGCAAGGAAGCCGACGTGGTTAAGTGGTTATGGTCCATCATTTGGGGAAAGAAAAGCTCGCGACGGCGTAGTAAGAATGGTGCTGCGTGGTCGGTTTTTCGCTGGTTCACACCCGGTCTGACAATCACCGGGGTACTCGCGGCAATCGTTGCGGCGATTACCGGGCAAGTGAATCTGCCGTCACTCGATTCGCTGCGCGGTACGGAACCTCCCGTCTACGAAGACCCGGTCACGTCCGCGGTTGCGTCGACACCCTCACCGCTGCAGCCAACCGGTTATGCACAACCACGGGCGACAGCGGAGAGTGTTGCGTCGCGGAAAATTTCGCCCGTCGGTTTGAGTCCGACGACGCAGATGGACAACGGACGGAAGTCGTTGACGGCGATCCGCGTGGCGACTTTTAACATCAAAGTCTTTGGTGATAAAAAATCGAGCGACGCAGCGGTGATGCAGCGACTCGCGGCGGTGTTCATGCAATTTGATATCGTGGCGGTCCAAGAAATTCGAGGCGATCCGGACCTTCCGATCAACCGACTGCTGACAGAGATTGCACGCCAAGGTGGGCGTTATCGTGCCGTCCATGGCCCGCCGATTGGGCGCACTTCGCAAACCGAATGTTACGGATTCGTGTGGGACCAAGACCGTATCGATCTCGTGCCGCAATCCGATTACATGATCGACGATCGTGCCGATCGGATGCATCGTGAACCGATGGTTGCTAGTTTTCAGAGTCGTGTCGCACCGATCGATTCGCGATTACCGTTTCGATTTACCATGATCAATGTCCACACGGATCCCGATTTGGTTCGTGGGGATGACGGCTCGAACGAATTGAACGTACTCGATGATGTCTTCCAGAGCGTGCGTAACTTTGAATATGAAACCACGGGCGAAGAAGACTTTCTCTTGGTCGGTGATCTGAATGTCGATGTCGGGAAACTCGCCGAACTCGGTCAGATTCCCGGGGTCGTTTCGCTTGTTGGTGACGTTCCTACTAACACGCTCAAAACGAAAACTTACGATCACATCTTAATCGATTCGCGAGTGACCACCGAATACGTCAGACGGTCTGGTGTTTTTGATCTCGAGAGTTTCTTTGGGATTGATCAATCCGAAGCGTTGAAACTGAGCGACCACTTACCCGTGTGGGCGGAGTTCAGCGTGTACGAGTCGCCTCGTCAGTTTTAGATCCGCTGCGGTACCGAGTCGTCAGCCTTTATTGCGATAGTGGTAAACGCAAACCGTCGTAGGCCAGATGAACTCCATCGGGAAGTTGTTGCTCGACGACGCCGTGATCCAGATCGTGGCAAATGTGAGTCAGGAAGGCCGATCGCGGTTTCACTTCGCGGATCACCTCCAGTGCTTCATCGACGCTGAAATGGGTCGGGTGCGATTTGTATCGTAAGGCGTCGATCACCAATGTATCAACGCCTCGTAGCCGCTCGATCGAATCAGGCGGGATGTAGTTCGTGTCGGTGCAATAGGCGAAGTTGCCGATCCGGAAACCGAGTACATCAAAGTGCGGTCCATGACGCATCGGAATGGGGGTCGCTTCGACGCCGAGCACCTCGAACGGATCATGTGTGATTCGTTCGAAGCACAATTGAGGCCTCGAGCCGGGGTGTGTCTGGGTGCGATTGGTGAATGCGTAATCGTAAACGCGGCGGATGCGATCCTCGACGTCCGGTTCACAGTACAGCGGGATGGCGTGGCCGAGCTGAAAGGGAAACAGACGCAGGTCGTCCAGGCCGTAGAGGTGATCGACGTGTTCGTGGGTGAACAATACCGCGTGAACGAGTGAGATCTTTTCTCGCAGTAGTTGCGACCGTAGGTCCGGCGGTGTGTCGATCAACAAATTGCCTGCGGGCAAGCGGACGACGATCGCACATCGGGTGCGGTTGTTGCGGGGATCGTCGCTCGTGCAGACGTCGCAGTGGCATCCCAAAGACGGGACGCCGACACTCGTCCCCGTTCCCAGGAAGATGACCTCGGGTTGGAATGGTTGGGTTGGGTCGTTTGTTTGGTCTGGCGTGGTCGCGGTGCCGGTGCGATTTTCGTGGAGTGTCATAGCGACCAATCGTACCGATAGGTGCAGGATTCTACCACGCGGGGTCGCGTGCGATGCTAGACGAGCAATTTGCGATAGAGTTCCGCGGTGGCGCGGGCCATGGCGACATCGCTGAAGAATTCGGCATGCCGGGCGGCTGCGGCTTCGGCCATCGTGTCCCAATCGTGCTTGCCTGTGACGAACGCTTCGATTTGGTCGGCGAGTGAGTCGGGGTCGCGTGGTTCGGCGAGCAGGCCTTCGATTCCATGCCGGATGGCTTCCGGGGTTCCCTCCACCCTGGTCGCGATGACCGGAAGTGCGGCGGCCATTGCTTCGAGAACCACCATCGGGAGGCCTTCGCCAAATAGGCTCGGCAGGACCATCGCGTCGAGGCGGGACAGTTCTTGGGGGACGTTGTTGGTAAAACCGACCCATTCGACGTGGGGCCCGAGCTGCAATTCGCTGATTTGTCGATCGATTTTGTTGCGGTACGCGTCGGTCTCGAAGGGACCGATGCAGCGGAGCTTGACGTCATGGCCGCGGTGGATGACCCGCGAGAGTGCGTCGAGAACGACTTCGAGCCCTTTGCGATTACGCATCAACGCGATCATGCCGATGGTCCATGTTCCGCCAATGATGGGATGTCGTGTTCGATCAGGTCGAATCGCGGGCACGCCGTTGTGAACCACGGTGACGCGATCGGGCGAGTGTCCGGTGCGGATGAGTTCCTCGCGGAGGCTGTTGGAAACGCACACGACGTGGGCGCAATTGGCGAGTGAGCGTTTTTCGATCCAGGCGTTGACCCGGTTGCTGATCATGCGTTCGCAATCCCGCGACGCCGGGCTGTGCACGTGATAGACCCAAGGCACCCCGGATAACCTTGCTGCGGCCGACGCGAGCATGGCGGTGCGTGGTGTGTGGGCATGCAACAATTGGTAGTTTTCGTTTTGAACGATCTCGGCGAGTCGTTTGGCCTGGAACACATCCCACTTGCCTCGCATGGTGATGCGATATCCGTGCCCCCACTTTTCTCCTGGGGGAAGGTCGCTCCGTTCGTCGAGCATGTCTGCAAAGCGTCCAGGTTTGACGCACGCGAAATCTGCTGCCACGCCTTCCGCTGGCAAGCAACGACCGAGATGCGATTGGACGCGTTCGGCACCCGAGAAGTGTTCACCATTGACGACGTGCAAAACGCGTACGGTCTGCGGAGGGAGAGGCTGATTGCCGGTGGGTTCGCTGCCTTGACGCATCGCTGCGTCGGTCGACTGTGCTTGGTCGCTGTCCTTGACCGGTGGTCGAACGAGCATCCGGACGGTCGCGGGGCACGACTCATCGATTGGGGAGAGGGGCGTTGGTGCGGAAGTAAAATTGCTGGGGAGGCTCGGGGTCATGACTTCGGTATCCAACATGAAAACGCGGGCATGCCGATGATCGTGCACGCGGTAATGGGATGGCAGGGTTTCTGCGGAAAGCGTTGGTCACGCTGTCATGCGGGGCGAACCGAACTCGCTCCTCCCCCAATCGAAGAGGGGAATTGATGATGGATGATGAGGGTTGTAGCGAAGACACCGAGCGAGTTGTTGGTAAGATACTGCCGCGCCCGCCGCTCTGACCGCGTCGGCGTTTACTGATGAAACACTGATGCCCCATTCAGGCCACTTTTGCAGAATATGGAACGCTCGATGGATACCGACGCTGCCCGCACGATTCGCTATCGGCGGATGGCGGCGATGGGCGTGTTTGTGGTGGCGTTTTTGTTGAGATGGCCGTCTTGCGGTGAAAGTTTTTGGGTGGACGAACTGCATACGGCATGGTGCGTTTTCGCGGATTTGAGCGACGTCGGATGGCGTGCGGAGAGCGGCAACCAACAGAACGGATATTTTTATGCCCTGAATGCTTGGTATCGGGGCGTGCCGGCGGCGATGGAGTCGTTTTATGGCGTGGAAGCCATGTTGCGACTGACCAGCGTTTTATTCACGTCGATTTCGGCGGCGTGGTTGGTGTCGATGATCGCTCGCGTGAGCGGTAGCTTGATCGGTGGCGTGACCGCAGGTCTGGCAATGTGTTTTGAGAGCAACGCGGTGTTCTTTGGTACCGAACTGCGTCCCTATGCGGCGGTGTTGTTTTTGGCGACAGCGATGTTGAGCTTAATCGCGAGAATGATCGAACAGAACGCTGTGATGGTACGCGAGCACGGGGCCAGGAATGATCTGCGGAGTTTGCGTTCGAGTTTGATTGGTCGCGGTTTGCTGCACGGTTTGGTGATGTTCGCCGCCGCGTTGCATGTCACGTCACTCACCGTACTTGCGCCGTTATTGCTGATGTTCGCTGTTTGTGATTGGTGGATGCGGCGAGAAGATGTGACGGCAAGGAAGGCCTCGATGCTGATCCACGGATGCGCTGGACTGCTTTGGTTGGTTGTGGCGGTGTGGTGGTTTACCGAGCACGAATCGTTGTGGCAATCGCGAAGTGCGTGGACGTCATTCGCGATGGTGAAATCATGGCGTGATGTTTGGACGTTGTGGCCGTGGATGTCGCTGCTGATCATGCCCCTCGTTGTGTGCTTCATCCAATGCGTTCGGAACCATTCGTCGGTCGAAGCGGTGAATCGCGATCCGGCAGCCCTTACGCTTGCCGTGCTTATATCGGTGGTGGTCGGTGCGACGTTCGCGTGTTTCCTTTTATCGTCCGTTGGTGGAGTCGCGTTGTGGCATCGTCGTTATCTGATCGCATCGCTGCCTCTGTTGTGTGCGGCGCTTGGAATCACGATCGGGCTCCTCTCACGCCGGCGTGGTGTGGAGTCAGAGGGTGGTCGGGGTGGCGCGTTATTGGCTGTGGTTGTCGCGGCTGCTTGTTTGCTGGTAATGATTTTCCAGCAGGGAACGCTTCGCAAGTTGGGTCGCGGTGATTTTCGTTTCGCGCGACGGGGCGAAGATTGGAGGTCGGCGGTGGCATTGGTGCGAGAGGTTGCGCAGCCCGGTGACGTGGTCTGGGTGGACGCTGGGCTGATCGAACAAAAGGGACAGCCCACGATCATCACCGATCCGAAATTGGAAGAGTATTTCCGATATGTGGTCGGTGGCCCCTATGAAATCGGCAACGAGGTGGAGCCGGTCGGTGTAGGCGATCATGCGGTGGAGGCGTGGTTGAAGCTTCACGCTTTGACGGCCCTGCCGAATGATGCATCTGGGAGCGTTGCCCCAGCGGTTGCCCTGCTGACGCGGCAGCGATCGCCGTTGTTGCAGGCCCTGCCCACCGGGGTTGCGGATCGACGATTTGGAGGGGTGACGGTTCTGTTCCGTCAGGGAAGCCTGTAGGAGAATCGCTTGAGCAAAAAAAATGCGAATCCCTGCAATGCCGCAGGGATTCGCATCGAAGCGATGTGGATGTTAGCGAGGCTTACAGAGGTCGCACCCGGATATTGCGATACGAGACTTCGTCGTTGTGGTCTTGCAAGCAGATATGGCCCGTGGTCGCTTCGCCGAAGCCTTTCCACTTACCGAATTTGCTCTTTGCGACACGCGCGTTCCAGTCGTCGCTGCCCTTGACGAACTCGCTGTAGAGCACGCCGTTCAATTCGATCTGGCATTTTTCGGGAGTGATGATCACGCGAAGATGGTTCCACTCTCCGGCTGGTTTGGCTGCATCGGTTTCGCATGGGTAGAGCTGGTAGAGCCAACCGCTTTTTTGCGCGTCGTGGCCGCCAACGTGATCTTGGATCTGGATCTCAGGGCCGGTGTAATACGGTGGTTTGTCGGTTTCAACAACATGGAACATCACGCCGCTGTTCGCCGCGGGGGTGACTTTGAAGTCGAGTTCGAGTTCGAAGGCGGCGAATTTTTCGCGAGTGATCAGATTTTCGTTGCGGGCGCCTTTGCCCTGCTCTTTCGCTGAAATGCAAGTGAGGGCTCCGTCGGCAACTCGCCAACCAGTGGTCACCGAATCGTGGTTGTATTCACGCCACGCAGACAGTGACGCCGCGTCGGGGGAATTACCATCAAACAGCGTGATCCAGGGTGAGGGTTCCGTTGTCGTTTGTTCAGCGACGGAAGTGGAGCAGAGTTGTGTCGACCCAAGCAGGGCGGCGATCAACAAGGGCAGCAAAGCATGAAGGCGTGGCGTGCAACGCATGGCAGGTTCTCATGAGGTGGGAGGTGGGGAGGGAAGTCGAAGAGTCGCAGGTCAGTGTAATGGCCAGCTGACGCAAAGCAAATGTGCGTGCGAATCTTCGAAGTCGTTGAGAGGGGACAGTGTATGGCCCGGTGACTCACGTGCGATCACCTTTTCGGAGGGTGAGGCGAGTGGACTTTTATCAAGAGTAGATGGCACCAAGTTGTCGAGAGTCACGCCCTCATTTCTGGATTCTCGCCAGAAAATGCGCTGTTGGGCGTTTCGCAATACTTTGCCAGCGGCCAGGAGTCCTACGCGTAGAGTTGGTACAGCATTAGGTAGACGAGTACGCCTGTTACCGAAACGTACATCCAAATCGGGAAGGCGAATCGAACCCATTTTTTGTGGGCGACGATCCGGCCGTTCTTGGCTAGGTAGATTGCCCGCATCGCAAGAACGGGAACCGCGATCGCCAGCAGGATGTGGGGGATGAGGATCGAGAAGTAAGTGATCCGGGCTGCCTGTGGCGCATCGGTTGGAAAAGGCCGATTCCACTGGCCTGTCGATTGGAACAACGCCAGTTTGTGGAACAGGTAGCAGGCCAGGAACGCGACGCTGACGAGAAACGCATTGACCATGAGTTTCTTGTGCTTTTTGGCTCGCCCATTCTTAATGTTCCACAGCCCCATGGCTAGCAACACGGTGGCGAGGATGTTGAGGGCCGCGTTGAGGTGTGGCAGGTTATTGGCGAGCGTGTCCCACATAGCTGTTTCCGCTGGGGTTGGAAAGAAAACGCCAATCGTAGCGGAACGGGGCTGTGCTTTCGATCCGGGCTGGAGTTTGGTATCGGAAAGCGGCGGGTTGAAAGCCGTTGCGTTGGTCGCAGGTTAGCCCGCGAGCATTTCAGCAATGCGTTCTTGAAGTGCCGCGAACTGTTTCTTTTCGGGCCAGTTGTAGAAGCCTTCCACTTTCCCGTCGGGATCAACCAGTACAAAACGTTCGGTATGGAACTGTTTGCTGACCGGTTGGCGAAAGATCTCCGCACCGATGCGTCGGATGTAGTTCAGGTCGCCGGTTAAGAACAGCCATTGGTCCTTGTCAGCACCGAAGCGAGCCGAGTACTCCTGGAGGACTTCGGGGGTGTCGGTTTCGGGGTCTACCGAGATCGCGACAAACTTCACGCCTTGGTCTTTGAACTTGTCTTGGAGTTCCTGAATCTTTTGGTTTTGTTGAACGCAAATGCTCGGGCAGGTGGAAAAGAAGAAGCTGACGACATAGGGGGCACCCTTGAGGTCTTCGCTGCTGAGCTTTTCACCGCTGCGTTCGATCAATTCGAACCGGCTGAGCCATTCTTCGTCTTCGGGTGGTTTGGTCGGGGTGCCGTTTTCAATGTCTTCGGGTTTCAGCGATGCATTGTCGGCGATTGCGTTTTCGTTTCCGTAGACGATATCGCCGGGCCCAGGGCCTGTTGCAGGTCCCGGTGCGGATTGCATTTGGCGAATGACGAGGCCCGCGAAGACGCCGGCGGCCAGGATCAGGATAACGTTGAGAGCGGTTTTCATTGTGTTTTTCGTTTTGGTTGCACAGGATGGTTCGCCCGTGTGGGAAGGCAACTCACTACACCATGGTATCGGCGCGGCGACTGCCTCGCATCAAATACCACGCGAGTGCGACAGTCAGTCCGGTCGCGGCGAGGGTCACGGACCAGCACAGGCTCGAGCTCGGTGCGAAGCCTGCTGAGGATAGATCAAGGTTTGGGTTAATCAACCGCCTGAGCTCGACCATCGAGTAGCTCAGTGGATTGGCTTGCATTACACCCGCCAACGCCCAGCTGCCCCAGCTTCCGTCCGTCGCCGGACCGCTCGGGCTCCAGGCAGGGATCGGGAAAAATGTGCCTGCGAGCAACCACATCGGCATTAGCCCGAGCATCATGATCGCATGAAATCCTTGGGTGCTCTCCATCGGCCATGCCACGATCATCCCGAGCGCACACATGGCGATTGCGATCAGCGCCAGTAGCAGCATCAGCATCGGGAACGACGCTGAGATCGTCGGCAGCGTCGATGATTGCGTGACCGCGCCGACGAGGTAGACGAGGCCTAGAAACATGAGTGCCTGCACCCACGCGATTGCACCGCCACCGAGGACTTTGCCGAGCAGTACGGGGAATCGTCCGGCGGGTGACACCAGGACGGACTGCATGAATCCTTCTCGCCGGTCTTCGATGACGGATATGGTCGCAAAGATCGCGGTGAACAGGACGATCAGGGCGACGGTGCCGGGCAGGAAGAACTGCATGAAGTTCTCGCCACCGGCGGAGGCAAACGACCCGCTCAGGCCGGTTCCAAAAAGCATCCAAAAGAGCAGCGGCTGGAGAACTGCCGCGGTGACGCGATTCCGCTGGCGAAAAAAACGCGTCCACTCACGTCGAGCCAGCATCCAGGCGGCGTTCATGCGGGACGATAAGGGCAGTTCGTTCATGTTGGGCTTGGTAGGGATCGTTTTGGGGGACACGTCACCACTGAGATCAACCGCCTATTGAAAACGTTGAGCCGTGAATTGGAAAGGGTTAATCCGGTGGGCTGCGACGAGTGGTTCGGTATCGAGGTTCATCGAAAAGCAACAAAAAACCCTCTCGCGTAGACGAGAGGGTTTTTCGATTGTAAGCATGCGGAGCAAACGTCACGGCTAAAACTCAGCCGTTAACTTTTGGCTCGGTGTATGTGGCGTTTTGCTCAATACATGTCGTGATCGCCACCGTGGCCACCCTTACCGGCTGGCTTTGGCTTCTCGGCGATCAACGCGTCACTGGTCAGCAACAGGGTTGCGACGCTGGCTGCGTTTCCGAGTGCGGTGCGGGTCACCTTGGTCGGGTCGATGACGCCAGCCTTGACGAGGTCTTCGTAGACGTCGGTGAGGGCGTTGTAGCCTTCGTTGCCCTTCATGGCGAGGACTTTTTCACACACGATGCCACCGTCTTGGCCAGCATTTTCGCTGATCATGTGCAACGGTGCACGGCATGAACGCAGGACGATGTTGTAACCAATCAGTTGATCGTGGGTCAGCGTGTCGGCAGGTTTCACCTTGCCCGAGGCACGCAACAGGGCGACGCCACCACCAGGAAGGATGCCTTCTTCGACGGCAGCGCGGGTTGCGTGCAGTGCGTCTTCGACACGAGCCTTCTTCTCTTTCATTTCGCTTTCGGTTGCCGCACCGACGTTCACCTTGGCAACACCACCGGCGAGTTTCGCCAGACGCTCTTCGAGTTTTTCGCGGTCGTAATCGCTGGTGCAGTTCTCGATTTCGCGGCGGATTTGAGCGATCCGAGCTTGGATGTCGGCGGTCTTGCCGGCACCTTCGATGATCGTGGTGTTGTCCTTGTCGATGATGACCTTCTTGGCACGACCGAGTTGTGGCAGGTCGACGCTGTCGAGCTTGACACCGAGTGCTTCGAAGATGGCATGGCCACCGGTGAGAATCGCGATGTCTTCCATCATGGCTTTACGGCGATCGCCGTAGCCAGGGGCCTTCACGGCGGCGACGGTGAACGTGCCGCGGAGGCGGTTGATGACGAGGGTCGCGAGTGCTTCGCCGTCGACGTCTTCAGCGATGATCAGCAGTGGCTTGCCTTGTTGCACGACTTTCTCGAGCATCGGCACCATGTCTTTGATGTTGCTGATCTTCTTTTCGTAGACGAGCACGTAAGCGTCTTCGAGGACGACTTCCATGCTGGTCGGGTCGGTGACGAAGTAAGGCGACAGGTAGCCGCGATCGAACTGCATCCCTTCGACCCATTCTTGTTCGGTTTGAAGGCTCTTGCCTTCGTCGACGGTGATCACGCCGTCCTTGCCGACTTTGCTCATCGCGTCGGCGAGCAGGTCACCGATTTCGCGATCGTTGTTGCTGGCGATCGTTGCGACGTTGGCCATCGCTTCTTTGTCTTTGACCTTGACGGCCATCGTGTGAAGGTGGGCGGTGATGTCGGCAACTGCCGTTTCGATACCGCTCTTCATTTGGATCGGGTTGACACCGGCGACAACGGCTTTGAGGCCTTCGTTGAAGATCGCTTCGGCCATCACGGTTGCGGTGGTCGTTCCGTCACCAGCAACGTCGCTGGTTTTCGAAGCGACTTCGCGGACCATGCGAGCGCCCATGTTTTCGTATGGGTCTTCGAGGTCGATTTCCTTGGCGACGGTCACGCCGTCTTTGGTGACCGTTGGGCTGCCGAAGCTCTTTTGCAGAATGACGTTACGACCCTTGGGGCCGAGCGTGACTTTGACGGCACGAGCGAGTTTGCCAACACCGCGGCGGATCGCTTCGCGGGCTTCTTGATCGAATGCAATGATTTTAGGCATGGTGAACTAAAAGTGTGGAAAGGTTGGGGTTTTGGTAAGGATGGGGCGTGAGTGGGTCTAGCCGATGACGGCGAGCACATCGTCTTCACGCATGAGCAAATATTCGACGTCGTCGATTTCGACGGTTTCGCCGGCATAGCTGCTGAACAGGACGCGGTCACCGGCGGTCAATTGACTCGGGGCACGGGTGCCGTCATCGAGTTGTTTACCGGTGCCGATCGCAACCACGGTGCCGCGAGCGGGCTTTTCCTGAGCGGAGTCCGGCAGCACGATTCCGCCAGCGGTGGTGCTTTCGCGCTCTTCACGTTGAACGACGATACGTTCGCCAAGGGGTTGCAAACGAATTTTCGAAGCCTTCTTCGTGGCAGTTGCCATATCCGTGAGACCTTTCAGTAAGGGGGCAGATTGGGGAGATGTGTGAGTTACAAAGGAACGAGCGACCCGAAGGGCGATCGACCTGATCAGGGTATGATTGCTGCAATTTGGCACTTCGTCGCCGGCTGTTTCTTCGGCGCGAACACCCATCTAGGTCATTGTGGCAGCGACCATCGTTTGATCGCCGCTAATGAGCAATCGGCGTGCCACGAGCTGTTTTACGGCCGTAAGTGTTTCTTGATAAAGGAGTTAGCGTGATTCTCGCGGATGCGGGTTGGGGCCGCTTCACCAGATTGGCAGGCGTCGGGCTGGAACAACGTGCGGGGACGTTTGGCAGGACTGAGATTGAGGCAGTTTGCCCGGCCACAAGGCCTGAGGTGACGCAACTGACCTTTCATCGTGACAGGGGAATTCGGTACCCATCGAGTCGACGTATCGCGTCGTGAATGCCACAAAAGCTCGATCAGAAGGAAACTCCCTTGGATCGCCCCACCTCCGAGTCCTCCCGGCCTGAAAACCGTATTCCTGCGAGTCCACGCTTGAATCCTCCGTCCACCGACTCGTCCGCGCCACGTGCGAAATCGCACCGGGCCGCGGCAGCGACCACCGCGAACGAGGCCGCGACGATTTATCGTCCGGTGACGCTTGTCTACATGGCAGCGATCATGTTGTTGATGGTGCCCGTGTTGACGTTGGTCGACACGAGTGTGGCGAGGTATTTTGAAAAATCACCACTGTCCAACGAATTGGTTTCGGCGCTCGAATTATCGCTGGTGTTTTCGCACGGGACGGGAGTGTTCCTCGTGCTGCTGAGCATCATGCTGCTCGCTCCGAGACTTCGCTGGCAAATCCCCCGTCTGGCAACACTCGCATTGGGAGGTGGTGCGCTGGCTACGATTACCAAAATGTTCGTGCTGCGGCCGCGGCCGAGCAGCTTGAATTTGGAATACGTGGGCAGCGAATCGGCATGGTTGTGGGCGATTGATTGGAACCTTAGCGAGATCGCTGCCTTTGAAGCCAGTTCGCGTGCGTTCCCCAGCGGCAATGTCGTCACCGCCACCGCGCTGACGATCGGGTTGTGGATTTTGTTGCCGCGTGGTCGCGTGCTTTTTGCAACGATTTGGGCTGGGGTGCTGTTGCAGCGGCTTAGCACCGGTAGCCATTTCCTAAGTGACGCTTGCGGCGGAGTCGCGATCGGGTTGCTGTGGGCGTTTGTTTGTTATCACCCGAAACTGATGGGAACGCTCTTTGATCGAATGGCTCCCGAGCCTCGCCGTCGGAGAAGAAGCGAGCCGGCGGTCGCTCCGGTGGTCGCTGAAAGCGAGCGGATTGCGTTGACCGCAGGTGAAAAGCCGAGTGATGAGAAGTCAGACGACAGGCGTGTCGTTTCCATTGAGTCGGGGCGAGATCAGCCAGACGTGAAGGAACGCGCCGCATAGCGTTGGCTCAAGCTGTTTCTGAGACGCCTTTGACGACGGGTTTGCGTCCGGACGCGATGCGAAGCAGCGTCGCATGGGTCGGCAGATAGATGGCGATCGGTAGTCCGATCAGCATCATGCTCAGCCACGCCCATGAAGGCATGTGGCCTTGCGGAGCATCACTGCTCATCCCGTACACATAATTGACGTTGCGCGGCTGGTTTGCGAACTCCAGTGCATCTCCTGGTACCGGCAAGAAGTGGTAGCTGACCAGCATCGCGGCCCAGGCGACGATCGTCCAGGCCCAGAATGCTCGGCGGTCGTAGCCCAGTTTCATTACCAGACCGATCAGCAAGATCGGCAGCCAAAAGTGAAAAAACGAGAGGCCTCGGGCGAACATCGATATTTCTGAATTGAACATGTAGCCCGTCATGCCGGTCACGGGCAAGTTCATCAGGTTGCCGAGAAAGTCGACTTGCCAGAGGAGTTGTGGGAGGGTGATTCCGACCGCGGCCATCGACGCGAGGATCGGTTTCTCGGTCCAAACGGCGGCTAGGGTCAGGAACAACGCGATGTCGCAAAAGTAGACGAAATTGGTCGGCCCATATTCGATCCAGTAATACGGAACCAGCACGGCCATGAAGGCGGTGAACGCCAGTTTCAAAACCAGCGGCAGTTTGCGTGTGGTGGCGGCTTCGGTTGGAAAAGTGGTGTCGGGCATGATCATTCCAGTGGCGAAGGGTGTCTGAATGCGGTGACGGAGGCGTTATCGGGGGACTACTCACTGGTGCCCGAGTGGCGCGTCTTGTTGCGCGAGAACGCCTCGGATTTTTGAAAAACGCAACACGTGTCGTCAAAATGCAACACGGTCCGATCTTCTTCGGCTCCGTAGCCGATCGCTGCAAGTCCTTTTTGTGCATAGGTTTGCGTTGGTTCTTTTCGGTTTGGATGGGGCGTTGCCGGACGTGGGTACAGGGTGTGCATATGCAGTCGGGTTCGTATCCGGGGGGATGATGCATTGGGGGCGGTGCAGACGCAGTCGCTGTTTGCATCGCAATCCGTTCGATTCCACTGTGCCCTCCACGCTCCCTATGCACGTTGTTCAACTCGCCGAACTTGCCGCCGTGATTGCCCATCATGGGCCTGCGCTGCTGTATCGGCACTCCTCTATTCCTCCCGAAGCCATCAACAGTTATTGGAAGGCGTCCCGTGTTCGATTGGAGCTCTGGCATCAAACGCTCGCCCGATTCAATCGTGCGAAAAACAGCGGCAACCACTACCGGATGCGTTGTTGGTGGCAGGACCACACTGGAGTGCTCGAGGAGATTCTTGCCAGCGAGCTGTTGACTCGAGTCGTCGCCGCGATCGCCGAAGGCAGCGATCGGGCTGGGGGACGCGACGAGTTTTCCCCCATCGCGCAGGCGATTTACCTTTCGCACTTGGAGGCTCGCAATCGGGTGCAGGCGGCGATCTTGGATCGGCGTGGGTGCACGGTCAGCGATGCCGTTCGCCTGAACCGGCTGCGTTGCATGATCGAGCGATGGATTGATGTTCTGATCGGACAGCTCGCCGGATATGACTCGGCGTTGGTGCGTTACGGAATTGACGTTGAACGCACGGCTTCGTACGCCAAGGATGTCGAATTGATGGCGTCTGCGCCGACGCGAGAAACGATCACGTGGTTGACCCGGGCGTCGATGACCGACGCGATTCGGCAAAAGGTGGCCAAGAATGCTTCGTTGCCGCAGGCTAACCGGGACGTCGCCGACAGCGCGCTGTTGATCTTACGTCCGGACATGTTCGACAGCGTGGGGGCGTTGAAATCGTTGTGGATGCATCGCATTGAAAACGATTCGGATCGGACGGACTACATGATTACCGAGTATTTACGTCCGGACGTGGACGAGTCTCCGACCGCCTCAGCGTTTGACATGATTCACGCCGCGGCGCTTGCTCAGTGGTTTCGGTGAGCCTGGACGTTGCGGCGGGGTCTGCGATTTCTCATACGAACCGTGCTGGTGGGTTTGTAGACTTGCGAGTTTGGTAGAATGAGACGCGGATTGGTCGTGTTTCGGTTCTCGCTCGGGTGCTCGGTTTCGTGTCGTCGTCTACTTCCGATGGATTCCCAGTGCAGTCTTTGCCGGTCCGCGGCCGGTTGGTGCAGGTGCAGGATTCGTTGTCGGATTGCCCGTACATCGATGCAACGGTCGCGCGAATGCCTCTGCACTACCCGATCAGAGGGCTCAGCGGCGCGGACGTCGATATGTTGCTCGACGGAGGTTTTCGTCGCAGCGGCACGCTGTTGTATTACACGCGGTGTGCTCCCTGTCACGCGTGCGAGCCGACTCGGATCGAAGTGTCCAGGTTCCATCTCAGCGGTTCATTTAAGCGTGTGCTCCGCCGGGCTGAGAATGAACTCACGATGACCTGGCAATTGCCTGCCGTCGATGAGCAGCGGGTGGCACTTTACAACAAACATCGGGCGGAACGGGGCCTCGGTACCAGTCCCGCGATCGGCGTGTCCGAGTATCAGTCGTTCTTGACCGATTCGTGTTGGCCGACACTCGAATTGGAGATCCGCAAGGGCGATCGATTGATCGGAGTGTCGATCATGGACGTCGGCGACAACAGCATCAGCGCGGTGTACACGCATTTCGATCCCGATGCCTCACGATACAGCCCCGGGACACTGGCCGTGTTGAAGCAAATTCAGTGGGCATCGCAGCACAACCGTCGCTGGGCGTACTTGGGTTTGTACGTGAGCAGCAACCCGCACTTGAACTACAAGGCTCGATTTCTGCCTCAGCAGCGAATGCGTCACGGGAAATGGGAAGAAATCGATCGCGGTTAACCGTCGCGAACGTCACCGCAACGTCTCGCCTCGAGAATGTTCAACCGGTAGACTCACGGTAACGGATCGGCTGATTCACGGTCGGCTCTAACGGTGCGCATAACAGGATACCGATACGATGAGTGAAGACGATATCAACTTCGATGACGAGTCAAACGAAACGAGTTTGTCGAGCGGGGCGTTCGACGACGACGCAAATCTCGCGCATGTTGACGAGGATGCCACTTACATCTGCGACAATTGCGGCGAGGAAATCGTGATTCCGGTGGACCTGGCTGGTGGGCAGGATCAAACCTACGTCGAAGACTGTCCGGTGTGCTGCAGTCCGAGCGTGATCCATGTGCACGTCGATGACGATCATGTCGATGTGCGTGCCGAACCCGAACAGGACCGTTTTTGATCTGATGCAAATTGAAACTTGGTTGTGTCCCTCTGCGGTCGCTGATCATGAGCGATCCCGGGCTCGCGTCTGTGTTGTGATCGATGTACTACGGGCGACGACGGTGATCACCACCGCGATTGCGGCGGGAGCTCGATCCGTGACGACCTGTTTGGACATCGAGCAGGCATGGGAGATCAAACGAAACGCGGATCCGGACAACTCGCCGTTGTTGTGTGGTGAACGCGCCTGTCGACCGATCGAAGGATTCGACTACGGGAACTCGCCGAGTGAGTATTCACCGGCGGGAGTGAGTGGTCGTGAGCTTGTGATGACGACGACCAACGGCACGCGGGCGATTGAGGCGGCGTCGGACTGCGACGTGATGATGTTGGCATGCTTCGCAAACCTCAGCGCGGTGGCCGATGCGATCATCAGTGAAATGTCGGTCGGTTCGGAATCGAGTGCTGCGCCAAACCGGCAGTCTGACGCGACCGAGCAAGCAGGCCCGACCGAGCAGATGGCCGGCAGCGAACCGGTCCAGACCTCAGGTCGGTTGCGGATCGTCTGTGCCGGCACGGACGGCGCTGTGACGGGAGAAGACGTTTTGTTGGCGGGAGCATTGATCGCGGTCTGCCATCGAAAACTCAGCGATACGGCTCGGTTCTATGAGGGGCCGATTGATCTCGTCAATGATTCCGGTGCGATCGCGTTGGCTGCGTGGCAACACTGCATCACGCATGACAAGGTAGTGGATTCCGATTCGTTGGCCCGTCGTCTGGCAATGACAGACGGTGGGCGGAACATGGTCGCCGCTGGATACGAACAGGACCTCGTTGATTGTGGTAGCATCGACGTGTTTGACAGTGTCCCGCAACGTGATCGTGTTTCCCCGGCAAGGTTCGTTCTACGATGAATCCCTCGACTCCCGTCGATAGCCCGCACTTCGTAGATACTCACGGACAGATGCCGCCGATGTGGCCACGTCGAGCCATCTTCTTTGCGAATCTTCTGGGGCTGTTTTTTGGTAACGAGGCGCAGACGCGCGAGCTCAGCAAGGAGGTCGGGGAACTCGATTCCTATAGCGCCCGTTTGATTCCGATCTTAGATTTGCTGTTTGAAGGCCCCGACAACGTGTTGGTCGTCGAACGTCAACCGGATCAGGCGTTGTGTGATTACTTGTCCAACGATTTGAGGCTTTCGTTGCCGCGGATTTGCGTGTTGTTGCATGAGGAATACGTTCGCTTGGGGCGGTTGCTCGCGGAGAGTCCTGAATCGCCACTAAGCGACTTGTTGGACGCGGACCATCCTTTGGCGTCAATCGAGGTGGACGCGACCGAGACGTGGGCGGATGGGTATGTTACTGACGCGGTCTTGCCGCAGATCGCTGGTCGGTTGGGGTGTCGTACGATTTCTTCGACGCGCGCCAGTCAAGACGGCAACAACAAAGGATTGTTGCACCGGTTTCTCGTCAGCCAGGGTTTGCCTACGGTTGCGACGGAGTTCGCCGACGGGCCTGATGACGTTCGCGCTTGCGCCGAGCGGTTGCGCGATCAAGGGTTTGCCAGTGCCGTCGTGCGATCACAAATCGGTGCGTCCGGTGTCGGGATGAT
Organism: Aporhodopirellula aestuarii; assembly: GCF_023701485.1. GTDB lineage: Bacteria > Planctomycetota > Planctomycetia > Pirellulales > Pirellulaceae > Rhodopirellula > Rhodopirellula aestuarii. Next base: position 50,709 of record NZ_JAMQBK010000057.1, read on the forward strand.
GAAATTGGCGGATCTGGGGGCTCTCGATTCGCTGCCCGCGGTGCCCGCCTATTTCTTTCACGAAGGCCCCTGTTTGGTACAAGGTTGGTTGTCACCGGGAATGATGGGGATCACCAATATTCTCAGCCCGAGCACGCAATTGTTTTTAGATGAAGATCACGTCTATGCCTTCGACATGACAGAGCAAATCCTGAGTGAGCACAATATCCACGAAGGAAATGAGTCACCGCCTCCGTACCTTGATCGTCTTCCCAACTTGCGTGATGAAACCATTCGGCAGGCCAAGGTGGTCGGGCGATGGCTCCATGAGACCGGGTACCGGGGAACGGCTAGCATCGATTGGTTGGTCGTTGAGCGTGAAGGCAAGTCCGAACCCGATGTGTACGTTTGCGAGATTAACGCGCGAGTAACCGGCGCGACGTATCCGTCTTTGTTGGCTAAGTATTTCCGTCCGTCAGGTGCGTGGTTGCTGCGGAACCTACGTTTGGCTCAACCGGTCACCTCTGCGGTTTTGTTGCGGACATTGGAAGAACGGGGACACCTGTTTCATTTGAAAGGTCGCGCCGGTGTGCTGCCTCTGAATTTTAACTTCGGTCGTGATGGTCTCGTTCACAAAGGACAGTTTATTTGCATCGGAGCGGATTCGCAGGAGTGTCACCGCTTCCTAAGTCAAGCCGAAGCGGACTTGCCGGGCGGTTGGATTGCCGACCGCGATTAGCCGGGACGGTCTGTCCCCGGCAACGTTAGCATCCTTAATTCTTCGAACGACGGTACACCTTTGTCAGCCACCAACGATCATGAAAGCCTGAAGTCGCGTTTAACATCTCTGACTCGTGATATGATTTTGATCCCGAGTACGGAAAGCCGTCCCGATGAACGGACGCGATGTTTCGAGTTTCTACGCCACCATCTCGATGCGAGCGAAGGTTTGCGGCTCGATCGATATGAGCGGAACGGACATCAATCCTTAGTCGTCCGCCCGGTTGATTGTGAATCGCCTGAGGTCCTGCTGTGCGGGCATCTCGACGTGATCGAACATTCCGAGCGTGATGGTTACCATTCCCATGTCGAGAACGGGCGGATTTATGGTCCCGGAAGTGGGGACATGAAGGGGCAAATCGCGATCATGGTGGAGTTGATGAAGTCGCTGCACCGCCGTCATCCCGGCGCCAGTGTGGGGCTTGCGATTACGTCGGATGAAGAGCGTGGCGGTGCCGACGGTGTGCGGTTTTTGATCGAGGACGTTGGGTTGCGATGTGGCGTGGCAATCATCCCCGACGGCGGTTCGCTGTGTGATATCACCGTCGAAGAGAAAGGCGTGATTCACGCGAGAATCACGCAGACGGGGCGTGAGGGACACGGTGCACGTCCTTGGCTCGGTGAAAATGCGATCGAGCGGTTGTTGATAAGGCTCTCTCGATTGGGAAACCATTTCGCCACGTATTGGCCTTCCGAGCCGATCGAAGAGCAGGTCAACCATTGGTTTCCGACGTGCAGCATCACGATCTGTGAGACTGAAAATACGACAGTGAACCGCATTCCCTCGAGGGCGTCCGCGGTCGTCGATATTCGTTTTCCGCCGCCGCATGATGTTGCGTCGATGATGGCGGAAGTCACCGACGTGCTCGGGCCAGGGTGTACGGTCGAACCGCTGATGACCGCCGAGCCGACTCATTTAGCTCCCGATCCATTGTTCCGTCGTGCGACCGAAGAGGTCACCGGTCAACCGGTTGCGATGGTGCGTGCTTCCGGCGGGAGTGATGGCCGCTTTTTTCGTGCGCACAACATTCCCGTAAATTTGTCGCGGCCGTTCGTCGGGAATTTGCATTCGATCGATGAATGGATTGATATCGAATCGATGGTGACCTACTACCGGATTTGCAAGCGGTACATCGCGAGCCGGCTGTCGCTCGATTGAGGCACGCCTTTAGGGTGCCGGGGCGCTTTTCACGCTGACCAGGTGTTGTTCCTCTTGTCGATGCGATTGCCGTCGTTGCACGAGTAGTCGCATCATTTCATCGGCGCTGCCCTGGGCAAGTTCCGCGATCTGTCTCGGTTGGGTAGCGTCGCCGAATTCGTAAGTAACCGCGGCGACGTCGAGGGTGTCGCGAACCCACGCTTTGGATGTGCAGCGGTTGGCATTGTGGTTTAAGTCGTGATTGACGTTGTACCACGAAAACCTTTGTTGCAATGCGTCGAGCCAAGACGAGGTGAAGTTCTGCGGGAAGGCTTGGTCCACGTCTTCGGCGGTGTAGAAAACGTCTTCGTAGGTCGAGTGGAAATCAAGGAACAGATACAGCGACCGTCGTCCCGTCGAGCGATAGCTGAGCAGTTCATTTCGCAGCGCCCGCGTTTCCGGTTGTGTGAAATGTTTCCAGTCGCGGTTGAGATCGACTCCGGCCGCGTTACACCGCCAGTGACCACGGGCGACGCCGTCGGGGTTGGCCGTCGGGATCACCACCGTGCTGAATTCTTGGCGGAACTGTGACGCGCGAGAGGTCTTTGCCGAGATCGCTTCGACAAACCGCATCAAGCCGAGCATGCCGGAGATCTCGGTAGGGTGTTGGCGGGCCATCAGGAAAATTGTCGCCGCGGATGACGATTCGCTGATCTTGAGTCGGCGGATCGGGCGATTCTCGACGGAGTATCCGATCACGTCCTGTTGGACGTAGTCGCGTTTTGCAATCTCGTTGATCCACCGATCGACTTCGGTATTAGTGATCAATTGGCGGGCAGAAACCCACAATGGTTTGGTGTCAGCTCGGATCTTGAGGATTGCCTGCTTTCCAAACGGATGAACGGCGGTGATGAGCCGTTCGGCGGGAAACCAAGTTTCGCCATCGTGGCTGATCAAGGGTGAGTATCGGTGTGACCCGCCGTCGTAGCGGAGTCGAATGGTGAGGTCGCACGCCCGGGTCGCGCGGACTTGGAACGCGTACCACGCGCTATCGTTGATCGGGGTTTGTTCCGGTCGGATTACAAGATCGAATTCTTGGGGGCCGATTTGCACACACTGGTTAACTCGTCCGCCGGGGAAGTCGCTGCGGATACACACGCTTTGATCTTCAGAAACAAAGCGGATCGCCGACCTGTCTCGGTTGCTGTCGTAGTTGGGGTCAAACGCATGAACCGGGCCCGCCTGCAAGATCGCTACAATCGCCATCATCGATGCGAAGGCTCGGATACCCGCTGGAACGCCGAGACGAGAGAGTGTGAAGGCTTGCATAAGACATCCAAACAGCGAGGCCGGAGTTGTTTCTCAACCCTACCCGCGCCCAAGTGTCTCGTCGTCATCCATGCCAAACGCGGATGCGTCCTTTTGCCGCTGGTCACCCGATGGCAGCGGCTAGGACGGGTGTTCGCCTGTGTGCAGAAAAGCTCAAGTGGGTGCGGAGGCACCGTGTCAAGCAAATCGCTGCGTTGTGACGGCGTTCACCTTTCGGTTGTTTCATTTTAGACGACACATGAGAGGCGTCCAGCAAAATGAAACCCGTCCGCGAGGGGTGCCTGTATTTCCGCCCTTCCCGGGGCCATGTCGGCGAAAATACGCCTAGAAATCGCTCAATTCCATCCATTTTTCTTCCGCTTCGCTCAATTCGACTTCAATCGCTTTGATCTGATCGTGGAGGCGAACGGCATCGGTGGGATCGGTCTCGGTGAGCAGTTTCTCGTTGAGTTCTCGTTTTTCGTCGTCGAGTTTGGCGATCTTTCGTTCGAGGTTTCTGAGTTCTTTGCCGGTCTTGCGCTGATCTTTCTGCTGTTTCTGCTCGTTCTTGGACGCGCTGTTGTTGGAGGTCGATTTGCCGGCCGCTGCGTTGCGTTGGCGTTCCCCCTCGGAGACTTCTTTTTCCACCGCTTCGCAATAGGTGTCGTAGCTGCCGAAGTAATTGCGGACGCGTCCGTCGCGGACTTCGATGACGTTGGTCGCGACGCGGGCCATGAAGTGCCGGTCGTGACTAGTGAAGATGACTGTTCCCTTATACAGACGCAGGGCTTCGGCGAGGGCTTCGACGGTTTCGACATCGAGGTGGTTACCGGGTTCGTCGAGGACGAGCACGTTTGCCGTTCCCAGCAGCAGGCTCGCCATGCAGACGCGGGCACGCTCGCCACCGCTGAGCACTTTGATTTTCTTCTGGATGGCTTCGTCTCGAAAAAGGAGAGCGCCCGCCATCGCTAGCACGTCTTGCCGGGTCGTTTCCGGATCGGAGGCGTATTCGAGATGTTCGAGGATGGTTTGTCGTTCATCAAGGCTGCTGTAGACGTGTTGGGCGTAAGTCCCGATTTCGATTCCGTGGCCCCATTTGACTGTTCCGTCGAGCGGTTCGAGCGAGTGGACGAGGGTCCGCAGCATGGTCGTCTTGCCTTGGCCGTTGTCACCGACGATGGCCGCTCGCTGACCGTGTTCGATCTCCAGTGAGATGTCTTCGGCGACACGGTTGCCGGGGTATCCGATGGCGAGTTGTTCGCAGCGAACGGCGGTGCCCTGGCGGGGCTGGACGCGCGGGGCGCGGATATTGACGGTGGGTTCGTCGACTTGCAGTTCGACGGTTTGCAGTTTTTCGAGTTGTTTGGCTTTGCTGCGAGCTTGGCTGGCCGTGGACGCGTTGGCTCGGTTCTTTTCGATGAACTGCTTGAGTTGTTTTTGTTTGGCGATGACGGTGGCGTTGACGCGTCGGTCGTGTTCCCGGCGTTCCTCGCGGAATTCGAGGAAGTCGTGGATCTTGCCTGGGAACATCGTCAGTTGCCCCTTGCTGAGTTCGAGGGTCTGGCTGCAGGTGGCCCGCAGGAAGGCTCGATCGTGGCTGACAATAAGGGCGGCTTTGTTGAAATCTCTGAGGAAGTGTTCGAGCAGGATCTGGGTGCGAAGGTCGAGGAAGTTGGTCGGTTCATCGAGCATCAGCAGGTTGGGATCGTGCAGCAGGAGTGCGGCCAATTTGACGCGTGTCTGCCATCCACCTGATAGCGCTTTGACGGGACCTTCGAGATATTGGCCCTTGAGCTCAAATTGGCCGGCGACTTGGCCGCATTGCCATTCGGGCGCGCCGCTGTCACGCATCAAGAAGTCGAGAGCCGATTCGCCCTCTTGGAACGGATCGTGTTGGCGGAGGTATCCGATTCGCAACGTCGGGTGGTGAATCACTTCCCCTTTTTCAACGTCTTCTTCGCCGAGCAGGATCCGCAGAAGGGTGGACTTTCCGGCGCCGTTGCGTCCGACGAAGCCGACTTTGACATCGTCGACTAGGCTGACGTTGGCTCCATCCAGGAGGACTTGATCACCGAAGCGTTTGTGAGCGTCGCGGAGTTGGATCAGAACAGCCATGAATTGAAAAAATATGAAGGAAATTGAAAGCAACGGGAAAACGAAGTCGGGCCCGACAACGTAGCGAGAAAGACGAAAAAGTTCACCCGCTCTTGTCTACCCACTCAGGCGTTCGGTGCGTAAAGTATCCAGCCACCGATACTGCGACAAAATAAATCCCCGCAATTCGCTTTGTGAATAGCCCCCGGCCGTAAAAAAGCTCTGCCAAAGCCCTGCAAAATCCCAGTCCACCCCTCGTTGCTGCAGTTTTGTAGCTGCCGAGGATGTTTTGCATCCGCCAAACGTGATTTGCTGTGCGTCCTATCCTGAAACGCACCTGACGTCCTATGATCAGTCGCTTTCTAAGTTTTCTTGCCTTTTAAAGCTAAACCTCTCTCCCTTCGAAGCCAACTCGGCGTTGCCGTCATCCGGTTCAACCGCCGCCCTCGCTCATGAATAGTTATTCGTTGGATTACATCGACGATTTGTACGTGCAATATGTGCGTGATCCGTCGAGCGTTTCCGAAACTTGGCGTCAGTATTTCGAGCAGTTTCTAGTCGGAGCGGGGGCACAGGTGCAGAACGCACCGGTACCTGCGGGTGCGGGAACGTCTCGCACCCGATCAGCCGGTCCGATCGGAGGCAGCTCGCGGTCGTCGTCCGCCGGGGCGCCATCGGGTGGTTCAGGCGATGAATCCGAAACCAACGGTGAGGTGCAGGCGGGATCGACCGGCAATCAGCACGTCGACCAGGCGTTGTGGTTGGCCCGAATCCAGGATCGCATCGACCAACTCGTCCGCGAATATCGAGTCCGCGGTCACTTGGTCGCCAAGCTCGATCCGCTCGGTTTGTTTGAAAACGGTTGCCCTGAACTGTCGCCCCAGAGCCATGGGTTGAGTGACCAGGATTTGGCTCGGCCGTTCGATAGCAGTATTCTCGAGAACGTCACCGGCAGCACGCTCGACGTGATTTTGAAAAAGCTGCAGCAGACGTATTGCCGTAGCATCGGTGCACAGTTCATGCACATCGACAATCGCAATATTCGCGATTGGTTGCAGCGTCGAATGGAGACGACGGAAAACCGCCTCGACCTGTCGTACGAAAAACAACGCCGGATTTACACCCGGTTGGCCGACGCCAGTATTTTCGAAGAGTTCGTGCGAAGGAAATTCGTCGGTGCCAAAACGTTCTCGCTCGAGGGCGCCGAGAGTCTCATCCCGCTCCTCGATTTGGCGCTCGAGAAGGCTGGCCAGCACAAGGTTCAGGAAGTCGTGATGGGCATGGCTCACCGCGGTCGCCTCAACGTGATGGCCAACATCCTCAAAAAACGAGCGATGAACATCTTCTGGTCCTTCGACGACCCCACGCCCGAGCTCAGCCGGGGCGGTGGTGACGTCCGTTACCACCTCGGCTACAGCAGCGATTGGCGGACGGCGTCGGGTGACACGCTGCACATTTCGTTGTGCTTTAACCCGAGTCACCTCGAGTTCGTCAATACGGTGGCTCAAGGGCGTTGTCGCTGCAAACAGGACAATCGGGGTGATGCTGCTCGCAAAGAAGTAATGACGATTCTCGTCCACGGTGACGCGGCGTTTGCCGGCGAAGGCATCGTTCAAGAAACGCTCAACCTCAGTCAGTTGCCGGGTTATCGAACCGGCGGGACGTTGCACGTGGTGATCAACAATCAGGTGGGGTTCACGACCGAACCGAGCGATGGACGCAGCACGACTTACGCGACCGATATCGCCAAGATGCTGCAAATTCCGATTTTCCACGTCAACGGCGAAGACCCCGAGGCAGTCGCCCAAGTCGTCTCGCTGGCGATGGATTTCCGTAAGGAGTTCCAGCGTGATGTGGTGATTGACCTGTACGCGTACCGGCGTTGGGGGCACAACGAAGGTGACGAGCCGCGTTTCACCCAGCCTCGCATGTACACCGAAATCGATCGACGGCCCGGCGTCCGACAGCAGTATCTCAACCGATTGCTCAAGCTCGGCAAGATCACCGAAGACGAAGCCGAAGAGATCAGCAAGGAGCGAACCGAAAAGCTGGAGCGTGAGTTCGAAGCCAGTAAGAACGAGTCGTTTGTTCCTGACACGCAAACGCTCGCGGCCAATTGGAGCGAATATTTCGGCGGCCCCGAGCCCGATGAATCGATCGACACGACGGTCGACATCCAGGATCTCAGCCGTTGGCTTGACGCGTTGACACGTTTGCCCGAAGGGTTCTCGGCGCACAAAAAGCTCAAGCGGCCGATGGCCCAGCGTCGCGAAATGGCGGCGGGCGAACGCCCCTTGGATTGGGCGGCGGCAGAGCTAGCCGCGTTTGCATCGTTGCTCGAGCAGGGGCACCCGATTCGGATGACCGGCCAGGATTGCCAGCGGGGGACGTTCAGTCACCGACATGCGGTCTTGCACGACACCCGCGACGGCAGCACGTACACGCCACTGGAACACATCAGCAAAAACCGGGCTCGGTTGGAGCTCTACAACAGCCCGCTGAGTGAAGCCGGTGTACTCGGTTTTGAGTACGGCTATTCGCTCGATTGCCCGACCGGATTGTGCGTCTGGGAAGCCCAGTTCGGTGACTTCTGGAACGTCGCTCAGGTGATCGTTGACCAGTTCATCGCGAGTGCCGAAGACAAATGGGATCGTTTGTCTGGTTTGGTCATGTTGCTGCCTCACGGTTTTGAGGGGCAAGGTCCGGAGCACTGTAGTGCGCGAATCGAGCGTTGGCTCGCCATGTCGGCCGAACACAACATCCAAGTTTGCCAGCCGACCACACCGTCGCAGTATTTTCACCTGCTCCGCCGGCAGGTGATCCGTAAATGGCGGAAGCCGTTGATCGTGCTGACCCCGAAAAGTCTGTTGCGTCACCCGGAAGTGACCAGTCCACTCGACATTGTCGCTAACGGCAGTTTCCACAAAATTCTGCCGGACCGCAAAGTGCCGCTGGAGAGTGCGAAGCTGTTGCTGTTGTGTACCGGCAAGATCTATTACGACTTGCTGCAAGAACGCACGCAGCGCGAAATCGAAGGCGTGCCGATCATGCGTGTCGAGCAGCTTTATCCGTTAGCGATCGAAGAGCTGATGGCGTCGCTCGAAGGCTTGCCCGACGGCACCGAAATCCGCTGGGTCCAAGACGAACCCGAGAACATGGGCGCCTGGCCGTACATGAAGTTCAAGTTTGGCGACGAACTGACTAAGCGATTCAGTCTGTCCAAATCCACGCGTTCGGAATCGGCGAGCCCGAGCACCGGCAGTATGGCGGCGCATAAGCTCGAGCAAGCCGATCTCTTGAAGGCCGCGTTCGAAGTGGTCGCGTAGAGCAGGCATTGCCGAAGGTTCCTCACCCGTACGGGATCTCCGCTGCCTTCACGGGGCGGAGGTGGAGCGGCACGACTTCGCCGATTGCGATGGTGATTTTTGGGGATCGCTACCGCGTGGGGGAGCAATCGTGCTGCCGGCACTGGTGCTTTGTCCAACCGGAACTTGAGGGTTGCCTGATCCAGAGGGCTCGCGTCCTGCCGCTCAAAGTCTTAGTGGAACGGCGCGAGCGGGCCGGTCTCACCACCACTTTCAATGCTGATCAAGCACTAGGAAACGCGGCGGCGAAAAACAGGCCGTCGGTTTAGCGACCTTCGCGGAGGCGATAGCCTAAGAAGTTATCAAGATCGCTTTCTTCTTCGATCGCTTTGACGGTGCGTTCGATGTCGTATTCGATGCGGCGGAACTCGAGTATGCCCGGTTCAACGATCACGTAGCAGCTTCGCGGGTCACCATCGCGAGGTTGTCCGACGCTGCCGACGTTGATCATCAGTTTTGCGTTGGGGTCGCCGAGCGAATATCCGGTTCCGGTTTCGGCGGGGCGGATGAAGCGATGGTCAGCGGTAAACACGCCGGGGACGTGAGTGTGTCCCTGGAAGCAGAGGCGTGGCACGAGCGAAAACAGTTTCTCCATTTTCTTGGAGTTCTGCGTGTCCTCGGGGAAGACGTATTCGTTTGTGGGGCCGCGTGGCGATCCGTGAACGAACAGCCAGTCATTCTCGCGGACGGTGCGTGGCAGTTCGCACAGGTAATCGATCCTGCGGCGGCTAGCTTCGGGATCGTCGCCGATTTTCTCGAGCTGACTGCGGGTCCAGAAGATCGCTTGTTCGGCGGCAACGTTGAAGCCTTCGGGGTCGAACAGCGAACTGCTGTCGTGGTTACCGAGCACGCAGAAGTCGAACTCCATCACCTTGTCCAGGCAGGCGCATGGTTCAGGGCCGTAGCCCACCACGTCGCCCAAGCAAACGATGCGATCGACTTTTTGTGAGTCGATGTCTTCTAGGACGGAGGTCAGGGCGGAGAGATTGCCGTGAATGTCACTCAAAATTGCAGTACGCGTCACCCGATCAATGTCCTCGTTTGAGTCGATCCCCGAGCGCATTGTCGAGATCGGGTTCGTTGTAAATCTTAGTTGCAGTCGCCTCGATATCGTACTCAACCCGGCGGTACGTGATCGTATTCGCGTCGGTGTCGAGGATCACGTAGCAGGAGCGATTGTTTTCGTCCCGTGGTTGCCCGACACTTCCGACGTTGATCAGCAGTTTTGCTGAGCCCAGTGAATAGGTGTTGTCGCATTCTTCAGGCGAAATGAATTCACAGGTCGTGGTGAAAACACCGGGCAAATGCGTGTGCCCCATGAAGCAGTATTGGTCAATCTTGCCGAACAAAATTTCCATTTTGCGGGTGTCGTAAACGTATTCAGGGAACACGTATTCGTTGGTCGGATCCCGTGGCGATCCGTGCACGAACCGGTAGGGTTCCTCGTTGAGGAATCGCGGCAGCTCGCCCAGGAAGTCCCAGCGTGCGTTGACTTGGGATTGGCTGCCATTGCCGGCGTCGAGTTGATCGCGAGTCCAGTAGATCGCACGGAGGGCCATCGGGTTGAACCCGTCGGGGTCAAACAACGCGGCTTGGTCGTGATTTCCCAAAATCGTTTGTTTGCATCGCCTCATAACAAGGTCGAGGCACTCGCACGGATTGGGGCCATAGCCGATGATGTCGCCCAGGCAATAGATCTCATCGACGCCAATCGCATCGATATCAGCCATCACGGCCTGCAAGGCCTCGAGGTTACCGTGGATGTCGCTAATCAACGCTCGCTTCACGAAATATCTCGAAAACCTGGTAAAACTCGGACCTGAAAAAACACACCACTCCCGTCACCATCGTAGGCATCGGGCCGCCGCCGGTCGAAACATTATCGCAAGCGGTGGCGTCGGATTGTAGCGTTTATGAATTTTGTGCAACAACCTATGCAGCAGGAATTCTCTGACTCACCGGATCGACCGTTCGCGGCCGCGTCGCTCGCCATTGAGGTGATTGGCCGTGAGGGATCGGTTGCGCTAATGAACGGTCGCGATGTGATTGCTGCCCGATCACTCGATTCGGGGGCGCGGGCGGCCGCGGGATTGGCTCCACAGATTGCGAGTTTGGCAAAAGAATTTCTACCTGGTGGTGCACTCGATGCGCTCGCGGGTATCTCGGTGGCGGTCGGCCCTGGATCATTTACCGGGCTGAGGATCGCCGTCACAACCGCCAAAACGCTGGCCTATGCGCTTCAAATCCCGGTCGTGGCGGTGAATTCACTGACCGCGATCGCGGCGTTGGTGCGTCCGGATTTGGCCGCTCCCGATCACGCGACCGCCGTTCGCCAGCAAGTGCTGGTCGGATTGTCGGCCTATCGTGGGCAGGTTTATCGCGGTTGGTTTTCCGTCGAAGGGGCACCGGAAATTGATCTCATTTCGGCAGACCAATGGAAATCGGAGCTCAATCGATCGATCCAGGACAACGAGAATGCTGCCGAGTCGTGCGACGACAGGCCGCAGGAATCGCCAGAAAAAAATGTCATTTTAATGGGCGACCGATCGGTATTTGATCGCACGAAGCTCGCATTCGCTCCGCAGCAGTGGCGTGGTGACGGCGAAATTTGGGCGGTCGGTGTCGGACGCATCGGCGCCGAGATGCTGCGTCGAGGTGAAACGACTTCGGCAATCGATCTCGTTCCGGACTATCTCCGGCCGAGCGCCGCTGAGGAGAAGGCGAGCGGGACGATCGGGTAATCGCGGTGTCTGTTAGGACGATACCAGGCCGCCAAACCGGCGGGTGCGTTCCCCAAAGTCCGCCAACGCTTCGTGGAAGTCTTCGTCCTCGAATTCTGGCCAACATTTCTGCGTGAACCAGAGTTCGGCGTAGCTGATTTGCCAAAGCAGGAAATTGCTGATTCGCATGTCTCCGCCGGTGCGGATCATCAAGTCGACTTCGGCCAAGCCGTCGGTGTCGAGTTTGGCGGCAATGGCCTGTTCATCGATTGATTCAGGATCCAAATTTCCAGCGATTGCTTCGTGCGCTAATTTGCGAGCGGCTCGGGCGAGTTCGTCGCGTCCGCCATAGTCAACGGCCAGTACCAGTTCGGTGCCCGTGTTGTCGCGGCAAAGTTTTTGTGTTCGTTCGACTTCGCGGAGAACCTTGGCGTCGAGCCGGTCGACCCGACCGATGAACCGCAAACGCAAATTTTGTTCGAGCAAAGTGCGGCGTTCCTCGATCAAATACTGACGCAGCAAGTGCATCAGGAAATCGAGTTCCGTCTTCGGCCGCTTCCAGTTTTCGCTCGACAGGCAATACAGCGTGAGCGCCTCGAGTTTTAGCCGTGAGGCCAATTCGGTCGTCCGGCGAACGGTTGCGACGCCGCGCCGGTGTCCTTCGATTCGCGGCAATCCACGGCTCTGAGCCCAGCGGCCGTTTCCGTCCATGATGATTGCAACGTGCCGAGGCGTCGATCCAGACGGGGCCGTCGTGGGGGCGGGCGATTGAGAAGGTGTCTCCGAGTTCAATGGTTCGTTGGGCGTCGAGGGGGAGGGATTTGCCATGGAATCGATTAAGGATCAGTAGTCAGTTGGGGCGAGTTCAATCCAGGGGAGCTTCCCACAGACCGAGTGCAGGATTTTGCACGAAGTAGAACTCCGTCCCGTCGACGTCCTCATGAAAACCGTCTTGGAGTGTGTTGATATCGTAGCGTTTCAGCAGAGCATTCAAATCACCCGGGATGAAGCCAACCGACCGGATTTCTTCGTCTGTCAGTTTGCCAGCGGCGTAGACAACATCGAAGCGATTTTCGGGAGAACCGTGGACGAGGTGAGCGGCGGCAGAAGGGTCGGCGGCGAGGTCCTCGTGCTCTTCGACCAACTGCATCACTTCGTTCTTGGTGCGATAGCCGTATTTGCGAATCAGTTGATCGATCCGTTTGTCTTCACCGAATTCCTCCACCGCAGGTCCGAGTACGGTTAGGCGTCCGCCGGTCGCGATCGCTTTGCGGGTTCGGTAGATCGCTTTGTTGCCCAGCCACGTGCTCTTGAACTCGCTCGGGTCGAGGTAAGCGACGACGTGCTTAGGGGCGCGCGGCAGGTGGGTGATGTTGACTTGGCGGGACAGTTCCGCGGCGGCGAAGAACGTCTCGTGGTCGTCGCCGATGTACAGCCCACGCGTCAACTTGGTGCCGTCCTTGAGCAGCTCGATCACGGTCAGGGCATAGAGCAGCGGCATGTCCTGGCAGAAATGATCTTGGGCGTAGTTCAGAATCTGCCGCAGCGGCGTGTTGGCGATTCCCAGTGTTTGGTCGATGCCGACCATGGCGCTGAGGTAATGACTCTCGTTGATCCCTGAAACGCCGCCGGTCCCGACGAAGACGTTCTTGTTGTAGTTGGCCATCCCAATGACTTCGTGTGGCACAACTTGGCCGATTGAAAAGATCAGGTCGTGCTGGCCGTCTCGCAGCAATCGGTTGACCTCGGCGGGCCAGCTCTTGGTGTAGACGCCGTTGGTGGCGTTGGAAACAAAGTCTGCGGGCACCTCGCCCAATTGCACGACGTCGTCTCGCCAGCGGTGAGGGCGGAAAAGTTCGTGCGGGACACCGGGAAACATGTGGTCGAGCTGGGCCGGCGTCATCGGCGAGTGAGTGCCTAAGGCGGGCATAATGTCCGTTACTCGGTCGCCCAGTAATTCGTGGGAGAGCACGGTGAGTTCACCAGCTCGGCTGAACAGACGGGTTTGATCCGGGGGAAGCAGGAGCACCTTCTTCGGCGGCGAAATCGCGTCAAACGTCGTTTTCAGGGCTTCCCGCAAGTCATCGTTGGTGAGCGAAGTCGTTGGCGATCCGTTTGCGTAATAGATTGTCACGGAAATGGTCCAGGAATGTCGGTGGGGCGAAAACGGCGAAATATGCCGCAGGGGGTGATCAAGTTAGTCTACTGGTCGACAGGCGTTTAATGCGATATTGTCTTACCTTAAGGGGTGGATTGCGAAAGTCTGACCGGTTGTAGGCCGATTTCGACCCGACTAAAACGGGACCGAAGAAGGCTGTCCAACCTGGTTCGTTCGCAAAGCTTGTCTCAGTTCCAAACTGCCTTTTCTCATCGAAGGACGAACACCATGGCCAAGATCTTACTGGTAGAAGACAGTCCAACCCAGGCCGCCCAAATCACGATGTTGCTTGAGGCGGCCGAGCATGATGTGGTGCATGCGCTCAATGGGCGTTTGGGACTCGATGAACTTCGTCGTCAGTCGATGGATATCGTCGTCACGGACCTCGAAATGCCTGAAATGAACGGGCTCCAGCTGGTGGAGACGATGCGGGACGATTTTTCCCATATCCCCAGCATCCTCGTGACCGGGCACGGCAGCGAAGAACTCGCCGCGGAAGCCTTGCAGCTTGGGGCGGCCGGTTACGTCCCCAAAAATCGAATGAGCGAATTGCTCAACAACACGATTATCGACGTCCTCGGCGTGATTCGGACCGACGCGAGTTACGCCAAGCTCATCTCGACCCTGACGAAGAACGTTTTTGAATTCGAGCTGCCCAATGATCCTTTGCTGATCAATCCGCTGGTCGGGTTGCTGATGCAGGTCAGTTCAGGCATGGAACTCCTGCCGAGTATCGACATGGTTCGGCTCGGTGTGGCAGTCGAACACGCGTTGGCCAACGCGATGTTGTACGGCAATTTGGAGCTGACGCCGGACCAATGCCCCAGTCACCATGAGTTGGCTCGTGACGGCAAGTTTAGCCCCGCGATGCAGGAGCGGTTGGGGCAGTCTCCCTACCGCGATCGGACTATCCATGTCCAAGCGATCGCGGCATCGGATGCGATGCGAATCGTGATTGCAGACCAGGGCAACGGTTTCGATACGTCGATCGTTCCGCAAAAAGGGCAACTGGATCCCAAAACGATGTCCGAGGACGAAAACGCACCACGCGGGCAGGGACTGGTTCTGATGGCCAGCTTCGTTGACGAATTGGTCTACAATGAGAAAGGCAACCAGGTCACCCTGGTGAAACGTTGTCGACCCTAGACAACGATGACTGACATGTTCTCATGGCGGTCTGCGATTGCACCGACGATCCCCAGCGGCGTGGAGAAATATGTCCGAATATCAAATTTCGTCTCATGAACGCGAGCTGCAAACCTCGGCCACGTACCGCGCCCTGGCGAACAGTTTGCCGTTGAGCGTATTGATTAAATCGTGTGATGGACGCCGGGTATTCGCCAATGACGCCTATTTGCGATGGCGGCATCTTTGCTGGGAGGATGTCGCGGGCAAAGTCGACGCCGACCTGTTCCCTGAAGAGATCGCACAGCAGTACACCGCCGATGACCGGGAAGTTCTCGAAAGTGGCAAGGCGCAGCATGCGGTGGAGCAGGCTACGATCGCCGATGGCAGTATCGGCTGGATCGAGCGGATCAAAAGTCCCATCTATGACGCCCACGGGAAGTTGTTGGGGATTCAGGTTTTGTTCTGGGACGTCACCGCCCGCGTCCAGGCGGAGCAAACCAGCCGGTTCGAGCAATCGCTACTGAATACGTTGCTCAACAACATTCCAGATTCCATCTATTTCAAGGATCTGCAAAGTCGGTTCATCCGGGTCAGCCAAGCGATGGCGGAAAAATTCGGATACCAAGACGTCGACGAGATTATCGGCAAAACGGACGCCGACATTTTTACCCCAGAGCATGCCGAACAGGCCCGTCAAGACGAACTCAACGTGATCGAAACGGGCGTGCCGCTCGTCGATCGAGTCGAACGAGAAACGTGGCGGGATCAAGAAGACACGTGGTGCATGACCACCAAAATGCCGCTCATCGATGAGTCGGGCGAGCCCATCGGGACATTCGGCATCTCGCGGGACATCACGGCGCTCAAACGCAGCGAAGCGGCGCTGCAGGAAGCCGTTCGGATGGCCGACGCGGCAAACCGTGCCAAAAGCGAATTCTTAGCAAACATGAGTCATGAAATCCGCACCCCCATGAACGCACTTGTGGGAATGGCCGACCTGTTAGCGCAAACCTCATTGGACGATGTTCAGGGTGAGTATGTCGACACGATCCGCCGATCGTCGGAATCTCTGCTGCGGCTGCTGAACGACATTCTCGATTTTTCCAAGATCGAAGCCCGCAAGCTCGAGCTCGAATCCGTTGTCTTTTCGCTCGGTTATGAGATCCAGGCGGCGATTTCGACGCTGCGTTACCAAGCTGCGAAAAAGAACCTGCAACTGCGACTCGACTATGACGAAGACTTGCCACAACACTTCGTCGGGGATCCCGGACGGATTCGGCAAATTCTGATCAACTTGATCGGCAACGCGGTCAAGTTTACCGATCGCGGTGGCGTCACGGTCTCCGTTCAGCGGTCTCACGAGACGTCCGAGGGCACACCCGAGGCGGACAATGAGGGAACCGGTAGAGCAAGGCTTCGCGTCAGCATCACCGACACCGGGATCGGAATTCCGCCGGCTCAGCAGGCGACGGTGTTGGCTCCGTTCACGCAAGCCGATGCGTCGATGACTCGGCGGTTCGGTGGGACAGGGTTGGGGCTCAGCATCAGCCGTCAGCTTGTTGAATTGATGGGTGGCACTTTGCAGTTGGAGAGTGAGGTTGGCGTCGGCACGACGTTCTATTTCGAGTTGGATCTGCCGATTGCGGATGTCGCCGATATGGAGCCCAATGATGATGATCTCGAAGAAGATTTGGGCGGTGATGAATATGTTGCGTCGGAACCATTGCGGGTCTTGGTTGCCGAAGACGGTGTTACGAACCAGCACGTGATCGCCGGATTGTTGCGATCGCTCGGCCACGAGTGTTCCATCGCCAGCGACGGTCGGGAAACGATTGCCAAATGGCGAAATGAACCTTTCGATGTCGTGTTGATGGACATGCACATGCCCGTGATGGATGGGCTCGAGGCGACCCTGGCGATACGTCAATATGAAATGGGGACAGACCGCCATATTCCGATCATCGCCCTGACCGCTGCGGCGATGGCCGAGGATGCGAGATTGTGTCGTGAAGCCGGGATGGATAATTACCTCACGAAACCGATTCGCCGCCGCAAACTGCAACAAGCACTCTCGGTGATTCATCCCCGCAAGGATCGCCGCGTCCGCGCTACGGCGGGGGATTTGGAAACGGTAGGCGGTTCGAAAACCGTTGATGACAGCTCGAGAATCACGGTCGATGCCTCCGCTCCGACTCCTCGTTCTCGGTCGAAGGGAACGCCGAACGTTTTGGCTCTCAGCGAGGAGCACGCGGGCTGCTTGGATCTCGATTCCGCCCGCTCTCGGATTCCCGGTGGTGTTTCGGGCGTGTTGCGATTAGCGGCTGTGTTTCGCGAGGAATGTCACTCCTTGGTTCAGCAATTGGAGGCTGATTTTGGGTCCGGGGACAACAATTCGGCCCGCCGAAACGCCCATACGCTTAAAGGCGCCTGTGGTCTGCTCGGTGCGAAACATCTTCAGGCCGCCGCGGGAGCGATCGAAACTGCCGGCCGAGAGCAGCGTCTGGGGGATCCCGGTTTATCCGCATCGCTGTTGCAATCCCTACAGACCGAAGCTCAGCGGGTGCTCGCGGCGGTGGACGAGTTGCTTAGCCAAGATCAGGGGTGAAAAGCAATCGCGGCACGCGGTCGTCCGATTAGAATGCGGCTGGCGCCCGCCCTCTGATTGCTCCTCCCAATGACCGTCTGCTATGAGTGCTCCCATCGTCCGGTTCACCTCGATTGCCCTGTTCGCGATTTTCACCCTGCCCGTTTGGGCCCCGACTTCGGCCTCCGCCCAGGGGCTGCAGCAGACGATCGATGAGTTGACGGTTGACCCTCCTGATCCGGCCGTCGAGCAAACGATGCTCCGGGCACAGCGTGGCCCCACGGACCTCGGGCAAGCAATCTCGGCGCTGACGCGGATGGGGGAATTTGAGCGAGTTAATGAACTCCTCGGTTCGCTGGCCTCACGCCGGTACAACGATCAGCAAAAGGAGGCTGTCGCCAATCAAATTACCGCGGCCGAACGGCTGCGAATCGTGACCCATCCAGCGATGGCTCCCGAGGCGGTCGTGGCCTTGGACGAGCTATTTGACTTGCTCCGCCAGCGTCTAACATCGCCCGACCGACTCGCCAAAGCGATCGACGCGTTGACGTCGCCGAACGCTGACCAATCGCTGCCCGCGATTCGTACGCTGTTCGAAGGTGGCGAAGCCTCAACGGCGGCTCTCGTCCAGTCGATTGTTTCAGCCGATGATCTGGGCAAGCGGGATGTCTGGTTGCGGGCGATGATCCGCATCGATGAACCATCGGGTGTGGCAGCCCTCCGCCGCATCGCATTGTATGGCACCGATCAGTCGCGAGCTGGTGCGTTGTCTGCCCTTGTCCGATTAGCAGGCAAAAACCTCAATGGAAACCATAGGCTGCTGATTGATCTGGCGACCGCGTTGTATCGACGCGGCGACAATCCAAACGCGGCCGATGCCGAAACGGATCGATCGGCGAGTATCGCGGCACGCGCGATCGCGGCGATTGGTGATCGCGTTCCTTCACGAGAACGTGTGATCAGGGAGCTTCGCGACGAATTGGCCGAAGCGACTCGCATCGCCAACGGCAGCCTTCGTGATTTTGGTCGCACGACCACCTGGGTGATGAATGCCCAACAAACTGGCGTCGTGCCTCAGCGGATATCGGATTGGACGTTAACTTTTCGAGACGCTTCCGACGCCGCCGCCCGGTTGATCGCCGTTGGCGACGATGACCCCGAGAGTGTCACGCGTCAACTCGGAGCCATCCTGGCTTACAACGTCGCAGCCAATCCTGATTGGGGGACGCCGGAACAGATCGAGCAGTTTCGGGCCAATGAGTTGGCACCCGCACTAGCGGCCTCAGCCAGCCTATCCGAAATCGAGTTCGTTCTAAGTTCATTAACGCTGGCAAGCGAAACCGAAAACGAGCCGGCCATGGTGGGTTGGTTGCGAATGATCGAACCGGTCACTGATGTTTCGCCTGCACCTTGGTTGCTCGGTACCGGCATTCGTGTTTCTCCCCTTGTCCAAGCCCTTGACCATCCCAATGCGATCGTGCGATACGAAGCGGCTGCAGCGATTGCGCGTCTGCGTCCTAACCATCCTTATGCCGGCAGCGCTCGTGTTCGAGATCGATGGGAGCAGATGAGTCTTCTCGGCGATCGAGCAACGGCGATCGTGCTTGAGAATCGTCCCGAGGTCGTCTCGGAGCTGGAGACACTGCTCAATCAGGCTGGATTACAGCCGCGTTTTGTGACTTCCGTCCGCGAACTCGAAGTCACCGCGTCGTTCGGTGGGGATCTGCGATTGATACTCACCAAACGCGAGCCCGTGGATGCATCGGCGGTTGAGTTGATTGATGTTGTTCGTCGCATCCGCGTCGCCCGTGACGTTCCGATGGTGATTTACACCGATCCGCCACCGCAAGTTGTTGAGGCATTCGAGGAACAAGAAGACCTCTCGGGATTGAACGAGGACGAGTTGCAAGTGCTCGCAGACGAGGCCGCCGTAGTACCCGATCGGTTCGGCGTGATTGGTGGGATTGATAACATCGAAGGGATCGTTCATCGTGATCTGCTGTATGGCGACCTGGACGCTGATTTCACTCTACAGACTCCACTTGATTTGCAGTGGGTTGGGGCGAGTCGTTGGGGCGATGAGTCCATCCGTGCGGGATTGGTTCGCGACATGCAGCGGCCTCGTTCGATCGCAGGACTATACGAGCTGCTGTTTGAAAGTCGCCGCCGTCAGCACCTGCCTCCCCTGAGTCCGATTGATCGATCCCGATACCGCCGAATTGCTGCCCAAGCACTTGCTGAAATGACTCAGTAAACCAACTTCATTTTGCTCTACAGATTCTGGGGAATTTGCGTTCATGTTGTCAAAGTTGAAATGGAGTTCATTGGTTCCTGGTTTCTCTTTCGTGAGCATCGTGATGCCGATCGTCGCGTGCATTGGAGTCTCAGCCGGGGAAACAACCGCGGTCGAGAGCATTCAAGTTGCGGGATTGGACGTCACACTTCCTGAGCGGGGCAGTTGGAGTGAGCAACCCGCTAAGAAATGGCAAGACGCGTTCGTAACCGGCAACGGCACCCTTGGCGCGATGGTGTTCGGTAATCCCGCCAATGAACGAATCGTTCTTAATCACGAACGGCTCTACGAACCTCTGTTGGACACGCCCTGCCCCGTGCCCGATATCGCGTCGGCACTTCCCGAAGTGCGTCGTCTCATGCGAGAGGGAAAATACGCAGAGGCGTACGCGCATTCTTACCAAGCCGCTCTCGATAAGGGGTTTCCCGGAATTCAATGGACCGATCCGTATCATCCCGCCTGTGCGTTAACGATCGACCAAAGTGCAAACGTCGATGGTCACGTTTCATCAATTCGCACGGTTGATTTCCGCTCGGGTGAAGTCGGCGTTCATTGGAAATCCGCAGGCAAATTTTTCGAGCGACACACATTCGTATCTCGGCCCGATGGCGTAATCGTGATGCGAATTGTCGGGGGAGATGGCGAGCGGGTGAGTGGGCACATTCGTTTGGTGAATCAGGACTCCCGGCCAAAGTCCAAGCGTACCGACCAAAAAGGCGGTGGGTATCACGATCCTCAAATTGCGGCCGATGACGAATGGTGTACCTATCACTGCAAATACGAACGATCGCCGCGAGGCTATATGGTCGCCGCCCGTGTCGTCCCTGTTCATGGAAACTGTGTGGCAGACGGCACGTCCATCGAATTTGATGCCGAAGAGTTGATTTTGTTGATCGGCATTGAGTCCGTCGAGATCGATGACGGTTCCGATGAGTCGATGGATCAGTTGCAGCATCGTCTTTCAAAGATCGATGCCGATTACAACGCGTTGCTCGAACGGCACGCCGCGGTTCATCGCGAAATGTTCGACCGTGTTGAGTTCCGATTGGCGGAATCGCAATCGAAGGAAATGAGCAACGAAGCCATCATCGAGCTTCAGAAGCAAACTGCCAACGAAAGTATGCAGCCCGCTCTGCTCGAAAAAATGTTCGACATGGGGCGGTACACTTTGATCTGCTCCTCCGGTGAATGGCCGCCCAATTTAATGGGGGTCTGGAACGGTGATTGGCGACCGGAATGGTCGGGAGACTTCACCCTCGATGCAAACGTCAATTTGCAAATCTCTGGTGCTAATCTGGGGGCCCTTCCTGAAGCGATCGCTAGCTACGATCGGCTGGTCATGGGAGTCGTTGACGATTGGCGGACCAACGCCAAAAAGCTGTTCGGGTGCCGGGGGATTCTTGCGGGCACTCGGACCGATGGGCGACACAACCTGCATACGCATTTCTCGCCCACCTTTCCCGGACATCTTTGGCTCTCGGGAGCCCAGTGGATGTTGTTGCCGATGGTCGAGCACTACGAAACAACCGGCGACGAGGTCTATTTGAAGGAACGGTTGCTGCCGTTAATGAAAGAGGTCGCACTATTCTACGAAGACTATTTGACAGAACGTGACGAAATCGGTGACCGCATGTTTGTGCCATCCTATTCACCGGAGAATCATCCGGGAAACAGCAAGTCGCCGGCGGCGATCAATGCGGCGATGGATATCGCGTGTTGCAAGGAAGTTTTGACGCAGTTGATTGCATTCAAAGATATCGGCGAGTTGTCGGACAACGAAATCCAACGCTACACGAGCCTGCTCGAAGAAATGCCCGACTATTTGATCAACGAAGATGGAGCGTTGAAGGAGTGGGCGCATCCCGATCTAGAAGACAACTACGACCATCGTCACGTCTCGCATCTTTATCCGGTTTGGCCTGGGCACGAAATCGATCCCGATGACACTCCCGAGTTGTTCGCTGCCGCAACCGAAGCGGCACGTCGTCGTGGTCGTGGGAACGGTTCGGCTCACGGTCTTGCCCACATGGCCTTGATCGGGGCACGACTCAAGGACGCGGATCTCGTCGAAGGCAATTTGCGGTTCATGTTGTCACGAGGCTACCTGTCGCCGAGCCTGTTCACGTATCACAACCCGGGGCGGATCTACAACGCCGACATGCTGCACAGTTTGCCCGCCGTCGTGATAGAGATGCTCGTCCACTCCAAGCCTGCGACTCAATCACAAAACGGTGTAATCGAGCTGATTCCGGCTTTAAAAGAAACGCCGGCATTGGCGGTCGGAGAAATCCGCGGTGTTCGTTGCCGAAATCAAACGACGGTCGAATCACTCAACTGGGATCTGCCGCGATCGAATCTCCAGCTGAAATTGGTTTCGCCCGTCCGCCAGGTGCTCGATATACGCGTCCGCCGTGGCATCGAGTCGGTGACAACGAGTGAAGGGAAACCGGTTGAAGTGGAGGGGGACGGTCGGTTTTCGGTGCGTTTGACGCCGAATCAGGCGGTAGAATTGTCGCTGCGTCTACGCTGAACTTTTGCGGAAAATTGCTTGTTGGCCGGTCGATTTAACCTAGACTAGAAGGCCCCTTGTTTGGGGGTGAGTTGCTCCAGAGGCACGCCTTTTCAAGAATATTTGCCCCCCCGCGAGATTTTTTGTCCGGTCGAGGGGACAGTTCCCCATATATCCTGAGAGTAGGCCCGGTCGAGCGAGCAAACTCCTCGTTTTCGTGAATTGCTGTCAAAACATCGACGACCATGAATCCAATATTGAGCTGTCTTCTACGCCGTAGCACACTGCGACCTGTATGGGCCGCACTGCTGACGATCACTTCGGTGGCCCCTATTGGCTGGGCTCAAGAAGGTAGCGAATACGCCACTTCGTCATCGAACGCGGAGAAATCCGCGGCTCCCGCCGAGCGGTCCTATTCCGCCGCCAAGCCACTCGATTCGGCAGAACTCGCCAAAGCGGCGTTAGACATCCTGCGTCAGAATTGCCATCGCTGCCACGGCGTGGAATACAAGATCGAAAAGATGAACGTGCTCGATCGCGAGACGTTGGTCGGGCATGTGCGTCCGGACGCCGAAGGGGATCGCGATATCTATGTTGTACCGGGGGATGCGGAAGCGTCGTTGTTGTGGAACGTGATCGAAGACGAGCACATGCCTCCGAAGAAACCGCTCGGGGACAGCGACAAGCAAGTGATTCGTCAGTGGATTGATGCCGGGGCACCCTGGGAAACAGACCTGACACGCGAATTCATTGGCGATGTCGATGTCTTAAAGCAGATCGCACGGCACCTGTTCGACATCCGCAAAGACGAACGCAAATTTCAGCGTTACCTGACGCTTACGCACATTCACAACAATCGATCGTTTACCGAGCGAGACTTGCGGATCTATCGTGCCGCGTTATCCAAAGCGGTCAACAGCATGTCGGATCAAGCGACGATTAAACCGCCGACACCGATTGATGATGTCAAAACGATTTACAACATTGATCTGCGTCACTACGGGTGGCAAGAGTTTGGTACTTGGGAAGCGGTGCTCGAGAGGTACCCGTTTGGTCTCAAGCCACAGTCGAGTATCGAGGCGCTTGAGATCTATGAGAAGATTGAAGAACTGTACGGTTCAGCGAATTTTGACGGCATCACTTCCATCCGCGCGGATTGGTTTGTCGCCAACGCGACCCGCCCGCCTCTGTATCACATCCTGACTGGCATCCCTGAGAAACTTTCGGATTTGCTCGATCGAGTGGGTGTCGATGTCGAAAAAAACTTTCGACTGAACACTTCCCGCCGAGCAGGCTTGTTCGAGAGTGGGGTTTCGGGACAAAACCGATTGATCGAATACCATTCGTCGACCAACGGGACGTTTTGGATCAGCTATGACTTCGATCGTAACGCCGGTCGTGGCAATTTGGCTCGATTCCCGTTGGGGCCCAAATTCGAGAACAACGAGTTCGACAACGAAGCTTTTGAACACGCCGGTGGCGAAATTATTTTCAATCTACCCAACGGATTGCACGCTTACATGTTGGTCGACGGCAAAGGCAATCGGATCAACGAAGGGCCTGTGAACATCGTCTGGGATTCGCTGAACATTTCCGGCAGCCCGCTGATCGTAAACGGACTTTCCTGCATCAGTTGCCATAAACATGGCATGCTCGATTTTACCGACTTTGTCCGCGACGGAACTGCCGTGCAAAACCCGCAGGCTCGACGAAAAGTGCACGAATTGTTTCCTCCGCAGAATGAACTCGATCTAGCTCGTGAGTCAACCAAGCAAAATTATTTGCAACGTTTGTGGCGTGCTGTCGCTGGGGAATTAGAGCTGTCACCCAATCAACGTGACGCCTTGCTCGATTATGAAGAACCAATCAGTCGTGTTACTCAGCTCTACGCAAAAAATTTGAATCTCGAAGCCGCCGCCTGCGAACTCGGTTTTGAAGACAAAGACCTGCTTCGCAATCAGGTGTTTTCGGGACGCCTCGTGGAACTCGGTCTGGGGCCATTGGCCCTCGACGGCGGCACCATCAAACGTGCTTTTTGGGACTCCGCGGAGACATCGTCTTCGGTATTCCAGGAAGCCGCCAGTTCACTGCGGATCGGTACGCCGATCTCCAACTAGCACACTGCTTGATTCGCACTCAACCCAACGCACTTACAACGCCAACGATAAGGAACCTGACGATGATCTCACGACGATCACGATTACCTGCCATCGCATGCACGCTCGTCTTGAGTGTCATGAGTTTTCTCGTCACGACTCCGTCTCAGGCCGCTACGCTCGATGATGCGATCGTAAGCCTCGCCGAGAATATTTCGGAGTACCTTGAGGAAAAGGGGCAACGACAAATCATGCTGGGGACGTTTGACGGGCCAGGTGCCGCAACGGCGGGCCGAGCCATTCGTGCGTCTCTCAAAGAAGAATTGTCGAAGAAGGATACTCAGGTCGTACCTCTCGGAGCGAGTTGGACGGTGCGCGGTGCGTTTAGTTTTGAACAAACCGGTTCCGCCGCGATCGTTTTGATCAAAGCAAACCTGTTCGATAAATCTGGCAAAGAGATCTCGGGTTTTCGTGAGAAGGTCAAGGTCGAAGAGGTGCGAAGCATCGAAGACATCAGCCGACTGCTCGGGCTGACGGTCGATTTGGACAAAGAACAAGACGCCGTCGCCCAAGCTGCATCGAGCACCACGGCCAGCAAGAGTGACACCGCGAAACAACTGATCAGCAAACAAGCCGACGTCACTGACAAGTTGGTCTCCAGTGTCACCGAACCTGTCTTTGCATTTCGCAGTGGCGATAGGACCGTGGTGTCTCCTGATTCGAACAGCAAGTTTCGCGTCGAGATCCTCGTTAAATCTGCAGGGGCCAGCGATTTCGCACCGTTGCCGATCGAGAATACAGGCGGGTTTCCATTTGCCCCGCTGCAAGCCAATGACGTTTATCGAGTGCGTCTCTACAACGATGCCGATCACGCGGTCGGTGTGAAGTTGTCGGTTGATGGAATTAATTCCTTCTGTCTGTCCGACGACGAGGGCCTACGAAGCCGTGGGACGTGGTTCTTTCCGGCTAAGAGTGTGGGGGTGATTTCGGGATGGTACGTCACACCAACGTTGCTCAAAGAATTCGTGGTCACCGCCAATAACGAATCACTCGGATTGCCACCGGGATCGGACATCGGAACCGTGACGGCGCAGTTCTTTCACGCTTGGACGGAAAACGAACAACCGCCAGCGGTCGAGTTGTTGGCCAAGAACAAGGGACAACTACGTACCGGCATCGGTCGCGATATCACCCGCCAAGCTAGTTCGCAACGGTGTTTTTTCGGCGAAACGCTGCTCTCTTCGGTGAGTATCCGCTACAGCAATCCCGACGACCTGCCTGTTGAGTGAGTCATGAACCGACAGATCAAACGACGCCGACACGCGAAGTGCGTCTGTCACCTTTTGATGGCGTTTTCGCTGTTGGGCTTGATGATCCATCAGGCGGGGCGAACGCAAGCTCAAACGACCCCGCCGCGGGTTGTGCTCAACACCGGCGGCCCCGCAGGGCAGATTCGACAATTGCGTTTCTCGTCCGACTCGCAGCGACTATATGCGGCGGGTCTCGACAAGAGCGTTCACGTTTATGAAGTCGGTTGGAATCGCGGCGACGGCGGGCCACCTGAATTGAAACAGGTCTCGCCGATGTACTGGGAACAGGCGCGTGGCGATCGTGGCAGCATCTATTCTTTGGCCCTGAATTCGCGTCAGAGAGAAATGGTTCTCGGCGGGGTCGGCGCCCGTCAACAAACCGGGGACATCGCGCTGTTCGATCTCGGCCGAGGGCTCGTGGCGGGGTGTCTGCCGTCGCCGGAGCAGCGGACCACGGCGGCCGCTGCGAAACGAATCGGGACCGAAGGCCATCTCTATGCGGTGATGTCGCTCGATTACTCTCCCGATGGCAATCGGATCGTTTCTCGCGATGAACGTGGCGGGCTCGTTCTCTGGCAACGCGGGCCGCAGGGGGGATTCGATGTCACGGTTCTGCGTCCGCCCAACCCTCAAGCCTCACGGTTTGCACCGCTTGCGATTTTTACCAGCGATCAAAACGTCGTGTATTCAAGGCAAGATCCCGACGGCCAAGTGCGGCTGATCAGCCGATCGCTGCGTACGGGCAACGAGGCCCCGTTTACCGAAAGCTATCACGGCCGGGTGGCTGCGTTGACACGTGACCATCGACACGTGTTCTGGGCGTCGGCTGACGGATTGGGAAGGGTTTATCTCTCCGACGTTCGCGATCCAGCCAATCGTCACGTGATCCGCGCGTCGCTACCACATGTCACCGCAATTGCGATGGGTGATAACGCATTGGCGGTGCTCAGCAACGAGTTCAGTGACGGACGCGCCGGTAACGTGGTTGTGGAGTTGTTCGATCTGGCGACAAGACGGCGAGTGGATGCGGCCACCGTGTCAACAACTGAGTACTCGCGCGCACTGGCAATTTCACCCGACGGTCGATTTCTCGCGGTGTCGAAGGAAGACCCTCGCTCGATTTTGGTCTTTCCACTTACTGACACCCAGGATCGGCCGCTCGCCAGACCGTTGAGCGAGCAGCCGCCACTGGTTGCACGGGCGAATACGCAGCCCACAAACCAATTAGCCTTATCACCCGATGGCAGGCTGCTCGGATTCGGCAGGGATCCAGGATCAATATTCTCGTCGCTGGATTTGGCTCTGGGAGAAATTCGTAGCGACCAACCGCCGAGCAACGACTGGATGTTTCCGGTCACGCAGTCCCAGGGGTGGCAGGTCACGCGGGTGAATCGGCCGACCACGCAGCTACGCTTGGTTGATCCGACAGGAAAACCATGGTTGATCGATCTCAACCCGACGTTCCAGGGCACGTATTTTAGTCATTGTTTCTTGTTCACACCTGCCAGCAGTGAGCCGGTGGGCATCGCGATCGGCACCGAGCACGTCAACGGGATTTTTGTTTATCGATTCAGCGGCAACACGCCGGCGAGTTCTGATGCTTTTGCGCCTCCCATGGTGCGATGGTATCGCGATCATACCGGCACGATCACATCGTTGATTGCGAGCCCCGATGGCCGAACTCTGTTCAGCGGATCGCAAGACAATACGATCAAATTGTGGCGTTTGGGCGGAGTGTTCTCCGGTGCAGGTGCAGGTGAATTTGAGCAGGCGTCGTTCTGGGGTTGCGATTTCGAGATTATCAACGGCAACGTGGTGGTTCGCCGAGTAGATCCCGAAGGGATCGCGTTTGCGCGTTCTCTCCGCGAAGGCGATCGGATCACACGAATTCAAGGTTACGACCGACGAGATCTGGCGACGATTCTCGATGCCCAGGCCGGGACTGCGTCGGCCGAGGAGATTCGCAGGGTGCTGGGGCAAGTCTCCGTGCTCAGGCAGAATTTGATCTATGCCGACTCGACGCGGCCAAATGGGCAAAACGAGACGAAGCGTTTCATCATCCGTCCGTCTTGGGAGCCGTTCCTTACCGCGTTTGCAAATGAAAACGATCAATGGGCGATCTGGCATCCGAGTGGATTTTTCAACGCGTCGGCGGCCGAAGGGGGAGGATTATTTGAATGGATGATCCTTCGGGGTGCCGATCGTCCGCCGCGAATGGTCGAGGGCGGTTTCTTAGCGAAGGAGTTTGAACGACCCGAAACGATTTTGAAATTGATCTCAGGAGTTAACATCGCCGACGCGGTCGCTGGCGAACCACCGATCGCCGGAAGGCTCGCCGGTGTGATCGATTCCACGCCGGAGGTGACGATCCTGTCGCCTGAAATCGGCCAAGGCCTCTCGGGAGGGCAGCCCAATGTCATCACAGCACATGTCGATTTTGGGACCGGAAACCCAGCCAACTATGACGTCCGAGCGAACATTGACGCCGTGCGTTTACCGGATCCCGAAATCGAGGCACTCCCCAACAACCAATTTCAGTACACATGGACCGTGAACGTTTCGGGGCGGCTCAACCAGATCCAAGTCATTGCGAAAGAGCGAGGTGGGGCGTTGGCGAGTTTGTACGCGTCGGACGTCGCCTACCGACGTGGGGAGACTGACCGGGAGACACCGTATCGGTTGCACGTGCTCTCGTTGGCTTCTGAAGATTACAGCGGCCCATTGGCAAATCATCGCAACGGATTCGGCCGGTTGGAGTTCCCAATCGATGATGTGGACGCGATCGTCAAAACGCTGCGTGACAAACAATTGGCTGGATTGGGACGTTATCAATTGGGCAACATTCGCGAACTGCGGGATGACCAGATCACGCAGGAATCTGTTGCCAACGAGATTCGTCGACTCAATGATCAGTTGCGTGCGAAAGGCGAGCGGCACATTCTGATCGTGTATCTTTCTGGGCACGGCACCACCATTGACGGGGAATATCACTACGTGACCACAACGAGTCGGTCGGCCGATCCGGTGGAGTTGCGACGCGGTTCGTTGCCCTGGTCACTGCTCGATGGTGCCGGCGAATCAGGGACAGGTGTGATTTATATGATTGATACCTGTCACAGTGGATCGGCGGTTGATGCCAAGAGCAGCATTCGCGATCCGCTGCAAAGTGGCGGGGTGGTGATCGCGGCGGCGAGTGGTCGCGAATCGGCGAAAGAGCTCGCGCCGCTAGAGCATGGTTGTTTCACGTTTTCGGTGCTCGCCGCACTCGACGGAGATGCCGATGGTGTGGGGAACCAAAAGGGAGACGGGGCCAATGGTATCGTTGATCTGGAAGAGCTCGTGTCGTTTGTTCGTGATTATGTCGGGCAGTTGACCGCTGGAGAACAAAAGCCGACCGTGACGCCTCTGCGGCTGTCCGATACGTTGCGGCTCGAGCTTGTTCGGACGGCGAAGTGAACGCCATCGATCGACGGGCACACAGAAGGTGACTTGCCGTTAGGCGACTCCGAAGCCCAGCAGCCGTTTGGTCAACGCACCGCCGTGAGTGGTCATGTCGCGTATGGCGGCTTGGAAATCAGGATCGGTCAAATGGGAGGGCTCACCCGATTGATCCGATCGAATGATCGCGAATTGGCTCGCTCGTCGCACGAGTTCACGTAAGAATGCGGGTGTGGTGTCATTGCTAGATCGAATCCAATGAGACAGGTCGACGTGCGCGAGAGTTTGGTCCCCGGCGAATAGTTGCAGCAACCGTTCACGGCAATGGGCGTCAGGCAGCGGGAATTCGATTGCTTGATCGACTCGGCCCGGGCGATCGACGAGCGCCGATTCGATTTGTTCGGGGCGGTTGGTGGTGAGTAAGAACATGACTTGATCTTGCCTCTCCAACCCATCCATTTGGTTCATCAATTCATGCAGCACACTGCCGTAGGGATTCGTTTCGCGGTGCGATGCGATTAGATCGACGTCATCAAGAATCAGCAGTGACGGACGCAGCATCTTGGCGATCTTGACGGTCTGTTCGAGGTGGATGAGTTGTTGGCCAGTCAGTAAGAATTTAGTCACGTCGGGAAGGTGTCCGATCAGCCAACGCGAGACGAGCGTCTTGCCGGTGCCAGGCGGTCCGTGGAGCAACAGCCCGCGACTCCCCGACTGACCCATTTCAACAAGTCGTTCGGAGATGTTGAAAAAATCCACCGTGCTGCGACGCAGCAATTCCATCGTTTCGGAGGGCAGGATGATGTCGGTTTCGTTAATCCGGTCGATCTCATGAAATTCGAGGCTGAGATTGACGTCGCCATAATCGTAGTCCTGAGCCTTTGAGAGACTCAGCACTTGCCCGCGATAGCAACTGTACTGGCTCGAAAGCCGCGTTACCTGTTCGAGGACTTCTTGCGTGAGCGACTCGTCGGCGCCTGCCACCATGAGGTGCCGCGGTTCGTTCCAGACCAAAAATCCCTGATCGCGATATCGCAAGAAATAGATCGCGGCGATGGGGACGCGAATGCGTTTACGCGGAGCGATTTGAACCATTTGGTAGCGGATCGCTTGAGGGGCCATTTTGCCTTCACGGATCGCATCAAACACTAACACCCGTTCTGGGATGCCGAGGCGACGGATCAACCGGGAATCGGGTTGCTCGTCCCAATGCTCCATCGCCCGATGGAAATTGGGCAGGTCGATGACCAGCATCTCGGTCTGGATCAAAGTCACGTCGTCGAGCCGGTGGCCGAGAATCCTGCGGGCTTGTTTGCGAAACAGCCAGCCTTTGAGGTGAGAGGCGCACGTCCCGGCGATCAATCCGAGAATGACAATGCCGAGGATTGAAAAGAATACGAATACGATCACCTCATCACCAGTCAGCGCGATCAGCATAGAAATCATGATTACGGAGATCCTGCGTGCGAAGTTGTTGGATCTTCACACTCTAACGGATCTCCCCGCCCGTACGTGAGCAATGCACGGTGAAACCCTGATCGAAGGGGGCATGACCGGGTTCGGAAGGCTTCCGCGAGTTTGGTGTTGCGGCGGCGATGGTGGAAACGAGAGCGTTGTCGGTGCCTGATCCATGGCATTTCGTAAACGTGTTCTCCAAAACCCCCTGCCGTCCCGGCTACGCTCCGCAAAGATTCGTTCCGTCCCGAATCGGTGTCGCCCACGATCAAAGTTGCCAACCCCGTCATGCCCACTTGCAAGCAGTTTTCCTACAATCGGATCGCGGTGTGATACGATCTGGGCGAAGGCCGAGGTTTCGTATTCCTATCAATCGAGGATAACGAGGACGCCTTTTCGAAGTTTTTTTGCAGCGTTGGACGAAATATGATCAAACGAGTCGACCAATCGAACGTGCGCGAGCGACTGCGTCGTCGTGGCACGTTTCAATGGTTTCATGCACTCACAGTCGTGCTGTCGATTGGATTGACGCTGTTCGCCTGGGACTATTCGCGTAAGCAGTTGCAATCAAAGATTCAGATTCAATTCGACCGTGAAGCGGAACGGATCGTCGGGCTCGTAACGGAGCGGATGCAGAAATACGAAGAGGCGTTGTTGGCGGCGTCGGCGTTTTTAGAAGTAGACGAACGTGAAATTACGCGAGATCGATGGCGGCACTACGTCGACCAGATTGAGATTCGAGAAAGGTACCCCGGCATCAACGGGCTCGGTGTCGTCCTCACAGTTCCACGACAAAACCGTGACGAATTCATCGCCAAACAGCAATTGGGCCATCCTGATTTTCGGATCTATCCCGAACACGACCAGCCGATGCTGTGGCCGATCACCCAAGTCGTACCAGAGCGACCCAACGCGGCGGCGCTCGGTTTGGACATGGCGCATGAAACAAATCGACGTGAAGCGGCGGAGAAGGCACGCGATAGCGGATTGAGCCAAGTGACTGGTCCCATCGTCTTGGTTCAAGATACCCAGCGGACGCCAGGATTTCTGTTTTTTACCCCGTTTTACGATATCGATTTTTCGACGGAAATGAGCCTCGCGAGCGAGACCGTGAGGCGGGCGCGGTTCGAAGGGTTGGTCTACGCACCGTTTTTGGTGCGAAACCTGATGCGGGGGACGATGGAGAGGCAAAAACGTTCGCTCGGATTGCGGATCATTGATGGCGGTGACGTTCTTTTCGATGAACACGTCGAATCGCAATCGGGGTTTGATCCTGAGCCGTTGCTGAAGAAAGAGTTGACCGTGCCCATGTATGGTCGACTGTGGACTTTTGATCTTTGGTCCGATCTGTCATTTCGCAAAAACGCATCGTCGTCTCAACCGCAAACCATCTTGTGGGCGGGTCTGCTGATCGATTCTTTGCTGATCGGGATGTTCCTGTCGATTTCGCGCGCCAGTCGTAAGGCGTTGAAAATGGCTGATGAAATGACGCAGGATTTGCAAAGCGTTTCTTTGGCAACCCAAGCCAACCGAATCGGGATTTGGGATTTCGATCCGATCACAGGGAAATTGGAATGGGATGACGCCATGTTCGATCTTTATGGTTGCAGCCGCGACGATTTCAGCGGTGCGTACGATGCATGGCAAAACTGCGTCCATCCCGATGATCGCGAGGCGTCCAATCAAGCCGTCCAGCGTGCTCTCCAAGGTGAGCGGTCGCTCGATATTTTGTTTCGTGTGATTCATCCCGATGGGACGGTGCGTTATCTCGGTGGCCAGGGGGTCGTGTTTCGCAACGACGATGGTGAGGCGATCCGCATGCTCGGTGCCAATACCGACCTGACCGAGCAGATGAAGATGCTCGATGAACGCAAGCAGCACCTTCGGGAAATCGCGCGAGCCAACGTGGAATTGAAACGCAGTAATGACGAGCTCGCGCAATTCGCCTACGTCGCCTCGCACGACCTGCAGGCGCCGTTGAGGCGAATCGTTTCATTGTCGCAGTTGCTCAAAGATGAATTAGGCGAATCGCTTTCAGAGGACGCCATCCTTTTCATGAGCCAGATCGAATCGAGTGCGTTGAGCATGCGAGATTTGATTCTCGACTTGCTGAGCTACTCCCAAATCGAATCCGAGAAACGAACCTTGGTTCGCTGTGACGTGAAGGCCTTGATCGATTCTGCGATCGAGAATCTGTCCGAACTGATCGCCGAATGCGACGGTGTGGTGAACTGCGACGATGTGCCTGATATCAATGCCGATCCGCATCAACTGATCCAGCTCTTTCAAAACCTGATCGGGAACTCGTTAAAATATCGAGGCGACAAGCCACCGCTGGTTCGTGTCTCCGGTGTGGCGCGGCCCGATGCTACGGAATACATCGTTGCCGATAACGGGATTGGGATCGCGCCAGAGCATCGCAAACGGGTGTTTGGCGTGTTCAAACGTTTACATGCCGAGTCAACCTACCATGGAAACGGAATCGGCTTGGCGATATGCAAAAGGATTGTGGATCGTTTGGGAGGTAGTATTTGGATCGCTGATTCGGAACTCGGTGGCACCGCCTTCCACATTTCAGTACCTAATGTAGACTTCGACTCGCAAGAAATTCGATGAAGCACTTTGGTGCGACGTGCAGGATGATTCGTTTGTTGGGAAATCCTTGATGAAAAAACCGATTCAACTGGTGATGTTGGTTGATGACAGTAGCCTGGACAACATGATTCACACTCGAATTCTCAAGAAGTCTGGGTTGGTGGAGGAGATCATCGCATTCGAATATGCCGAAGACGCACTGAAGTATTTGCAGAACGAAAATCACGGTGTGGATGTGATTTTTCTCGATCTCAACATGCCGAGAATGGACGGCTACGAATTCCTTGAGGAATACCATAAGCTCAGCAGCATCCAGAGAGCGAAAACGCTTGTCATGATGCTTTCGACGTCGAGCCGACCAGGCGACGCCGAGCGGGCGAAACAGTTCCCGCACGTGATCGATTACCAATCCAAACCGCTCGGTATCGAGACCCTCGAGTCGATCGTTCGCCATCATTTCAGTGATGATACTGAAGCGAGTGTGTGAGACCGGCGATGACACGAATGTTTAGTTCGTCTTAGGTCCGATCGACACGGCAACACTGCGATGATCGGACCCGCAATCTCGCCCGATGTCGTACTTCGAGCAAGCAAGGTCATCGCTTATCAAAATGTGATCGATCAGCAATCCGAATGGGAATAGCGGGCGAGCGTACCAGGACGGTCGGATCTCCCAACACGCCGCGGCTCGTTTCAGCCCAGAAGATTTCTGAAAATCGGTGAAATTGGCGTTCCAAGGTGTCAGATTGAAATCGCCCAGCAGAATGGTTCGGCCGGAACCGTTTGCGGTCGCGCGAATGTGTTTCGCCAATTCGGCGAGTTGCCGATTTCGGGTATGGAAGTTTGCTTGGCCGAGCGGCGGAATGGGATGCGTCGCGATGAGCCGGTAGTCGTCGATCAAGACTTCGAGGCTGTTGGGGGTGCCCTGCCAACGCAACTTTTGAGTGGATCGGATGGGCCGTTTGGACAAGACTCCGATCCCAAAATTGTCGGTGTCGCTTTCGTCAAACGTGTAGTGCGGATGCGATTCGGCGAAGGATTTTTGGAGTCGGTCGGCGAGGTTGGGCGAGAGTTCGATAATGGCGATAACGTCCGCGTTGATCGCAAGCAACTCGTTGATAATCTTGTCGTGCTGACGGTTGCCCGTCAGGACATTGGTTGTGACGACGCGAATCGAATCACGGGGATCGAGTTCGGCCGAGTCGTCGAGCGTGCCCAAGTTCATCCCTGCCAAATTGATGAGTAGAAGTCCGGCGGCGGATCCGGCAATCCACCAACGCTGCATCAAAAGCGAAATCACGAGGATGACCACGATCGTGATCAAGCCTTGGATCCGCAGGTTGGCGACAGTATCGAATGTCCAGTGAACCCGCGCAAACATGGCGGCGCAGGTCGCCACAGCGAGCACCGCGGACAGAATTACGAGAAAGGCATCGACGCTTTTGATGATGTGTGGCATCCGGCCAGGATAACGTAGCACGGACGTGCGTTCACGGCCCCAGAGTTTCATCCTGTTCTGGCAATCGTTTACGGGCGTGCCAGTGGATGTCGACGACGGCGCATGAAAAAACGTCGGCCTCCTTGTGAGAGGCCGACGCTATTTTGCAAAACGTTGCGGCAAGCGACACGCTTACCGCTTCGTGGGGGATGACTAGCAACCGCAGCCGCAACCGGTGACCGGAGCCGAACCACATCCGCAACCGGCTGATCCGGCAGGAGCAGCCGATCCGCCCGAGCCACTGCCCGAGACAGGAACTTCAACCGTTTGTGGGACCATGACGGTCTTGGTCACTTGAACTTCCTTCTGAACCTGAACAGGAACGCAGACGGTGTAGTCTTCAGTCACTGTTTCTTTGACTTGTTCCATGACGGTCACTTCGTAAGGAACTTCTTCGCTCACGGTGTCGCACTCGATGACGGTGTATTCGCGAGTTTTCTCTTGCGGCACCATCACGGTGACGGTGCGTTGACGCGTTTCGGTCGTCATCGACGTCTTAGGAACCATACGAGTTCGAGTTTCAGCAACCATCGTGGTCACGTTCTTGTTGCGAACGCGAGTTTCGGTTTGGCAGCTGGTCTTCGCAACGAGGCGCGTACGTTGTTCGGTGCGAGTCTTACGAACTTGGTACTCTTGAGTACGTTGTTCTTGACGGCAACGACGTACCGCAACTTGGCGAGTACGTGTTTCCATACGAGTGCGAGTCACAGGCACGACGCAAGTGCGCGTTTCGACGCGGCAACGTTTCACGTTGACCATGCGAGTGCGAGTTTCGCAGCGGTATTTCGTGACCGAAACAGGACGTGTGCGGGTTTCGCTACGGCACTTGGTCACGTTGTACGTGTAAGGCTGCTCAACGTTTTGAGTCGTGTAGGTCGTGTAAGGAACTTGTTCGCAAACAACGTTTGGAACCCAAACCTTGCGAGTGACGGTGGTGGCCGATGAGCTGCCACATCCGCCGCAGCCATCGCCACAACCGCATGAGCTGCAGCAGCAACACGAGCCACAACCTCCGCACGAAGCCGATCCGCAGCCGCTATCAGCAGGGACTTCTTCGGTGACGCACTGGTAGCTGCCCATGTCTTTGCTGACGGTGCGGTACTTGGTAACTGGAACGCGTTGGCAAACGGTGCGGGTACCCGTCATTGTTTCCGTGTAAGGAACGCTAACGGTGTAGCTGACTTCGCTGGTTTCCGTGTAAGGAACGCGAGCTGTGTACGTTTGAGCGACTTGCTCGACGTAAGGAACCTTGACCGAGTAGGTTTTCTCAACGTTCTCGGTGTAAGGAACGCAAACGTTGTAGCTTTTTTCAACCATTTCGGTGTAAGGGACGTTAACGGTGTAGGTGCGAGTTGCCGTTTCGGTGTAAGGGACACACACGGTGTAAGGAACTTCGACTTGAGTCGTGACAGGAACTTGAACCGAGTAGGTTTCTTCAACAACTTCGGTCTTAGGAACCATAGCCGTGTAAGTTTCTTCGACTTCGGTCGTCACAGGAACTTGAACGGTGTAGTCTTGGGTTTGCTCAGTCGGGACCATGACGGTGTAGGTTTCCGTCTTAGTAACTTCACGCGGAACTTGCTTGTTAACGGTGCGTGTACGAGTTTCGGTGCGTGGAACGCACTTGATGACATCGTACGACCGTTGACGAGTTTCTTGTTTCATTTCGGTGACGGTCACCATTTGGGTTTCGGTGACTTGCGTCGGGACCATGACCGTTTGGGTCGTCATGGCAGGGCCGCTGCCGCCATCGGCGATCACTGCGGGGCCGGCTGAATCGCCAGCGAGCGTGTCGGAGCATCCGCCACATGCGACCACGGGGGCTGGCGAGCCACAGCACTGGGCGTTGGCGACGGGGCCGTACGCCATGGCAGTCAGCGCGACTGCGAGCGTTAGAGACAGTTTCTTCACGAGAGTTTCCTTGGGGGGGACAAGACAGTCGGACCGTCTACCGACGACCGAGCAAACTAGAGGGTTAGACGCAGGCTAGTTTGACGGGCACTTCTGTCCACTCATGAATCAGAACCCCTATCGGAAAACCGCGGCCGCTCACAAGTTATTCCGTTGATACGGACTATGCGGATTGAGGGCGTGAGAGCGTTGTTCGCTACCCGATGGCGGCGGTAAGGAGTTCGTGTTCGGTCCACTGGGACGTCTCGCGGACGTCCGTCAGAACGCCGCGCGAAAAGACGCCGATGGAATCGCAAACACCCAACAGTTCGGGTAAATAGCTGCTGACTAGCAGGATCGCTTTCCCCGACGCCGCCAATTCGCCGATCTGGCGATAGATCACTCCTTTACTGCCAATGTCGATCCCGCGGGTCGGTTCGTCGAGTAGCAGGATTTCGCAATCATGGTGCAGGAGGCGAGCCAACGCGATCTTCTGTTGATTGCCTCCCGAGAGTTCACCGATCGGCTGTTGAGCTGAGGAGGCTTTCACGTCGAGTCGCTGCATCCAGGTTTGTGTCGATCGTGACATCGCCCCAATGTCGAGCAGTCCGGCTTTGCGGTAGGAGTCCATCCGCGTGATCGTGAGGTTGTCGGTCAAACTTCGATCGAGAAACAAGCCTTCGTTCTTGCGATCTTCTGAAACCAACCCCATCGAGTCACGCACCCAGCTGAGGTCCGGTCGACGAGGTGCCGGCGGTTTGCCTGCGACGCAGACCACGCCGTCGGTGATGGCATCGAGGCCGAAGATCGCCCGCAGGGTTTCGGTGCGTCCTGCACCGATCAAGCCCGCGATGCCAAGGATTTCACCACGATGTAATTGGAAGCTGACCGATCGTGGGCCTGCTTCTGAGCAAACCTGTTTGACTTCCAAAGCCACTTCGCCTCGGGTGTGGGTGAATTTTGGATACAGGTCCGACATGTCACGGCCGACCATGTAGCGGATAATCTGGTCCATGGGGGTTGGCGGATCGTCATCGGCAACGGCTGGTGATTGGACGTTGGCGTCGTCGACGTCAGTTCGTTCGTCGTCGGTGTGTTTGGTGACCGACGGCAGATTTGCCTGATCGGAATGCTCGCCCGGCATCCGCCCCGTCGCGACCGTGCGGCCATCGCGGAGCACCGTAAACCGGTCGGCGATGCGTTCGCATTCTTCGAGGAAGTGGCTGATGTATAAAATGCTGACGCCATCTGCGGCGAGTCGTTCGATGACATCAAAGAGGCGTTGAGTGTCGACTTGAGTCAGGCTGCTCGTCGGTTCGTCGAGGATCAACAGTTTGAGTGAGCTGGATGAATTGTTCGTCGACGTGACGACGGCGCGGGCGATTTCAACCATCTGTTGTTCGGCGATCGAAAGTTCTCCGGCTTGTCGATCGAGCGACAGATGGCCGCAGTTGAGTTTCTGTAATGCTTCGGTCGCCCATTGTCGCTCGGCAGCCCGATCTACCCAGCCGACTCCCCGGGCGAGTCGCCTGATCGTCGTGCCCGACGTTCGTGGTTCGCGGCCGAGTGTGATGTTTTCGCAAACCGAGAGATCTGGGGCGAGGTTGAGCTCCTGGTAGATCATTGCGATGCCGATCGACTGCGAATCACGCGGGCCGGCGAAGTCGACGAGTTCTCCATCAAATCGGATTTCACCCTCATCGGGGCGATGGGCGCCGCTGAGAACCCGCATCAGGGTGCTTTTGCCGGCCCCGTTTTCGCCGATGATCGCATGCACTTCGCCCGGCTGGACATTCAAGTCCACCCCATCGAGTGCCCGAGTGGCCCCGAACGATTTTCGAATTCCAGTGAGCGTGAGCCTTGGGATCATGTGCAAACCGCCAGGAAAAGCTCAATTGACATATCGTAACCTTCCGATATATTGACAAGCAGGGAGAATCAATCGTACGACCAACACTTCGATCCGAAATGACTCACGCAGAAATATGAAAAAAGGTACCGCCAAAACGATCGTCGCCACCAAGCCGAAGGGGAGTGTGCAGGAGCTCGGCGACGCCGCCGAGTGTCTCAAAACCCTTGCCCACCCGGTTCGGTTGAGGATGGTCCAGTTGCTGTTGCACGGTCGGTATACCGTCGGTGAATTGGCCGCCGACTGCGAAGTCCCGGACAACGTCGCCTCGGAGCACCTGCGGTTGATGCAGCGGTGTGGTTTTTTCACCAGTGAGCGTGAGGGACGCCGCGTATTCTACCAAGTCGCCGAACCTCATTTGGAAAAACTGATGGCGTGTATCGAGGGGCGTTTTTTATCTTAGGGCAACCTGACTGAATCAACTCGGAATCGACGTAGCGGTTCGTCGATCCTTGCAAAACTTTTTTCCGTTCGACCGCAATCTTCTCGCTGAAATGTTCTGCCGCAGGACCTCGCGACATCACTCGGGGTAGCGGGCAAAACAATACGGTGGATCGCTCACCGTGTTCCTTTTTATATCTCGTCAAATCCCAACCTAACGAAGTAGGGCTGCTTATGAAAACGATCTCTGTCCACGAACTCGCCCGACTGCAGGCCGAACAACCGGTGAGCTTGATCGACGTGCGGATGCCCACTGAGTTTCGTGAAGTCCACGCCGAATGCGCTCACAACGTGCCGTTGGATGCGTTGGAGCCAGATCGTGCTGTCGAAATGTACGGTCAGAAAAATCGACCGTTGTATGTGATCTGCAAAAGTGGTGGCCGATCGGAAATGGCCTGCAAGCAGTTGATGGCAGCCGGATACGATAACGTGGTGAGTGTTGACGGCGGCACGGAGGCTTGGGATCGAGCCGGGCTACCTGTCATCCGTGGCAAGAAGGCGGTTTCGCTCGAACGACAAGTGCGCATTGTTGCCGGGTCGCTCGTGTTAATTGGTGCCGTTTTGGCGATGGTGGTGAATCCCGTCTACGCGGGGCTGTCGGCGTTCATCGGTGCGGGATTGGTCTTTGCCGGAGTGACCGATACGTGTGGCATGGGCATGATGCTCGCGAAGATGCCTTGGAATCGCTGCCAAACTCATGCCTGTCAAGTGAAATAACGTCCGTTCTCTCTTTCCGTTTTATTTTGGATACGCCATGAAGATTGTGATCATTGGGGCCGTTGCTGGTGGAGCCTCGGCAGCCGCTCGGGCAAGACGACTGAGCGAAGACGCGGAAATTGTTTTGCTCGAACGAGGTCCCGAACCTTCGTTTGCCAATTGTGGGTTGCCGTATTACGTCGGCGGGAAAATTGAATCTCGCGACAAGCTTCTCGTGGCGCCCGCTCAGCGACTTCGCGAGCGTTACCGTCTCGATGTTCGCACGCTGAGCGAAGTGACGGCGATCAATCGGAGCCAAAAAACGGTATCCGTTCGGGATCTAAAAACGGGTGATTATTATGAGGAGAGCTATGACAAACTGATCTTTGCGACGGGAGCATCAGCATTCAAACCGAACATTCCGGGCATCGACGGTGACCGGATCATGAGTCTGCGCGATTTGCCGGATGCCGATCGATTGCATGCTCAGGTGACGTTGAAGAGCGGGGCGAAGGCCGCGGCTCAGCGGGTTGTTGTCGTGGGCGCCGGTTTTATCGGGATCGAGGTGGTGGAAAACATGGTCCACCGTGGCGTCGATACGACGTTGATTGAGTTATCCGATCAAATCCTGCCGCCATGGGATCGCGAGATGATCGAGCCGCTTCATGCGGTGCTCGCTGATCAAGGCGTGCACGTGCATCTGAGTGACTCAGCGGTGCGGTTCGAGGACGATGGAACCGAATTGATCGTGCATTTGAACTCGGGCACGGTTGTGCGTGCTGATTTTGCGGTCGTAAGCATCGGTGTGCGCCCGGAGAACACGCTGGCCCTCGACGCCGGCTTGGCCTGCGGCGATCGTGGCGGGGTGATCACCAACGAGTCTATGCAAACCGACGACCCGGATATCTACGCGGTGGGCGATGTCGCCGAAGTGCGTTGTTCGATCACAGGCGACGCGACGCAGATTCCGCTGGCGGGACCGGCCAATCGGCAGGGACGGATCGCGGCGGATCATCTCTTTGGTAGGGAATCGAAATACCGAGGGACTCAGGGGACCGCGATCGTTGGCGTTTTTGGACGAGCCGCGGCGATGACGGGATTGAGTGAAAAAATGTTGCGGCGGTCAGGACGTTCTTTCGAGAAAGTCTACATCCATCCCGCCGATCACGCGGGGTACTATCCCGGTGCGACCGCGATGAGTCTGAAGCTATTGTTTGATCCCGAAGGCGGTGAGATTCTTGGTGCTCAGGCGGTCGGTACCAATGGAGTGGACAAGCGGATCGACGTGATCGCGATGGCGATCCAGGCCGGCATGACGGTCTACGATCTCGAGGAAGCCGAGTTGTGCTACGCCCCGCAATTCGGATCGGCGAAAGATCCGGTCAACATGGCTGGCTTTGTCGCCTCCAGCGTTCTGCGTGGCGATCAGCCGATCGTGCACGCGGCCGAGGTTATTGAGTCGGTCGCCGGTGAACCAGCGGTCGCTAGCGATCGACACGGGTTTTTGCTGGACGTGCGGACACCGTCTGAGTTTTCGGCGGGCCACGTCGAAGGTGCGGTCAACATTCCGCTCGAGCAGCTCCGCGAGCATCTCGACGAATTGCCGCGAGAGCGAGAAATTGTCGTTTATTGCAAAGTCGGGCAACGGGGATACATGGCGACGAGGTTGCTGGCGCAGAAGGGGTTCCAGGTCAAGAATCTCAGCGGCGGGTACACGACCTACTTGCGCGCCGAAACGCCGCAGTCCGTCTTGGCGTGAGCGGATCGACGGGCCACGCGGCGATCTGGGTGTGAGAAGGGATTTGGCTGTGAGGGAGGCACGTGTGAGGAATCTATAGGCGGGAACGGGAGGAGCCCCGTGGTCAGTTTTCGTGAGGCGGCGTATATTTCCCACCTGCGTCATTGAACCACAAACTACCCCTGACCCGACCTGCGGGATTCGTCCTGATGAAAATTCACGAGTATCAAGGAAAAGAACTCTTCCGCGCCGCTGGCGTCCCCGTGCTCGAAGGGCACATGGTGACCACGCCTGAAGAAGCAGCGGCCGCGTATGAGAAGCTTGGCGGGAAAATTGCCGTCGTCAAAGCCCAGATCCACGCCGGCGGGCGAGGAAAGGGGAACATTATCGACAACCCGGACCAAAAAGGTGTCGTGTTGTGCAAATCCGCTGAGGAAGCCAAAGCGGCTGCGGCGGGATTGCTCGGCAAAAAACTCGTCACCATCCAAACCGGTCCTGAAGGCCAAACGGTCGGAAAGGTCTTCGTCGAAGCCGGTTGCGATATCGCCCGCGAGCTGTATCTCGGGATCGTCGTCGATCGCGTCTCGTGCAAGCCCGTTCTGATGGTCAGCACCGAGGGTGGGGTTGAGATCGAGAAGGTTGCTGAGGAAACACCTGAGTTGATCCACAAGGAAGGTTTTGATCCGGCGATCGGATTGGAACCATTCCAAGTTCGCAAGATTTGCAAGAAGCTCGGCATCGAAGGTGCCGCGGCCAAGAGTGCGTTCAAGTTCATGACCGCCATGTGCCGTTTCTTCATCGACTACGATTGCTCGCTCGCCGAGATCAACCCGCTCGTCATCACCGGTTCAGGTGAGATGATTGCATTGGACGCCAAGATCACTTTTGACGAGAACGCGATGTTCCGTCACAAGGATCTCGAGTCGCTGCGTGACCTCAGCGAAGAGGAAGAGAGTGAGATCCGAGCGGGCAAGGCGGGGTTGAGCTACGTCAAGCTCGATGGAAACATCGCTTGTTTGGTCAACGGTGCCGGTCTGGCGATGTCGACGATGGACATCATCAAGTATCACGGCGGAGAGCCCGCGAACTTCCTCGATGTCGGTGGCGGTGCCAACGCGGCTCAAGTCACCGAGGCGTTCCGGATCTTGTTGTCGGACAAGAACTGCAAGGGCGTGCTCGTCAATATCTTCGGCGGCATCGCACGTTGCACCACGATCGCGTCAGCGTTGATCGAAGCGAGCAAAGAGGTCGGCTTTACCGTCCCGCTCGTCGTGCGACTCGAAGGCACCGAAGTCGAAGAAGGTCGAAAGATGCTCGAAGAGAGCGATGTCGATGTGATCACGGCAGTCGACCTCACCGATGCGGCCAAGAAGATCGTCGCCGCAACTGCGTAGGCTCAACGTACGGTCAGCCGGGAGCAGTTGGCTCCTGGCTGCCAGCTTCAAAAACTCATTCATCTCACTCCTCCTGTCACGCCAAAGCAAGAAAAGCTGATCGCGGGCAGCAAAAAGCTAAAAGCTATCCTCATGAGTATTCTGGTCGATAAAAATACGAAAGTGATTTGCCAAGGAATCACGGGCAATGCGGGCAAGTTCCACGCGATGGGTTGCCGCGACTACGGCACGCAACTCGTCGGCGGCGTTACGCCTGGTAAGGGCGGGCAAGATGTCGAAGGCATGCCGGTTTTTGACACCGTCGAAGAAGCGGTTCAGCAAACCGGTGCCGACGCCACGATGATCTTCGTGCCACCTCCGTTCACCGCCGACGCGATCCTCGAAGCCGTCGACGCCGGTATTCGAATCATCGCCGCGATCACCGAAGGTGTGCCTGTCATCGACATGGTTCGCGTCTATGAAAAGGTCAAAGCGAGCGGTTCCATTCTGATCGGTCCGAACTGCCCAGGCCTGATCACCCCCGGTGAGTGCAAGATCGGGATCATGCCCGGTTACATTCACACCCCCGGCAAGATCGGCGTGATGAGCCGTTCGGGAACATTGACCTACGAAGCGGTTTGGCAAACCAGCAGTTTGAAGCTGGGACAGAGCACCTGCGTCGGTCTGGGTGGCGACCCGATCGTCGGCACGAACTACATCGACCTGTTCAAGCTGTATCAGGAAGATGACCAAACCGAAGCGATCTTGATGATCGGCGAAATCGGAGGCAGTGCCGAAGAAGAGGCCGCCGCTTACGTCAAAGAGCACGTGACCAAGCCGGTTGCCGCGTTCATCGCCGGCCGCACGGCACCTCCCGGCAAACGCATGGGACACGCTGGTGCAATCATCAGCGGCGGTAAGGGAACGGCTGAAGAAAAGGTTGCCGCTCTCGAAGACGCCGGAATCGTCGTCGCACCAAGCCCAGCCGAAATGGGCGAAGCAGTCCTCAAGGCGATCAAGCAAGCCTAAGGCGATTGAGCGGACGGTCGACGCCCAAAACGCGTCGTCGTCTCGGATTTTGTGCCGTGCATCATCGAGTGCCGAAGGCACGGCATTTGATTAACCATGGACGCCAGTCCATGGTTGCGGGTTACCTCGTCTTTTAGCGGAACGGCGCAAGCGGGCTGTTGTTTTAGGCGTTTCGCAAAAATTAGTGAGCCGACAGCGCTAGCTGCGGGCCTCCAATGGGCACGTACTAGCCGTTAGGCCCGCGGCTAGCGCCGTCGGCTCACAAAAACAACAGCCCGCGAGCCGTCCGGTCCCGAGTCACGGAGCGGCTCGCACCATTTCGCTACATCTCAAATCCCGCAGTAACGCAATCAATGTCCCGAAGACACGGCATTCGTCGCTGCGGATTGCTCAGTCGCGGTGGATGACCATCACCGCCGTGTCGGCGTTCAGGTTCGGAGTTTCCCCCGCATCGATGTGGCGTGATTGGCTGACGTCCCAGTAGATCTCCTGGTCGATCGTGACGCCCATCTTGACCAGCAGGTCATGGACGTCAGCGATGGTGGGAAAGCGTCGGTTCGGGGTGTCGTGCCAGTCGAAGTCGAATTCGCCCGGTGCTCGTGGTGAACGGCCGCGTGTGACGTAGTCGTCGCGGAGTGCCTTGTATCCGAAGTTGGGGAAGCTGATGATCGCTCGCTTGCCCACACGCAGCATCTCTTCGAGCAGCGCGACAACGTTTTCGACTGCCTGCAGCGTCGCGTTGAGAATGACGACGTCGAACTGGTTGTCGATGAACGCGGGCAGTCCGTTGTTAAGGTCATAGTCGATGACGTCGATGCCACGCATGGCGGTCGCCAGGATGTTTTCCTGTGCAACTTCGACACCCATTAATCGCATCGGTGTGTTCGAGTGTCGTGCGCGAATCGCAGCGAGGAGTTCACCGCTTCCGCAACCGAGGTCGAGCACGCTGTTTCCGGCCGGGATCAGATCGAGGATCGATTCTTCGGCAACGGTTAGTTGCACCGGGGGTTCGGTGTCGTTCGGCTTGGCCGCCGGTGAGCCGGTGT
Source organism: Aporhodopirellula aestuarii (assembly GCF_023701485.1). GTDB lineage: Bacteria > Planctomycetota > Planctomycetia > Pirellulales > Pirellulaceae > Rhodopirellula > Rhodopirellula aestuarii. The sequence continues at coordinate 95,279 of NZ_JAMQBK010000057.1, forward strand.
CTTGTGGTTTTTGAGTGGATTGCCACAGTCGTTCTTGGACCAGCGGCCCGTAAGTCGCCATGTCGCGTGCGATGAGGAATGCGTCGTGGCCGGCGTCGGTGGTGATTTCAGCGTAGGTCACTCGTTTGTCGAGTGCGGTCAGCGCGTTGACGATCTCACGAGACTGGGCGGGTGGGAACAACCAATCGCTACTGAAACTGATCAACAGGAAGTCGCACGTGCATTCGTCGAACGTTTCCATTAGTTTCAACCGGGTGCCGCCCAGGTCGAAAAGGTCCATCGCCATCGAGAGCGTGATGTAACTGTTGGCGTCGAAGCGGGTGGTGAATTTTTGACCTTGGTGGGCCAGGTACGATCCGATGCTGAAGCGTTGTTCGAATTGCGAAGCGATTTGCCGTGGGTCGTGCCGGTCGGGATCGAATTTCGCCTCCATCGCTTCGACGCTCAGGTAGGTGATGTGCCCGAGCATGCGGGCGATGGCGAGCCCGGTGTCGGGGCGTTGTGGTCGGCCGTAATATTGTCCGCCCTGAAAATGAGGGTCGGTTTGAATGGCATTGCGGGCGATCACGTCAAAGCCGAGTGCTTGGCTCGTCAGGCGTGGGGAGGTCGCGATCGCAATGCAGGTTTGGGTGCAATCGGGATAACGGCTGACCCACTGCAAGGCTTGGTGGCCGCCGAGAGATCCGCCCACGACGGCCCGCCATTTCTTGATGCCGAGATGGTCAGCAAGTCGACGCTGGACTTCGACCATGTCACCGATGGTGATGCGTGGAAAGTCAGCGCCGTATGGGATTTCGGTCGCGGTTTGTCCGCCCGCGGGATCCCCGTCGCCGTTGTCTTCGGGGCCGCGTGAGACCCATCGCAGGTCGCCGGGGCCGGTTGTTCCGCGGCAGCCGCCGAGCACGTTGGGGCACACGACAAAGAATCGATTGGTGTCGATCGGGAGTCCCGGACCGATCAGCCCGTCCCACCATCCAGGTTGATCATCCTCGTCGTGGCGCGCGGCGTGGGAGTCACCGGAGACGGCATGGCAAACCAAGACCGCATTGGAGGCATCTGCGTTAAGTGTGCCCCAGGTTTCGAAGCAGCAGCGGATTCTCGGCAGTTCGCCGCCCCGCTCCAAAGACAACGGTTCGTCGAACCAAACGGTCTGTGCATGGACGAGTGGCTCATCGCTGCGGATGTCGTCGGTGCTAAAACTCTCGTCGGTGGTCGCCATGCCTTGCATTCGTTGTCGCTTCGACTCGGGTGGGCTCGAAGCGTCTCGTTCAAGCTAGTGAGGATTACGGCCGAGCAATTGCCCTACCGCGGTTGGAATCTGTTTTGTCGTTCTGTTCAAAACGCGTCGGAGGCAAACCGCCTCCAACGCGTTTGTGTGAAATGGACAAAAGTCCTCGTGTTCCGCCTAGGCGGTCGCGGTCGCGAGGGCTTGTTTCAGGTCGTCGATGATATCGGCGCTGTCTTCGATCCCGATCGACATGCGAATGTACTCGGGGCTCACACCGGCACGGGTTTGCTCTTCCGCGGAGAGTTGTTGGTGCGTGGTGCTGGCCGGATGGATGACGAGTGTTTTGGCATCGCCGATGTTGGCCAAGTGTGAGCACAGTTTGCAGGCGTTGATGAACTTCTTGCCCGCTTCCATGCCGCCCTTGATTCCGAAACCGAGGATCGCACCCTTGCCGTTGGGCAGGTACTTTTCCGCGTTAGCGAAATGTTTGTGCGTTTGGAGTCCGGGGTAGTTCACCCATTCCACAGCGTCGTGGCCTTCGAGGAACTCGGCGATCTTGAGTGCGTTTTCGCAGTGCCGCGGCATCCGCAGGTGCAGCGTTTCGATGCCCATCAGGAACAGGAACGCGGCGAACGGGCTCATCGCCGCGCCGGTATCACGCAGCCAGTGGGTGCGGATGTGGATGTTGTAGGCGATGTTCCCCATTCCACGCAGGTGTTCTTCGAAAACGGCACCGTGATACGAAGGCGACGGGGCGCAGAACTCAGGCCATTTCTCAGGCTGGTCCGCCCACTTGAAGTTGCCGCTGTCGATGATGGCACCACCGATGTGAACGCCGTGGCCACCCAAGAATTTGGTCGTGCTGTAGATCACGATGTCGACGCCGTGCTCGATCGGGCGGAGCAACATCGGGGTCATCACGGTGTTGTCGCACAGGACTGGCAATGCACCGTGGGGGGCCGTGTGAGCGGCTTTGGTGATCGCCTTGAAGTCCGGCACATCGTTACGTGGGTTGCCGATGCTCTCCATGTAGACCAGACGCGTGTTCTCGTCGACGAGACCGTGGATCTCTTCAGGGTTGTCTGGATTAAAGAAGCGAACTTCGATGCCGAGGTTTTTAAGCGTTTGGGTGAACAGGGTCCACGTTCCGCCATAGAGCGATGTGCTGCTGACGATGTTTTGGCCGCTGTGGGCGATCGTCAAAATGGCTGCCGTGATCGCGGCTTGCCCGGATGCGAAACACAGGCCCGTGACACCGCCGTCCATCGCCGCCAGACGTTTTTCCAAAACGTCCACCGTCGGGTTCATCAACCGGCTGTAGATGTTGCCGAATTCGGTCAGGCCGAATAGAGCCGCCGCATGATCGGTGCTGTCGAACTGATAGCTCGTCGTGGCGTAAATCGGCACCGCACGGGATTTGGTTGTCGGGTCGGCAACCTGTCCGGCATGGAGGGCTTGGGTTGCGATGCGATGGTTAGCGGAAGCGTCTTCAGACATCGTTGGTTCGCGGGGTTATATGGGGAGAAGCGGAGACGCGGAATCGTTTTCGATGAAATGCATTCCGAGAACTGATTTCAAGAACCGAGCATTTTGGTCGATCTCGGCACTGAAAACGAGGGGCAAACTAGCAGATTTGCCTCTATCATGGGATAGGCCCGCAACCCCGGCAGCGGGCGTGCACAAAATGGGGGGCGAGTGACGCCCAGGCGTTCAGTTCGTCGTGTTGAGGCGTCGCGTGACAGGCACCTGAACGAGTCTCCAGCGGGAATTTCGCCTCGTTGATCGCCTACCTGTCGTTTCACGGTGCTTTCCAATAGATTGCTACCACACCGAACCGAGCGACGACGCCTTTTCCGGATCGAACCGATGACGCTTAATCAAGTCTTCCTTCTTGACCATCCCTTGGTCTCACATCACCTGACTGTGCTCCGCGATCGTGCGACACGCCCGAGTGAGTTCCGGGCCGGTGTCGCGAGGCTGGCCATGTTGATCGGGGTTCACGCAACCGAAGACATTCCGTTGCGAGACGTCGAGGTCGAGACGCCCATCATGGCGGCGACTTGCCAGCGTCTGGACGCTGAGATTGGGATCGTTCCTGTCCTGCGGGCTGGACTCGGGATGGTGGACCCGTTGCTCGAGCTGCTTCCCGACGCGTCGGTTTGGCATTTGGGTTTGTATCGCAACGAAGAAACCGCGGAACCGGTCGGGTATTACGACAAACTGCCCCGTACGAACGCTGCCGACGTTGCCTTCGTCCTCGATCCGATGCTGGCGACCGGCGGCAGCATCGATATGGTCGTTCGCCGTTTGCAGGAATGGGGCGTGTCAGACATCCGTGTGTTGAGCATCATCGCTGCGCAGCCGGGGATCGATCGAGTCACTCGGGATTTCCCTGACGTTAAGATTTATGTGGCGGCGATCGACCCGTCGCTCAATGAGGACGCCTTCATCGTTCCCGGCCTGGGGGATGCGGGGGATCGCATCTTTGATACGCCGCAGTCGGATTGAACCCACGAAGTTTTAATGAGCACGCCGGACACGGATCGAGACGAACACGAACAGCGTCTGGCCGATGTCCTGGCGGAGATGGCCGACCGCATCTGCCACGGCGAAATGGCGGATTTGGAGGTCGCGTGTCGGGAATATCCTGAGCTCGCGCCCGATCTCAGGCATCTCTGGGGAGCCGTCTTGGTGACCGATACCGCGGGCGCCGTCCGTGATGAAACACCTGGACGAAGAACCCCAGTCGCTTCCTTGACCGGTGTTCCGTCATCGGGTTCGCCCACCGACGAAACGTTATCGAGTTCGGACGGCGATGCGGTGCCCGAAGATGATCCCGGACTGCTATCGCGCGGTTTAAGATTGCCGACCACGATCGGCGACTACGATCTGATTGAGGAAATCGGTCGCGGCGGTATGGGCGTCGTGTTCCGTGCTCGCCAGCGGTCGCTCGACCGCGAAGTCGCGATCAAGATGATCTTGCGTGGGAGATTGGCCAGCGACGCGGACATGCAGCGTTTTCTCGCAGAGGCGTCCGCGACTGCTTCGCTGGAACATGTCGGAATCGTCCCCGTCTACGAAGTGGGTGACGTCGACGGCCGGCCGTTCTTTAGCATGAAGTTGATTGAAGGCGAAACGCTGGCACAGAAGGTTGCCGAAGCACCCATGAATGCGCGAGAAGCGTGTGAGATGGTCATCGCGGTCGCGGAAGCGGTCGCGGTGGCTCACGCGGCGGGGATTTTGCACCGGGATATTAAGCCGAGCAATATTTTGTTCGGTCGCCAAGGTTATCCCATGCTGACCGATTTCGGTTTGGCTAAACACATCGGCACCAAAGCCGATTTGACCCGGAGCGGCATGTTGGTCGGCACGCCGGCATACATGTCCCCCGAACAGGCCTCAGGCAGCCGGCGGGATGTCGGTGTGGCCAGCGATGTGTATTCGCTCGGTTGTGTGCTGTACTACGCATTGACCGGGCGGGCGCCGTTTGTCGGTGACTCGGCGATGGAGCTCGTGATGCAGGTGATCGAGCAAGACCCGACTCCGCCGCGTGCCCTGCGTCCGGGGTTGGATCGTGATTTGGAAATGATCGTCACGCGTTGTCTGCAGAAGCCCGCCGACTTGCGTTACCAAACAACCGGCGAGTTGATCAAGGATTTGAAAGCCTATTTGGCGGACGAACGCGTTTCGGCTCGCAGCGGACATTTCAACCAAGTCATTGCCCGAATGTTTCGAGACACCCATCATGCCGCCGTCCTCGAAAAATGGGGGCTGTTGTGGATGTGGCATTCGTTGGTGCTGATGGTGGCGAGCCTTTTGACGTGGCAGATGTCGCTGGCGGGAATCGAACGTCGATCAATCTACGTCGGCGTGTGGGTGCTCGGAGTGGGCGCTTGGGCGGCGGTGTTTTGGAAGCTGCGTCAACGGATGGGGCCGGTCACGTTCATCGAGCGACAGGTCGCCCACGTGTGGGGCTCGAGCATGATCGCGATCGCGATGCTTTTCCCGCTGGAGTGGTGGTTGGGCCTCGAGGTTCTCAGTCTCGCGCCAATGCTCGGCGTGATCAGCGGGATGGTGTTTATCGTCAAGGCCGGAATGCTGACGGGGGCGTTTTATCTGCAGGCAATCTCGCTGCTGTCGGCCAGCGTCGCGATGGCGGTGTTTCCGCGACACGCGCATTTGATCTTTGGAATCGTTGCCGCGGGGTGCTTCTTCTTTCCCGGATTGAAATACAAGCGACAACGCAGCGTGACAGAAGATTGATCCGCTGGACCGCGTCGGCCGACGCGCACGATCCCCCGCAGCGAAACACAAACGCAAATCGGGTTCCCAGCGGGCATCTTCTGGTTTTGGGTCGGGCGACTCCGGCATCCATGATTATCGAGTAAGGAGCGAGTACTTTTTTCGCCCGTACTTTTTTCTCCATTGTCGGTTCTTCCCAGAAGTAGCATCGGCGGTGCAGCGGCCTATGTGCGTAGTCACCGGGAAGAGTTATGCCGGTTTAGAGAGGACGTGTCGCTATCCCTTTCGCGTTTAAGCAGCTACATAGAAGTGATTCGATATAACGACAATTCCGCTGCTCGTGATCGGTTCGGCGTAGGCCGGACCAAGGAGCCTAAGCGACGCAGTTCCGGCACGACTGAGCGCGTGAATGCCGGAACTCGCAAAGC
>NZ_JAMQBK010000058.1 GCF_023701485.1 Aporhodopirellula aestuarii
CCTATGCCCGTGCCATTCGACCGTGACACGTCTTGTCCATAACAATTTTTTGGCAGTCCAGTGATAGCTTTAGTTGGACGCAGAAACCACGGTTAGCATCAAATGACAGACATACCACAAGTCGCCAGCCGACGTGCTTAGATTGGATGTCTCGCTAGCAAAGGGAGCTAAGAATGGATGCCTCCTACCCGTAAAAACTCCTGAAGGCCGGTCCGACCTTCAGGATTCATTGAGCAAACAGGGCAATTAGGCAGTAGCGTGCAAAGAGATCTAGAATCCCTCGATCACTTCTCGCGACGCTCTCGTTCCTAAAGCTCCCCATAGTCCAAACGGGCTTTGATCGCCCACAGCATTTTCGCCAACATAGGAACCGTTATTAGCATGCACCGCATAATACGGGATCGTACCTGTCTGGTCTCCAGATTCGATGGAGTCGGTCACAAATTTCACGGCTCCATCAGCCATCAAGACGTGCACACCGCCTTGATGCCGGCTACTGGCGGCAATTGGTCCCGCGTAGGAGGAGTGGATGTTGGAATTGCACGAAGGGGAATTAGGTGGAGTCACGGTGAAGAAGGCTGTGAACATTGTCCCGCAATCTGCCCAAACGAAACCTCGTCGATTCAGGGTGTTCGTGGCTAATCCCCCGCTGCTGTTGTTGTCTCGAGGTGTCGCAGGGTCCCAAAACCGTGGTCGCCCTGCATCGATGGCGGCATGTTGCGTGCAAAGGGTTTGATTGAAAGCCGGTCCCGACGATGACGGACCTCCCGTCGATCCGATGCCAAGGATAAGCAAATCGGATCGATTGTCGTAGTCTCCAAGGTCAGTAATGATTTCACCCGCCGCGATCGTGTTTGCGAGACCATCCGTAATATCGCGAAAGCCCATTTTGACTCGCGGCATGAACACACCTCTCATTGACCCACGCTGCCTAAGGGCCGCCACTTGGACGTCGGCACCATTGAACGCCGGGCTGCTTCGTTCCACTCCAAAGTACCCGTCGCCATAACAAGCTGCGTAGTTGGTCCTGCCAGCCGCCGGCAGCCCCGTCCCCGGATCGCTAGGACATCGAAAACCCGCAATTTCAGTGGCCCAAGGGACGTAGGCAGTTTGGTAGCCGGGATTAGGTCCCATCGCATTCCAAGGCCCCATCGTGCTAGCGTCGTCATTGATCGTAAACACGCTCTCGTTGTAGGGGTTTGAGATCTGCTCCCACAGAGCCTGCTGCTCCAGAAATGGCGTAATCCCCACTAAAAAGCTAAGCCGCAGGGCGTTGTGACCGCCTCCATTCGTGGTGCTTCCTGCACCATTTCCGTACCCCAAAATGCCCATGCTTGGATCGGTCGTGCCGCCGCCGTGAACGGGCAGTTGGTTGTAGGCCGAATGGTAGTTGTGAATCGATAGACCGATCTGCTTGAAATTGTTGCTACAGCTCATGCGACGAGCTGCCTCGCGCGCCGCTTGAACCGCCGGCAGCAAGAGTCCCACAAGAACACCGATAATCGCGATGACCACCAGCAACTCGACCAGGGTAAAGGCTGCGTGAGCATGCGAATTTGTTCTTCTCGTATCCAAAGTATGTCTCCGTGAGTTAGTTGATAAACGTGAATCGCCACCTGATTTTGTCTCAAATCGCATATCACGCACGCGATAAGCTTGTGGACGACTTCAGATCAGATGAGTGACCCCTCGGAGTAATGCCCGTCGCAAGGTGCGTACCGCACCGGCGAGACACAAATGACGAACCAAACTAAGGCGACATGCAGCTCAACTTTGCATCGCCAGGGGTGCTGAGTTTCACAAACGAGCCAGAAATTTGATCGCATCTATTTGTTTATCCATGAACGAGTCGCGGACGCGAGCTGCTTGGATTGTTTGCATCTTGCGCAGCCGCATGAGATTTTGCCCATGAACAAGGCAGCGAATACTCGATTCAAACGTAAGTGGGGCAAGCCTCGTTGCCGCCCCCCGCTGAACACGGAGTGAAGAGAGAAAGGCGGTGACAAAACTAACCGGACAGAAAAACGCGAAATTGCCTTTCTTGTCGGCGGACCAGAAGCCCACCACATCTGTGGAGTGCGCCCCCCCACTGGCTTGAGCATTGAAACTGTTGAGCGAAGCGGGCGAGGCCGATGCACACGAAGTGCGTCGCAGCTGTTTCGGCTGGATCCCCCACCGATCGCCGTGCCATCGGCTGAGATCGAAGGCGCGACTACCTCATCTGCGATCGACCCTCCGAACTGAAAAACGGCGTTTGCAGTGGCGCGCGGCGAATGACTGGAGATGTGTGCCGACCTAGCACAAACGTTCCCGCAAAACGTACTACCAAACCGACTTGCATTCACGACGATCGCCGACGATGGAAGTCTCACTCCACAGACGCAATCTGGTTCGAGCGCGTAAGTTCAGAATAAGGCCCGAAATCTAAACTTGCGGAGAGACCGCCAGGACGCTCCGGCAGATTGCAAACCGAGTCTCTTCGCATCCGTGAAACCACCTGCGCACTGCCGCCTATTAATCGGGGCTATTCCAACTTCGCCGGATCAATCACCACGTGCTTGATCAGTTTACGGTTCCAGGTGTACGTCGCGTGCACTCGCCCATCATCGGTTTGAACGATGGCGGGATAGCTGAATTCACCTGTTTTTTCTTTTTCCAGCACACCAACTTCTTTCCATTTCAGTCCATCGTCTGAAATCGCCAAGTTCAAAACACTCCGCTTCCCCCAGCCATTTTCAGTTGAACCGAGATGGTTGTAGATCATCAATTGGCGGCCATCGCTCAGCGTCACGACATCGATTCCGGAATTCGGATTCGGTATGTCGATTGCCAATAGTTTTGACCACGTCTCGCCGCCATCGGTCGATTCGGTTGAGGCGATCACACTTTGTTGAGTGCGGCAAAGCGCTTGCAGACGGCCATCGGGATACGTCAGGATCGTCGGCTGGATCGCACTGAATTTTTTGCCGTCATTGATCGGCCCGATGCGTTTCCACGTGCCGCTGGGTTCTCCATCAACCAGCGTGATTTTTTCAAAATGAACTCGCCACCCATTGTTCTCGGTCGACGATCCACAAAGTAGCGTTTTACCATCGGCAAGTAAGATCGGTTTACAGCGTACCGGCCCATCGATCCCCTCGGGCAATCGTTGACGGTCGGTGAAGGTGCGGCCGCGGTCGTAGCTGACCATCATCTCACCCCACCAACTTTGCGGACTGGCCCCCACTTTAAAGAACAGTAATAGCGGTGCATCACCTGGCGGTTGATATAGCACTGGATTCCAGCACGGATGCCGCAGTCCCTCGTGCTGAACACCATCGGCAACGTTCAGCGGACGCGACCAATTCGATCCGTCGTGAAAGCTGGTCCAAATCACAACGTCCTTGTTCGCTTCTTTGGTGCCTCCGAACCAAGATGCCACCAACCCGCGAGTCGTTTGGCAAATTGTCGACGCGTGACACTCCTTGAACGGGGCCTCTTTAAAAAGAAACTCACTCGAGAGCAACGCCGGAAACGCCGATTTCACCGCAGATTGTGGTTTGCTCGGCATGAGTTCCTCCGGTGTAAACGTCCTGCAATCGTCGTGCGAGACATGATAGATCCGACCGTTCTCGCTGCCGACCAAGAGATCGGGTTTGCCATCCTGATTGAAGTCACAAACCGCGGGACTGGAGGTGTGTCCGGCAACGTTTCGATCGGCAAGATTGCCAACTTTTTTCAGCATCACTTTGCCATCGACATCGCCGCAGTTGCGATACCAAGTCGCGTTTTTGGAATTAACTAACACGTCTAGTCTTGCATCGCCGTCCCAATCGATGACCGCCAACTTGACGCGCCCGGAACGTCCGCACGTCCCCGAGTTGAGTTGCAGCGACTGTCCGTTCTCGTCGACGAAAACACGCTCAGCCTTGCCGCCACCGGAGCGAAGCGTCAGGTAACCTTCTTGGTCGAGCATCACCAAGTCGAGTTTTTCGTCTGCATCGAAATCGATTGCAACCGGCGTCGTCCGCCACTGCGTCAGCGTCGAACTGGACGACGTTTGCCACCAATACCATTTCGGCGGCGATTCAAGTTGCCCGAAATCAAAGTTCTTCTCGACGAGGACTCCCGATTCGTTGGCCAACATCCCCAATTTGGAAAGGATCGAATTGTAGAGGATGTCTCCATCACCATCGCCGTCCCAATCGGCAACTGACAAGGTGGTATAACCCCACTTGGCCTCGGCGGGGCCTTGGATCGATCCGCTCTCGCCCGCCATCACACGAAACGGTTTCCGCGTCCCGTTGCCTTGCTGCACCTCCAGCAGTTTCGGGCCAGCCCACTTGGGAAGGCCGTTTTCAGCGGTGCCGAGATTTTCAAATAAGCCGATCGAACCTGCCGTGTTTCCACACAGAATGTCTTCGTCGCCGTCGTTGTCCCAGTCATACGCAACAGGGGTCGCGAGGGCACCGAACTTGAGTGTGTCGGCTTCTTGCTTAAAATACCGGGGCGAGCGGAACACGGGCTGGTGATCACGGAGTTCTCCCGTGTTCTCAACCAATGCGACCCGCCCGTCTTCATCTCCAACGATCAAATCGAGATCACCGTCGGCGTCCCAGTCGATCGCGGTCGGAGTGATCATTTGCAAGTGCATCACCAACGGTTCACCGTCTGCGTTGTTTAGCTTCTGCCCGGCGGCGTAGAGCGGTTGGGTTCGCGTCCCAATGTTTTGGAAATAAGTAAACCCATCCAAAAATTCACCGCACAGCAGATCCAAGTCTCCGTCGTTGTCGAAGTCGGCAAAGTTTGGGCTCGGCCAGCCGTAGACATCGATCTCGCCGCCACCGGCCCGCAACCGCACGGGCTGCGATGAGTACTTCGGCCCCGTAGCACTGCCTTGGTTTTCGATCAGATACACGTAACCGTGCAGCGGGCCGTTACGCCAATTGCCGTGATTGTCGTAGGCGTGGTCCCAACCGTAATCGGTCCAGTCGCCGCTGCCCACGATGATGTCGTTGTCTCCGTCGCCGTCGTAATCGACGTACCGCCACATATTCGCCCGGGTGTTGCCCTTGGTATGATGATTCGGGTTGGGGTGCGTGTTGATCTTGGTCGGTTTTGAAAAATCAAACCTCCCTGTTTTCGCATCACGGCGAAACTCTTTCGCTGGAAGCATGACGACCGGTTCGCCATCCACCACACTGAGCTGCATGAAATGATCGCCGCGACCGATGCGGACGCCAGGTTTGAATACCGGCATCTTCACACTCGAATCCTGCGTCGGATTTTCAAAGAAGTATGTGCCGTTGGACGGTTTGTCTGGACAACCTACCAACAGATCCAAGTCACCGTCGTTGTCGTAATCGATCGGCAACGGAAACGCCCACAACCCGACTCCCAAATCGACCTGCAAACCGGGATTGTTGTACGCCAGCGGTTGCAGTTTCCACTGCGGTTCTTCAGCAACGACGAACGAACAAAAAATCACGGCGCATAGGCATGCGGAAAACTTGGGCAGCATCATTGCTTCTCTTTCGGTGGGACTTGGCGGGGCATTCACGCAAGCTGAATGTGCGTCGATCTTAACACGCAACGAAGGCGCGTACCGAAAAACAACGCGGTCCAGATACGATGTTTTGAAGAAAGAAGCCTGCGGAACGATGGTTTCACTTGCTTCTTAACCAAACCCAAGCGAACATGCCAACAAATGTTCAGAAGCACTGTTCACGATCGGGTTATCGCCCCCAACCGCGATCGCCCAAGGCGCACTCTCTCTCGCAAAAATCATTGAAGCTGCGACAAGATCAAACCGCGCTGCGGATCAGGGACTGCCAGCCGCACGCTGCCCATACAACCTCGATCCTTCACACAGTTTCCGTTAGCCACCATCAACCGGCCCTTCGAACCGGCAGCAATGCCAAGGGCACAATTGAATTCGTATCGACCCAGCATTTGAAACCCGGAATCGGTGACCAACAGTTCCGAAGGTGATCCGTAACACCCGAACCACCAACGGTCATGTGCGAACGTCGCCGTTTGAATCCCCAGATGTGTGTGACCGCTTTGGAGTACATGTACACCGAGATATTGGAAGGCGCTGTCATACTCGTACACATAATTCTCTTGAACGCCATCTGGCAGTCCTCCCACGACAAAGAAATGACCGTCCCGAAAACCGATCCCTCCGGCACCGAACTTTACTTCCTGGACTTCATGTCTGGCGATTTCCTCGAGTGATTCAGCGTCGTACACGTAGACCCAGGAATCCGCGTTTCCCTTAGGATCGTTAAAGCTGCCCAAGTTCACGGCGACGTAGAGCCTGCCGTCGTGACAACAGAGATCGCCATGATGATTAGCGACCGGCACCTTCTTCAGAACCTTGCCTCTGCGATCGGTCTTCACGAGCGTCGTCGTAAAACTCCAATAGATACTCTCGTCACCAACATCGAACCCTTGGAGATGATGCGAGTAGTTGCCCTGGCAAACAACACTGTGAAAGGGCGAATCATCCGTCATCGAAAGCTCCGGTGATGGAAGAGCCTGACGAATCAGCGCGGGCCGGTCCGTGGTAATGGAATCCACTCCCATCCCTACGAAACGCCGTGCCAATTCCAAATCATTGATCGTCCAAACATGAAATCCAAAACCGGCTTCGTGAACACGATCGACAAAGCTCTGATCGACAACGTCTACGTTGTCGTGGGCCCCTAATCCGTTGGCGTTTGATTTCGAAAGACTGGCGATGACAGCGTTAGGCAGCGGCTTCCAAGCTTCCGACGCTTCCTTCCGCTTGAAACCAGTCAACCAATTGCATTGATACTGCGGCATCGATTGACGACAAGCTTTTACCACGGCTTCATTAAATGCGATGATGACGATTTGATTCGGAGCTAGACCGGAAACGGTCAGTTGCTTATTCAGCGTCGGAACGATCTCGGGACCGCATTTGATTTCGACGAAGATCCGCTTTCCGGGAGGAACAATATCCAAGACTTGAGACAGCGTCGGAATCCGCTGGCCGGCGTAACTCGCGTCCTTCCAACTCCCCACGTCCAATTGGCTCAATTGCTGCAGGGTCGCGTCTTTCACCACCAATTCCGCTTGCCCCGGCGCAACACGTTTCGTCGTTGAATCGTGAATGCATACGATTTCTCCGTCTTTGGTCAGGTAAAAATCCCCTTCAATCGCGTCGGCCCCACGTTCCCAAGCCAATTCAAACGCAGCGAGCGTATTTTCAGGTGCATCGTGGGACGCGCCACGGTGAGCCACAATCATTTGCGCCAAACACGTGTTCATTGGCACTAGCGAGGCCAGCACGACCAAAACGGCGAGTGTACGAAGCATAAGAGAGGTTCTTCAGTGATAGCGTTGGATGAGTCGCCGCATCGCAGCGACGTGTGAGGGGTAAAGTGTTTCAGATTCGAACGAGTGAGGCTGGCGTGTACCCTATTCGCATGCACAAGCGAAAGCAGGCAGAGCGAACACGAACGAAAGTCAATTGCTTGGCACCTTTCCCTGGGAGTGACAAAGCCCCCTTTTCAGAAAACGTCAAGGAACGACTCCCGATCTCATACAAGGTGCGACTAATCAATCAACCATTATGGCTTCGGCGGGCGTCTATTCCCATTATCCGCAGTGGAGCGTGGGATCGCACGTGATTCCTCGATCACGCTTCGGTGCTGATCGTCTCATCTTGGATCTCCATAACATCAACAGCCCATTGGCCAGGGCTGTCCGCGAAACCGATGCCACCACCGGAACGTCCAATGTAAACTCATTCGTACGGTGCTTAGCGTAGGGCCTCCCTTTCGGTCAGGAAACCGGACCCATGCCTCAAATTCGATGAAGAGATCGTGAAGAAACTCGGCGCGAGTTGACGGGCAAACCACGGCAACATGATCGATCACGATCGACGCTGGTGAACGCATGGTTCTCTAAGAAGTTGTGTCGACGTATTTGACTTCGAATGCGGGTTCCGTTGGGGGTGCGTTCGCGACGTGCCCGCTCCAATCAATCAGCTTTGCCCGGTCTCTCGGGTTGCCGCGTGTCTCAATTCTCCGCCGGCGTTCCTCATCGTCGCACGTGAGATACCAGATGGTCGGCTGAATCCCAAATCGGGAACGAAGACGATCGGGCCACGCCGCATCTTCAAGTTCTCGCGTGAACGGACCGACGATCACAACGCTGACGTGAGACAAGTTATCAGCGGCGGTGTTGAACAAACATTCGTAGACGGGATCGCGGAAGATCCGTTTGTACTCGGCGCTGTCACGATCCGTGGGTGGCATTCTCGCAGCCGCGAGCCCCGCCCGCACGACCGGCTCGGTGACCGTGTCACTGTCGAGCAGTGCCGCCGCGTGCTCGATAGCGAGATGTTTGCCAAACGTACTTTTCCCGACACCCGCGGCACCGGTAACGATGTGGAGATCGTGAGTCGTCATGGGTTTTCAGACCAAAAATGGAACGCTGGAATAAAAATAACGTCTGTTCGTTTCACGCACGAAGGCAATTTTCAGTCCAAACACAAACGCTCCGGGTCATTGATTGTTTGAGTGCTATTCATAGCGAAATGGCGCAAGCCGACCGGTCTCGCGTTACCGGACGGCTTGCGGGCTGTTGTTTTAGGCGTTTCGCTACATTTGAAATCCCGCAGTCAACCAATCGACGTCCCTCCGCGTTCGCTTGTCTTGTTGTTCAATCGCCTCGAACGAAGTGCATTACATACATCGATCCACGGAAAACATGCAGCCTCACCCCGTCAGTTTCCGTCCCGAGTATTTCCTCTGAGTTTTCGTGTCGTATGCCGCGAAGGCGGTCAGTGGAAACAAGGCGGTGGCTGTAATGAGCGAGATGTTTAGAAACGGGAGTTGCCACGCAACGATCCCCCAATAACCGGTTGCATTGCCAAACCGAGACGCGTCGATAGGACGATCGTAACCAATGAAAATGGGTGAGGAAGGGAAGGCGACCATGACTGCCAAGATCACGGACGCGACCACGCCAGCCCGCCATCGAAGTTTGGGCTGCTTCTGCCATGCCGAACGCAGCATCAACAAGGCCGGCATCAATACCATGTAAGCCAATACGGCGTAGGGACCTAGCACCAGAAAGGCGAGAAAGATTGGCCGAATTAACGGATGGCGATAGCGGACAGACGTCATCGGAGCGAGGGAATCCTTTCAGAGACGCAATAACAAAAGCGAACGGGACACGGGTTCGCTAAGTGTTCCTAGTCGCGTTCAACAGCGGAAGCTGCCCATCTTACCTTACAGCCGTTTGACAAACGGAGATGGTTCGCAAGCGGACTGCCACCTTCTTTACGCATTCGTTTGACGCAAAGCAGACGCTGCCCGAGTTGAATTTCGCACAACGGCCGCAAGCCATCCCGTGCAACCGCCAATCACCCCGCAAAACGGTCCGCCAATGAAGATCATGACAATTGAGCCGAGGGCCGCCATGCCACACGCGGCCTCGTCGGGTCCAAGCGACGCCGCGTAGAGACTCTCCTGATGCAAGGAGTAAATTCCAAACCCAACCGGCATCCCGGCCCCCAATAAGAAACCGATTAGCGCCCAACGCACGCGAGAACTTGGCAATGATTCCTCAACCGAAATCGCGTCCGTGTCTGAAGCTTGGTATGGATTGGATTGGATTGCTGCATGACCTAACACGGGCAAAGTGAAAACGCGTTTGTCATCAAACACTTGGTGAGCCAACCGTCCGACTGCCAAGAACAAGCCACTGACATCGTTGATTAATGCATGAACTTTCAGCGTGGCTGCGGTGTTGTCGCGGCTTTGGGGGCCAGCGAACTGTATAGCACGGGAAGCACCAATAGGTTCACGATCGTCGCACCGGCGAGGCCTGTCAAGATCACCAACGCCATCGGATACTCGATCTCTTGGCCGGGGAGTTCGCCGGTGTAGATCAGCGGTACTAGCGCGAGGCCGGTGGTCAGTGCTGTCATCAAAATCGGTGCTAAACGCTCCTCAGCTCCTCGGACGATCAATTCTCGCGGGGTAATGTGAGGCTCCTCTTCGGCGAGATGACGGTAGTGACTGATCAGCATGATCGCGTTGCGTGCGGCGATTCCCAAGACGGTGACGAAGCCGACAAGCGAACCGAGCGAGATGATGCCGCCACCGGCGAAGACGCCCAAAAGTCCGCTGGCCAGTGCCAGTGGCAAAGCGAGCAAGATCAACAACACCAAACGCCAACTTTCAAAGTCGATGTAAAGGATAATGGTGATTGCGAGGATCGATCCGAGCGACAACAGCAACAACCGCTGACGGGAGGCTTTCGCTTCGGCGTATTCACCCAAAAATTCTGGGTGATATCCGGTCGTGAAGTTCACGTTGGCGAGTACGGCGGCCTCGATGTCATTGGCGACCGATGCGAGGTCGCGACCGTCCACGTTGCATGTCACGTCGAGTCGCCGTGAGGCACCTTCACGCTGGATCACGTTTGGTGCGGGTACGATCGTCAAACTGGCGACACTTGATAACGGCACCTGAGCTCCCGAGGGTGTGTCGATCATCAGATCGCTGAGCGTCGCCAAATCCGTTCTTAGCTTGGCATCACCGCGAACGACGACGGGAAAGATCGCTTGGTCGCGATACATCTCGCCAACTTGCATTCCATTGACCAGAGTCGTTACGTTTTGCATCAACATACCGGGAGTGAGGCCAAATTGAGACGCAGACTCCACTTTCATGTCGATCGCAATTTGCGGCACCAACACCTGCGGTTCCACTTTCAACGTCGTCACACCTTCGATCGTCTTGATGACCGATTCGATATCCTTGGCAGTTGAACGCAACTGCTCCAAATCGGGGCCGTAGACACGCACGACGATCGAGGCACTCGTCCCGGTCAGGACCTCTTTGATTCGCTCCGTCAGATACGTCAACAAGTCCCGATAGAGACCGGGGTAGCCATCGACGATCTCTTGGACTTCGGCAACCGTGGCGTCGTAATCTTTGTCATCGTCGATGCTGATCCAAAGCTCTGTGAAGTTCGGGCCGACGACTTCGTCGGCAACTGTGGCCCGTCCGATGTGCGATCCGAAATTGCGGACACCATCGACCGCCATCAATTCATCACTGGCTCGAATGGTAATCCGGTTCATCGCGTCGATACCGATGCCGGGCTTCTCAACCCAGTGCATCAAAAAGTCAGTCTCGCGGAACTTGGGCATTAGCTGCTCGCCGAGCATCGGAATCGTCGACACCAAACATCCGAACAAAACCAACGTGACAGCGATCGTTCCCCATTTGATCCGCAGCGCAAAGCCCAACGCGGCACGGTAGATTCGCTTGAACAACCGGACCAACGGACCATCGGTGCTGCGACGCCCGGCAGACTTGGGCAGCAGGATCAGCGACATTGCTGGTGTTACGGTCAACGCAACGAACAAGGACGCAAGGATGGCCAGAATGTACGCGGCCGCCAACGGACGAAAGAATGCACCGGCGAGACCGGTCAGAAAGAACACGGGCAGGAACGCGAGGACGACAATCACGGTCGCGTAGACCACGGCGCTGCGGACCTCCATTGACGCTGAGAGCACGACGGCAAAGTTGCTGCGTGGTTTTTCCAACTTCGCATTAAGTCGCAATCGACGCATGATGTTTTCAACGTCGATGATTGCATCGTCGACCACTTCACCTAACGCGATCACCAACCCGGCCAGTACCATCGTGTTGACGGTGCCGCCGCGGTAGTACAACACCATGACGGCGGCGAGCAACGAAAGAGGGATTGCGGTTGCGCTGATGATGGCACACCGCCAATCAAATAGGAACAACAGCAACACGATCACAACCAGAACGCAACCGAAAAGCATCGAGTGACTGAGGTTGGTCAAGGCCCGCTCGATAAACGTCGCCGGGCGGAACACGGTGGTGTCATACTCGACAGCGCCCAGCGCAGGTTTCAGCTCCGCCATCGCCTTTTCGACGTTTCGCGTCACATCGAGCGTGTTGGCCCAGGGCTGCTTTTCGACAATCAACAGCAACCCCAGCCGACTGTTGATGATCGCATCGCCGATCGGTGGCGCGTAATCGTAGGTAACCTCCGCAACGTCCTTTAATCGCATCGGTGTTGAAACGACCGCTTGCCCAGTCACCGCCGACGCGGGAGCCCGGAAACCGACAACAATCTCGCCGAGTTGCTCGGGTGTGTAAACGGCGGGAACATGGCGGAGTGCCAATCGCTGATTAGCCGTATCGACAAACCCACCCGCTCCCACCGCGGTCGCGTCGCGTACGGTTTGCAGGATCGCATCGAGCGAGAGACTGTTCGCTCGCAATCGGTCGGGGTCAACGACGACTTGCAATTGCGGCTCTTTTTCGCCCCAGACGGCGACGTTAGCGACACCGGCAATGGACATGAGCCGCGGACGAATCGTCCATTTCGTCAATACGGTCATGTCCATTTGCGACTGGGTGTCGGACCACAACCCGATCTTCAAACAACGACTCAGTGACGATAGCGGTGGCAGAATCACGGGCGGTCGAGCGACCATCGGTAATGTTCGCGCAGCGAGTGCCAATCTTTCTTGCACCAATTGCCGGGCGATGAGTAGATCGGTATCCGGCTCAAAGATTAATCGCACACTCGACAGTCCGAGCACGGACTTCGATCGCACCGTTTGCACAAACGGGATTCCGTTTACCGCGTTCTCGATCGGAACCGTGATCAGACTCTCAACGTCCTCTGTCGAAATGCCAGGGGCTTCGGTTTGAATCTCGACCAGCGGCGGAGCAAACTCGGGGAACACATCCAACGGCACCGAATCGGACGTACGAACACCCACGATGATTAACGCGATGGCCAACACGAATACGAGCAATCGGAATTGCAACGAGGTTTTGATCAGCCAGTTCACTTACCGGCTCCGAACTCGGTACCGAACAGTTCGGCGGCGCCATCGACAACAACCTGTGTTCCCACCTCTGGCCCCGCCGCAAGAATTGCCTCATCACCGTCGACAAACCGAACGCTGACGCGACTGCGAGTGTATTCCCGCTCGCCTGTTACCATATACACCCAGGTGTTTCCGTAGATATCGATCACAATCGAGCCGTTCGGAACCACCAACGACGCGCCTGCTTTTGAAGTCGGGAGTTCGACACCAATCCGTTGTCCGGGACGCAGACCAAGCTCGCGATTGTCGACTTCGTAGTACAGATCGGCCGATGACGACAACGCGTCGGCGGTCGGTGGAGCCGCAATCGGTTTGGCCGTCACGGATTGACCAAACGCGTTACCGGACAACGACACGAGCTTCGCCGATTGATCGACTTGGATGATCGGAAGCAGATCGACAAAAACCGGAACGCGAATCCAAATCGTGTCCGTATTGATGACTTCGAACATCACGGCGCCGGCGGCGACAGTCTGGCCTTCGCTGATTTCGATACGATTGATCAAACCACTAATTGGCGTCGACATGGGAAGCGCCGTGGCTTCGCCGTCGGGAGATTTCACCTCCAGCATTTTCACCAGTCCGGCCAGTTGCTTCTCACGCTCTTGGGCCGCAGCCAAATTTGATTTTGCAATGTTTAGCGTCGCCTCGGCATCATCGACGGCGCGGCGAGCACCGGCACGATCGGCGAGCAGCTGCGTCGCCCGATCGAATGCGATCTTGGCCCCCTCAACTTCCGCCTTACCACGATCCACATCCCCCGCCGCGACAGTTTGCGCCGCCATCAGATTAGCGCGTGCACCGACCAGTTGCACCTGTTCGGCCGGTGTCGGTACGTCGCGTTCAGCCGACAATAGCGGTCGGAGCGAAAACAAAGGCTGGTTCGCGGCGACCTTCGTTCCTGGGGCTGGCAACGAACGATCATCCGCACGCGTCACGATTCCCGCCAATGGAGCCGAGACGAGGATCGTCCTTCCCGATGGAATCACCGCCTGTCCGCCCAACGTTCGGCGTTGAATCACCTCCCGTTCTGCAACCGCGACGGTCGTGATGCCCAGTCGCCGGTTGGCATCTTCGGTCAACGTAATTTTGGCCAACTCGGTTTCGACGGGCAGCCGTTCGACCTTGGCCGGTTTGACAGATTCCGGCTTGGACTTCTCGGATTTTCGGTCGCAGCCGACCAGCACCGTTAAGAGCAGGATCGATGCGGTGGCCAGTCTCAATGGGGTTAACAACGGTTCGCCTTGAAAAAGTGCGGTCAGGGGCCGCATGATAGTACTAACACCTTAGTTCAAAAACCCGCCCCAGAATCCCGACGTCGGTTTTCCCATCGAGCCAAAAGTGAAAATGCAGAGCACCGTTATCAATGCTCCCAATCCTCGCCCAGCCAACGTCGCGTTCTTATGGGTCGAGTTTCTCTACCTCAATCGACGCAAGTTCAGAATCAGTCACAGCCAAGATTTGCTCGACGTCCACGCCACCGGTTTCGAGGTGGCATCCCACGGCCCGTTCCAACTCGGCTAAGGCCCGCGCGCAAGCTGCCTTTTGATCCAAAATGCGTGCTCTGGCGTCCAAATACTGAGTCGTGGTCTGTAAGACGAGCAGATACTCCGTTCCTCCGTCAGCGAACCCCTTACGCGAGATCTCTAACGCTTCGACGAGCGTCGGCGCGACATCTTGTTCGAGGATTTGGAGATTCTCGCTGGCTTGTTGCAATTGACGAACCGCCGTCCGGACGTCGGCGACGATCTGGTCGTGGATCGCATCGCGAGCGTGCATGGCGGCATTAACTTCCCAATCGGCGCGAATCACGCCTCCCTGATTGCGATTGAAGATTGGGATATCCAAACGCATCCCGCCCCCCGTCCGCCCCGGGTTGCTGCGCACGTCCAACACGCCATCCATCCGCAGAAACAGCCAACGAGACAACCGCGAACGCTGAGACGCCGCCGCGACGGCCCATTTTGCCGCCGCGTAATCGGGCCGACACGCCAGTGCTTGCGAGATCAGCAACGTTTCGTCGAGCGTAGGCACTACTGGAGTTTCGATGGGCAATGGAATCAAAGGCGCGTCCAAGTTCGTCAACCCGATCAGCGAGGCGAGCCGTGCTTCCGCAATCGCGACGGCATTGGCTTGCAAACCGGTTGCTGCCTTGGCATTGAGTCGATCCACTTTGGCGGCAATCGTCTCCAGTTCGCTGATGTCACCATCTTCAAGACGTTTCTGCGTGAGTTCCGCAATGCTCTCGCGAATTTGCAGGGCTTCATTGGCGAGTGCCGCCTGCTGGCTCGCGACGGCCAAGTCGGCATAGGCAACTCGCACGTTGCGAGCCAAGTCGAGACCATTTTGCACCAATTGCTCACCGACGCGGCGGTACTCGCGATTGGCGACTTTCACTCGAGTCGGCCGCAATAGGTACGACTCGATCGGTGCAAACAGTGTGTACTGACCTTCTTTGGAAGAGGTCGGAAAGTAAGTCAGGAATTGAGGGTTCGCCAGCAAACTCGCCTGCACCGCATCGCCATGTGCCATACCGAGCTGAGCGATCGTGGCCTGAAACGCGGAGTTGTTCACGAGCGATATCTGCACCGCTTCGTCTTCGCTGAGGCCGTCCTCCAAAACAACTCCCGCTGGGATCACTTCACGCCCCGGACAAACTCGCTCGGGTTGCGCATGCGTTCTCCAACCCAGCTCGCTGGACACGAATTGTGGGTCGCAACAAGGCTGTGGCGATTGGCACCCGACCACTACGATCATCACAACCGATACAGTCAACAATGCATTCGTCGTCGATTGTCTTAGTAGCGCCATCCTTGGCCCCTGACTTCCTTTGCGTGTTGGCGTGGCGGTCGGCAAGACCTCAGCCTCGACGACTGCGCCTACAATGGTCATGTCCCTACCAGCCCAATCGACCAATTCGTACGATACAGTTAATAGCACAGTACTTGCCGAATCGATCCAAATAACCGGAACGACCGGCGGGCGCATCTTCCTCGGATGCGCTGTCAGTTGACTCCGCGCCCTGCGTAGTTTCGCTTTGCAGTCGTCTCATACATCGGGCTGAAAGTGGAATCGCACGGTGGCCTCCTTTGCGATGATGCGTCACATGTTCGGCTCCGCTACAATCGCAGGAGTAGAGCAAAACCACCCATTCCTTTCACGGTCGAGGGGCAGCGTCGTTTCTCTTCCGCCTGACTCAACGCGGACGCGGAAAACGGCTGGCTGTTGGGGCATTCAGAAACCGAGCGACTTCGTCAGGGAGAGCAACCATCCATGCGAGTTCGAGACAGTGGCATGCCCGATGAGGCTTACTGGGAGTCTCTCTTTGATCCTGCTGGTGCTCTCGATGGTTTTCCTTTTCTCCGAGACTCCACAAAAACGTCCCGGCTGCTTGAACTCGGCTGCGGATACGGAACGTTCACCGTCGAATTAGCGCAGCGGTTTGCAGGCGAGGTGGACACCGTCGACATCGACCCGGAAATGGTTGCTCGAACGAGGAAAAGATTGTCCGCTCGGGATCTAAAAAATGCATCTGTCTTTCAGGGGAATTTCGTTGCGGATGACTTACCGGATCGATGTCGAGATTATGACGCCGTCGTGTTGTTTCACATCATGCACTTGGAAGAACCTGAGGAACTGATTCGTCGAATTTTGCCTCGGATCGTTCCTGGAGGCGTGCTGGCGTTCTTGCACTGGCGTCCCGATCGCGAGACGCCCCGCGGTCCCGACCTCGGAATCCGCCCGACGCTCGGGGACTATCAGCGATGGAGCCGGCAATTCGCTCTCAGCCAACCCGTCGTAATCACTCTTCACAATTGTCCGCACCATTTCGCCGTGCAGTGCCAAAAATCGGAGTTGTCATGAAGTCAAACACGTCCGCTTCTGCTGTTTTGGCAAAGACGCCGATTATCACGGATCAAGTTCGATGCGTTCTCCTTTGGACAGCCATGGTCACTGCGTCGCTCGTCGTTTGCCTCTGCGACGCGGAAGATTTCATCGACGCCAACTTTTCATCGCCTCCCAATCAACGGCCTCACCTGGTTTTAGACGCCAAAGGATTCTCGGGTCGGATCGGACGCGTGGCACTGAGCGACAACGGCAAATGGCTCGCGGGCGTTGCCGATAAAACGGTGCGAATTTGGAACCTGCAGACCGGCCAAATGCATGCCGCACTGCGTGGATATCAAGAGCCCGATGGATTTCACATCGGGTACATCGATTCGCTCACCTTCGCCCCGGACAATCAACACTTGATCGTCGGCGTGTCCGACAACAGCCAATTCGGATCGACCCGGGTTTACGACTTGAAACAACCCGACACGATCAAGCAACTGATCGCCGGCCATACCGGATGCACGCGAGGGGTCACGTTTTCAAACTCAGGCCGATGGTTGGCCACATGGGGATGTGACGGCAATATCGTGTTCTACCGTAGGCGGGGAGGTGTGGGTGATTGGCAGATCGAGTTTAAGGTCGGCTGGGGCAGGACGTTGCGACCAAGTGACCTGAGTGTTCCGGAAGACTTCTTTACTTTCACACCCGACGAACGTTACCTGGGTTTTAATTTCGTCGGCAGATCGGTGGACGTCGTTTCGATTAACGAGCGACGTGTGCTGCCGACGCTCAACCAGATTCCCGCGTCGGTCCGAGCGTTACACAACAAGCACAACAATTGCCGCGGTCCGTTTGGCAAATGGCGGTCTCACAAAGACTTGATCACCGTGGACTCGTCGAAAGCGCGTTTGGAACCTCATCTCGTCCTGATCGGAACCGGAGTCAAGAAGAAATTCTTTGCCGCATCGTTTGACGCCGATGGCGATGACATCGCGATTCACGAACACCGCTATGAAACAACGGCGGTCACCTGGAACGAGAAATGTAACAAGGTTGCCAGCGCCGATTCACTCGGCGAGATTCACGTCTGGGATCCCCAAACCGGCAAACTGTTGCATCCCATCGTGCGTCCGGTCACGCAGTCACTGTGGAATGTGCGTTGGTCCGGCGATGGTCAAAAACTACAGTTCAGCGACACGAACTATCCCGAAGGTCGATGGAATTTCAATCGATATGGCGGCGTCGACCAACAAATGGACTTGACCAATTTTCAAGTCAGCAAGCTCACGTCACGCGAAGCGAGTGCGATCGAAGACCGGCCGATTCGGCCAACGGCGACGCACGACAGGCTCGGCGAGATCGAGCTGATGATACTCAAGACATCCGACGAGAATTCAACAAAGACGCCCAATGAATGGATACTCTACGCGCGAGAGACCAACGATACTTCGCGACGATACGTGCTCGACCCTTGGGTGGATCCGGCGGTCTCGACGCAGTTTCGCAATCTCCGCATACGCATCCCCAAATTGAAATTTGGTAATCCAACGTGCATGCAATTCATCGACCCGAGCGACAACGGACGAGGCAACACCTGTCTGATCGGAACCGACGCCGGAAAATTGATCGAAGCGAACATTGAAATCCTGCCCAACGGCCGCGTGGCACTTCGGATCACCAAAGAATTCATGGGGCACACGGCCAAGATCACCAGCCTCGACATTTCGCCTGATCGGCAAAAACTCGTCAGCAGTTCGCTCGATGGCACGTTAAGGATTTGGCCTATCCGCGCGGCACGGACACTCGGCGACATTGACTTTGCCACCGACGGCACCGGCGTCAGCGATGTTCCCCCTGCGAGCCGTGGGTATGCAGCAGGGATCCGCGCCGAAGATACTTTGCTGCGTTTCGATGATGGATCGTTCTACGAACGCATCCGAAAAATTCAATCGGGACAGTATCGGCCCGGCCAATCAGTCCGCATCGAGTTGCTCAGGGGGGCCGATCGGGTGCCATCGCAGCGTTCACGCTTTACCGTCAATGTTCGTTTGGCGGACGCACCGGACATGGTCTTACCATTGGCCAGCGCGTTGTTGACCCGCGACAACGAACGAGTGATTTGGACGCCAGAGGGTTATTACGAATCTTCGAGCCAAGGTGGTCAATTCGTCGGTTGGCACATCAACAACGCCCGGCACCAAACGGCACGCTTCTATCCCCTCGGGCAGTTTCAAAAACAATATTATCAGCCCAAAGCGGTACGTTATGCGATTCGTAACAGCGACACGGCGACGGCACTCAACCAGGTCGCCGAAGAAGTGGTCGGGTTCGAAGTCGCTCCCGCCCTCGCAGACGTGACACGCAACGAATTGACGAAACGGTTGCCGCCGAAGATCGATATCCTTTCTCCGGTTCCGAACTTTGTCAGCGACGATCCCAAACTGACCGTGGTCTCGCGCGTCCGGGGCACCGCCGATTCGGTATTCAGCCAAGTGCGCTATCGAGTCGACGGGCACTCCGTTCCCGGTCGGCCGCGGCAAACGTCGCGACGTGTGACCTCCGATGGCGTCGAGGTCTGGTACGAGCAATCCATTGATCTGCCTGCTGGCGAACACGAAATTCAATTGTCGTTAAACAGTTCCAACCAAACACGCGGCAGCCAGACCGTCAACTGCACGATACGTGGTGGCATATCAACAAACGCCGAACAAGGCCGACTGTTCCTGTTAGCGATTGGAATCTCGAACTATCAAAATGACGAGTTTCGCTTGGGCTACGCCCGATCGGACGCCGAGGCGTTTGCCTCCGCTTGGGAAAACTTGAAGTCATCCGCGTATTCGCAAACGATCAAGAAGGTGTTGACGGACGAGACCGCGACAAGCCAAACGATCCGGCAAGACGGCTTTGCGTGGCTGCTATCCCAGTCCATCGCGCCCAATGACACCGTGATTGTGTACTTGGCTGGCCACGGATTATTCGATGACTACGACGAATGGTATTTCGCCGGTCACGAACTCGACATCGATCGGCTCATTTCAACGGCCATCTCCGACGCGGAATTGGATTCGTTCCTAAGCAAAATTCCGACCAACACGATCTTGTTCACCGATACCTGTCACGCCGGCGGATTCGTCAGTGACTCGCGGGTTCGTTCGCATCCGCAAAGCGGCACGGATATCTGGCGCGGCCGAGGGCACGTGGTGTTCGCGTCTTGTTTGGCGGAAGAAAGCAGTTTTGAATCGCCAAGTTGGAACCACGGAGCGTTCACCAAAGCGATCCTCGAATTCCTGAGTTCACCACAAGCGGACTATAACCGCGACGGCGAACTGACGTTTAATGAAATGGTGCTGTTTGTGCAGACGCATGTGCGAAAGATCACCGGGAAGGCACAAAACCCGACGGTCGAGATGCCGTCGAGCGTGAGCAACATTCGATTCACCGGCTCGGCGGCGTCTCAGTAAAACACGAGACGCCGCCGACCAGGCACACGGTCTACAACGCGGCCAAGATTTCGGCTGACTTGACGCGACCGCCATGCGTGCTGCTGACGTTGGCGAACGTGATCTTGCCTGCCTTGTCAACGATGAAGGTCGAGGGATACGCTGTTTCTCGCGGCGCATTCCAACGCAGCCCGTAGGCGGTCGTGAACTGATAACCGGGGTCGAGCAACATGGTTAGTGGAGCGGGGAGTTTCGTTCCATGTAAGAAATCTTCCGCGTGCATGCCCAGCTGCGACGCATCACCGGGATAGATCAACAAGAGCCGAGCGTTCTTTGCCGCGAATTGGTCCGCGTGCTTAATCAGGTCGCCGACTTGAGCGGTGCATGCCGGGCATTGCTTGGTCGGATAACCCCGCAACACGACGACTACCACCGGACCGTCACCGGTCACATCGCTCAACCGCACGTCACCTGAAAGCTCACCGGCAACGGCGTGTAATTGGAAGTCTTTCGCTTGGGTACCATTGGCAAGCTTGCTTGACGCCGCTTGCATCGGACTCGGCGAGTCCGCCTGCGCCAGCGACACTGGTGCCAAAGAGAGAGCCATGCAACAGCACACAATTCGTCGAATTTTCATCATCAGGTTCGGTCTTCATTTCAGTGGGTAGTAAAAACGGAACGGCATTCGGCCTTCATTCCGCTGTGCCACTGTTAATCGCTATCGCTCCGAAACATCCGCCAAACAGACACAAATGCTGCGTCAACTCACGTCCGCAGATTCCCCGGCTATTCCTGAGCCGATTCAAACCAACCGAATCGGGCCAATCAGAAGCAGCGAATGCAGCCTGCGAAAGGTTCTATTAAAATTCGGTAAGCCGCTTTAGACACGCAATTTCCCCCACACCAATTAATGGGTCATGCCATGATTCGCACACCAATGGTCTCGAATCGAAACACGATTTTCGAACGCGCTGTATCCTTCGCTTGGGTCGCAGTCTTTGGGTGCGTGGGCAGCCTCACCCTAGTGAACATAGGAATCGCTGTCCCCCTTTACGCTGACGACGATCCGTTTGGTATCCCGAGTTCCTCTGCAGCATCCGCGGACCCGTTTGCATCGCCTGCCGCCGAACCGTCCTCACCTGTTAACAACGACGCAACCGATGGCAGTCCAGATGCCACAACCTCGGATGCGATGAAAACGCTGGAGGAGAAACAAATTTCGCGACGTTCCGACTTCAAACAAAGTGCACAGGACGCAATCCAACGGCCGAACGGCCAAACGATTTCACGAATGATTCATCACGCAGAAAAGCTTCTGGCTGAGCTCGAAAAGATTGAGAACGAGATGGCGACTCGCAACGCATACCATGAAGCCGTACTCGACTCGCAGCGAGAACACTTTGCCGAACTCGCCGATTCCCGCGCCGCACTCGAGGAAGAACTCCATCAGCTACGGGCCGACCAGCGCCGAGGATTTGATTTCGAAGATCGAACGGCCGAAAATCGGCAATTACTCAATCATTGGCTCGCTAACCAGATACGAAAACCGTCCACAACCGATTCCCGACAAGCGATCCTGGATCTGCTCGAAAGCGAACCAGATCTATCGCGGGACCTTGTGCTCGCCTCAAGTGGACGCCTCGACAATTCCAATCCACTGTTGTTGTCGTTAACTCGCGTGGCAAAACAGCCGGAGAGCCAATCGATGGCCGAGCAAGCCGTACGTGTCGTACGAAGGGTAAGCAGAGAAGCCGCGTATCAAACCGGACTCGAAAATCGTCCCACCGACCCTTGGCCGATCGTCACACAACGCCAGCACACGACGACGCGAGACCTCCTCGTTCAGTTGAATCACCTCAGTTCTTACGACTTTATCGAAGTCCCGTTGCAAGAAGGGTTGTCATACATCGAGTTTGACTTCGACATCAGCATGGTGATTGACAGGCAATCGATCGAGAAGAAGGGTATCGATCTTGATTTGTTGATCGACTTTTCCGCAGACGATCTGACGATTCGCTCGACTCTTAATGAGATTCTCACGCCGCAGGGGCTGGGCTTCTATGTCGAGAACGATCGAATCCGAATCACGACAATCGACGAAGCCCGCAATCGCATGTTGCGGCGTGTCTACGACATCGCGAGACTGCTCAAGGCCTCCAATCTCGGCACCACCGACGACATTATCGAAGCGATTAAGGACACAATTTCGCAAGCAAGCACCGGCGAAGTCCATGATCCGCCCCGCGTCAACCTCACGGCAATCGGAACTCGACTGATCGTGGTGGCTAATGAATCCGACCAACACGAAATCGCTGTGCTGCTCCGCTCACTCGACGATTCACAATCCGACTGACGATGGGCGGTGTGGCTACGATTTGGGCGGTACCTGACGTGCCTGATCGATTCGCTTGTGTAATTCAGCAATCAGGGTCGTGATTTCGCCGAACGACGACAGCCGACTGGGAAACCATGTCACCGTCTCACCCCAGCGACTCGGAACGTCCAACACCATCACGCAGTACGGGGGATTGTTGTAAGTCGACAGTTTCAACGATCGAACATTCGCCAAATGGATTCGATCGGTCTCATCTCGACGCTCCATTATCAGATAGTCACCGTCGATCCAAACGTCGCTGACCGGATTTTGGAAGCGAATCTCATAAGCGTTGTACAGCAGGGCGAGAAACCCCATCATTGGCAAGGCGAAACAGATCAGTCCGGTAAGGACCAACGGAACGAGCACCACCCCCGACACGGCCACGATCAACCACTTGTTCGTCGTCGCGAGAAATCCGCGGACACCCTTTTGAAATGCTTGCGAAGGGAAAATTGAAGTGGAACTGATCCGATCCATGGGTTAGCCGATCTATCGCGAGAAACATGTACCAACTGGCAAAGAGTACATATTACATCAACGCATTCAACCAGCGTTTTCGGCAGTGGCGGTCCGTACCCCTGCCAACCGCATCCGATCGGACTATCTGCAGACGAGCTCAATCTTCGCTGCCGTCCTCGTAACCGGCGTGTCGGAAAGGGAACCCAGCTACGGCCGCGCCACCTTGACCAAGAAAACCTTATTGTTCTCGCCCTTCCGAGCACCGAGACGGATCAACCCTTCGGCGACCGTGACCCAGGATTCATTTGCGTGGATTTGACAAACCCCGGAATTGCCAAGCGTTGCTGCGTTCTCGGGAACCAAAACCTGTTCGGTGCTGCGAATCGCCACTAATCGTTCTGGGTCCACTTCCGCGACAAACAATGGTGCGCGATGGCGCATGATGTGATCGTTCTGCGCACCGGGCCGGGTATAAACGAGATACAGCTTGTCGCCGACCGTCATCCAGTGCTGTTGTGTGTTGTAACTGCCCAGTGGCGTGCCGTCATCAAACATCCACGGGATCTCGGCTGTGAACCGAATCCCGTTGTCGCTGCGGGAAACAAATGCTCCGTGGTCCGCCCGCATGGTCAAGAACGCCTGATCACGAAACAACGTGACGCTCGGTTCATAAAGACCGCGTCCCTTGTTGAGAGTGTGCTCGGATCCGTGTTCGCGGTAGGTCAATGTTTCGCCGTCGAAACCACACCGGGCGACCATCGTCGTGTAAATGCGTTGCTGTGCGTTCTTTTGATACCGGATCGGCAGCAAGACATCACCGTTTGGCAAGAGAACAACCTGATGACATCCGGCGTTAGGGGCAACGAAGGGCGATCCACCATGATCGACATCAGGCAATGAGAGCGTGCGAAGTGGGCCGCACTCCAACGTCTCAGGATCCATGACGGCGTAGAAGACTTCCTCGCGAAGATAGTTTTCTCGGGTGCCCCCAGCAAAATGGAACGTTTTTCCGGTGAGCAGAACCTTGCCCGATTCCGCATGCCAATGCGGCCAGATATCGCCCGCGACGACCTCATAGTCGTCCGCTCGGCGAACACGTTTGAGTGCGGGGACCACCTCGGGGGTCGTCCACGTTCTTCCGCCATCTCGACTGACCGTCATGTAGACATCGTGATAACCATGTGAGCCGATTTTGGACGTTTGTGACATCGTGGTGAGGAACAACCCGTCCTCGCCCGGCACGAAAACGGTTCGTGCCTGTGTCCAATCAAATTCGGCGGTACCCTCCGCGATCACGCTCCTTTGAATCTCCAACTCCTGTGCGTACGAATGGCAAATGGAAAACAACAACGAGCCAGCGATCAATAGAAACAAGTGCATTGAAAACACAATAAGAAAGAGAAACGAAACAGCCAGTGTTTTGACAAACTTGGAGTGAAGGGATTGCGTTAACTGGAGGGCTCGTGTCCTACCGCCCAAAAGCGTCGAGGAACGGCGTGAGCGGTCCGGTCTCACCCTCATTTTAAGGATGATAAAGCTCTAGACCTGGATCGTTTCCTGAGAGGAATCTTGGACCAACATCCCCGTAGCCTTTTTGATCGCCGCTACCTCGTGACACAAATACTTCTGAAACAGCGAAATGTCTCCGCTATGGATGAGCATGTTCGCCCCGCGTTTGAGAAAGCCGACCTGTTGATCCACGTCGCCCCAAAAATGAATTCCTGCGCCCACGCCTGCGGCGCGAGCTTTGGTGAAGATCGTATCACAAGCGGACAAAAACTGAGGATGGTCGTACTGCTCGGGAACACCAAGGCTGCACGACAAATCATGGGGTCCGATCAACAAGGCGTCGAGCTCGGGAACGGCGAGGATTTCGTCGAGGGCGTCAATCCCCGCGACGCTTTCAATGTTGATCACCAAACATCGTGTCTTCGCACCCGCTTGGACGTAGCCGGCCAGTCCAGGTTCAACAGGTTCGCCGTTGAGCATTTGCTCCAACTTCGCGCCTCGGATCGGACGCAGCTTGACCGCTCCACGCAGCGATTTGACTTGATTCGCCGATTCAACGTACGGCGCGACCACACCGGCGGCACCACCGTCGAGCACCATCGTGGCGGCATACGGATCTGGTGACGGAATACGGACCAGCGGCGCGAGCCCCATCGCGGAATACGTCTGACACATCCAACTCAATTCCGTTCGATCGATCGCGATGTGTTCGGTATCGATGAACACAAAATCCAACCCACTGTGGCGCAACGCATCCGGCCATCGCGGAGACGTTGACACGAGCAGCGTTCCGATCACCGGATCGCCATGTCGCAACCGTTGGATCAACGACTCAGAATTCATACTCGACAGGTCCCATGTTCCGAGATAGCAAATGGATGATCGCCATCGTCACGCAGCATTTCTCCGATCGCGTTGTGAAAGTTGCGACGTGCAGCATGCCCCACTGCCAATACCTTAGCCGTGTCGGCCGTTCGTCTGAATTGACACTTTGCGTAAAAACATTGCCAATCTCACCACATACCTCCGCTGTTTGGCAGCCTCTGTCGTCTCCCATTTCGTAATGCGGCAAGATGGTTTTACAGAGGCCACGCCGTATTCGCCTGTGCAACGGAATCGATAGGCCAAGTGTTGTGACGGCATAAGGATTTGGAGTGCCACCGGACGGCTCGCGCCGTTCCGCTAATACTTTTTCTAGCGGTAGGGCGCAAGCCCTCCGGTTCAAGCACCACGCAAATTTGGCAGAGACAAAGCACTCGAACTTGACGTGGCACCGGACGGCTCGCGCCGTTCCGCTAATTCTTTTTCTAGCGATAGGGCGCGAGCCCTCCGGTTCAGGCAACCGGCAAATCTGGAAGAGACAAAGCACTCGAACTTGACGTGGCACCGGACGGCTCGCGCCGTTCCGCTAATACTTTTTCTAGCGGTAGGGCGTGAGCCCTCCGGTTCAGGCACCACGCAAATCTGGCAGAGACAAAGCACTCGAACTTGACGTGGCACCGGACGGCTCGCGCCGTTCCGCTAATACTTTTTCTAGCGGTAGGGCGCGAGCCCTCCGGTTCAGGCACCACGCAAATCAGGGTGAGACAAAGCACTCGAATTTGACGTGGCACCGGACGGCTCGCGCCGTTCCGCTAATACTTTTTCTAGCGGTAGGGCGCAAGCCCTCCGGTTCAAGCACCACGCAAATCAGGGTGAGACAAAGCACGCGAACTTGACGTGGAACCGGACGGCTCGCGCCGTTCCGCTAATACTTTTGTTAGCAATAGCCCGCAAACCCTCCAGTTCAGGCAACCGGCAAATTTGCTTTTAACCAAACACCATTTTGAATTGTTAAGAATTGCCGGATTGCCCCGATTCGTCTTGCTTTGGCATGTTCTGCACCTAAGCTTAAGAATTCCCCTTCCATTTCAAGCGTTCGGCGTTAGCGGTCATGCCCTGGACTACGAGCCAAGCCAACCGCCGATAGTCAGATACTCGATGAGCAAGTCCAAGAATCCGCTCAAACCAAGCGCGTCCAATCCTACTGACTCCGCAGACTCACCTGTCAGCTTGGTCGCCAAGGAAAGCATTCAACAGCGTTTGAAATCGGCCTGGGCATGTGCCCCCAAGGCGGCCAAGCGAGCGGACAAAAACGTTGAGCACGTGCATCAACTACGCGTGGGCGTGAGACGTGCCAACGCCGCCTTGGAACTGTACGCGCCGCTGCTGCCTCGCAAAACGACCATTTCGGTCGAAAAACAACTGCGGTCACTTCGAAAAGCTGCCGGCCCCGCTCGCGATTTAGACATTCTTCAACAACGTCTCTTGCGCTGCGATGCGGACCAGCGAGAACCGGGGGTTGACGATCTGCTGGCATTCATTCAATCACGTCGAATCAAGGCGCAACGTCTTGTCAAACGTGCTTACGTCCATGCGAAACAGGATGAATTTGACAAGACGATTTGCAAGCTCGTTAAGGGCGTGAAGTGGCGGGGCAAAGGCAAGGAACCGAACTTCGACCGTTTCGCACACGACCGGTTCGAACCGATGGTCGCTCGATTTTTCGCCGCCGGGGAATCGGACCTGAGCGATATCGAAGCGTTGCACGAATTACGGATCGAGGGCAAGACGGTTCGATATGCAATGGGTTTGTTGACACCGGCATTCGGCAAAACGCTTCAAAAGCAAACGTCTGTTTTTGTGAAGTTGCAAAATAAGCTCGGCCTCATCAACGACCATGCTTCGGCAATCGACTTCTATCGCAAACTGCTATCCGGCAAAGACTCCAAAGGATGCAAGAAAACGATCAATCAGATGATCCAGTGGGAGGTCGCCGCACTGGAATCTTCACGAACCAAGTTCATGAAGTGGTGGACCCCAGAGCGGATCGCAGAAATGCGACAACAGTTCGCGACGTTTCTCATACCGTCCGACGAGCCGATCCAGTAACGGGAACACGGCGGCGAATTCGAACACGACGACAAGGCGACGTTTGACAGGATACTACGCAAGAGTCGTGACCTTCGCGCCCGAATCCCTGACCAACACACGGGGTCGGAAACGACGCCGCCCCCATGCCAGACTCGCAACGATTCAACGAACTCAGCGAGTCATTTCGAGACTTGTTTTTTTGCCATCGGGTGTTCTTGATCGGGTAACCATGCCGCGAGTTCTTCCTTGATCGCAGTGAATGAAGGGTCCATCGCTAGGTTCTTCCATTCGTACGGATCCTGGAGCACGTCGTACAGTTCTTCACCCCCGTCAGCGTATCGGATGTAGCGATGCGTTTCCGTTTTAACGGAGTGATTGCCACGGCCATGCGTCGTGATCGCTGGAAATCGCCACTCCGCTTTCGGATCTTTCAACAGTTCCGTGATGCCGTGGCCGCTGACATGACTAGGTGTTGCGATTCCTGTCAATTCACACAGCGTCGGGTAGAGAGACATTAAATCGACGGGGCGATTGCATCGCGTCCCGGGTGTTGTGACGCCGGGAACGACCCAAATCAGCGGCGTCCGAGTGGTTTCCTCCCACAAAGCAAACTTTCGCCAGTGTTCCTTTTCGCCGAATGACCAACCGTGATCGCTCCACAAGCAAATGATGGTGTTGTCCGCGTTGGGGCTCGCGTCGAGTGCATCGAGCAATCGTCCGAGATTCATGTCCGTGTAGGCACAGGTTGCCAAGTAAGACTGAATGGCCGCTTTCCAACGACCGCTTTTGAGCAACTTGGCATGATCCCCATCGGGCTTCGCCATCTTCACTCCTGACGGAGGAACATCATCGAGGTCGTTTTCGATATGCGGTGGCAGCTCAATCGTCTCAAGCGGAAATGCGTCGTAGTACTTGCGAGGAACCACAAACGGCAGGTGCGGCTTGTACAGACCGCAAGCCACGAAGAAAGGCTGATCGCTCTCTTTTTCGATTCGTTCGATGCAGTAATCTACCGCATGCCAATCGAGCAGATCATCGTCCTTGAGCTTCGGATGCGTGACGTCGTCATGGAAGCCATCCATCTTCTTAACACCGGGACCGTTGCTGCTCAACCCGCTCGTGGACATGTATTCCGTCCATTCGCTGGGGTGATACTTCATCGAATGATAGATCTTTCCGGCGCCAGCGACGTGATAACCGGCTCGGAGGAATTGCGCACTCAACCCATCGCCCGCCGGCTGATACTGTTTCCACGCGTGGCCGTTGTAGTAACATCCCGTCGTCCATGGACGGCGACCACCCATCAGCGCGCACCGTGACGGCTCGCATGCCGGAACCGCACAATGCGCATTGGTAAAAGTAACTCCACGTTCGGCGAGCCGATCGAAGTTCGGCGTTCTCGCTTGCGGGTTTCTATCTAAATGTGTCAGCCAATGATTCAAATCATCAACCGCGATGAACAACACGTTGGGTCGATCCGCAGCGGTCGCGCAGGTGGACAAGCAACAGAGAACGGCGAGCATAAAAAGTCGGTTCATTCGTCAAACCAGATAGGTGTGAGGCGGGCAACGGAGGCGGGATCCTCGCCGACAAAACGATCGTCACGCTAGCATCGCTGTCGCTGCCGAACGTTCATCGTCGAACAGATCATTCCAAATGATATCGTGGAATGGTCGCAAGATTCTCGTTTTCTGGACCTCAGACCACGAGAAAATCCGAGTCGAAGCTTTCTGTTTGCGTGCGTTAACATTCGTTATGGCTGAAGGATCAGGTTGTCGACGAACCCGTTCGTATTCAACTGATCTTCGGTGAGCGGTTTGCCGTTGAGGATCACGTTCTGAAACAACACGTTTTCAATGTGATGGTCCGCGTCACCACCGACCAGTTCCACCCGCAGCGGATCGCCCTTGGCCTCGATGTCCTTGAAAAACACATTTTCGATGCGTCCGAAACCCTCATCATGACTCCATCTCGATTTGCCAATCCATAACGAGATGAGATTGCGGGCTTCCTCAATTCGAATGTCCTCAAAACTGACATCACTGACACGGGCCGAGTCGCTGTGAAAGATCCGCATCGACCATTCTCGCCCCTGATCGTGAATCACGTCGCAATCGGTAAACAACACATCGGTGACGTTCTCTCTGATTTCGGCCCCGATGCTTAAAGCGTGGGCGACCTGATTCCACAGCACACATCGCTGGGCGAGGATTCGTTTTGCTTCTCCCTGTCCCTTGTCGGTCTTCACCACGATCAGATCATCGAGAGTTCGAATAAAACAGTCTTCGACCGTCACGTCTCGGCTGTTGCAGATGTCGACTCCATCAGAATTCGCTCGGTACCCGATTATCTTGAGATGGTGCACCCAAACTCGATCGGATTGGCGAATCGGCAGGTTCCACGTACTCGAATCTCGCAGAATCACTCCCGAGACCGTGATGTCGGAACCATTGACGTAGACGAGATTTCGGGCGTGCGTGGGGCACCCACTGGCATCAATGATGCCACGTCCACGCAGGGATATGTTTTTGCCACGCAGTTCGATCGAAGGCGTGTAGTTGCGGAGTCCCGTCTCGGGATTCACGCGATACTCCTCTTCCGGTCCGATCCCCGCACGCAGGATCGCACCGCCGGCCACGTACAATGTCTCACCATCACGGACGACCAAACGATTGATTTCGTGGATGCCCGGGCCATAGAAGATGACATTTGGATCGTCGGGATCGGGAATATCCGTTTCGATCGGATTCGCAAACAGATGCAGCGACCGAACCCATTCGCCGTTGATCTCCAGCGTCAAATTCGCGGGCGAGGAAAGCGTGAACGATATCGATCGGCCATGGAACTCCGCGGAAATGCCCGCCGACGTTGGCAGTATTTTTGCCGAGGTCACGGTTTCAGGCACCGTCACCGTCACGGTGACAGTACCTTGCATATCGAACGAGGCAAACGCGGCGGTATCGTAGAAGTTCGCTGAGTTTTTTTTGTCATCCATCGCCCGCCAACGCCGGGCCGCGTCCGCGGGGGCGACTTTGGCGAGATAGACGGGAACCGCATGACCGTCAACCGAGACTTGATACTCGGAACTCGTTTCTTCGCCGGGTGGGGCGGGATACACGACGACTCGACCGATCGGCTCTTCAGCAACGACCGATATGGCGGTCCAACCACTGAGCAGAACACCCCCTAGCAGGAATGGCAGAGCGGGCAAGAAAAACGTGTTTCCAGCCGGCGTTGAATCCGCTCGGTTCATCGATCAACCCCGTTTGGTTGCTGGACGGGTTTGCAAGTCGGTATGCCTGACCGGCCCCACCGGATTGCTGCCTCAACCACGAGGGACCTCGGTCGTTATTTCGCGCGGCTGAACGTCGCGACGTGGTTGTTCATGTTGAAGTGCAGATACGGTAGCGCGTGGATGCGGTTGGCTAACGATCGATTGTGATGCGGAACGGCGGACTCGAACTGGAGCCCATACTTTTCACTCAAGTCGATCGGTGAGTTGAGGAGACGTTGGGGCAGCAGGACGACCAATTTGCCATCGGGGTGCAAATGTTTCGCCGCCCCACCGAACAAGTCTTCGACGAAGTGCAACGACGTGCACCACTGTTTGTCATCCGATGCGAACGAACCTTCGAACAATGGCGGATAACTGACGATGTAATCGAAGAGTTCTCCCTCGACGGCGGCGTACATGTCGCTTTGTTTGACCGTCACGTTTTTGACGTTGTGAGTTTCGCAATTTTGCCGCGTGTTCTCGATCGCCTGCGGACTGATATCGACTGCCGTGACGTGATCGCTTTTGAGCGCCGCGAACAAAGTGATCACACCTGAACCACAACCAACGTCCAACACTTTTTTGCCAGCGGCGATGAAATCAACCAAGTGATGTTCACTATCGAGCGGTTTATAAACACCCGGCAGGACACGCAGCTTGCGACCGTCGAGCGTGATGCTCGGCAGCATGCGGCTGACCATACCGCAGTACGGGTAATAAATCGAAAAAAGTGTTTTCTGAATGATTGGTAACATCTGGCGATCTACCCAGCCTTTCGCTCGGTTGCGGGCGAGATCAAGTTTTGACTTGCCGCCCAGTCCAACGCGATCTTGATGCCGTCACGGAAATCGGTCTTCGGTTCGTAGCCGAGTTTTTCTTGCGCCTTCGCGATCGAAAAATCCAGATTCAACGCCAGGAATTTGATGCGGGCATTGGTCAACAACGGGGCTTCGGTAGCCCCTCGCATTTTTGCAAACCCTTCGATGAAGCCGACCGCACTCCGGGCCAACCACTCCGGTACCTTCTTCGGCATCGGCAGTCCCATGTAATCAGCGATCGCACCCACAAACTCTTCACGCGAAACCAGCCGTCCGTCGCGGATGTTGAATGTCTCGCCGATCGCCGCTTCCTTCTCGAGAGCAAGCATGATCGCGTCGACGAGGTTTCCGGCATAGGTATTATTGAGCATCTTCTTGCCGTCACCGATCAACTTCATTTGGCCGGCGGCGAGACGTTCGATTATGCGTGGCACGACGTGACGATCGCCGGGTCCGTAAATGAAACCGGGGCGAATGATCGTGGCGGGAAAGTTGTCTTCTTTGATCGTCCGATTGAGCAACACCTCGGCTTCGGCTTTGGTTGCCGTATAACCGTCGAGGCCAGCGAGATCCGGTGGCGTCGTCTCATCGGTTCCGTAATGATGAGTTGCGGAATAGACGCCGAGCGAACTGATCTGCACCCATCGTTTGAGTTGTGCCTGTTTGCGAGCGGCGATCAGCATCGCTTCGAGCGCGACGACGTTGATCGCGCGGAATTTTTCGGCGGGCCCCCAGTCGCCGACATGGGCCGCCGTGTTGACGACGTAATCAACTCCTTCGAGTGCCCCGGGCAAGGTCTCTGGGTCGGCCAGATCGGCCTCATACAGTTCAACATCGAGCCCCTCAAAAGCTTCCCGGTTGCTCGTCGGCCGCACCATGGCACGGATCGAATAGCCGTCCTGCAACGCACGGGCAATTAACAAACTGCCCACCATCCCCGTCGCACCCGTGACCAATATTCTCCCTTGAGGCATTCTCGTCTTCCAATCTTATGAACCGGCGGTTTGAATTCGTTGCAGCAGGTCGGCCGGGGTCGGTCAGCACGACAGCCAATTGGGTGCTAGCCACGGTTCCAACGTGCAACCGGGGCGATTGCCCAAACGGCCAATGAGAGTCCACCCGATCTATCCCACCTGCCTGCTCTGAGGACACTGTAATAGGCAAGGTGCGAAGGCAGAATAGACCAACCCGCTTTCCGGGACGGTTTTTTGGCCCAAACAGCGTCAAAAGCCCTCTTCCGAGGCGATTCCTCGCTCAGGAACCGAGGCCTCCAACCCGGCCAGACGCTACCGGCGGGCGTCGCCGACGCTAGAAAAACGCACGTCCGCAACAAACCGCCCACTTTCAGAGCGGTCGCATTTCCGTCACGCGGGATTCGGTTGCGATCGCGGCAGGCACTCCCACCGCGGATCGCCGATTAATAAACGTGGCGGATACCGAAATGGATGCCTTGCAACACAAACGTCTCGTCCACGGGAGTGCTGCGAGGCGTGTCCACGGTATTGTCCGGATCCATCACTCCCGACAACCGGATTGCGTCCGTCATCGCGATGATGTTGTAACCGAACGTGACGTCATACCGTGGGTACTTGTGCCATCCGATCGACATGTCGAACTCAGGAGCCCAACCGAAGGTGTTGTCCGAATACGTACCGCTGTTGGCGTCACTGATCAGCAATCCCGAATCACTGACTGAAGCAGGCGGAATATCTGTGGTGATCACCGACTGTCCGCGAAGTTCCGCCTTCCGACGGACTTGGCCGAAGCCGACCTTGCCGAGCCAATCGAAACTCCAGCAACCTTCGCGGTAGCGACCTGCGATCCCGAGCTGTCCGCCATGAAATTCATTGAGCGTGTCAAACGAATCCGATGTGGTCAGGTTTGTTCCGATCGCATCCGGAAACGGATCTTGCGTCTTGGTGCTCGACGTCGACAACTGCAAGTCTTCTTGCAACCGCATGTATTGATAGCCGTAGAACACGTCGAACGTGGTCCCCAATCCGCCGGTCCAAAACTGACGAACCGAAACATCACCGCCAAACACATTGCTGCTCGCCGAGGCACTCACCGAACCGAAGCGGCCGAAGTTTTCGGTCGAGTCGGGAAAGGCGATCAAGATCGCATCGGCGGCGCCATTGGTCGTGGTCGGAACCGCCAGAATGCCTCCGCTATCGATGGCTTCGCGGGCAGCGAACGAGTCACTCGATTCCGTTGCCGTCCATCCCCGAAACACGAGGCTGCGACATTGTTGATTGTCGAGCCAGGTGCCAAGCGTCAAACGGCCACCTGCGGTCAACTCATTAAAAAAGTTTTCGCCGCCAAAGAGCGTCGTCGCCCCGGGCAACTCGCCCGCAACACCGCCGAGTGTGCCCTCGGGACTGGTCGTGATCAGCGACGGAATCAGATCACCTTCGCGGAACAACAACAGCAGTTCAAACGAGGCAAACCAACGGCACGGATCAAACGATAGCGACGCGTTTGCGTGGTGAAGGTAATGACCGTAGTGACCGCAACTGTCACATCCGTCATCGCAGTAGCCATCGCAACCGCCGTAGAGGCCGTCGCAGCTGCCGCATCCCGCTCCGCCACAAGAGTCACAGCTCACGCCATACTCGCCTTCCCAATGTTCTCCGGTCCAACCCATCGCACCCGACCCAACAACATTTTCTTCGATCCACTCGCCACCGGCACGTTGGTGTTGAATCAGCGTGGTGCGTCCGTGCCCTCGGCTCGCGGTGGGTCGCATGCCTGATGGATTGAGCTGGCTACCGATCACGCGGCGGTTTTGGGGAGCGTGCAAGACCCGAGGAGCGGTCTCGATTCGGTGCGGTGCCTCGAACGAAGCCGGTTGGACGATCGGGCTGTCGACCGAACCGTTCGCGGTTAAGGCCCGGTCACTCGAGTCGAGACGGCTCAACCGGATCGCTTTCGGATTTCTGACTTCTCGCAGTTGCGGCGTCGTGGTTGACCGGCGATGGGCTTCCGACGAATCGGACGTCGCGTGCACGCGAGCCGTGTTGCGCCGCACCATCGAAGGCAGCGGTTTCAGCGAGATCGGCTCAACCAGACCTTGCGCGGTATTCTCATCGGCACCGTCCTCCGCTGCCTCCGGTGCTGCATACTGCGTCGAGACCGGTTGGGTGCGAACGGTGGGTGGCGGCGTCGATGGCCCAACGGGATTGTATGTCCCACGATCAGGTCGTTTTGTACGAACCTGCGCCGTCGCGGTGGCCGGGACCAAAACCAAACCGGCGAGGAGGAATCCGAGCATCATGCCACCCCGAGCGACGCAAGAATCGATGGCCGATCCGCTGGTCGGGCGAGACACACAGCACGCGAACATTCGTTCGGATAGTTGGTTCATCACAGAGTTCATTCAACCAAGGTCCATTCCATTGCACGCCGACTCGCCACGATCGGGCGGGTCGGAAGCGTCCGCGCAAAGCAAACGCCCAATACGGGTATCGGGCGTAAGGGTCAGGACGGTTAAGCGAATCTGGTAAAGTTTACCGGTTAAGTCGTCTCTGCGGGCTCAGATCTGGCATCCGCCACCGCAACATCGCGGCTGGCCGCAGCTTTCTGGCATCCCGCCACCACCGCTCACCGGCAGCGATCGCCCCATCGACGGGGCCGCCGGAACGCTAAGCAATCGCTCGATTTTGTCGCTGCCACAGTCCGGGCAGGTCGCCTTCTCGTCCGGTGTTCGGACCAGAATTTCCTTGGTTTCATGGCAACGATCGCATTCGTATTCATACAGGGGCATCGAACAACCTCAGAATGTGGGAGCAAGAGACTTCGGATTGGACATTCTATGGCAAACGTCTACAATATCCAGCGTCGTGCGTCAAAAGCCGCACGGACTCCCACCCCATTTGGGACGGCAAATAAGACGATTCGTCCGCGTTCGCGGCGATTTAATCGTTTCTCGCCGCTCCTCCCCCCTGTAACATGGCCTTACCGGGTCATTTTTTGGTAAACGATTGCAGTGCTCGCGGGACGTCGTTCCCAATGTGCCCCGCAATTCCCTCCCGACCGACCCTTCGAAACCGTTTTTGTCTCGAAATTGGCCCCTCTTCCATCGACGTCAGGCGTCAGGAAAGCAGTCGATTTTGGGCCGACCCTTCTACAACTGGAGAAATTCCCTTGGCGCTCACCCAATCCCCACGTCGAATCACACGCCTGTTAGCAACTGCCTGTTGCTTGTCCGCGATCATCGGCGGGACCAACGCGGCTTCCGCTCAGGACGCGACGTTGAAAATGCGGTTCGTTTACGACGGCACGCCACCAGCGGTTGGCAACATCGACCCGAACAAAGACCGTGAGTTCTGCGGAAAGCACGACATCCCCAATGAAAAATTGGTGATCAATCCCAGCAACAAGGGAATCAAGAACGTCATCGTACACGTGTACACCCGCTCCAGCGGCGACGATTTGCCAAAGACCACCCCGGCAGCCAAAACGCACACGCTGGCCAACGACGAATGCCGGTTCGAACCGCACGTCGTGATCGCCCAAGCCGGTGACACGCTCAAGATCACCAACCCCGATCCCGTCGGTCACAACGCCAACCTGAACTTCATCAAAAACACCGCCCAAAACCTGATGATCCCTTCGGGCCAAGAAAAAGAGATCGCGCTGAAAGAAGAAGAGCCTGCTCCGATTCCAGTCGATTGCAACATCCACCCTTGGATGCGTGCCTACGTGGTCGTTCTCGAACACCCGTTTGCCGACGTCAGCGATGAGGACGGCAACATTGTGATCGAAGGATTGCCTTCCGGTAAAGAAATCACCTTCGCCGTACGTTTCGAAGGCGGAAAATTGGACGAAGTCAAAGTCGGTGGCAAGCCAACCGATTGGAAACGTCAACGCTTTGAAATCGACCTGAAGTCTGGCGTCAACGACATGGGCGAAATCCTCGTCCCCGCCGACGCAGTTTCAGCCGACTGATTGGCAAACGAAATTTCGATCGAATCAATCTTCCCCGGACCTGCGTCCCAGTCGCCAACACCCAGCGTCTGGAATCCGACCTGATCCGGTGGAAGATGAGATCGATCAACAACATCAAAATGGTTGCCGTGTGGTTCTGCGGTAACCATTTCAAACTCAACGTATCGCTCGATCCTCCCGTGCAGAGGATCGGGTAACGCGAAGAGAAGATCGAGCGTCACGCTCGCCAACCCCAAAAAACGAACCGCCCCCGCCTCCCCACCC
Source organism: Aporhodopirellula aestuarii (assembly GCF_023701485.1). Taxonomy (GTDB): domain Bacteria; phylum Planctomycetota; class Planctomycetia; order Pirellulales; family Pirellulaceae; genus Rhodopirellula; species Rhodopirellula aestuarii. The sequence goes on from NZ_JAMQBK010000058.1 coordinate 36,743, forward strand.
GACGATCCTGCCCCGCCTCCCCACCCGACGATCCTGCCCCGCCTCCCACGTCGATTCGGGTTCCCGCCCGGATGCCCTGCCCATGACAACCTCAGCGTTTTCACGTTGTGACGTTCATGCATCGGGATCGCTTCTTTCACTGCAGCGATACCGGATGATCGTCGTCGTCTTGGTCGCTCTGCTGAGCGATTCCGCATACGCGACCGATGCATCCACGCAGACACCTGCTGAGATCGCCGCATCGCAGTGGGTCAGCACCGGTTGGCCACTGTTGGAGACGTACTGTCTCGATTGTCACAGTTCCGACTACGCGGAAGCCGAAGTTGATCTGAGCGACTTCAATACGCTCGAGGGAGTGCAGCGACACAGCGATCTGGCTGTTCGTGTGATCAGCATGATCCGATTTGCGGCGATGCCACCCGAAGACGCTGCCATTCCGGAGATCGCCGAACGTCGCGAACTCGCCGACCGGCTCGATGCACTGGTTTATCACGCCACCTGCGATCTGCGTCCCCGTCCCGGCCGCACGACCGCTCGGCGACTCAACCGAGCCGAATACAACAACGCGATCCGCGACCTCTTTGGAACCGACCTCCGACCAGCCGACCAATTCCCATCCGATGAAGTCGGCGGCGGGTTCGACAACAACGCTGACGTGTTGTCACTGTCGACGATGTTGATGGATAAATACTTGACGGCCGCCGAACAGGTGACCTCGCAAATCATCGTCGATCCCGACACTTTGCCCCGGATTGAAAAAACCTTCTCCGGAGACACCCTGTACGTGCTCGGCGAATCCCGCACGGGCACATTCGGACAACGCTACGTCGAAGCCGACGGGCTCGCTTGGTTCGACGTGGATGTCCCCGTCCGCGGCCAGTACACGATCGAAGTGCGAGGTTCTTCCCGGGTGAAATCGCGGGGCGCCGTACTCGCAACCATGCACACCGCCGACGGGATCCTGCAGGGGATATTTCAACTCGAACATCGCGAAGGTCGATCCGGGGAAGACTTCGCATCCACTCGGATGACGCTCGACGCCGGCACGCACCGACTGTTCTTCCGCGCATCGACCACCCCGGCGAGCCAACTCGATGAACTCAAAGAGCACGAAGATTGGCAAGTCGACCAATCGGTGCTGACCTCGATCACCGAGATTGACGACGCACAAATCGAAAAGACACGATTGCCCAAAGGCTCGGTCCTGGAGGTTGATCGCGACATCGACGAAGAACGATTCCCGGTACGGTTCCTCAGCGTTGTCGTCAAAGGCCCACACGCATCGACTCGCGAAGACCTGCCGCCGGGACAAAAGAAGCTCCTCGGCCGCATCCCCGAGCGTCGTCGCGATCGTTACGTCGACGTCGCCGACGCGGCGAGAAAATGCCTCCGTCCGATCATGCGTCGGGCGTTCCGAGGCGAGGTCACCGACGAGGACATCACTCCTTACGTCAACGTCGTTAAACAGATGACCGACCGAGGAGACACCTACTACGAAGCCATCCGTGTCGCGATTTCGGCGATCCTGGTCTCACCGCGTTTCCTCTTCCGGATCGAAGTCCCCGAAGACGAACATCAACGCAAACTTGCCGCAGCGGGCGATGCGATCCCGTTGTCATCGAATCAGTTGGCCAGCCGGTTGTCGTTTTTCCTGTGGAGCAGTCTTCCCGACGACCAACTCCTCGACGTCGCCAAACGCGGCGAACTCCAGGATCCGGACAAGCGGATGGGGCACGTCCGCCGGATGCTCAACGACAAGAAATCGGATTCGCTCGGCAGCCAGTTCGCGCGTCAATGGTTTGGCCTGGGCAATCTCCAATCGCGGGACTTGAGCGAGTTCACCGAGATCGGCGTGGGCACAACAAACTCGTCCGCCGAGATCACCCCGGCGATGCTTTCGTCTGAAACCGAGCAATTGTTCCTGTACCTTTTACGAGAGAACCGCCCGATTTCGGAACTGCTGACCAGTGACATGACCTTCATCAGCCGGCCGCTCGCTCAGTGGTACGGCGTCGATTTTCCATCCGATGCGGATGACTCCGGCGTTGTCCCCGTCAACATGGGCGATCGTGGCCGAAAAGGAATCCTGGGACATGCCGGCGTGTTGCTGGTGACCAGCTACCCGACACGGAACTCACCCGTCCAACGCGGAAAGTGGATTCTCGAAAACGTTCTCGGCACCCCGCCCCCGGAAGCCCCACCGGGAGTCCCGGGACTCGAAGAAACGCAAACCGCGTCGGCCGACGCGACACTGCGCGAGCAACTCGAACTGCACCGTGCCGACCCCGGATGTGCGTCCTGTCACCGTGTGATGGACTCGCTCGGTTTCGGTTTGGAAGACTACGACCACTTCGGTCGACTGCGATCCAAAGACGATCCCGCACGCGGCGACGCGACGGGTGAATTGCCCGGCGGTCGTTCGTTCGAGGGTGCGCGCGAACTCGCGGCGTTGCTCGCCGAGACCGAAGAACGTGCGCTCGCCGAAACCGCCGTCCGCCGGATGCTGACTTTTGCGATCGGACGCGAACTCCGGCCGAGCGATCGGTGTTTCGTCGAAGCGATCTTGGACAAGACCCAAGACGAACATTTCCGTGTGCGTGATCTGCTCGAGCAGGTCATTCTCAGTCCCCCGTTCCTGAACCATCAAGCCGAGGTACCGTCGTCATGAAAGCCAAAAAAGCCATGATCTCAACAGGCAACCGCAGCACCGACGTGCGATCCCCGGCCTGTCCCCGCGGTGTCCATCGGCTGCCTCGACGAACGTTGCTCCGCGCCGCCGGCATGTCGCTCGGTTTGCCGCTGCTCGAATCGATGACGCCCGCCGCATCGAGCGTTTTCGCATCCACACAATCCGATCGCGATGGGTCGGCCGCGCCCGTGCGAATGGCCTGCGTGTTTGTGCCCAATGGCGTCATCCAGCCGGATTGGCGGCCGATCATTGCGGGCCACGAACGCGACCGACACGGCGACATCATCACCGACAGCAGTGCACCGCGGTTGTCATTCAAAGATTGGCAACTCAGCGCCACGTTGTCACCGCTCGAATCGGTCAAGTCCAAAATCAACTTGCTCGAAAATCTGGCCTTGGACAACGGCCGCGGCAAACACGACGGGGCGGGTGACCACGCCCGCGGCGGTTCAACGTTCCTGACGGCGGCCCGACCGGTCAAGACGAGCAGCAACATTCGTTTGGGCATCTCGGTCGACCAAGTCGCGGCGACGGCGCTGGCGGGAAAGACGACGTTGCCCTCGATCGAACTCGGACTCCAAGGCAGCCGCAATGCGGGCAGTTGCGATTCCGGATACAGCTGCGCGTACTCGTCGAATATCTCGTGGAAAAACGAGACCCAGCCGATGCCTAAAGAGACGATCCCGCGGCTTGCTTTCGAACGCATGTTCGGCAGCGGCGACGCCTCGGCTCAACGCGAACAACGTCAGATCCGACGCAGCATTCTCGACATCGTCCGCGCCGACGCCGAGAAACTGATGCGGCAAGTCGGCCAAACCGACAAACGCAAACTCGACGAATATTTCACCAGCATCCGTGAAATCGAACGACGCATCGAACGCACCGAGGCCGAAGATGAAGCCGCAATGCCCGACTTGCAGGTCCCGGTCGGCCGCGTCGAAGCGTTCCGCGAACACGCGAGGTTGATGTTCGACCTCATGGTCGTCGGATTCCAAACCGACACCACCCGCGTCGCCACGCTGATGCTCGACACCGCCGGTGGCACACGATCCTATAAAGAGATCGGCGTCAACGATGCCCACCACGGGCTCAGCCATCACCGCAACCAAGAAGCCAACGTTTCCAAACTGCGGAAGATCGACCACTACCTCGTCGAACAATTCGGGTATTTCCTCGAACAACTCGACAGTGTCAGTGACGCCCACGGCACGCTGCTCGACCAATCCCTCGTGCTCTACGGCAGCGGACTGGGCGACGGAAACCGACACACCCACCACGACCTGCCACTGATCCTGGCCGGCGGCGGATGCGGTCGGGTTGAGACCGGCCGGGTGATGCGTTATCAACACGAACAACCCATGGCCAATCTGTTTCTATCGATGCTAGAGTGCATGGGCACGCCGGCCGAGTCGATGGGCGACAGCACCGGTCTGCTCGACGGTTTGCTGAGCTAGCGAGCATCCGGTCCACCAACTGGTGCTTGGAACCGATCACGGGCCGCTTTGCGAACCATTTTCAACCCAGCACCGGCAACCACCGGAAAAATCGAAAGCTCACATGGACATCAAACCGAGCGACTTGTCGGTACGGCGGCTCTACGAAGCCATGACCGCGATCATCACCCCGCGACCGATCGCGTGGGTGTCCACGATTGACCGCGACGGCGTTTGCAACCTCGCCCCGTTCAGTTTCTTCAACGGTGTCGGTGCCAATCCCCCGACGCTGATGTTCTGCCCCGCCAACCGGCCTGACGGCACCGCCAAAGACACGCTCGCCAACATTCGGGCCAACGGGCAATTTGTCGTCAACGTGGTCACCGAAGAATCGTTTGAGGAGATGAAACACTCCGCACTCGATGTCCCCGCCGGAGAAGACGAATTCATTCTCGCGGGCACGCAAAAATCGGCGTCGTCCCTCGTCGCCCCACCCCGGGTCAGCGACGCGGCCGCGGCGATGGAATGCGAACTGCTCACGTCGATGCAGCTCGGCGTCGGCCCCGGCGGCGCCAACCTCGTCGTCGGACGCATCGTGTCGATTTACGTTGCCGAATCGGTACTCGACGAAGAACACCGGATCGATCCCGAAAAACTTCACACGATCGGACGGATGGGCGGCCCGCGTTACACCAAAACCCGCGAACGTTTCGAGTAGCTCCCCACCCAGCCCCACACTCCCAGCTCCCAGCTCCCACACTCCCAGCTCGCCACCAGGGGTCTCGTCCTCAGCGGCGATCGGTCTTAGAGTAGTCACCTCGTCCCATTCGCATTTGCACACCCTTCCCGGCTCGTTTCCATGTCCAACACGATCGTGATCTTCGGTGCCAGCGGCGATCTGACCAGCCGCAAGCTCATCCCAGCGCTCTACCAACTTCACGCCAAGGGTCGACTGCCCGAAAACACCCGCATCGTCGGCGTGTCACGCAGCCCGTTTGCGCACGATGAATGGCGAGCGAGCCTTCGAGAAACGACCGAGAAATTTGCCGGCAAAGCGTTCACGGCGGACTCGTGGAATACGTTCGCCCCCAAGGTTTTCTACCAGAGCGGCGACATCAAAGACTCCGCCTCGTTTCAAACCCTCGCTGAGTTTCTGACCGAAATCGAAGACGGCAAAAAGACCGGCCGGGTGTATTACCTCTCGACCATGCCGCAACTGTATGCCACCGCGATCGATCAACTCGGTGCCGCCGGTCTCGCGTGCGAAGACAACGGTACCCGCCGCGTGATCATCGAAAAACCGTTCGGCACCGATCTCAAGACCGCCAAACAGCTCAACGCATCAATCCATCACGTCTTCGACGAAGATCAGATCTACCGGATCGACCACTACCTCGGCAAAGAGACCGTCCAAAACATCTTCGCGCTGCGGTTCGCCAACTCGATCTTCGAACCGCTCTGGAACCGCAACTACGTCGATCACATCCAGATCACGGTTGCCGAAGAAGTGGTGATCGGCCGGCGAGCCGGGTATTACGACACCAGCGGTATCCTGCGCGACATGTTCCAAAATCACATCTTGCAACTGATGATGATCACCGCCATGGAACCACCGGCGCGGTACGACGGCACGATGGTTCGTGACGAAAAAGTCAAAGTGCTACACGCGGTGCGTAAGATGACCGGGGGCGATTTTGCGTCCCAAACCGTCCGTGGCCAATACAAGGGCTACCTCGAGGAAGAAGGCGTGCCACCGGGCAGCCAGACGGCCACCTACGCCGCCCTCAAACTGTACTGTGATAACTGGCGTTGGCGCGGCGTGCCGTTTTATCTACGCAGCGGCAAGGGCATGTCCTGCCGCACGACGCAGATCGTCATCCAGTTCAAAAACGTCCCGCACATGATGTTTGGCGACAAGTCGCGGGTCCCGATGGGCAACCGCCTGGTGATGCAAGTTCAACCGGCCGAAGGCATCCAACTGCACTTCGAAACCAAAGTCCCCGATGCGGGAATGAAGACGAGAACGAGTCACCTGGATTTCAATTTCCAAGATTCGATCGGTGGCGACGCACTCCCCGACGCCTACCAACGCTTGCTTCTCGACGCCGTCCAAGGTGACGCGAGCCTGTTCGCCCGGGGCGACGAAGTCGAACTGGCGTGGGGCATCATCGACCCGATCATCGAAGCCTGGAACAGCCCCGCGGCTCCACCGCTGTTGCAGTACGAAACCGGCCTCTGGGGTCCACCCGAAGCCAGCGAATGGATGTTCAAGCAAAAACGAGAATGGTTCGACGTCTGCCCAGTGATTCGATGAGAAAGCGGCAAGCTAATAGCTATTAGCTGCTAGCGATTAGCTTTTAGCTATAAGCCTTCACCCTCCCGCGTGCGGGAGGGTCGGACGCGCCAGCGGCCGGGGAGGGCTCCACACAAAAACCAAGCTAGAAGCTAACAGCTAACAGCCAACAGCTAGACCAATGGAACATTACGACTTCGACGAACTCGATCCTCAAGGCCGGCAACCCAAGCGGGTTCCTCGTTCGCAATGGGGCTCAGACACCAATCTTTGGGTTGGAGCCTTAGAAGGCAAAACGCTCGGTACGGGTGTCACGGTACTCTTCTACGCGACGCAAGAGATCGGCGAAGGCCCGCGCTGGCACGTTCACCCGTACGACGAAGTCTTCATCGTCCGCACGGGCCGCGCCTTGTTCACGATCGGCGACCAAAAGATCGAAGCCAACACGGGCGACGTGTTAATGGGCCCAGCCAATATCCCGCACAAATACCACAACCTCGGCCCCGGCAAACTCGAAACCACCGACATCCACCTCTCCGACCGCTGGATCCAAACCAACCTACCAGACCCGGAGGAGGGTTGAGCGACGAGCGTCAAGCTAGAAGCTAAAAGATCGTTTTGGAAGCATCTACTCACCTCGGATTTTTGTAGACGAGCTAGCCATGTCGCACACGCAGAACACGACGTGGCGTTTCAACATCCTGACCGTCGTCGTGTTGACCGCCTTCGCTGCGGTACTGATGGCACTGGACCTGCACGGCATCGCCCTGTCCCTCTTTGTATTTGTCGTTCTGCCGTTCGCCGCGTGGCGTTTACTCGTTCGCGTCTTCCACCGAGTCCAACTGCGCACCGCAAATCGGCTCGCACCTGTCTTTGATTCTCGTGCACTCTTTCGCCTGCTTCCCTGGTTATGCGGACGAAAGCACGCCGCGTGGGCGTTCAACAGTTATGCGGTCCAGCTCTTCGTTGCCGGGAACCATCTCGCTGCACGAGACGCGTTTGACCGCATTCTTCATTTGGACGACGGCTGCGCAGACTACTGGGCTCACCGCGGCGCGTCGCATTTTTGCTTGAGTGAGTACGACGCTGCCATCAACGATTTGACGACGGCGCTTCGTCTTTCAAAACGTCATCAACTCGCGTTGTCCTATCGCGGATTTGCCTTGATGGCGAAGCTTGCTCCCGAGAAAGCGTTTCAAGATTTGAACCAGGTTCACTGTCATCTCACCGACCACTACTTCACTGCGTATTGCCGCGGTCGCGTTCACGAGCAACTCGGACAATGGCAACTGGCCATCGACGATTACTTGCTCGCCTACGACTTGAACTCATCCGTGACCGAGGCCGGAACGGCGCTCGCGTTATTGCAAGCGGGATGCCCCGACGCAGCTTTCCGTGACGCGGACAAAGCCATTGAGAACGCCACGAAGATGTGCGTCCGATCACGCTGGCAAGATTGGCGGGCCGTCAGCGTTTTGGCGACAGGCTATGCAGAGGCAGGCAACTTTGAAACCGCAATCAAGTACGCCAAACAGGCATTGGACCTAGCACCCGAGGAAGAGAAACCAAACCGCCAAAACCGCATCCACCAATACGAAAACAAAATCCCCTTCCGCCTCCCCGTACCAGCGTCGAGCGTCGAGCGTCGAGCGTCGAGCGTCGAGCGTTGAGCGTTGAGCGT
>NZ_JAMQBK010000059.1 GCF_023701485.1 Aporhodopirellula aestuarii
CTGTTCTGCATCGCCAAATACGGTCTCTTTCGCCGTTAAGTCGATCGACTGCGCCGTTACGGACCGCCCCGCCGCCCCCCGAATAGCGAGGAATTACCGCTCGTACCGATTACGCCGATTCCCTGGTTGCATCGGTTGGCGAACGGGTGACCGCCTTGGGATTTGTTGCGTTGCGATACCGCGGAATGCGTCGATACCAAACAACGGTACTCCGACCGCAGATCGGGATGACATCTCCAAGGATCAATCATGAAACGTTCGCTTTCCGTCGTTCTCGCCATCATTGCCACCGCATGCGGTGCACCCGCCGCCCGAGCAGACCTTGATTCATTACTCGGAGACTGGGCGGAAGCAGCATCCCATGATTCGGATAACTACGATTCGGGCAACTACACGACCGAAGGCTTCACGCTCGCGCCGGCGAGCGCCGGCCTCGCCGAGGAAGATATCAGCGGAAAGCCAAGCAAGGACAAGACGCTCACGTCCAACCATGCCGATGTGGTGCATGACCTCGACAGCGAAGTGGCGGTTGCCGATACGTATGAAGCCATCACGCCGACGATCAACCCCTACTACACCCCCTCGTCCGAAGACTGCGGATGCGACTCGGGCCAAGCCAAGAAGAAGTTCTCGTGCGGTTGCGGTGGGGGAGGCGAAATGATCCCTTGCAACCAATCATGCCACTGCAAGGGACTCAGTGAGTGCCGACCTCACCAACGTCCGGCATTGCCACCACCGAGCAGCCTGCTGCAAATGTTCCGCAGCAAGAATTCGTACTCGACGATATGGTCTGGCTACGCCGAAGAGACTCGCTCACGCTGCCGCAACACCAGCCCGCACGTTCTCGGTACCTGGCGCACGTGTGACGAAGGCGGATTGCTCGAACCTGGTTGCAACACGTGCGAGGCGGCCACGCCCTGCGATACATGCGAATCCGGGTGCGACCAGTAGGGCCTACTCTTCGGTCACACGGACCGTGGTCATCTCGTCGCCCTTTTGAATCGAATCGACGACGTCTTGACCTTCAATGACTTTACCGAACACGGTGTGCCGGTCATCGAGATGCGGCGTGGCTACGTGCGTGATGAAGAATTGGGAACCGTTGGTGTTCGGACCGGCATTGGCCATCGAAAGTACGCCAGGGCCGTCGTGACGAAGCGAAGCGTCAAACTCATCTTCGAACTTGTAGCCTGGCCCCCCGGTGCCGGTTCCCAACGGGCAACCGCCTTGGATCATGAAGTCAGCAATCACACGGTGAAACGTCAGCCCGTCGTAGAACTTCTTTTCGCAAAGCGTTTCGAAGTTACCGACCGTTTTGGGGGCTTTGTCTTCGAACAGTTCGACTTTGATCGTACCGCGGTTGGTTTCGAAGGTTGCAACTTTCATCGTGGTTTTTCGTTGTGCAAGTGTGTTGGGGAAGATGCTCAATCTAGCAGGCGGGACCATACCGGACTCAACGCGCCGGATCAATGATGCCGCCGCGTCTGCCACCCTCACCTCACCAACGCAGCGAGGTGAAATACGAACTTTCGCAAACGCCGAGCGGCTCACCAGCGGTCTTCGATCGCCCGTTAGTCGAGGTCGAGCTCCGATTCGAGCTCACGGATTTCCAATTCTGTCGGGTCGAGCGTCTCATCACTTGCCGCATCTGTCGCCGCAGCCCCCGCGGTTGCCTCTTGGTCGTCGTCTGCCGAATCGGGTGACGGCACAACCGTCGTGGAACCGACCCGATTATCCAAACTGATCGGCTTGCGACTGCCATCGGGCATGACGAGGAACACCTTCTGCAGCTCGCCGGCGTTGGTCATTTTGACGGAAACCTGAAAGTCCCTCTGCTCTGCTTTCCCATCAAGGATCATGAAGTCCGGGTTGGATTTGCCTTCATCGACGGTCGCAAACACGTTCATGCTCAGCGACTCAATGTTGCCAACCTCACTCCGCAAATCGGCCAACTGATTCAATTCTCCTCGGACGGGCTCGAAAATCGACGAGCCATAATTTTGAACCAGGTACAACCCGACACCGCAGCACACGATCAGGCTAAACAACCCGCCGCCGATTACGATGCCGGCAATCCACAAACAAGTGCGGCGATTCTTTTTAGGAGCGGCCACGCCCGGTTCGTTCCCGGCGACTCCGACACCGTCTGTGTGGTTTCCGGACTTCAGAGGGTCGTTGGACATCATCGCCCGTTAATCCATTTAGGGGGTAACAAAGGGCAACAAACCTCAGCAACGATCTCGAGCGAAGTCGACACGGCGACGTGGGTTGGTTCCCGCAAAACGCAGCATTTTAGCGAAGTGGGGTCAGAGGCGGGAGTCGGCACGCACCCACACCATTCATTTGCGTCATTTTGTCTCACCTCAGCCCAATTTTTTGGCACGGGCTCCGATCCTTGCCCGCGGCGGCATGAAAACCATTGAGGAGAGTTCCCCTCCCCAAAGAGCTTACAGCGGGTTTTCGCCCCCCAAACCATCCGCCCAATTGCCCGACGACGAGAGGTGAATCGGGTGAAATTCGCGGCAAATTCATGGTCCCACCGAAACCGATTTCAATTTCACCACTGGAGCGCGAGAGGAATTCGGCTATTTTATGGAGTGTCACGATGAACAGCTAAAAAGCTCGCTTCGTCGCATGGGCAGAACACACACACGCGTGCGGTTGGGTAGACCGTTTTTTGTCCGAAGTTTCATTTTCAGGCCACGGCGTTTCAGAACGATTCGCAGGCCTCTACTAGTCTGAGGAGACTCCCGTAGATGACTAAGTGCAAGTTGGAGTACATCTGGCTCGACGGCTACCAGCCGACCCAGAGCATGCGTAGCAAAACCAGAATTGTCGAAGATTTCAGCGGCAATTTTGAAGACGCACCCCAGTGGTCGTTCGATGGTTCGTCGACCCAACAAGCCCCCGGCGGTGCTAGCGATTGCTTGCTCAAACCAGTTTTTTGCTGCCCCGATCCTGATCGCTCCGGCACGGGTTTCCTCGTGATGTGCGAAGTGCTCAACGCTGACGGCACGCCACACCGCAGCAACGGCCGCGCAACGATCAAAGACGAAGACGATGATTTCTGGTTCGGTTTCGAGCAGGAATACACGATCTTCGATCCTCAAACCAACCGCCCAATCGGCTTCCCAGCCGAAGGCTTCCCAGCCCCTCAAGGCCCTTACTACTGCAGCGTCGGCGCAGGCAAAGCTGTTGGACGTGAAATCGTCGAAGAGCACCTCGAACTCTGCTTGGAAGCCGGCCTGAACGTCGAAGGCATCAACGCCGAAGTCATGATGGGCCAGTGGGAATTCCAAATCTTCGCCAAGGGCGCTTGCCGCGCCGGTGACGAAGTCTGGGTTGCCCGCTACTTGCTCGACCGCACCGCTGAAAAATACGGCATGGTCATCAACTATCACTGCAAACCAGTCAAAGGCGACTGGAACGGCAGCGGCATGCACGCCAACTTCTCCAACACGCTCCTGCGAACCTGCGGCAGCAAAGAAGTCTACGAAGCGGTCTGCCAAGCGTTCGAACCACGTATCGCCGAGCACATCGACGTTTACGGTGCCGACAACGATCAACGCCTGACCGGTCTGCACGAAACTCAATCGATCGACAAGTTCAGCTACGGCATCTCCGACCGTGGGGCTTCGATCCGGATTCCGATCTTCACCGTCGAGCACGGCTGGAAGGGATGGCTCGAAGATCGTCGCCCAGCGTCCAACGCCGACCCATACATGGTCGCCAGCGCGATTATCGCAACGGTTCGCACGGCAAAGATCCCTGCCAACGTCTAATCTTCGCTGACAATAGCGAAACTCGAACCGAAGCCCGGATTGCCTTATGGCGGTCCGGGCTTTTTTTCGTTGACGCACTAGATAATCACCAACCGAACCCAGACCGTGCCCAACAGACTGCACGACCCCACACCATTCCCTCAGCAACGCTGTTCATCATGGACGAACTTTTCCGCGACAACCTCCTATCAGCGATCGTCAACTCCGCTGACGAAGAAACCGTCCAAACAATCCAACACGGACACGGCGTACGCATCGAGCGGATCGTTTCAACGGGACAGTCCAGCCCACCGGGATTCTGGTACGACCAAGACGAACACGAATGGGTCGCGTTGATCTCAGGAGAAGCCAAACTACGCTTCGAAGATGATGACACGATCCTCCATCTCAGAAGCGGTGATCATGTCATGATCAACGCACACCGACGGCACCGTGTGGAATGGACAGCCACGGAAACACTCACCGTTTGGATTGCGGTGTTCTACAAAAATAGGCCAGGCGAAACCTGACCTATCCGACAAATCAATGCGATGTTCGTTGCGACGCGTCGACGGAGCGTGAACGGACTCCATCGACGACCAACAGGGCGACCGACGCTAGCTCAACGAGGCGTTGCAAACGAAAATCTTCAGCGAATGCCGCCCGACCTCGATGATACGATTGCTCGGAGCAACGGGGCCGTCGACTTCGGGATAGATATCATTCGGCGACGGGGCCGACGTATCAACGAACAGATTCCAAATCGCGCCGCGGCCGATGGAAGGCAATTCGAACTCGAGGTTGTCGCCCGTGCTGTTGAACATCATCACCAAGTCACGACCAAGACCTTCGGGATCGTCCAAACGACTCGGTGCGGCAATGTACGCGGTCATCGCCAAGGCACCTTGATCCCAGTGCAGCGGACTGCCGTCGGCACCGTACCAGGACACGTCAGGAATCTTTCGACCGTCAACGGGACGACCGGTCAGGTATTCCTTACGACGGATCGTTGGCTGGTTCTTACGGAATTGAATCAACCCACTGACGAAACGCATCAAGTCAGCGTTCTTGTCAACGAGCCTCCAATCGAACCATGAGATGTCGTTGTCTTGGCAATACGCATTGTTGTTGCCCTTTTGCGTTCGACGAACCTCGTCACCGCTGACGATCATCGGAACCCCTTGGCTGACCAACAACGTCGCCAACATGTTTCGAACTTGCTGGCCGCGAATCGTCGAGATGCATTTCTTGCGAGTCGGACCCTCCACACCATAGTTATCACTGATGTTGTGGTTGTCGCCGTCGTTGTTGTTTTCGCCGTTGGCGTCGTTGTGCTTGTCCTTGTACGAAACCAAATCGTTCATCGTGAAGCCGTCGTGGCTGGTGATGAAGTTAATGCTGCAGAACGGAGGCCGTCCGGCATGTTCGTAGAGGTCACTGCTGCCCGCCAAACGGGTCGCCAAAGGCCCCAGCGTACCGCCGTCACCACGCCAAAAACCGCGTGCATCGTCACGGTACCGCCCGTTCCATTCCGCCCAACGGTGGTTGCCGAAACTGCCGACCTGATAGGCGCCGGCGGCATCCCACGCTTCAGCGATGATCTTCGTGTCGGCGAGCATCGGATCTTCGGCGATCAATTCGACCATCGGTGGGTTGGGCACCAGATTACCGGACCGGTCACGACTCAAAATACTCGCCAAATCGAAACGGAAACCGTCGATGTGATAGTTGTGCACCCAGTGACGCAGACAATGGAAAATCATCTCACGGACAACGGGGTGGTTGCCATTGATCGTGTTACCGCAACCGCTGTAGTTACAGTAATGCTGACCTTCACTGAGGATGTAATAGACTTGATTTTCGAGACCCTTGAACGAGAGCGTCGGACCGTTCTCGTTGCCTTCGCAGGTGTGGTTGAAGACGACGTCGAGAATCACTTCGATGCCTGCCGCGTGAAGCGCCTTGACCATCTGCTTGAATTCAACCACCTGCGCCCCCGGGGCGCTACTATGGGCGTACCCACGGTGCGGCGCAAAGAACGCCATCGGGTCGTAACCCCAATAGTTGGGGCGGGTAATTTTCTTGCCGTGTGGATCACGGATCGGGAACTCGTGCACCGGCATCAGTTCCACGGCGGTGATGCCGAGCGATTTCAGATAAGGGATCTTCTCGATCACGCCGAGGTAGCTGCCGCCGGCCTTGACCTTCGCCGTCCGACTCTTGGTGAAACCTCGCACGTGCATTTCATAGATCACCGTCTCGCTCATGTCGCGACGCAGGTGACGGTCACCTTCCCAATCAAACGAGTGATCAACGACCACACACTTGGGCGGGCGCACGAGGCCATCCTTTCCGGTCTGGTACGTGCCCGCGAGCGCCTGAGCATAGGGGTCGATCAAACGCGCTGACGCGTCAAAACGGTGCCCGTTTTCGGGTTCCCAGGGTCCCGAGGCTTGGAAGTGATAAAGCTGCCCCGGTTCGAGCCCAGGAACATTTAAACTCCAGATATCACCCCAACGATCTGTATCGCGGTCGAAGTCGATGACCTGCGCAGGCTCTCGATCGTTGACTTTGTTGTAGAGCAACAATCGCATCTCCGTCGCCGAGCGGCTGAAAACCGAAAACTGAGTTCCGGTTGCCGATGGCGTGGCGCCGAAGGGAAGCGCGTAGGCAAATTGAAGGTCGGGGCACGGTTGTCGCATCAGCATTGAAAGATCGCTCCTTGAGTCATTCATTCAAGACAACTTGCATCAACCAGATTGCAGACGATTTCTCAATCGTCGACAACGATTTACCGCTGTTGTCCTGTTGGGTTCCGGTGTCAGTTAAACCCTACCACCAAGCTTGGCGCCGCGCTGCCAAATCTCAAAACCGGGCCTTGAAATCCACACCTAGCCGGCACTTGCGTGCTAGTGGGGCAATCGGTTAGTTCCAGGCAAGGCGTGAGAGGGATTACGAATAAAACTCTCGTGCCAAAACTGCGGGGCAATCTCGACCATCACAGTACTGCGAAGGGCGGACCGGGCGGGTGATTGAGGAACCCGTTGAGACGATAAGAATCATCTCAATGGACTCGAATTCGATCTCCTTTGAAGGAAGTGAAACGTCTTAAGCTGCATCATACTAGCGTTACGATCGTCTGGGACAGACAGCGAATCGGATTGCATGGGTTAGGAAAAGCGTTATGGCCCCTTAAGCCCCCCTAGCGGCGGCATCACGGACTCAGGCGTTCCCCACATTTTGGATATTCTTTCCCAAACATTGCTCTCTGAACCATTTAGAACCGATCGGCTGTACACCCATGGGTGGAAAATGGTCCTCCAATGAGTTCGGACGTGGGGGCGTTTTCGAGCGGTCACTCGCCTAGAATTCGGGGAGTTCACCGATATCCACACCCGCTTCAGTGAACAAATATCAACTCGAACAATCCATCTCGTTCGCAAACCAATCTTTTCGCAAATCACGTACCGGAGTGGCGATGGCGGCTGCAGACCCCCAACAACGAATTAACGAACTCGCCCAACAGATCCGACACCACGACCGGCTGTACTACCAGGAGGCCGCGCCTGAAATCACGGACCTGCAGTATGACCAATTGATGGACGAGCTAGTCCGTCTCGAGAAGGAGCACCCGAAGTTCGCGTCGCCTGACTCGCCCACCCAACGTGTCGGTGGCGATGTCGTGGACCATTTGGTCCAGGTGCCCCACAAAGTCCCGATGCTGTCGATCGACAACACGTACAGTCGCGAGGAACTCAAGGCGGCGATGCTACGGATCGAGAAATCGCTCGAAGGATCACTTGAGGAAAACGAACAAGTTCATTGGGTGATGGAGTACAAAATCGATGGAGTCGCCGGATCGATCCGTTACGAAAACGGGCGACTCGCTCTCGCGCTGACCCGAGGCAACGGCGTCGTCGGCGATGACATCACGCATAATGTCAAAACGATTCGCGACCTGCCGCTGACGCTGCACTGCGAAAACCCTCCAGCGGTCGCGGAACTGCGCGGTGAAATCTACATGACCGAAGCGGACCTGGCGGATCTCAACGTGAGACAGGCCGCCGCCGGTGCCGAACCCTACAAAAACACCCGCAACGTGACCGCAGGCACGATCCGCTTGCTCGACCCCAAAATCGCTGCCGAGCGAAAACTACGATTCTTCTGCCACGGAAACGGCGAACTCGAAGGCGTCCAGGCAACCGATCACATGTCGTTTCTCAAGTGGGTCAGTTCGGTCGGCGTTCCCTGCACACCTGACGCCACGCCGCTGCGTTCGATCGACGAGGCACTCGAAGCGGTCGCCAAACTCGAAGTGGAAATGCCTGACCTGCCGTTTGAAGTCGACGGCATTGTGTTCAAGGTCGACTCGTATTCCCAACGTGAAAAACTCGGTATTCGCAGCAAGAGCCCGCGGTGGGTCATCGCGTACAAGTTCGAACGCTATGAAGCCACCACAAAACTCGAGGCGATCGAGGTGCAAGTCGGCAAAGCGGGCACGATCACACCGGTCGCCTATCTTTCGCCCGTGGAAATCGCGGGCACCACGGTCTCGCGAGCCTCGCTGCACAACGTCGACGAAATCGAGCGTCTCGACGTGCGGGTCGGCGACCTCGTTGTGGTGGAAAAAGCTGGCAAAATCATTCCCAAGGTCGTCCGCGTGGAAAAACACGCCAGGACCACCGAATTGCCCCGGTTCGAATTTCCGACCGAATGCCCCGAGTGCGGCGAACCGCTGACGCGAGATGAGGGTGGCGTCTACATCCGCTGCACCAACCCACAATGCCCCGCCCAATTACGCCAACGCTTGGTTTACTTCGGCAGTCGCGCGGGAATGGACATTGACGGACTCGGCGAAGAAGTTGTCGACCTGTTACTGCAAAAACAACTCGTCCGCTCGTTTGCCGATCTCTATCGACTCGACGTCGACACCCTGGCCGATTTGACTTGGCCGCGACAACGCAAAGGGAAAGGCGACGAAATGATCGACGTCCAATTCGGCCGCAAGAACGCGGAGAACCTAGTCGCCGGGATCGAAGCCAGTCGAACTCGCGGGCTGGCTAAACTTCTGTCCTCGATCAGCATCCGACACGTCGGCCCCCGCGTAGCAAAATTGATCACGGCCAAGTTCTGGAACATTGAACTACTGAAGCAAGCCACCGCGGAAGAGATCGCTTCGATCCACGAAATCGGTGACCGGATCGCCGAGAGTCTTGTCGGCTTCATTCAAAGCGAGACGGGAGAGCAAACACTCGCCGATCTGGAAGCGGTCGGCGTGGTGCTCGCCGAACCTGAACCGACGGAGACGGAGGTCGACGCCGAGGCATTGCCTTTGGCCGGTAAAAACATCGTCGCGACGGGAACGCTCGAACACTACACCCGGGATGAAATCAAAGCGAGGATCGAGGCCCTCGGCGGCCGCGCCGCCGGTAGCGTCAGCAAGAAAACCGACTTTGTGATCGCGGGCGAGAAAGCCGGTAGCAAACGTGACAAGGCCGAGAGCCTCGGCGTCGAAATTCTGACCGAAGCCGAATTTCGGGAACGCTACGAAACGCACCCTTAGGGGGACGCAGGAGCCCTCGCTTTCTCGATGAGGCAACTCCCCCCGTCTTGGCAATTACCCAGTTTGCCGAAAAAACCGCCTCTCGCTACACTCCCGTACAGATTTTGCCCGCCGCCTTATTAACGAGAACGGACGCATGAGCTTTGGTTCCGAAGTGAATACCCCTTACGCGACGATGAGGGGTCGAGAATTTCCCGCGATCCGTCAGTTCACCATTTTTCTTGAGAACCGGGTTGGCCAACTCCTCGAAGTCGTTCGCCGATTTGAGGGCACTGGGATCCGAATCGTTGCCCTGTCGATCAACGACGCCGCCGAATGTGCGTTCGTTCGATTTTTAATCAGCGACGCGGACCGTGGTCGCGAGATCCTTGAACGCTCCGGGCTCGCGATCATCGAAACCGATCTGATCGGAGTTGAACTCCCCGAAGGCCCGCAACCTTTGTTGCGAGTTTGCACGGCGTTGCTGCAAGCGGAACTGAACATCATCCAGGCCTATCCTCTGATCGTTCGCCCCCACGGCAAACCCGCCGTCGCGATCATGGTCGAGGGGATCGACATGGCGATGAAAACGTTGCACGAAAAGGGCTTCCGAATCATTACCGAGGCGGACCTCGATGGCGATGACGCCGGAACCGGAGACGGGGTCTAAGATGTCAGACCTCCCCCCCTATGACTCCTTTTTGCTCGTCTCGTTCGGCGGCCCCGAAGGGCAAGACGACGTGATGCCGTTTCTGGAAAACGTGCTGCGTGGCAAAAACGTCCCTCGCGAGCGGATGCTCGAAGTCGCCGAACACTACGCGCACTTCGATGGCGTGAGCCCGATCAACCAGCACAACCGAGAACTGTTAGCCGCCATCAAAACGGAATTCGAGGCCGCCGGAATTGACCTGCCTGTGTACTGGGGCAATCGCAACTGGACGCCGTATTTTTCCGAAACGCTGCGTCAAATGAAAGCCGACGGTTGCCAGCGTTCACTCGCGTTCTTCACCAGCATGTTCAGTTGCTACAGCGGCTGCCGCCAATACCGCGAAGACATCGCGGCCGCTCGTGAAGAGGTCGGTGAAGGCGCGCCGATCGTGGAAAAGGTCCGCATGGGTTTCAACCATCCCGGATTCGTCGCCACGATGGCAGACAACATCGCGAAAGCGGCCTCGTCGATTGGCGTCACTCCGGGAGAAACCAAAGTGCTGTTCACCGCGCACAGCATCCCGATGAGCATGGCAGACAACTGCGATTACGAAAAACAACTTCGCGAAGCCAGCCGTTTGGTCGCCGCCGCGTGCGGAGCCACCGACTGGGACCTCGTCTATCAAAGCCGCAGCGGCCCGCCGAACCAACCTTGGCTCGAACCCGATGTGCTCGACGCGATCTCAAAACTCGACGATGAGAACAAACTCTCCTCGCTGGTCATTCTGCCGATCGGTTTTGTCAGTGACCACATGGAAGTCCTGTTCGACTTGGACGAAGAAGCTGCGGCGTTGTGCCAAGAACGCGGCATTCAAATGGCGCGTGCGGCGAGTGCCGGAACGCATCCTGAGTTCGTGTCAATGATTCGCGGGCTCGTCGCCGAACGCCTCGGCCTCAGCGACGAAAAACCCGCCATCGGCGACCTCGGCCCATGGCACGATGTCTGTCCCGCCGACTGCTGCACCTACACGCCTCGCCGGCCACCTTCCCCGGTTGGGTCGGGCCGACCGAGTCGTTAAAGTTTGGGCCCGGCGACCGCAGGTGACACTCGCGCCCGACCGCACTTCCCCACACTCCCCCCACCGATACCAAAAATCATGCCCCGACTCGCTCATCAAGTTTTCTTTAAACTCAAAAAACGCGACGAAGCATCCGTCACGAAACTACTCGACGCCTGCGAAGAATACTTGACGGGCCACGAAGGTATTTTGGACTTCGCCATCGGGCAACGAGAGCCGCGATACGACCGCCCGGTCAACGCAGACTACGACGTCGCCTTGCACGTCGTGTTTGTCGATCAGGCCTCGCATGACAAATATCAAGTCGCTGAGCGGCACCTGAAATTCATCGAACAGCAAAAAGACAACTGGGACTCGGTCCAAGTTTTCGATACGAACCTTCGAGATTGATCGCCTCACGGCAGACGAACTCGTCCGTTACAAAACCATCCCTTCAAGAGACTTTACAAAGAGATAGACAATGAGCGTTTTGGTCACTCAACAAGCCCCTGATTTCACCGCCACCGCCGTCATGCCCGACGGCACATTCAAAGACGACTTCTCGCTCAGCGATTACAAGGGCAAGTACGTCTTGCTGTTCTTCTGGCCGTTGGACTTCACGTTCGTTTGCCCGACCGAAATCATCGCTTTCAGCGACCGCGCCAAGGAATTCGAAGCCCTCGGCGTGAACATCATCGGTGTTTCGGTAGACAGCCATTTCTCGCACTTGGCATGGACCAACACCCCGCGCAACCAAGGCGGTATCGGCAAAACCGAATACCCGCTCGTCGCCGACCTGAACAAACAAATCTCGCGTGACTACGACGTGCTGCTCGACGGTGGCGTTGCATTGCGTGGGTTGTTCCTGATCGATAAGAACGGCGTCGTGCGTCATCAAGTCGTCAACGACTTGCCACTCGGCCGCAGCGTTGACGAAGCACTCCGGATGGTGAAGGCACTTCAGTTCTTCGAAACCAACGGCGAAGTTTGCCCTGCAAACTGGCAAGAAGGTTCGCGCACCATCAAGGCTGACGTCGACGGCAGCAAAGAGTTCTTCGGCGCCGAATACTCGGCCAGCTAGACTTGATGACAGATCGATTGAAAACAGGCATCCCCGCGCTCGACGACATGTTGGGCGGGGGACTGCTGCCTGGAAAACTCGCCGTCGTGCTCGGCGCCACGGGCATCGGCAAAACCCAACTCGGAATTAGCTTCGCCAATCAGGGTGCTGCGCAGGAAGGCGAACGCGGGATCTTTTTCGATCTGACTTCTCGAGGCGACTCCCAAAATCACCGCGACTACGCCCAGCGACTCTTTGACTGGGACCTCAACCCGGCGGACGCCACCCAACGCCTTGCCGCCGAACACGTTTGGGACCGCAGCCTCGCTCGCCGCGATGCGATGCATCTCTTTGAGGATGCCGGACGACGCGTCACGTCAGCAGACATGGACGCCGATGAATGGCGTCTTTGGAAGAGCGAACAGATCAAAAAACTTGATCAGGCGATCGCCTTTTTCTACGGCAACTTCATTCATGGTGTCCGCCGCGCGGTCATCGACGGCATCGAACCGGTCGACCGGGCCGCGGAGTCGATCCAGTTCGAACTGTTTGAATACGTTTATCAGCAGATCATTCGTAAGGAATACGACTGGCTCGCACGTGACTTGTTTCGTGTTCATTATCGCGAGAATGCCGAGCGGGTCGCCGCCCAGGCGTACGATCACGAATCGATCGGCGGGTTGCTGCTCGCCACGAGCCACGAGGTCATGCTCGACGACCTGATCACGCGACGGATCGAGAGCGGCGACCTGCTATCCAATGCCAACACGATTATCCTGATGGGCAAAATCCGCGATGGCAATCGAATGGGCCGCGCAATCTACATTTCCAAACATCGGGGAAGTGCCTGCGACGAGTCCATCGTCCCGTACGTGATTGAGGAAAACGGACTCCGGTTGACGCCCTAACTCCTCCCGAGGGCCCACTGCCGTTATGATCAACTAATAACGCGGCAGAGTGCCCCCCGTCCTATTGACCGAGTTCACGTACCCATGTGGCAGATCCAAAACACGATCGCAGATCCAACGCCCCCAAGCCAACCGAAATTGATCGGAATTTGGCCAGCCGAGGGCACCAACTGGACGTGTCACGCCCTTGGCGGCGACTCGGGCATCTCGCTCGGCGACGTGGATCATTCGCTGCACCTCAGGGTCGCGAATGTCGGCCCTGATGCACTTCCGAGTGCGGGCGAACAGTACGTTTGCGGCGATTCGTGGAAGATTGATTACCCTCAGGAATCGGGGAAATACTGCCTCCGCCTCTCGATCCGGGTCGTACACGCCACGGCAACTCGGATCATTTGGGAACCGACTTTTTCAATCCAAACATCGCTTCTGGACACGGATCCTTCGCTCGAACTGACCGCTGTTGGTTGCACCGCCAATCTCCTCGCCGCAGACCTGCCGCCTGACGTTTCCGCCTCGGTCGCCCGCCCCAGCGACGATTCAGGCCAACTCATCGTCTTGCTCGGCCCCCACGATGCCCCATTCACGAAAGACCGCTCGAGCGGCAACCGGCTCGACCTGCGAATTTTCGGCGAGTTTCTTGAAAAGGGCGTCATTCGCAAAGCACGCCCTTGGGTCATCCTCGATCGTAGCGAAGCGGGCGTGTCCGCAGAAGATTTGAGCCAATATGGCGAGGAACTCTGCAACACGCCGTTGCCATTAACCGCCTGATTCGCAGCAATCTTCGGTTCTTCTGCCGGTTTGCCTTTTCAAAAATCTCCCCAGCGGCAAGAATGCGGGTTTCGCCAACAGTGCCTCCAGGGGCCGATTGGCGCCCACCGTCCGCCCATCTCGATCGGCCAATAATTTCGTGGATCGTCGCTTTTCTTCATTCCTACTCGCCTCCACCGCGTTTTTCCTTATCTACATGTCGTTGCGGACAATGTTTGTCCCTCCGCAGCCGATTGCACTTCCGCCTGAGCCGGATGCGGTAGCCGAGGTCGAACCCGCGGAAATCGACATCGCTTCCTCGGATGCCATCGAGACCGCTTCGGACGGCGAAGACACCGACGAACCGATCACCCGCCCCGAGTCTCCGCAGTGGCGGACGCTCGGATCGATGGACCCGGCCAGCGGCCACCTGATGCTCGTCACGCTTAACAGCCGGGGCGCGGGTATCGAACGCATCGAAGTCACCGAACGCAAGAAAAATGGACGTCTGAAATACCGACGCGTGGACGTCCGCAGCGGATACATGGGCTATCTCGCGGCTGACGCGACGGCGACCACCGACGGCGTCGTCGTGAATGTCGTCGGCCCAGGAACGCCCATCGACAACGCCGTTTCAAAAGCCGCGAACGTCCCAAACGGTTTGAAACCCGGCGACAAAATCGTAGCGATCAACGGAGTCACGGTCAGCAACATTGTGATGCTGGAGAACTGGCTCGACGGAACCAAGCCTGACGACCTGGTCACGCTCGACGTGATTCGCGGACAAGGCTCGATCGTTCAGTTTGACGTCACGCTCACCGAACACCCGCTCGACCTCGTTCGCTTGGCCGATACCGCAGGCGATGACCAAATCGCTGGCAACCTGTCGCGTCTGTCATCGTTGCTCACCGTCAGCAAGGTAGGCCGACGTGAGATCGCTCCCGGCGAACGAACAATCGCTTCCTTAACCGACCCCACCCGGCTGATTTGGAACATTAACGAAGAAGGCGAGAACGCCGCCGATTCGGGCAAAGCCCAAACGCTGTCGTTTGAAGTCCAACTCAGCGAAAAAGAAATGCAAGCCGTCGGTGGCCATGCGATCGGACTGCAACGTTCTTACACGTTAACGCCGGGCAGTTTCGTACTCGACATGGATGTCCAAATCGACAACCGCGCCGAGGAGGCGCAAGAGCTCGCCTACCGACTCGAAGGCATCAACGGCGTGACCCTCGAGGGCTGGTGGTACAGCAACAAGATCAGCCCGAACTGGGGTGGCTCGGCGGCTCGCGATCTCGTTTACCAAACCACAGCTGAGGGTCATGAACTCGTTTCGGGTTACGGGCTTCTCAAACGGGCACGTAACGAAACGACCCCCGACGATCAGAACCTGTTTGCCCCCGACTCACAGGCTCCCGAACGCGATCTGTCTTATATCGGCATCGACGCGCAGTATTTCACAGTCGCTTACTTGCCCCAAGAAGGCAAAGAAACGCTCAACACGTACCGCCGCGCGATCGCATCTTTGGCGGCTGACCCCGACGCGATCCCCAAAAACAAAGAACGTGCCGTCAATACGACGTTCTATCTCGATAGCGCCGTCGTCGAGGTCCCAGCAGG
Organism: Aporhodopirellula aestuarii; assembly: GCF_023701485.1. GTDB lineage: Bacteria > Planctomycetota > Planctomycetia > Pirellulales > Pirellulaceae > Rhodopirellula > Rhodopirellula aestuarii. The sequence continues at coordinate 15,342 of NZ_JAMQBK010000059.1, forward strand.
CTCAAGTCTGAAACAGAGCCTGCGTTTGTTCGCCGGCCCCAAACAACCCGATCTGTTCGCACATTACGGCCTTGAAGACTGCATCTACTACGGTTGGTTCTCCTGGCCAGCCAAACTGCTCGGAAGGCTACTCCACGTGCTTTCCGGTGTCGGCAATTACGCGCTCGCAATTTTCTTGCTGACCGTGATCGTCCGCGGAGCCATGTTCCCGTTGTCTCGTAAAGCTGCCGTCAATGCACAGCGAATGCAAGAGCTCGCACCAGAGCTCAAGAAGATTTCGGAGCAGTACAAAGACGACATGGAGGGCCGGGTTCGCGCCCAACGAGAACTGCAACAGCGAGTCGGCTTTAACCCGATGTCAGGTTGCCTTCCGATGTTCTTGCAATTGCCGATCTTCATCGGGCTCTACCGCACCCTGTCGGTCGACATCGAACTTCGACAAGCCGCGTTCGCGTCCTGGACCACATGGGCATCCAACCTCGCCGCCCCCGACATGTTGTATTACTGGGGCGACTGGATGTGGGACTACATGGCCGGCCGGGGCACCGGTTGGCTCGGCCCGTACTTCAACATCCTGCCCGTCATCGTGATGGGATTGTTCTTGGCGCAACAAAAACTGTTCATGCCGCCTGCGACTGACGAACAGACCGCGATGACGCAAAAGATGATGAGCTACATGACGCTTATCATGGGTCTGTTCTTCTTCCGAGTCCCCGCTGGCCTGTGCATCTACTTCATCACGAGCAGTATCTGGGGCATCGGAGAGCGAATCCTGGTCAAGAAAACACTGCCCAAGTCGCCACACTTCGACAAAGCCGTCCTGGAAGGGAAGGTCAACCATCGCGGCGGCGGTGGAGGCGACGGAAAAGGCCCCGGTGGTGAGTTGGTCACACCCAAAAAACCGGTCAACTCGCCGACCGGCAGTGGCGGCGGAGAATCGTGGGCGGATCGCCTGCGGCAACGGATGAATCCGGAAGAGCCTGCCGCACCACTGCCCCGAGACCGAAAACGGCCCAAGCCTAACAAAAAACGCAATTAGTCGTTCCGCTCGCCGTTTCACTGAGACGCTTCACTGCGGCGAGTGCCGGAACCATTGCCGGCGGGCGAACCTTCACCGGGCCGCCCGCCACTCTTGCACTGCGAACGGCCCGTCACGGTTGTTTCTCACCCTCAATCATGCAGCCCGTTGCGGTTTATACGCCAGCGTTTATCTTACGCGTCGGCAATTCCAGTTCCTTTTCACATCGCCTTTGGTTCCCCTCCTGTGCTCCGTACCCACACCTGCGGCCAACTCCGTAAATCCGACGTCGGTTCACCTGTCACCCTCTGTGGCTGGGTCGAAAACAAACGCGACCACGGCGGTGCGGTATTCATCGACCTGCGAGACCGCTACGGACTGACACAAGTCGTCGTGGGACCGCCCGAAGCGAGCGCGGAACTGATCGACGCCGCCGGACACGTACCTAACGAGAGCGTGGTGCTGATCCGTGGCCTCGTTGCCGATCGTCTCGAAGGCAAGACGAACACCAAACTCGCGACCGGCGAAATCGAAGTCCGCAGCGAGCATTTCGAAATCCTCTCCGCCGCCCAAACGCCACCGTTCACCCCCGGCCAATCCGATCTGCCCGGTGAAGACCTGCGTTTGAAGTACCGTTATCTCGATTTGCGTCGGAAAGAAATGCAGCAAGCATTGATCCGCCGCAGCCAAATCATCAAATGCATGCGAGATTACTTCGCCGAACACGACTTCATTGACGTCGAAACCCCGATCCTGGGACGCAGCACGCCCGAGGGAGCTCGCGATTACCTCGTGCCCAGCCGCGTGCACCCGGGTCATTTTTACGCCCTCCCGCAATCGCCTCAGCTCTACAAACAGATCCTGATGGTCGCCGGCTTTGATCGTTACGTGCAAGTCGCGAAGTGCTTCCGTGACGAAGACCTGCGAGCGGACCGCCAACCTGAATTCACGCAGCTTGACCTCGAGATGTCGTTCATTGACGCCGACGACATCATGGCGTTGATCGATGGACTCGTCGCCCGAACCGCCAAACAGGTGCTCGGCAAAGACATCAAATTACCGTTGCCGCGGATGACATACGCCGAAGCCATGCGACGCTTCGGTAGCGATGCACCCGACTTGCGATTCGGTCTCGAAATCGTTGACGTGACGCCCGTCGCGGCAAAAACCGAATTCCGCGTTTTCCGGGGAACCGCAGACGCCGGAAACTTTGTTCGCGGGATCCGCGTTCCCGGTGCAGCCACGCAGTATTCCCGACGCCAAATTGACGAACTGACCGCCTACGTTCAACAAGATTTCGGTGCCAAAGGCCTCGCGTGGTTCCGTGTCGAAGACGACAAAACCCTGTGGAGTCCGATCGCCAAGAATTTCGAACCGGAACATCTCGAGGAAATCCGGGAACTGCTCGGCGGTGAGCCCGGCGACCTGCTGATGTTCCTTGCCGATACTTGGGAAGTCACGTGCAAAGGCCTCTCAGGTCTTCGCAAACGCCTCGCAGTGGAGATGAAGCTCTACTCGCCCGGCGAACTCAACTGCAGTTGGGTGACCGAGTTCCCGATGTTCGAACGCGACGAAGAGAGCGGCCGTTATGTCGCGATGCACCACCCGTTCACCGCACCGCTCGCCGAAGACCTGCCATACTTGGTTGATTCACCTGAAAAATGTCGTGCTCAAGCCTATGACTTGGTCATCAACGGAAGTGAAGCGGGTGGTGGCACGATTCGAATTCACGACAGCAAAGTGCAATCGCAAGTCTTCGAACTTCTCGGCATGGACGAAGCCACCGCAAAAGACCGATTCGGCTTCCTGCTCGACGCACTGCGTTTCGGTGCCCCACCGCACGGCGGGATCGCCCTCGGGGTCGACCGCTGGGTCATGCTGTTCGCCGGCTTGGAGAACATCCGCGAAGTCATCGCGTTCCCCAAAACACAGAGAGCTGCCGACCTGATGACACAAGCTCCTGGTGCCGTCGACGCAGACCAACTCAATGAATTGCAACTGCGAACGGTTTCGGTAAAGACCTAAACGTGTCCTGACCGAGCCAGCACCTTGCGATCAACGGATTGCAAATACCGACAAGCCGGGCGACTTCCCCGGCTTTTTTTCTGCGCTGCAGCGGACGTGCTCGATTCATTCCAGAGTACTGAAACGTTAACGGCAGCGTCGGAAGCAGCTCATTTTTTCAAACGCAGCGTCTCGGTCGTGTTGAGCTCAGGACCTCCGCCCCGGCCGCCACTGCCCGCACACGTATACAGTGCTCCGTCCCAGTAAACGATTCCTGTCCCGTGTCGCCCCACTGAAAACGTCGACATGGTTTCCCACTGCATCGACTCTGGATCAAACGACTCGATTTCAGAATACGCCTGCTTCTGCGTGCTGCTTTCACCGCCCGCGATCAAGAGCTTCCCTTCAAGCGACATCGCAAAACATCCCGCCCGAGGAGTTGGCAAATTGCCCTCCTCAGGGAGCGTTGACCAAGTCCCCGTCGAAATGTCAAAAACATCGACTTCGGGGATCGTCAACGAAAACACCTCTTTGCTGATCCCGGATGTTTTACGACCGCCCGCGGCGTACAGCTTTCCATCGACCACAGCGGCTTGAAAGTGATCCCGAACGCGTGGCGCATCCGGCAACTGCTGCCACTGTTTGGTCGCGAGATCAAACCGATCCAACCAATTCACCCAGCCATCCCAGTGGCCATTGCGAATCCCACACACCAAATACAAGCCACCATCGTGAATGACCGCACCCGCGCCTCCGCGTCGACGGTCCGTGGGGATGTCGCTGCCCCATGACCACTCGTCGGTCCTCGGATCATAGATCAGAATCCGATCAATCGGAGTCTCATGCGGGTACCGTCCCGTCATCGCGCCGGCGAGCCAGATGCGATGCTCCCACACCACCGGTTGAAAGTGATGGATTTCGATCGGAGGCTTCGCACCCTGCGTCCATGTATTGGTTTCCGGGTCAAAGATATCGACCGGGTTGAGACGCCGCCCGCCTAACAGATAAAAGCGACCTCCGCACTCCACGAAAGCGGCTTCATGCCGGGCGGTTGGTAAGCCTTCGGTGATCAACGGTTGCCATCGACGAGGCGTTTGCTCGTCGTCCGCATTGGCCATCCCCCACAACCCGAACATTGAAACCATCGAGACGACGACAACACACCAGCCCGCCGGGCAGCTCACTCTCATGCTAGCTCTCACTCAAAGAAAATCGAAACGGTGATCCATCATCTGGATCGATGATGATAGACCAAACACACGCGTCCGATTGAAAAACATGGCGACGACAGCAGATGCTTTTGCTCAGTCGCTTGTGCCGCCAACTATGAAGACTTCGTGCTCTTGTTGATCACCTCGAGAATCGCCTCGCGGATTTGATTCTGGTACGCCTCGTCAATGATCGGCTGGCCGGCGGCATCGGTGATGTAAAACACGTCGGCTATCTGATCCAAATGCGTATCGATTTTGGCAAACTGAATCGACACGTCGTTCGCGAACAAGACCATTCCGATTTCAGCCAACAATCCCAGTCGGTCATAGGTGAAAAGCGACAGAATGGTTTGATGATCAAATGTGTCGTTGTCGAAAATGATTTTCGTCGGCAACAGGTGCACGACTTCGGGTTCGTCACTTCCCTTGGTCTTCCAAACCCGTCGTGCCGCCGGCAGGGTGGACTCCGGTTCGTCGATCGCTTTGCGGATCACCTTGCAAACCTTTTGGATCCGATCCACCGGGGGTTGGTCGGCAAAGTCGGGATCACTCACCCAGAATGAGTCCCACAACAGATCCTCGCCGACGGTTTCGATGTTCGCGCGAAAAATCGTCAACCCACACGCAAAGAGCGCCCCCGTAATCCGGGCAAACGTACCGACGCGACGATCACCCTGGCGAACAACTACGTTGTAACGCACCGCACTGCCATCGGGCTCGATCACACCGGCGCAGTAACACCCCTTCTCCTCGCCGAGCCACTTACCAACCTGAATAAGCTCGTTTGCGATCTCATCACTCGCGCGATGCCGCAACAGCGACAACGGCAACTCACTAACCAGATCAACGACAGATCGACTACCACCCGCCGCTTCGATCAAACTGACGATTTCGGTGCGATGCAAATCCAGTTCAGGATCGTTTTCGCCGGGCAAGTTACCGGTTTCAAAATACCGACGCGTTCGAAGATACAGATCCTCGATCAGTTTCATCTTCCAATCGCTGAGCACGTCGGGTCCGACAGCGATCAGATCCGCCACGCTATGAACGAGCAACAATTCCAAGCGTCCGACCGAACCGACTTCGGCAGCAAAATCATGCACGACATCGGGATCGTTGAGATCATGCCGAAACGCAACGGTGTTCATCAGCAGGTGCTTGTGAATCAACCACTGCAGCGTTTCTTTCTGGTTGGCTTCGAGCTCGAGGGCATCGGCAACATCGCCCGCGATCCGACGTCCCACCTCGCTGTGATCTTCGTCGTACCCCTTGCCGAGATCGTGAATCAACAATGCCAAATGCAGCAGCGTCTTGTCTTTGATGCGGCGATATCGTCGCCCCATCGCAGTTTCTTCGTCCTCAAACTCGGTGGCCGCTTGCACGGCCCGGAGACAGTGGGCATCCACCGTAAATTGATGGTAGGCGTTGAACTGCAAAAGCCCTCGGCACCGCCGCATCGCCGGAATCAGTTGCTCGATCACCCGCAATTCATGCAACCGCCTGAGCAATGACGCCAACCGCCCGGGCTGACTCAGCAGCGCCAGGAAACTCTGCACGCTCTGTGGATCGGGCGGACTCAGTCGCCGATTCTGCATCGCCGTCCGAATCGCCTGCCACGTCGGGTGCGCGATTCGCCTGCGATTTTCATTGGCAAACTGCATCAGTCGCAATACATCAGGCAAACAGGTCGCAAACGCATCGAGCCGCTTAGGGATCACCCAGATATGAGTCGGCCCCATGCGGATCTTATCGTCGATCCGCCGTGACAACACACGTTCGAGCGCCATCGCGGTACGCGAACGGGCGCGGTGATCGTCATCAAAAAAAGCCGAGACATAACGCACGCCACGCGTGTGCTCGAAATAGTCCTGCATGAACTCCTCGACCGGCAGCACCCCGAGTTCACCGCGATACCCCCAATCGCGGGCGATCTCCATCTGCGTCGGTCGGTCCAACACGTCTTGGCTACGCTTCGCTCGGAAGTGCAACTCGTGACGCAGACGCAACATGAAACCGTGGGCACGCCGCAGCGTTTCGAGGTCATCACTCGACAACGCGCCAAGACTAAACAGTTGCGCCAAATCGGTTTCCCCGTGCGTGGCGAAGCCGAGCCAACGCACCAACTGAATGTCACGCAATCCGCCCCGGGAACGTTTGACATTGGGACGCAACAGATAGATCGTCTCGCCCCATTTCCGCCGCTCCTCGCGGCGCGTTTGGATTGCGTTCTGATTCAACGTTTTCCAACGTCGTTTCGCACCAGTGCGAAACGATTCATGAAACTTTCGAAAGGTCGTCTCGTCACCGCACAACAATCGCGACTCAGTCAACGACGTATAAATCTTGGGATCCGTCCACGCCAGCGAACAGGCTTCCGCAGGCGTTCGCACCGAGAACCCCACGTCCAAGCTCGCATCAGTCAAATCGCGGACCAGGGCACCAGCGACGGGCGCAGCACACGACGCACTACCCCGCGGCGTTAATAACATCAGGTCGGCATCACTGTACGGTGAAATATCCCGCCGCCCGTACCCCCCGTGGGCAACCAGCGCCAATTTTTCGGTGTGCAGGCTTTTGGCACCGCCGGTAAGAGCGTGCTGGAGCGCTTCCTCAAACACAGAACTAACGATCTGATCGTACAGATCGCTAAGTGCCGTCGCGGTCTGGAAACTAGGCAACCCGGTTCGAAATCGTGACTCGACTCGAGATCTTCCTTCGGAAAGTTGATCTCTATATCTCAGAGCTGATGAGGCTAAAGTGATTGACTTAGCCACAGTTTTTTGATCGGACAGCGTGAATTCCGGGTGCTCGGGGGGAGAATAGCGAGCCTACCAATCTACTCGAAAACGAGCCATTGGGTTTTTAGAGGGCCTCTTCGCCCCGTTCGCCCGTCCGGATCCGGACGGAGTCTTCCAGGTTGGTGACGAAGATTTTCCCGTCACCGATCTGGCCGGTCTGGGCGGTTTGCAAAATCGTGTCGATCACGGTTTGCAAATTGTCGCTCGTGCAAACGACCTCGATCTTGACTTTCGGCACGAAATCGATGGCATATTCGGTGCCGCGATAGATTTCCGTATGCCCTTTTTGACGACCAAAACCGCGTACTTCGCTAACGGTCATGCCGTGGATGCCTTGCTCAGTAAGTGCGTTTTTAACGTCTTCGAGCTTAAAGTGGCGAACGATGGCTTCGACTTTTTTCACGGCAGAGGGCTCCGGCGGATAAAACGAGTTTGCGTGAGACGATCCGGTTGATAGCGGCGTCATGCTGCAGTCGCCTCACAAACATTGCCAGGCGACCATTCCTGTGTCGTCATATTCTACACGCATGGACGGGCATTTCACCAGACGGGCAATCCAACCCGAATCATGGAAATCTGAACACGCCCACGCTCCACCGGGTAGTGAGCGTTCGGCGATGGAAATCGACGCACCATGCCCCGACCACCACCGAAAGCCGCCTATTAGGGATCGAAAGCCGCCACTCTCGAACAAGTGCCTGACCGCGTCGCCGACTCAGCTGCCACTCAACCGCGGTCGGCTCCCCAAATCACGAGGCTCATTCAGGGAGCACACCCTTCGAATTGCGACTGGGAACGAAAACGCCAGCGACGATAAAGGCCAGCTGCACGGCGAAAAACAGAGCCAACGCCTTGAGCATGCCTTCGGTGAATCCATAGCTATGCAGCCCGATCCCGAGTTCGTTCGTTCCGAACCAGCTCCACGCGGTGATGATGTTGCCACCAATCGCAAGAATCGCAAATCCCTTCGCCTTCACCATCCCGTCCCAACGGGCGTGCAACATTAGCGCGTTCCAAATCACGATCAGCAGAGCACCGTTCTCCTTCGGATCCCAACCCCAGAAACGTCCCCACGAGTCGTCTGCCCACAGGCCGCCGAGCACCGTGCCGACAAAACTGAACAGGATCCCAAAACACGACGCCCCGTAGATGACGCGGTACAAGTCGCGTTTCGCTCGATCGCTCGCACCGATCCAACCCGAAATCAGGTAACCGATGCCGAGCATTCCCGAAACCAACGTGGCGACGTATCCGAGGGCAACCGTGATCACGTGCGTCGACAACCAGAACTGCGTGTCGAGCACGGCCTGCAACACACCCATCGTTTCTGCTTGACCGACCGGCAGCGTGATATAGTCGGCCACCTGCAGGGTCATGAACCCGGCAAACGCGGCGAGCAGGTTACCAGTCCCGTAACGGAAAATCCGTTCGACGACTAATCCAAACAACGCCGCAGCCCAGCCGACAAAGATCGCCGACGAATAGAGATTGATCACCGGAGCCCGTCCAGTGATGTAAACCCGTGCCCCGATCACAATCGTATGCACGATGAACGCCACGGCAATCGTCCCCCACACCGCCGTGTTAAGACGAGGAGCATCGATCGCCATCGCGATCAGCCCGAGCACGAATGCGAGCGTGTAAATGACAATCGCAACATTCGTGGGACTGGCACCGCCGATCCAACGTTCCAACGAAACGGCGGTATGATCGTAACCGACAATCGGATACGACTGCACGCTCGCGAGATGCTTGTCAACGGCCGCGTTGAAGGCTGCCGCGTCTTCATTCCCATACGAACGAATCATCTCGCTAAACGTGCGAATGCCGGCGGGCGTTTCGTCTTCGTCCAAGCCGTTCTTTGCCATGTCAAAGAACGCCGGAGCAAACGGTATCCACTTCGGCTGATTCACCGTCGAACTAGCAGCCTCTTGGCCTGGCGGAATCAGCGATGGGGCCTTCATACTTGCCAGACTGTTCATTCGTTCTTCGAGTCGGCGAAGTGCAAAGAGCTGACGGGTCTGCTCGCTCGTTCCTTCGGGGAAAAAGTCCGCGGGGATCGCGTCAGGAATCGGCAGTCGGAATGCCGCCGCGGCAAGAGTGTACTGCCGCGTCCGCAAATCGAGCTCGATCAGCTTCTTGTCCTTGAAATCTTGCTCGCGGGTATCTTTCGCACCGGCCTCCCGCACCAACGTGGTGAATCGTTCGAGATTATCGCCAATGTCTTGCAGCGAATACAGTTTGCTCTCGCGTCGTTCGAGGTCGAGTTCGGCACGAATTTCTTCGGCGTCAATTCGAAACATCGGCAACCGGCGAATCTCTTCACTGTCAGTGGCGACTTCCATCAACCACTGAACCGCGGGCATTTTGCGAGTTTTCACCCGCTCTTGGATCTTCGATGGGGCACCAGTGACCGGCAACGAATCCTTGTTCGTCATCGCTTTGAGAGTTTGCCGTGCGTAGGCGTCGAGAGGCATGACGCGGCCACCAAACTGCACCGGGATTTTTCCCGCGGCGGCAAAATCAAACTTCGCGTCGCGTTCAGTCGGACGCCGCAAATTCTGCATCGATGAGGCGGGCAGCAATAAATACACGACCCCCAATACAACAGCGGAAACCCACAACACGATCGGCCACGACGGACGATCCTCCTTGACCACACGTTTCAATTCGGCATCGCGTGGCACACCCGAGAGTTCCTCTTCGCTAAATCGTCCGAACGGATCGGCTTCCATCGGCGACGCCGCGCTGCCACTCGTCTCACGTTTTCGACGAGCGATGAATCGGGTCAGTGTTCCCCAAAAGTGGACGAGCATCCCCAATGCCGTGATGCTGCAAGCAACGTACGGAATCAACCAACCGGAGTTACGCACAACCTGGATCCCGGTCAGCTCTTTCCCGCCTGGCAACTCGGTGTAATTGGACTGATAAAATGTTTCGCCTCGGTAACGCAACGGATTGTTCATCCAGACGCGTTCCTTCCGGTCATCGCCAGTCTCTTCATCGACGATGCGAATGAACGATGAGTAATCACGAGGCGTGTCCGACCCGCTCCAGTTCACGCGGCGAACATCATCGAGTTGCACCCAATACGGTTTCACTTCACGATGCAGACGCAAACCGAATTCATAGGTCGCGTCATCGACCGTGACCGAATCCATAATGTCCTTGCTCTTGCCGTCGGGAACCAAGATCGCACGATCATTCAAGGAGTGGCTGACGAGAAAGGTCCCCAGGGATTCCTTTGTGGCCGAGTTGATCAGTTCGATGTAGGCCGAAGGTGTGTTCATTTCCATCTTCGCACCACCGGACTTGTCGCGCGGCGCCGCAGCCACTTCGAGTCCAACGCCCTGCGTCGCGGGATTGTCTTCCTTCACATCCACGAGCGAGGAGTTTTCAAAAAACTCGATCACTCGCACGTCCACCGGCAGCGCCGGATCGCTGATCACGGCCTCACGATTAGCCGCATCCACCAATCGCTGTGACGGGATTGCGGTGACGGTTTGCACCTCATCTTCGGTGCGAATCAGTTGCAACTCGACTTGATCGAGATTGACAAAAGTATTCGTCGATTGGCCTTCGACCAAACTGAGTCGTTGTTCGGTCTGCCGGTCGCCAAACGCAAACTGGCCGACCATCAACAGCCCGACGCCGAGGTGCAACAACACGTTCCCGCCTTGTTTGCCAAACGCGATCTGGCACCCGAGTAGCATCACCAGCCCCGCGCCGAGCCCCTTGGCCAATTGCCAAACGATTCGCAAACCGGGATCACCAATTCGAAAACCCGTCACCAACGAAGCGATTACGGCGATCGCGAGCAACGCTGCCGTGATGTAACCGAGTCGTCGAAAGACGATCGTGCGGGCACTCGATGCGGCGACGCCACAGGCGACCGCGCCAACGGCCAAGGTCGCCATGATCAAAGCCCATAAACGCTCGTAACCGAGCCACTTAGGCGGCGTGCCCTGCAACCCGTCATCGTTGTGTCCGAGAAAGACAACCATCGCTGCGATCCCGATCCCCAATGCGAGAAACGCGAGCCCTGCGGCGAGTCGTCCACCGGTCGCCTGCAATCGAAACCGAGTAATCTTCGCTGCGATCAAGTTGACCATCAACAGCAACCCGATCAGAGCTCCACCCGTAAACGGGATCACACCGGGAATCGGCGTGTCATGACGATAGAACGCTTGCGGGAAAAAATCGTCGATATGCAGCGGTGCAATCCACGACAGGAAGTATCGCTCTTTCACCTCCTGCATGTTCATCTGGTCCTGCGCCAACGTCCCGACCAGAACCAACACAATGGACAACGCAAACAGCACCACGGTCATCTTCAGTGAACCGAGTGCGGCGAGCACACCATAAGCCGTCCGGCCCTGCTCAGATGTCGTCGATGACGAGGATGTATCAGCAGGAAAATTGGTAGTAACAGAAGCCATGATCGTTGAGGCCTGGAGGCGGGGGATTGAGGTAGGGTTTTGTGATGACGTTGGCCGTCAAAACTGAATGCTCTTCAAGAAGGCTTTCATCTGTTCGGCCTGTGCGTTGACCGTCTCAACCGGTCCGGTCATTTTCACGAACATGCTGAACCCTTCTTCGAGCGGGATGATCGTCGCGTCGATCGCGGTGGGTGCCGCATCGGCATCGTCGTTGGCGCCGCTAGCAGGGGGCAAAAGAACAAAACGCTGCGCCGGTCGCCCACTGACTTCGAGTTTCTCGGCGTCTTCCAGAGCCGCGTCAACTTCTTCGTCCGAAACTGCCGTTTGGCGAATTTGTCCCATCCAACGGGCAACGTTTCCTCGCAGGTCTCCGCCCGCGGTGATGATGGTGACCTCGGCAGCGCTGTCTTCAGGACCGGCGTTGAAAGCGGCCATCCGCATCATGCTCATTCGTCCCTCGCGCCAGCCCTCGGGTTGGTCGTATTTGAGTTTGGACTCAGCATCGTCGGCATCCGATGAATCGTCGTCCTTTTTCGCGGTCGCCTCTTTCGAGCCTTTTTTTGAACCTTTGGCTTTCGACCGCGCCGCGATCTCTTCGCGTGCCGACTGAGGCAATCCGGCGTGAGGGTCCGCCCCCGAATCCGCCGGCGGCATCGAACCGGCAAACGGACCGCCCCCGGCAAACGGAGCCCCACCCGCAAACGGAGCGCTGCCCATTGCCGGCGGACCTGCGTTCTCGGGACGACCGGTGATATCGACCCAAACCGCAGCCGCATCCTCCTCACCGGCGGCACTCGGATCGGCGTTCTCCCAATCCAATTCTTCGGCGCCTGACCATTTCTCATCGGAAGGGTCGAGCCCGACCTGTCCTCGCCACCGCACAACGTTGCTAGTCACCAACGCGTCCCAATCTTCCATCCGGGCGAGTTGCGAGATACTCAAGTCGAGCTGCTGCTCGGGCGTGTTGATATCGATCGACGCAAAACGCATCGCTCGGTTTCCGCCCCGTTTCCAATTCTCGGGAAGTTCGCCGATCACCGGTTCGCCGTCTTTAAATTCAATCTGCTCAACGAATTTGCGAAAATCATCGGCAACCCGGTCCACCGCCGAGACACGCCCCATGATTTTGAAGAACCACGCCTGCTTCTCTTGCGGCAGGATCGCGGCAACCATCCGCGTATCCTCCGTCGCCAGCGCCGCGGGTACCGCAGTCGGAATGCGATAAGTCACGATCGGCGCCTCTTCGGCACATCCTGACAGGAACAAACAGGCGGCAATGCCTCCAAGGACGCAAAACCGAGCAAGCGTTTTGGAAGAAATCAGATTCAACGAATCAAAAAGAGTAGACAATTGAACAGCACAGGGGAGGTAGGGGGAGGCTGAGGCGGGAGGTTTTACGGGCCGGAGCACGTGGCAGAGGGCTAGGTCAGTGAACCAACGCACCAGAATACCAAATGAGTCCGTTTAAACCTAACCGCTATGCAGGTTTCAACGCGACATCCATTGCAATTGTTCTCATCAAGCCATCCGGAATGGACGTTCCTTTACGAACCGACTCGCCCCACGGTTTCGTTGAGAATCCACCGAATCATGATTTCGGCGGCTTCGATCTGCCGTTCGATTCGCGTTTCGCTCGCGAGAACGAACTCCCGATTCGCGACCAATCGACCCTCACTCGCGCCTCTTTCGCGATTTGCCAACGAAACGAAAACATGTCCGTCGATCTCAAGAGGGGCTCCGGGACCGAGGTGTCCTGTAATTGCGGCGCCCCAATCGGCTTCCGACGTTCGTCGCAAAAGGCAGCCAGCCATTTCGTCGGTGGTCTGCCGGCTTTCCGCGGCAAACTGTCGCAGGGTGCCCGGGTCGACGCCGAGCCATTCGGATTTGGCAGACTCGCGATAGGTCACCGCACTACCGCAGAACACATCACTCGCCCCGGCAACCCGACCGATCATCGCCGCCGCCATGCCGCACGTGCAGCTTTCAGCGAGAGCGAGCCGCCACCCGGATTCTCGGAATCGGTCAACGAGCGTCGACGCATCTGCAAAAACACTCGGGACCGTCATGGTGACTCTGCCTCTTTTAACGCTTCGAGCAACAACTCGCGGGGAGTCTCCGCGAGGTTCTCATCATCGGTAAATTCAAACGCTTCGATCTGGCCAAGCAGGTTGTCACCCGGGTCCAATCCGCCAAGGAATGCGTCCCACTGAGTTCTCTCATCCGTGTCCAATCCCTGGAACCAAAAAACATACTGGGCGAGTTCCTCGCCCGACAACACGACCTTACCAAAAACCGCTTGTTGCATTTCTTCGTCGGGATTGCTCCATCCGGCGAACACCATCGCCGGTATGTTCACATCGTCGATCGAATCCGACCATGTCACCGCTTGTTGATCGTCATCCCAGTCCCCGTTGGTCGCATAAGGTTCGACGCCACAATCAATTTTAACCCGGACCGTCGTCCGCCCCGAATCGCTCTTGGGCAGCGTCGCCTGCAACGCATAACTGGTCAATAAACCGAGAGGATCAAACGGTTCGGGTTCTTCGCCGTCATCAACACTCGACGCGTGCTCCTGTTGGTGTCGCGTGAACTCACTTCGAAAAATTTCCGTTTCGCGAATGGATTCTCTCAGCGAAGTCGCCAGCCGCTCAGGATCGGCAAGGATCGCGACCGACTCACGTTCGGGCAATCCCAACTTACGCACGACGGTCTCATGCAGCAGTTCCGCGAGGCGTTGCGGGTCTTCGGACTGAAACGCACGCAGCACCTTGGGCACGTCTTGCCAAGAGATGTAATCGCGTTCGACGAGATACTGCATCATCCGAGCACTAAATCGCTCGAGCACCTTCTGCTCATCAAGGTCGCTGAGCATCGCGTGCGTCCAACAATACGTCGAGAAATTTTTGAGATCTCGCCGCAAGTCTTGGTCGACAAACGACTCAACACGCTCCCGAACCTCGGGTTGCGAAAATTCCGATCGCGACCAGTGCAACAACAGCGTGATGATATTGTCGACTGCTTGATGCCGCGCATCGATGGACGCCAGCAAATCATCATCACCGCGAAACCGCTCGCTATAAAACGATGTCGAACCGAGCGACGAATCGAAAAAAACATAACGCCCTGCACCTCCCACGTCGCCCGGCATGTTCTCACCGAACTGACCGACGAAAACGTGCCTGTCACCTTCAATGACGTCGTTTTTGGGATCGTAAAACTCACGCACCCGATCCAACTCGGCCTGAGGCAGCGGAGAGATCTTCGTATCATCCGAGCCAGTGGTTTCAGTCCATACCGTCAGGGTTCGCGTGATCGACGCCCCGTCGGGTTGAAGATGGATTTCATAAACCTTTTGAACGCAACCGGACAGCAGCAACGCCGCGAAACAAATCGCAACGAATGATCGGGAGGACTGACGACACATCGAATTCATCCTGGGGCAGTCGTGATGATGAAGCAGAATTCATTGTCGACGACCAAAACCGATCGATCAATCGAAATACGGCCAGTCAATTCGGTATTCTACGGAAGATGTGAACAGCCGCCCTCATCAGCAAACGATTCGAGCAGAGTCATGAACCGTCAGATCGACCTTGAACTACTCTTTGCCGCCTTTGCAGTTAAGAAAGCTAATATCGACCGTGAACAACTCAGCGAAGCGGTAGCGAAAACGAGCGTCGGCAACACGATCGCCGAGACGTTGGTCAGCTCCGGCATGATCGACGAAACACAACGCCGGGAAATCGATGCCGCCATTGAAAACCACCTGAGCCGGCATCAAAACGACAGTTCAGCGGGTCTGGCGGCAATCGATCCGCTCCCGTTCCCCTTATCCATTTTCGACCATTTTTTGAAAACCTGCGATCCGGACGATGTCAATCTCGCTGTCGAGCCCGAATCGCAACTGACCTATCGCACGATTGTCCCTGACGAACTCGGCAACACTTCCTCGAACGTTTCAGGACATCATGCGGTCGACAAAGCCAGCATTCCTTCTCGTTTTCGTTCCAAGCGATTTCATGCTCGGGGCGGACTCGGCGAAATCTATCTCGCCACCGACGTGGAAGTCCAACGCGAAGTCGCATTGAAGGAAATCCAGAATCACTATGCCGATGACCTGGCGAGTCGGCAACTGTTCATCGTCGAAGGTTCCATCACCGGGTCGCTCGAACACCCCGGTGTCGTGCCGATTTACGGCATGGGGCAATACGAAGACGGCCGCCCATTTTACGCGATGCGTTTCATTCACGGCGAGAGTTTGAAAGCTGCGATCAAACAGCTTCATTCGGGCGAGCCTCTTTTTACGAACGCGCGCGACCCTTCGCTCGCGTTGCGGCAACTTCTCAATCGATTCCTCGACGTCTGCAACACGATCCACTACGCGCACAGTCGCGGGGTACTTCACCGCGATATCAAACCCGACAACATCATGCTCGGGCCTTACGGAGAAACTCTCGTCGTTGATTGGGGACTCGCCGCGATCTATCAACGTCAGGGTGCCGATGGTGACGGCACCATCGAAGATTCATTCGACAACCACGCAATCCGATTTGAATCGATCCGTCTGACCGACGCTTCCGATGACAAAGTCCTCGGCACCGTGCCCTACATGTCGCCCGAGCAGGCACAGGGCCGACAAGCGGAGATGCAACCTTCCAGCGACGTATTCAGCCTCGGCGCGACGCTGTATACGATCCTCACCGGGACACTCATGTACTCGGCATCGTCAAACGGACGTCTGCTCGAGCAAGCCAAACTGCGTGAGTCGATTGACGCCACCCAAATCAATCCCAGCATCCCCGTTGCGTTGGCCGCCATCTTAGAAAAAGCGACCGCCAAATCCCAATCCGATCGCTACCAAACCGCCAAACAACTCGCGGACGACCTCGAGGCTTGGCTCGCCGACGAGCCCATTACCGCCTACCAAGAACGTTGGCACGAAAGACTCCGTCGCTGGATGCGACAACACAGAACGTTCGTGACGACCACGCTGGCGGCATTGCTGATGTCGATCATCGGACTGAGCATCTTCGCCGTGCTGCTTTCGACGAAAAATGACGAGATCGCCGCACAACGTGACACCGCCGAGCGCAACCTCGTCGCGGCCCGCCAAGCGGTAAGGGAATCATTCGTCAAAATCAGCGAGGACGAACGGCTCAAAGCTGAAGGACTCGAACAACTCCGCCTCAATCTTCTCAAATCGCCCGAACCCTTCTTCGTCGAATTCCTCGCTCAAAAACCAGAAGACCCGCGACTCCGTTTGGAACAGGCCCAGTGGCGATCATTGCTCGCCGATATCGTTCGCAACACCGAATCACCCGTCGACGCGATCGAACTTTACGAAACGGTTCAGGAAAACCTGCAAAGCCTCGCCGATGATTTCGAATCGCCAAACTCGTGGCCAGACAAGACGACGGGAATCGAATACGCCAACCTGCGTGCGGCAACGCAATTGCAACTCGCGTCGCTCTATGAGCTGACCGGCCAATACGATCAATCGATCGACCACGCTCGGCGAGCGATTAAATACGCAGAAGAAGTCGTCAGCCCTCAAACGACATTGACGCAGATCGAAGCATTGACGCAATTGGGGAAAACACAATTCGTCACGGGACAAACCGATGCTGCCATTAAAACGCTCGATACCGCGATCAACCGCCGTGCCTCGGCGAGCGATCTTTTCCCCGACGAGTGGCGTCTACGACTCAACCATGCCTTGGTTGCCCGCGCCGACTGCCGGGCGGCAACGGGAGACATTCAAGCTGCGGTCGATGACTGGCAATCGGCATTGGATCAGGTCGAATCACTCGAAATCAGCCGCGAAAACAAAATCACCGCGATCGAATTTCGCACCCGCGTTTTGATCGAGATCGCCAGAGAAATCGGAAACGCTCGCCTGCCGCATCGTTCACTCAAGTACGCGCAACAAGCACGAGAGCTCGCACAACAACTCGCCAACCGACACCCGGACAACCTCACCTACGCTGAACTCCTGATCGACGTTGAAAACACCTTGGTGACAATGCGTGCGATCGCCGGACCGGGCGTCGATCCCGATGCGGTTCGAAACGGGTTGACCAAAGGCATCGAAATATACGGTCGACTCGTCGACGAAAATCCGCGTGTGGTGATGCGCCGTTATCGCTGGCTCAAAGCTCGTCTGAATCTGGTGTTCGCGGAACTCAGAGCCGGCAATTCACCGGACGATGCCAAAGCCGAAGCGTCCAAGATTTTGGCTGCCGTCGACGATCTCGCCATGCAGTTTCCGCAGCTGCCCGTGATTCAAGTGCTCTACGCAAAAACATTGATCAACAACGCCCTGTTGTCGCTGTGGTTTGATGACGGCTCATCGATACCGCAAATCCGGCGACGGTGTGAAGACGCGGCCAGTGTCTTGAAACGACTGGACGGTTTGCCGGCACGGGTCGATTGCACCGAAACCTGGGCGACCCTCTATTCAGTATTTGGACGAATCGATCAGGCATCAGAAAACTGGATCGATGCGGCAAACAAGGAAGTCGAACGACGTGAACTGATGAAACAATTCCCGACGGAGTATTGGGCGTTTCCATTCCCGAACGAACGAAGTGTCGATTCGCTCGACACCGAAGCGCAATACCGTTTCGCGGCGGGGCAGGTCGACGAGGGTTTCAAAAGACTCGACGACGCAATCGCGATCCGGCAAACGCTCGTCAGCAGTTTCCCAGCCGAGCCGACGCTTCGCAAAAGCCTCGCACTGTCACTGCGAGACTACGGCGATTGGTTGAAAGAATTCGATCTCGAAAATGCCGACAGCCGTAGCAATGCGTACACGCGGCAGAGTCTCGATATTCTCAAAGACGTCGAATGGAAGGAATTGGAAAATTCGCAATTGCAATCGATGATCGGCGACCTCGCACAACTCGCCACGATTCATTCCGCCACCGGAGAAATCGAAACCGCGGTGGAAGACTGCACCCGGGCTCGCGAGGCGGCACTCGAACTGCACCGTCGCTCACCGACGATCGATCATCTCACGTATCGATTGCTCGTCGACAACCTGCTCATCGGCTATCTGCTCGAACTCAACCGTGACGTCGACGACTTGGTCAACTCGTTGCACCAGACGGTCACAAGCATGCTGATTGATTACCAACATACCGCGAACGTTCGTGACACCGCGATGCTCGCGTATCGCCAAACCGCAGCCCACTTTCACAGCAAGAAAAGCTACGAACAGGCAAGGTACTTTTTGTCCGAAGCCTACAAGATCAGCGACGAGAGCCCGCAAGCGTCGACGATCGCCGTCAACCTGAGCGACGCGGAGATCCGGCTCGGTTCGTTTCTAGCGGGAACAGAACGATCGGCGCCGTTGCTCAAGCTCGACAATCTCGATGCCATGTCGTACTACAACCTCGCAGTCAACTTTTCGCTCGCGATCAGGGCCATAAAGCTCGACACGGCAATGAGCCAACCGGTGAGAGACTCTCTCTCACAGTGGTATCTGACCAACGCCATCGATGGTCTCGAGAAAGCCACTGCGGGGGGCATTTTTGACGATCCCGTTTGGCGATCGACATTCAAAGGCGATGCCGATCTCAACTCGATCCGGGACACCGATGCGTTTCGCCAATTTCAGAAACAGCAGATCCCCGCTACCGATCCAACCGACGACCAATAACTTATGGAATGCGATTGCGGATCACTTTACAAACCGCCTTCGCAACGGGAGCGATTGCTAAGCGGCTCGGCGTTGCTGCCTTGCCCGTGAATTGCCAATGCCGAGCATGTCAATCGTTCGGTCATAGGCTCCGCGATGCTCTTCAACAATCGACTGAGCGGTTCGCCCGAGTTCGTCAGCGGCGGGTATGTCATCGAGGCAACGTCGAACGAACTTTTCGAGCTCAGCCTCATCGGCAACCCGAACCGCGCCTCCGCCATTGATGAGCCGACCTGCAATCGTATCGAAGTTCTTCGTGTTGGGACCAAACGAGACCGCGCACCCGTAGCCGGCCGGTTCGAGCATATTTTGCCCGCCCCGGTCGCCAAAACTGCCACCAACGGTCGCGAGATGGGCAACGCCCCACCAGTGTTTTAGCTCGCCAATCGTGTCAATAAGGATAATCTCGTCGCTCTCCCACTGATCCGCGTATTGGCTGTCATTTCGACTCCGCCGGATCACACGATCACCACTTGTGGTGATTAAGTCGGCGACGCGGTCAAAACGCTCCGGATGCCTCGGGACGAGGATCAATCGCAACTCGGGGTGCTCCTGACGAAGGCGACGATAAACGCTCAGGGCCAATGCCTCTTCACCCGACTGGGTACTACCGAAGCACCAGACACGATGCCACGCGTCCACTCCGGCCCAGTTCATTCGGGCGGCGACTTCGGCCGTTTCTCGCGAGCGGGGAGCGTTGTCGAATTTCAACGATCCCGTTACACGCGTTCGCGTCGGATCGACACCACAATCGACAAATCGCTTGGCCGTCGTGACGTCTTGGCATCCGACCGCCGAGAGACGTGAGAAAGTGGGTGCGAGCAGCTTGGCGAACTTCTGATAGCCTGCCGCACTTCGTTCACTCAGTCGCCCGTTAATCACGGCGACCGGGCATCCGATTCCATCCGCGGCGGCGATCAGGTTGGGCCACAACTCCAGCTCCGCGAGCACCAATTGTTTGCACCGGAGATTGCGGAGCGTGCGAGAAACCGCCCACGAGAAATCAAGCGGACAGAAAAAGACCTGGTCGGCCCCAAAAAGTCTTACCGCCAAGTCATACCCGGTGTCGGTCGACGAACTGATCACAATCCCGGTGTCGGGCGAACGCCGGGCAAGCCGTTTGACGAGTTCGGGCAGCAAACCGACTTCGCCCACGCTCACCGCGTGCAACCAAATCGTCTCTCTGTGATCGCCAACCAACTCGGCGGCGCGGCGACGTGACAACCCGAATAGTTTTTGCCCCACACCGCGTCGATAGCGTCCGTGACGAAACATCCGGTACAGGATCACCGGTGACAACATCGTCAGCGCAGCGGCGTAAAGCAGATTCAGAAACATCCTTGTTCCTTCGAGTTTGTATACGGTCGATGTTGGTCGGCCCGCTCGGCTCAGCGGCATCACGCCCGCGTCTGCTGGGCGACGGATTAACTCAGAGAGGAATCCGTCCGTCTTTCCGGCAGCGGGTCGCTTTTATCTCTTTCAAACCATTTTTCTCATGCAGCACGATTTGTACTTTTTGCCACTGCCGCATGGGCAAGGCGCATTGCGTCCGACACGTGGTTCTTCCTTGCGGATCGGTTCCGGCTTGGCTTCTTCCCGATCGCCTTCGCTGCTAGACGCAGCCCGCTGTGCCGCGGTATCGCCTGACAATCTCGCGGTCGAGCCAGCCTCGTGTGCGTCGTCATGGCGGGCTCGTGCGTCGATCCATGTACTGCGGATAAATTCCTCGTTGAACGATTCCATGCGGAAGATCAGATCGGAAACACGTTCGCCGATCGCACCCCACATCGTCTCGAACAACCGCATCCCTTCGCGTTTGTATTCGACCTTCGGATCCATTTGGGCATAGCCCTTTAACCCCACGCTGCTGCGGAGGTGATCCATCGTTAGCAAGTGATTCTTCCACGAATCATCGACGATATTCAGCAGGATCTGACGCTCCATCCGCCGCATCTCCGGATAGTATCGGTCATCGACCGCACCTTGGACTGCGAGAGTCAGTTCGGCGCGGTTCATCCGCGACAAGTCTTCGACGGTGGTTTCGTGATCCAGATCGCTGCGGAGCCAATCGACGAGTGACTCGAGCTGACCGCTGTCACCACTGGCCAACAAAGCGGTCGTTTCGTCGTCGGCACCCGAGAAGATCTCGGCAACCTTCGCAATCGCTTCGTCTTGAGCCACAACCGACGCACTTGCGGTCGCCTTGCTGTGTTGGATCAACTGCTGTTTCAGCTCATCGCGGTTGAGCTTGATCTCATCGAGCGACAACTCAGTGTTGAACCGCCCCTTCACCCAACCGATCAAGCCTTCACGGTCGAGCGAAACTTGCGTGCCTTGTTTTTCGGTGTACCGCGAGATTCCGGTGAGCACTGGATATTCGGCTTCCTTTTCCGCATAAGCCGCTTCGGCGCGGAGCATCAGCGATTCGGTGACCGTCCGGCGATCTTCGACATCACGGAACTCTTCCGGGGTGGTCTCGATGCCAAACTTATGACGCATCCAACCGCACAGAACTCGCAACCCATACTCGGCATCGAGTAACGGTTCGCCTTCGCTGAGGTCGGTGCTCGCGATCAGTTCGTGAGCCTTCTCCACAAACGTGTCGACCATCTCATCGCGATCGAGTTTTTTGAGTTGATGATCATCGTATTGGGTTTGCAGACGCGTGTTGGCCCATGTCGCCATGGCCTTCCAATTCCACTCGTCATCCATACCGCTCGGCAAGTTTTCTTCCACCGCCTCGGCGACCATGACTTCGGCTTTCCGCTCCGCTTGGTCTTTCGCATAGCTGTCTGCCATCTCGAAATCCATGTTGATGAAATCACGAGAATCGAGCTGGCACTGGAGCTTCGACCCGGCAAACGTCGCGAAGGTATCGACGCCGTAATTCGGTTCGAGGAAGGTGTCGACGTGTGTTTGGATCTCGGTACGAATCAGTCCGAGAATCATGTTGCGTGACGAGTGACCGTCGAGCAGGTTTTGGCGGTAACGGTAAACACGTTTGCGTTGCTCGTCCATGACTTCGTCGTACTCGAGCAGGCTCTTGCGAATTTCGAAGTTGCGTTCTTCGACTTTCTTTTGAGCGGCGGCGATGCGGCGGGTCACGAGCGTTGATTCGATCGCTTCGCCCTCCTTCATGCCCATCCGTTCCATAATGCTCTTGACGAAATCACCTGCGAAAATCCGCATCAGATCGTCTTCGAGCGACAGGAAGAATCGGCTGCCACCGGGGTCGCCTTGACGACCGCAACGACCACGGAGCTGCAAGTCGATCCGGCGTGATTCGTGACGTTCGGTACCGAGCACGTACAAGCCACCGAGTTGACGCACGACTTCGCCTTCGGCTTTCATGCCTTCGCGTTCGTCGATCACTTTGACGAGTTGATTCCACACGTCATCTGGCACTTCCAGACGCGTCGGATAGGTGTGTTGCAGTTGTGCCCACGCCATCGTTTCCGGGTTACCACCGAGAATAATGTCGGTACCCCGACCGGCCATGTTAGTGGCAATCGTGACCGCACCGATTCGCCCAGCCTGTGCAACAATCTCGGCTTCACGACCGTGTTGTTTTGCGTTCAGAACACTGTGGGGGATGCCGCGGCGTTCGAGCATGTGAGCGAGCCGTTCGCTCTTCTCGATGCTGACGGTACCAACGAGTACGGGACGCCCGGCACGCTCGATCGCGATGATCTCGCTACGAGCAACCGTGTTCGCGGCCTTCTCGTTCTTGGCAATAATGGTTACCTCATCATCGGTTTCACTTTGGATCTTACCCCAAATTTCGCTGCCGTCTTTAAGCGACAAGACGTCCCATTTATGGGTCCGTTCGACGTCGTCGGCGATCGCGTTGAATTTGTCTTTTTCGGTGAGGTAAATCAGGTCAGGGTGTTCAATCCGCTGCATTTGACGGTGCGTTGGGATTGCGACCACTTCGAGTTTGTAGATCTTGTAGAACTCGTCGGCTTCTGTCATCGCCGTACCGGTCATCCCGGAGAGCTTCTTGTACATCTTGAAGATGTTCTGCAACGAAGCCGTGGCAAACGTTTGTGTTTCCTGCTTGATCGGCACGCCTTCTTTGGCTTCGCAGGCCTGATGCAAACCATCGGACCATTGCCGGCCCTCCATCAAACGACCGGTAAACTCGTCGACAATGACAATCTGCTTGTCTTTGATCACGTAGTTCACGTCGAGCTTGTAGAGATAATGTGCTTTGAGCGCGTTATCGATCAGGTGCGGCCATTCCATGTTGCCGGCCGTGTAGAAGCTCTCCACGCCCGCGAGTTCTTCCGCTGCCCGCACGCCTTCATCGGTCAGCGTGACGTTGTGCTGTTTTTCATCGACGGTGAAGTGGATGTCCTTTTGCAGTTGTCGAGCGACTCGATCGGCCTCGGCATAACGTCCCAAATCAAGATCGGCAGGGCCGCTGATGATCAAGGGAGTCCGAGCCTCGTCGATCAGAATATTGTCAACTTCGTCAATGATCGCGTAGTTAAGCGGCCCTTGGCACTGTTGAGCTTCTCGAGGGAAACGATCGTCGCCCTTGCCGGCCGGACGCATGTTGTCCCGCAGATAATCGAAACCGAATTCGTTGTTCGTTCCGTAAGTGATGTCGCATTGATAGGCGGCTTGTTTGGCTTCAGTGCTCATCCCCGATTGGATCGCGTTGACCGTCAATCCCAGGTTCATGTACAGCGGTGCCATCCATTCCATGTCACGACGGGCGAGATAATCGTTGACCGTGATGACGTGAACACCCTTGCCTTCTAGCGCATTGAGGTAGGCAGCTAGGGTCGCACAGAGCGTTTTACCTTCCCCGGTGACCATTTCCGCAATCGCACCCGAATGCAAAACCATGCCCCCGATGAGCTGCACGTCGTAGTGCCGCATCCCGAGGAAACGTTTACTGCCTTCGCGGCAGACGGCGAACGCCTCCACGAGAAGATCGTCGAGCGTTTCACCTTGCCGGAGGCGTTTCCGAAAGTTTTCGGTTTGGGCACGAAGCTCGGTATCACTCATCGCCTCGTAACGAGACTCCAGAGCGGTAATTTTATCGACGCGTTCTTGCAACCTGGCAACGTGGCGTGCGTTAGCCGAACCGAAAACGCTGGTGGCGAGCTGACCAACTTTTTCGAAGGTTCCTCCGAAAAGAAGGCCGAGAAGGTCCCAGATGCGCTCGAGGATGGACATAGATGTTAAGGGGGGCGAGGGCGAAACGGTGCGGTCAGGAAAGGGGAAAAGCGTGCGGTTTACGTAAACCGTGCCAGCGTTCAACGTTACGGGTTCTGGGAAACTGGGTCAACTGCGATCACGTCACGCTCTCTGCGACTCGCCCAGACCTCCGGCCCTGCCTCATTCGCCATTCTGGCTTGGGGCTTGAGGGAAGCCAGCTCGGTTTGCAAACGCCGGGCCAGAGACTCCATCGCAAACCGTTCACTGGCGTAGTGTCCGACCAGGGCGAGCGATAAACCAGTGTTTTCCGCTTCCAAGCAGGTGTGAAAGGTTGCCTCGCCGGTGAGCAGCATGTCGCAACCGACCCGTCGGGCGGCTCCCACGAAACTGCCACCACTGCCACATCCGACGCCGATCCGCCGAACTGGCCGTTGCGGATCGCCCACCAGCCGCGGCAGAGTGGCTCCCGAAAATTCCGCTGCCATGCGAAGGAATTCGTTGGCCGCGACGGCTTCCGGCAAATCTCCATAGCGTCCCGCGCCGAGCGGCACCGTGTCGTCGCTGGAAACTGACGATCCTCCGCCGGCGGCAGCCGAGGGAAGCGGCGAGCCGAGTTGCGGGATCAATGGCCTGAGGCCCGAAATCTTCATCGCCTCGCACCATTGGTCGTTGATCCCACCGGCCGCGGAATCGTAGGCGGTGTGGGCGCTATATAAAGCAGTCCCGGATCGGCACAGCCGCCACACCAATTCCCCGGCCGCCGAGTCGGTGTTGATTTTGCCCATCGGTTTAAACGGTAACGGATGGTGGGCGATGATCAGATCGACGTTTTCGTCCTCCGCTTCACTGACAACGGCAGGCGTCACCGTAAGGCAAGTCATCACTCGGGCGGCCGGAGCCGAACGATTGCCCAATAGCAATCCTACGTTGTCCCAATCCTCAGCGAGCCGCAGCGGCGCGATTTCGGACATCGCTTGACAGAGATGAAGCACTTGCATGGGACGTGAACAGTCGGTGTGACAGGGAAGATGTTTCGGCCGAGACGCTTTTTGGGGCGGAAAAATGCCAGCGTATCGACCGCTATTCCAACCGTAAACGCCTCGAAACTTCCTCCCCAAGTCACCGCGAAGGCTCGGACTCGCCCCCGCGCAATTCACCTCGGATCAACCGAACGATCACATGGACGGAGAAAATCTTGCAACACCCATGATTGCCGCGATCGGGCATCCTATCGGCCGCGTCTCAAACGTTATCTTGGAATAAACTCGCAACGTTGCCTCCAACGCATTCACACAGGGAACCTGTCTTGATCCGCACCCCACGACGAGGTCAGTTCACCATCACTATCCTTTTGTTCGGCTTCTACCTCGCGCCGTCGTGCTGGTCAGAGGATGACGACACCGAGATTCGCGTGCTCCGACGGATCGAACAGTCAGTTCATGAGCTGGGCAAACCCCATTCGGACGAGCGTGCCGCCTTTGTCGACTTGCACGCCCGGCGCAACGAAAAAGGGTTCCGGGCGATTTACACGATGGACCGGGACGGTGGAAATGTTCGCTATCTCGTGGCCGGACCGGGTTTGATTTCGTCGGCAACTCCCGAATGGTCACACAATGGGCACTACATCGCATTCGACGGGACGCCTCAACTGAGCCGATTCACGCTGAGCCGAATCATGGTTGCGGGGATCGCCGGCCCCTTTCGCGGACGCCTTCAAGATCTCGGGCATGGCAACGTGCCGACCTGGTCGCCTGACGATATGCGAATCGCATTCATGCTCAATGGCTCAAACCCGCGTAACGACCGCGGTGGAATCTGGGTCATGAATTCCGACGGCAGCGAACGAAAGTACCTTTGCGACGGGTGGTACCCTCGCTGGTCCCCTGATGGAACACGGCTTGCCATTCAGTGCATCAACAAGCGTCCCAATCGCATTCAGATCTACGACATCGAGACCGGCGACCTCACCGATATCCTCGGAGACGAGATGGAAATCGAATACGCGGGCGGGAATTGGTCTCCCGACGGTCAAGCGCTCGTCTTTGTCGGCGAGCGTAATGGGCAACAACACGTCGCAACGATTGACGCATCCGGTGACATCGACTCGCTCGAAATCCTCTACACCGAACACCGACGAGGTTTTCGTTTGCACGGACCACCCGCGTGGTCACCCGACGGAGAGCAAATCGTCGTTTCCATAGCGGAACCTCAACCGCAGCGGCAATCGGGTCAATGGGACAACACCTATCTCTACACGCTCTCGGTTTCCGACCCAGGACTGATTTCGCTATTGGAACCGCAGCGGATCGGAACGATCAACCGTGGCATGAGTTTTTCGCCCGATGGCAAAACGATCGCTTTTAGTAGCGAGCGTTAACTTAGCGAACAGCAGCTTAAAATGGACTGGGCTTTCGGAATCGGATGGGCTTCACAAGCGTGAAAGCCCCATGAGCGTTCGCACCGGATCGCCTAACGCCGGGCCGCAGGATGGCTCAACGGCATCCACGCCGAGTTCTGCTGATGACTGGCAACGCATTGCTCAATGAACAACATGCCTTCGACGCCGTCATAGACGTTCGGATATACGGTGTTGCGTCGTTCGAACGGCAACCCTTGGGCGCGACGGGCGATGTCGTCAAACGCGGCGGCATAGATATTCGAGAAGGCGCCATAGAAACCTTCGGGGTGTCCGGCCGGCAAACGACAAGAGGCTTCGGCAAGCGTTGTCATGAATCCCGAACCAGGGCTGCGAGTATAGATTTGGTGTGGCTTTCCGTTTCGCCGCACGATCATCTCGTTGGGTGATTCTTGTCGCCACTTCAACGACCCGAGGCTGCCGTCGACTTCGAGCTCGAAATCGTTCTCGCGTCCATGGCTGATCTGCGAAGCCGTGACCGTGCCGAGGGCACCGTTTTGATAGCGGATCACCGCGGTTCCATAATCATCGAGTCGCCGTCCTTCCACAAACGTTTTGAGGTGACAACTGACCGACTCGGGTAATTCCCCGGTAACATAACGGCCCAAGTTGAACGCGTGCGTGGCGATGTCGCCGAACGCGCCGGCGGCACCACTTTTTTCCGGGTCGGTCCGCCATGCGGCCTGCTTGTGATCCCCCTCTTCGACCTTCTCGGCGAGCCAGCCTTGAATGTATTGACTTCGAATCGCATTGATCTGTCCGAGTTCGCCCGCCAAGATCATCTCGCGGGCTTGGCGGATCATCGGGTAGCCGGTGTAGTTGTGCGTTAGGGCGAAGACGACATCTGAATTCTCAACCGTTTTGAGCAATGACTCCGCTTGAGCCAAATCGAACGTCATCGGTTTATCGCAAATGACGTTGAAGCCGGCTTCCACGGCCGCTTTGGCGATTTCGTAGTGCGTGTGATTGGGTGTCGTGATGCTGATGAAATCGACCCGGTCGTCGTCGGGCAAGCGTGACTCGGCGTCGAGCATCGCTTCGTAGCTGCCGTATGCTCGCGATTCATCGACACCGTAGGTGGGGGCGGTCTTCTTGCTCTTCTCCGGGTCACTCGAAAACGCGCCTGCTACCAATGTACAGCGGTGATCGAGTCCCGCGGCCATCGTGTGAACGCGACCAATGAACGACCCCAGTCCGCCGCCCACGATGCCCATGCGAAGTCTACGACTCAGGGGAGGATTCAAAGCCATGTCAATTCTCAGAAGTAAGTAGTCAAGAAACCGAGTCCGATACCGATTCGCGATGCCCCCACGTCCGGTTCGTGCAAGAGCGGCGAATTCTCCAATCGTAAAGTTCTTAGGGAACGGGTACAATCAGAGCGCCAACAGGCGTCCAACGCGTTTCCCATTCGGGATGCTCCGTTTTTTCTGCCAACCCAACCATGTGGTCCCGTGATGCACGAAAACTCCTCTGAAAACTTTGTCGCCTCCTCATCGTCACAAACCGAGGAGGACCTCACGGGCCTCCCCGTTGTCAACACGCAGTCCTGTTGTGGGCTATTTCAGTCAACGACGCTTGGCCGATTGGGTGTTGCGTTGCTCGCGATCGTTGCCGTGACGGCGACCTACGCGGCAACCTACTTCGCCGGCATGGCAAACCACGCGAACTCCCGACCAAGCGACGCGACCGTAAACTGGGCGGGGCTACCGATCGCGAATGCGAGCGCCGCAGTCACGAGTGAAAAATTCTCGATGTGCACCGGTCTGATCAGCGAAGAAAGCGAAGCCCTGTTTGTGCTCGACCACAACTCGGGTTTGCTGCAGTGCTCCGTGCTCTATCCGCGACTCGGCCGATTCATGGCAACGTACACCGTTAACGTCGCCGACGCATTGGGGATGGACGCAAAAGGTGGCAACTACATCATGGCAACCGGTACCGCTGACTTCCCCAGCAGCAGCAATCGTCCGCTCGGTTTCTCCGTCGTCTACGTCCTCGACACTGCATCGGGCAACTACGCCAGCTATGGCATCCCCTTCGACCGGACTGCGATGAAGGCCAATCGTCCACAACAGGGCGTGCTGTTCTTGATCGGCCAAGGAACGGCCAACCCGGTCGTCGACCGTGACGACTTGAGATAGCATCGCCGCCGCCTCGACCACCAGCCAGTGCCTCGTGGTGGTCGTCGGCTGCTACGCGGTCGCTCCCGCAAGCCGGTGAAATATCTCTCTGACGCTTTGCCGGCGTCAGCGACCGCCGGCTAGGAGTTTTCACTGAGTTCTGGAAACACGCCAGGATCAAGATCTTGGCGAGCAATGATCGCTTTGATGCGCGTCAGGAAATCGCTTTTCAAGTTGGCGACTTGTTGTTGTGTGATCCCCAAACGCTCGGCCACTTCAATGTTGCCTCGTCCGGCCACAAAGATTAGCTCGAGCGATTGCAGTTTGATGTAATTGCCGGTTTCTCGCCAACGCTCGATTTGGTCGCGAATCGCGTGGGCGACCACTTTTCGTTCCAGCTCCATACGTTCTGCGCTTCGTGCGATCGAGCTCGCCCCGCGCATCCGCCCCGGAATTTGCATCTCCTCGCCGGACGACCGCTGAGATTCACCGCGCCCGTATAAAGGCAAAGTCGGCCGACGCCCCGTTCGACGAAGGTGATCAGTCAGCTTGTATCCGCAAATCGAAAACAGGTAGTTCTCGAGTCGCCTTCGCCTGTCATAATTCGGCAGCGAAACGAGGAACCCGACGAGAGTTTCCTGGACGATGTCCTCGCTGACGCTGCGGTCCTGTAGCCGCCGGTGAACATAGGCGAGCAGCCGTCCCTCGTATTGATCGATGAGTCGACGCCACGCCGCTTCATCACCGGCCTGGATCGCATCGATCAATTCGGATTCGGATGACTCAGGCGTTTCAGCGGCATCGGAAAGTGGATCGCTCATACAATTAATCTAACACTCTCGTCAGTCAGGCACGATCCTAGCCTGATCGATAAGATACGGTGACCAAACACTCGTGCCCCAGTTACTTCCGAATTCCCCGCCGTGGAATTTCGGATTTTTCCGAAGAGCATTGATATGAACTCCTCCGCCAATCCCAACCCAGACGACGCCCATCCAGGCTGCGACTTGCGTGATTCGCTTGTTCAGGGACGGTGTGTCCCCTGTGAGGGAGGAGTCGAACCGATTGCGGGTGAACAAGCCCAGCAATATGTGCAGGCTTTAACAGACTGGAATCTGGATGAGACCGGGACCCAAATCTCCCGTAAGATCAACACCAAGAATTTTGCCAGGGCGGTGACTTTGATCAATCAGATCGCGGACCTCGCCGAGGAACAAGCGCATCACCCCGATCTCCATCTCACCGGTTACCGCCACCTCCAAATCGTCCTCTCGACCCATGCGATCGGAGGCCTGAGCGAAAACGACTTCATCATCGCTGCAAAAATTGATGAGCTCCTGAAATGAAACTTAGCCCCGATGTCGCCTTGGCACTCCTCGACGAATGCACCGGCGACGATTTATGGAGCGTTGAGCATTGTCTCCAACGGCGTGTCCCGCAGTCATGGATCGACGAACTGGCCGATGCGTTCGAGACGAGCTACCGTGTCAGCAGCCAGACGATATACGTTACCGATCCTGACACCGGCCGCCGGATCGTCAATCAGTACTACGGTGTCCGTGACGTCGATCTGGCAAAACGGATTGCCGTCGACCTGGGCCTCGATGTCGAATCGATCGCCGCCTCATGCATGTCTCGTCAAGCGATCGTGCGAATGATTAAAGAAGCGATCATGGACGGTTGATCACATCGGATAGCGAACTGCAACGAACACGATCCTAAGCACCCCCGCGACGCTTCAAGCTAGGCAAACTAGCAAGTTTAACCAAGTGACGTTTGCAGACCACGGCTTAGGCGCTGCTGTGATCACCTTGCAGCGTCAGCACGAGCCTCCGCGATGATGCACGATCGCGATGTTCGCAGAGATAGATTCCCTGCCAAGTTCCCAAACGCAAACGACCATCACGTACCGGCACAAAGACACTGGCTCCCATCATCGATGCCTTCACATGGGCAGGCATGTCATCGGGTCCTTCGAGCGTGTGAACATAGGCAAGATCTTCGGGCACCGCGTGGTTCATTGCGGTTTCAAAATCAATCCGCACATCCGGATCGGCGTTTTCGTTGATCGTTAAGGAGGCACTGGTGTGAGTGATAAAACAGTGCAGCAACCCGATCCGCAATCGTGACAAATCGGTTGCCGCTTGTTCGATCGCCGAAGTGATTAAGTGAAATCCTCGCGGTCGGGCCGGCAATTGAAGTTCGTACTGATACCAAGCGGTCACGGAAATGTCCTAAAAAAGGGGTGTGCTAAAAAAAAACCGAAAATTTTTCTGTTGCCCCAACCGGTCCTGCGGATTATCCGAAAGTGGGGGGAAACGAGGTCAGATGCAATCTTCAGACCGCCTAAATCCCAATTGCAACCCCACTCAGCAAAACCACCAACAGCCCCTTCACAAGCACGCCAAAGTAAGATACGCCCCCCTTGAAGGATTCATGAAGATTTGCCAGGAATTTGGCGCATCATTTTTCGTCACTCCTTACCTGTTCAGGACGAAACTGCTAGGCGAACGCAGCAACGCATTCATCGGGGTTTGTGCACGAGGCTCCAATGGAATTTTCTTGACTACCCATCATTCTCGCGAATAATCCACTCGTGTGTGATGTCCCACGCCGAAACGGAATTCGCCACCGGACTGTCGACCAACTATTTGATATCGCGATCCGAACGGATGGGACAGCGATACCTTCAGGAATACAAGAGACGCATGACCCATTGCAAAAACGTTTTCGAAGCGATCCTTCGGTATGGCCATGATGAAGACTTCAGCCCACAAGAGGATGAATGTTTCGTTGCTACCGACGCGCCCGCAGGCAGCCCCGAAAAGATCGAGGTTTTGCGGCGTCGAGTGGAATTGGGCCAGCCTTTGTGGCACACCACCGATCGCGTTGACTACAGTGGTCTGACCGGAGCGATTCGCCCTCGGGAGTAGAAGCCCGCACAGATCATTCCCACAGTCAATTCAATTGACCCAGAACCCCGTACGCTCCCGCGCGTGCGGGGTTTTTTCGTGCCGTCGTCGTCGCCTAACCCCTGCCCGTGAGGTCTGTTATGATGGCTCGTTCCGTCTTCTCGTTCGAATACTCGTCAGGACTCGCGATAAGTGAAGCTACGTGTCGGCTTGATCGGTCTGGGTGACCACTGGCAAACCATGCACCGACCCGCCCTACGGATGCTCAGCGAGCGTTTTGACGTCCGAGCCATCTACTGTTCGGTGGCGAAGTTGGCCGAAAATGCGGTCACTGACTTCCAGGCTGATCCCGTCGATGGCTACCAAACGATGGTCGCCCGTGACGACATCGACGCGGTTCTGATCCTGGAACAGACCTGGCTCAAACACCTCCCCGCCCTCGCCGCCTGTAGCCAGGGGAAAGCAATCTATTGGGCCAGCGGACTGGATTTTGATCCGGTGGAAGACGCCGAATTCAAACGTTGTGTGGAGGATTCAGGGATCGCCTTCATGGCCAGTTTCCCACGCCGCTTCGCACCCGCGACGTTGCGTTTGAAAGAATTGATCGCGACCAACCTCGGTGCGCCGCGACTGCTTTTTTGCCACAAACGGCTGAGCCTGTTGGAGCAACAAACGCGGCTCTCCCGGCGGGGTGATTCCGTCCGTCGCAGCGGTGGCGAGAAATCCCGCGATGACACAAGGCCGACGAATTCGCACGGCCATGTCGACGCCCAGGCGACAATGCGCAACGAACTAATCGAACTGATCGATTGGTGCAATTATGTCGTCGGAGGAAAACCTGAGAGTGTGATGTCGGCCAATTGCTCGCCCGACACCGAGTGGGACTACCGGGCCTTGAGCCTTCGATTCTCGCCCCCATCCAATACGCCGATTCAACTGCGAAAGGCGGCCGCAAAGCAGTGGGAAACCCGATCGCCCCACTCCTTCCCGCAATATTCCGCACCAACGCCTGCGGAGCCCGCGATTCCTGTGGCAACCGCGCAGATCAGCTGCGGCAACTACATCCCCGCCAAATGGCAGGAGGCGATCGGATTCCGGCCTCCCGCTGGAATGCAGGTTTGTTGTGAACACGGAGTCGCCTTCATCGACCTCCCCGGGACGTTGGTTTGGTTCGATGATGCGGGGCGTCACCAGGAATCGCTCGAGAGCGAATCGCCGGTGGGAGAAAAAATCTTGGGCCAATTTCATCGGGCGGTGACGAGCCTGGTGCGAAACCTCAGCGGACTCGAAGACGCTTTCCGAGCCGCCACGATCCTGAAAGCCGCCGAGCTGAGCAGCGAATCCGGCCACCGCATCGAACTGTGAAGAGACCCCCAATCGCGAAGCTCGCGAGTGAGTTTTCTAAAAACTGTTCAACTCCGCAACGAAATTCGCCGATCTACCTTGCTGCAGATGGCCTCGTGCCTAGAATGCATTTAGCAAGCCTTGTGAGGCTTGTCAGGACTCAGCCCATAACATCGGCAGAGGGATCATTTTCAGGGCACGCCTGAGTCAATCCAAGGCATGTGCAGTAGCACGCCGAGACTCACGCGTTTCTCCCAGCGGCTCCATTTGCCGCCGCGTGGCTGAGACCGAATTGGACCGGCAGGTCGTCTCGATGGAGACAACCTGCCGGTTTTTTTATGCTCGCACCGAATTTTCGTGCTGTGGTGGGCAAATCCACACCGGTGCACGGACCAAATGCTGCGAAAATGCAAATTCCAACTAAGCTGGATGCTTCTTGACCGCGCCCAATTTTGTTGTTTTTGCAATGAATCACGCCCCACCCCCAGACAACGGCATCGACCTGGATCATTTCCGCCCGATGCGTTTAGACGATCTGTTCGGCGCGTTTTGGCGTCACCGCGTTTCGGCGGTGGTGGTCGCAACTCTCTTGTTGCCATTCCTGCTGCTAGCCGTTTTTCTGATCCCGGCTCAGTATGATTCGTATGCACAACTGCTCGTCCGGCTTGGCCGCGGTGCGGTTTCGTTGGACCCGACCGCGTCTCTTTCGCCGTCGGTTTCACTGCAAGACAGCCGCAGTTCGCAGGTCAACAGCGTGCGGGAGATGCTGCAAAGCCGCGTGATGGCCCAGCGTGTCGTGCGCGAGGTAGGTGCCCAACGCATTCTCGAACCACGTAGCACGATCTCGAAACTGAGCAAAAATCTGACCGGGTGGATTCCCGCAGGCGAACCGAGGCCGCTCGGCGACATGTCCGCCGAAGAAGTGACCGCCCAGATCCAAGAGGAGTTGGCGATCATGAAATTCCAGAAGGCGATGGATCTGTTCACAGCGCCCGATTCTTACACGATCGATTTGGAAGTCCGCACCGAAGATCCGTTCTTATCGCGTGATCTGCTGAACACGTTGATCGAGGTCTACCAAGAACATCACGCCGCCGCTCATCGCTCAGAAGGCTCGTACGAATTCTTTGCCGAACAAGCGAACATCGCCTACGAGCGAGCGATGGCCGCAAAAGAAGCATTGCGTCTGGCCCACTCCGATCGTGGCATGATCGACGTGGGGTCCTCGCAAACCGCATTGCGAACGCTCCTCAGCCGGATTGAAGGCGATCTCGTCCAAACCGAAAGCGAATTGGCATCCGCAGTATCTGAGATCCAAGGTCTCAGCGACGAAATTCAATCCTCTCCGAGCACCATCGAGAGCGAAGTCATTCACGGCATTCCCAAAACGACCGCCAGCACGATGCGGCAAAGCCTTTATGATCTTGAAGTCCAATACCACGAGCTGGATGCCAAATACAAAGACGACCACCCCAAAATGCGTGCGTTGCGAGAACAGCTCGCCGCTTCCTCCAAAATCGCAAACACCGAACGTGGCGATCAGCCACAAACTCGCGAAGCGATCAATCCGATCCGACAATCACTCGAGTTATCCCGTCGTCAAACCTTGAGCCGCCTCGCCGGACTGAAATCCAAACAGCGTGAATTGAATTCGCAACGGGAAAAGCTTCTCGAAGACCTCGATCAACTTAACCACGACGAAGTCGACCTGACGCAGATGAACTGGGAGGCTTCCCTGGCCGAGCAGGAATACCTTCGGGCTGCGGAAGCACGCGACAACGCCAAAATGATTGACCAGCTCGCGTCGGGCCGCGTTAGTGAAATCGCCGTCGTACAAGACGCCAGCTTGGGTTTGAAAAAGGTGAAACCACAACGCGGCATCCTGGCAATTCTGGTGACCGTGTTGGCGTTCGCATTTGGCATTTTCCAAGCGGTCACTCGCGGGCTATTGTTCGACCGAACACCCAACCACGCCGTGCGGCGTGGCGGCTTGACTTCCCGGATCGGCCCTCGATTTGATCGCCCTAACGAAGAGTCACGAGAGTTCGTCACCACCAACGAATCGGCTCACCACGGGTCGGCTCGCATGCCTGGACTGAGCTCCATTCGTGACGAACTTGTCGATTCGCCGTCTGCTCTCGGAGTCCCACGATAGCGATCGCTCGGCGGTTTCGCCCGCGTTAGTCGGGACGTTATCTCCTGCCGATCCGATCTTATTTTTCCAACTGCAAGCAACCCTCGCATACGCAGTTCTACTAGTCCGTAGCTACGATCGATTGCGTGGCGGAAAGGATGTGGTGTTCGAGGCGGAGGCGGACATGCTCGAAGGATTCGGGCACGAGGTAATGTGCTACACACGACGCAACGAGGACATGGTCAATCAGGGACGGCCGGCCAATCGGAGGAATACGGATTGGAATCGTGCGGTTGTCGATGACATTTTTCGGATGATCCAGGAACACCGAATCGAGTTCGAGCATTCCCACGACACGTTTCCCGCGAATTCGCCTTTGTCGATTCGGGCTGCCCACGAGGCCGACGCGGTGACCGTCCAAACGCTCCACAACTCACGACCGCTCTGCGCGACGGCCGTGTGCTATCGCGATAACCAACCCGTGCACCGTTGGCATTGACAAAATGTTTGCGTTGCCCGCGATCCGACATGCCTGCTTTGACGACAGTCGAATGGCGTTGAGCGTTGTCGTGCCCAAAAAAATGTGGTCCACGCGCCACGAAGACATTGCAAACCTACCTCGACGTTGCGATTGCCCGACGCAGTACATTCGCCAACGCTACGAGTCCGCGAAGTACCTGATTTCGCGAATCGCGATGAAACCCCATTTCGTTGAACATGACCTCACTCCCGGTGACGGTGGAGGCCGCTACGCCGTATTCATCGACCGACTCAGCGAAGACAGATGGTCTGCGGACGCGCCTTCACGCGTGGCCCAGACTTCGAGGCCAACTGCCGCTCAAGATCATCGAAAAAGAGCCGTTGGAAGACGGAATCCGTTGCCTTTCGAAGGTCTCAAACGACGACGTAGAAAATCAACGACAAATCAACGACAAATCAACGACAAATCAACGACAAATCAACGACAAATCAACGACAAATCAACGACAAATCAACGACAAATCGACGACAAGTCAACGGAGTCGAATAGCAACACTCAGCTCAAATAAGAACACTGTCGAACATGTTCAAACAGCACGATCCCGGCTGTCGTTGCGAGGTTCAGACTGCGAACCTTGCTGGTCGTGGGCAGACGCAATGCTCGCTCATCGTTGGGATCCATGAGATGAGCTGGTAAACCACTCGTCTCGCGTCCGAAGATGAACACGTCGCCGACGTTCATCGGAGCGTCCCACAAACTGCGTTTGGCGAAGCGTGATAAAAAAAAGAATCTCGATGGATCCAGTCGAGAAGTCAGCGTCTCCCAATTCGGAACCATTTCGATATCGAGATGCTGCCAATAATCCAGTCCGGCTCGACGCAGGCGTCTTTCGTCAAACGAAAACGCGGCCGGTAGCACGATCCACAGCTTCGCCCCGACGGCCACGCAACTGCGTCCGATGTTGCCTGTGTTCTGAGGAATTTCGGGCTGATACAACACCACATGAACAGGAGGCGAAACAATCTCAGTCGGCTCACCGGAGTGCGGCAATGGGTTATGCATGGGATCCATCACGAGACGGCAACAATTCGGACTTTCACGTCAACGTATCTTTCGACGAACTTCGCATGATAACTGTGTCACGCGAATCGCAAACCGCCCCCCACACACGATGCCAGCGGCGTCGCCACAACGGAATCCTGCCGCATTCCGGTTCTCACAAGCTCGCGTTCTAAGTTTGACTTTTCACGTTTTGCTTTGGACGAATCACTTGCGATTCGCTTTGTAAAACAATTGTGCCAGTTGCTTGAAACCCTGAGCCGGCTGTGCTGGCGAAACAATTGAGACAATTGTTCTACAATAGGACGACGCATCGCCCGAAAAGTGCAAAAGTCGAACGAAGCATCTGCATCGCTACTTTCATTTTTGTCGTGAAGGTGTCGCTAACGCTTAGGCGGAGCTTTGGATCACCGTGCTTTCGGCAAAGCTTCGCACAGACGCATGCCTGCAATCGCACGAAAGCAACCGTGATCGACTTCAATTGTCAAGCAAAGTGAATGCGATCAAGAACGTAGCCAAACTCGGCAACCACCTTGCTACGTCGTATCGGCCTAGCGCGTCCGGAGCGATCGCCTGCCGTCGCGACCGCAACTGCTTCGGCTGACGCACAACCGAAACCATTTGACGCAAAGTCGAAACCGACGTTTTTAAGAACAATCCGAGGTTTCAAACCGAGCGTGCATGACCCGGCGAGGAATCCCAGAAACGCTCATTTAGAAGCCAGGCTTATATTAGAAAGAAAACTTCTGAGTTTTAGCGCAAATAACCTGCATGGAGACCGGATGTACTACCAGGGAATCCAAAGCACCGCAAACAACAACTTAAGCGGAACGATTTCCCGTTACATTCTTCTCTGTTAAGGGTATTCACATGAAACGTTATCGATCGGCATTCACTCTCGTCGAACTGTTGGTGGTCATCGCGATCATCGGCGTGCTCGTAGGCCTTCTTTTGCCGGCCGTGCAGGCGGCTCGTGAAGCGGCTCGTCGGATGAGCTGCAGCAACAACTTCAAACAAATCGGTTTGGGAATTCACAACTATCACTCCGCATACAAAGGTCTCCCAGTTCACGGAACCGGCACGGACCGTCCTGCTGGCCAGCAGATCTACGCGGGTGACAGCAACGGAACGAGCATCAACCGTCGCGGATCGTTCCTGATCAGTGTCCTGCCATTCATTGAGCAGCAAGCACTGTGGGAGCAAATTTCCAATCCTCTCAACGTTAAGGCGGATGGATCGAGCAAGAATCCACCATGGCAAGCGATGGGACCTGGCGTTGCTCGACTCGACTACGGTCCATGGGCAACCAACATCCCCACCTTCCGTTGTCCCAGCGACCCCGGCACGGGCTTGCCTTCGCTCGGCCGCACAAACTACGCCGCCTGCACGGGCGACTCGTCGGTCATGTCTCGTGAAGGAACCGTATTCGTTCACAAGGTCAGCAGCGGTGCAACGATGCCTTACACGGCAAACAATCAACAGCAAGCTGAGCGATCACGGATGGTTCATCGCGGCATGTTCATATTAAACACAAAAATGAAATTCCGGGACACGCTCGACGGACTATCCAATACAGTCATGTGTGGTGAAATCGCCACGGACTTGGGCGATTCCGATAACCGGACATCGATGCCGCAGAACGATTCGATCAACGATAAAGCAGGTCATGGTCGAAGAGAGTGCCGCAAGAACCCACGCTACATGGACCAGTTCCACGATCCCGAAAGGCCTCAGTTCTGGCAATCCGGAGCAAACCCAAGTGTTTTGATCGGACGCGGTTATCGCTGGCATGATGCCATGCACTTCTTCACCCAAGTGCACACCATTCTGCCTCCGAACTCAGGGATTTGCACAGGTGGTCGGACCAGCAATGACTCGATGGTCACCGTTTCCAGTCGCCACCAAGGCGGTGCTCACGTCCTGATGGGTGACGGAGCAGTGAAATTCGTTACCGATTCCATCGAGGCTGGCAACAGCAATACCAGAATGGTGTCGTACCACACGAGCACTCCTGCTCCGGGTTCGCCAAGTCCTTATGGGCTTTGGGGTTCGCTCGGTACACGTGCCAACAAAGAAGTGATCGACGAAGAGTTCTAGACCGAACGTTCGAATGACCAGTCACAAACCCCGGCCATCGCGTTCGATGGCCGGGATCGGGTCACACCACTCGATGGCACAGGCTTAGAGAGCCGACGGCGCTAAGCCCAATGCCATCTATTTTGTTAGCGGTGCGGCGCAAGCTGCCCGGTTACAGCGAGTAAGAAGTTCGAAATCTACCGGGTGGCTCGCGCCGCTCCGCGATAAAAACCACCCGGTTAGTGCGAAGGTAGACGGAATTGGGCTCGAGCCATCCGTTCCCATCAAGATTCGCCTAAAGCCCGTACCATTCGTCACACCACCATTAACACATCTTTAAGGAGATTACATGAGATCCAGAATTTTGCTTTGCACCTTTATTGCGGGTGTCATCATCGGATGCTCGTCACCTGAAGCCTCGTCCGTTGCTGACGGACTCAGCCAACAGCAGATCGATGACTACAACGCCTTGGTAGAACAAGAAGCGAAACTCGCCGCAGAAGCGGAAGAAATCGGAAAAGGCGAATAGCGACGGTTCACAATCGACTATCCAACGAAAGGCTGCTGTGGTCCCCACATCAGCCTTTTTTTATCTGTTGACACATTGCCCTGTTCATACGCCCAACCCGCGGCGTACCGGGACAGATCAGGACGGCAGTTGCAAACCTTCGGGAAGGATCCCCTGGGCGACTTCATCGTCCCACTGATCCATCAACGGCCAACCGTCAGCGAGGGTTCCGAAGTCCGCCATGTGCAAATAGCCTTGCACACGCTCGATGACTTTATCGAGCATCGCGTTGTCCTTAGCGAAGATCGGCCCGTGACTCGGGGCCAACCATCGGACGTCGCTATTGCGGATTCGAGTCAGAGACTTAATGAAGGCTTTGATATCACTTCCGTGGTGGGCGTCGATCGCTCCGATGCACCCATCGCGGTAGACGTTGTCTCCCGAGAGCAAAACGTCGCCCAAACGAAACGCCAACTGGCTGTCGGTGTGTCCCGGTGTATGCCAGACTTCGAGTTCGAGGTCTCCGACGCGGATGATGTCGCCGTCATTGACCTGGTTCTCGATCTCGACAGGTGGCATGGCCAAATTCAGGTTTTGGGCTTCGATCAACGCCAGTGTCTTGAGGGTGTCACCCGTCCGCAGCGGTTCCACCGCATTGGGATGCGCCGTTACCGTCGTCTTGAGTGCCTGTTTGGCCTTCGCAAGACCCTGGATGTGATCCACGTCGGCGTGCGTGGCGATCAACGATTTGCATCGAGACAGAGGGAAATCCAAATCACGGATGATCTGAATGTAGTCATCGACCGTTTCTTCGTACCCAATATCGATCAACACCCACTCATCTTGGTCATAGACCAGATAAAGGTTGCAACCGAGGACCTCACCGGCTTGGAAGTTAAGCTCGATGACACCGGGGAAAAGAGGTTTGCGTGGAATCATGAAGAGAAGATATTCAGGTCGGAGCGAAGAGTACTGGGAAACGTAGTGTAGATCGTTCCCCTCCATTTTCGTAGCCGTGCGAAATTCACACAGCAACGGCATTGGCCCTCAACAGAGGGTTCCTTCGCTCAACGGCGCCGTCGCACCCCGAATCTCGATTTGCCGGCGACGCCCGCGAGGAGCGAGCCGGCATTTCGGCAATACCGGTCCAATTACCAGATATATTCCGCACCGATCGTGAAACCTTGCATCACCACCGAGCTGAAGCTTGCCGCAGGTGGCGTGGTAACTTGGTTCCCCGCACTGACAGTGGTCAATGAATTCTGGACGAAACCGGCCGATGGAACCGTGTCGAGAACATCGTCGATCGCGATCAAGTGATGGGCCGTTCGGAGTGACCAGGAGTGCGAGAATCGGTAAACCAATTTGGTTTCGATTTCGCCCATGACCGTGCAAAGCCGATCGCGGTCGCTGATACTGACGACACCCGCCGTCGCACCCACTCCCGCCGAGTTGGCGTTGATATACGTATTCCGTTCCCAGTCGTTTTGTCCCCAACCACCCTTCATTCCGAAGCCAAGTTGGATGCCAGGCATCATGTTCCACCAAACGTCATAGCCGATCTGGCCGACGAACAGGTTGTTCTTCGTAAGCGTCGACGAATTGTAGAATCGCAGTTCGTCGTTACCCGGACCGCCTGGGGTTCCGGCGACCACGTTTCCGGCACCATCAGTCAACGTACCGACCGCGTTGAAGCCGAATCCGTTGTCCAGACGCAGGTAGCGAAAGCCGCCCAACCATGAGCCTTGGAAGCGACATCCCGGCCCCACCGTCCGGCGACGATAATTCAATTCCCCGCTGTGGAACACCGAATCAACCGTTACTGAATGAGTCAGCGATTGATCGGGGTCGTCATAGCCACCTGCGGGAGTGACGCCGTAGTTCGAAATGTACGAATACAAATTAGGAGCGACGGTGCTCGTCGCTGCCGCTTGAGCGGTGTTACTCCATTCATGTCCCCCGACATACACCATCTCCAAATTTCCACCGACTCCCATAATCATCGCAGCAGAGACTCGCACACCCGCCTCCAGATCGCCTACTTTTGCATCGCTCAGGCTAATCTGTGGGGTACCACTGACACCGAGGGTGCTGATCACCATGTCGTCTTGGGTGAAATTGTGTCCCAAGAACATCGCCTCGACGGACACGTCGTACCAACGCTGAGCACATTTGCCCGCTTCGCTGTAAGGTTTGATGGCATCACAAATGGCCGCGACGTTGCCGCCGATGGTTCCCATCAACAGCCCGAAATCGCCTTGCATGCATTTTCCGCTGCACCAATCACCCAACATGCCGCCTTTGCCGAGGCACCCGCTTTGATACAGGCTTGAGTTACAGATGCCACAGCCTTGGCCGTTGCACGAGCCGCACTTGCCCATCAACGCGGGCAGAATTCCGTTGAACCCGCCTCCGCCGCCACCACACGAGCCACACGCCGCACCGTCGCAGGAACCGCCATCGCATGAGCTACATGCATAGCCGTATGAATCAGCGTAGCCACCGTCGTAAACCTGGTATTGCCCGCCCATTCCGCCATCTTGATAGCTGATCGGCATGACGTGACCGTACGGACTCTGCATCGCCGCCTGGTAGGCTGCCGGCCCGATCGGCCCTTGTAGTCCAGTCGGCACGGGCATTCCAGGAATCGGTCCCGATGGGAACGAACTCGGAATGGTTTGTGCCAAAGGCGTGTTGCCCATCATCGGGCCGCCGATGCCAGGTGCCGCGACCATTGGGCCGGTAGGCATCTGGCCACCGAGCATGGGGCCGCTGACTGCCGGCTGACTAGCGTAATTCATTCCTCCGACAGCACTTACGCCGGCGGCGGTGGACCACGCCGAGGGGTTAACCCCAGGCGGAAGCATAAATCCGCTGGCCGCGTAATCAATGTCGTCCTCAGCCGACGGCGGTGCCGCTGACAGGATTGTCGGCGAACCGACGACAACTAGCATCGCAGCAACGCCGGCTGCGACAATCGACCGAAAAACGGCCGCCGAGTTTTTCGTCGGTATCGAGGTGTGTTTTGAGCGAGTGTTCATCCCTGATTCCTGAATCAATGCCTGCCTGAGTACGGGACCAATCGTCGAGATCCGTGGGCGGTTCGAGGCACTGCGGTAAACGTCAAAAACCAACGTCCTGGTAGGTCGCTGCGTCTTAATCGATTCCCCACCGTGCGTCTCGTAACGAAGCGTCCGCCGGTATCGGCAGAACCACTTCAAGCAGAGTTATCGGCAAATGTTACCGGGAACATTCGGTAAATCCCGAACAATCGGCCTAACTGAGCTCGGATAATTGCAATCTTCGTCACAACCCGAACCCGAATCGCCGCCACGCGTACAATCATTTGCCGGAGAAATCGCGGTTGCCTGACTTTCCGCCCTTTCCTACTATCCCCTAATAACCTCTCTGAAATTCTTGCTCACTCGCATCCAAAATTCCGCCCAGACGCTCTGAGCGGTGCCACATGCTTGCGAGAGGGCGCGGCCACTTCACCCACGCAGATACTCTATGTCGCATCGCCTTCGTTCCTATGCTTCTCACTTCGCAATCGCGATATTGGGCTCTTTGGTGGCGTTCTCCGGCGGTTCGCCGCCCGTCCAAGCTCAAAACGCGACCATTCTTCGAGAAGCCATTCCACCGGGCCAGCAACCGGTCGAACTGATCCCGAGTGAAGGTGCGCGGCAAGCGACCGCTCCGCAAAACGCCCAACAACCCGCCCCGGCCGCCCGTCCCGTCCAATTACCCAAACCGGCTCCACAAGACGGCGTCGTATCGCGGCTGATCTCACGCCTGATGCCCAGCGAGCATGTCTCGGGAAAAGAACTCGACAACGTTCTCAGCGCCCGGGCATTGGACCTGTACATTGAGTCATTCGATCCGCTCAAACTGTATTTCCTGCAAAGCGATATCGACCAATTCAAAAAGTACTCCACCGTGCTCGACGATCACGTTCGAGCCGGAAACCTTGATCTGGCGTACTACATCTTTGGGCGATTCACGCAACGCGTCGACGAACGCGTCGCGACCATCCGCCAACTCCTGAAGACAGACTTCGACTTCACCGTCGATGAGCAAGTCATCGTCGATCGTGACGCCGCCCAATACGCTCAGAACGTCGACGAAGCAACCGACCGGTGGCGCCGCCAACTGAAACTGTCGTTGCTCGACCTCAAGGATTCCGATGAACCCGTTGTCGGCCAAGAAGCACGCGACCAATTGATGCGGCGTTACGACCGATATGCCAATCGTTGGAAATCGACCAGCAGCGATGACATTCTGGAAATGTTCCTGACCGCGGTCACCAACAGCTACGATCCGCACTCGACCTACATGTCGCCTGCGACGCTCGAAGACTTCACAATCAGCATGAGCCTGAATCTCGACGG
The DNA here is from genome assembly GCF_023701485.1 of Aporhodopirellula aestuarii. GTDB lineage: Bacteria > Planctomycetota > Planctomycetia > Pirellulales > Pirellulaceae > Rhodopirellula > Rhodopirellula aestuarii. Next base: position 59,115 of record NZ_JAMQBK010000059.1, read on the forward strand.
GATCGGTGCCTCCCTCGGTGAAAAGGACGGCACGACTCAAGTCAAGGCGATCATCCCCGGCGGTGCTGCCGATTTGCACGGCAAACTCAAACCCGATGACACCATCGTCGCCGTCGGACAGGGTGACGACGGTGAGATGGTTGACATTCTCGAAATGCCGCTCAAGGACGTTGTTAAACTGATCCGCGGTAAGGCCGGAACCACGGTTCGATTGGGCGTCCGTCCCGGTGGAACCGGAAACATGGAGATCTACGAGATCGTTCGTGCTCGAGTCGAACTCGAAGACTCCGCGGCGCGGGGTGAGATCATCGAACACCAACTCTCCAACCAGAACTCCACGCTCAAGATCGGTTACATCAACCTGCCCAGTTTCTACATGGACATGGAAGGTGCCAAACGACAAGACGCGGACTTCCGCAGCAGCACGCGTGATGTCGCCAAGATTCTCGAAGACTTTAAACGTCAAAACGTCGCCGGAGTGGTACTCGACCTCAGCCGCAACGGCGGCGGTTCGCTCACCGAAGCGATCAGCTTGACCGGACTGTTCATCGACCAAGGCCCCGTGGTTCAAGTCAAAGATGCCAACGGCTCGGTCCAGAAGTACGACGACGATCAACGTGGTACCGTCTGGGACGGACCGCTCGTCGTCCTGACCAGCAAACTCAGCGCGAGTGCGAGTGAGATTTTTGCCGGGGCAATCAAGGACTATCACCGCGGCATCGTCGTCGGTGACCCACAAACCCACGGCAAAGGAACCGTCCAAACGCTGATGGACATCGGTCAGTCACTCTTCCGGATCAAACGAGCCAATTACGGCGCGTTGAAGGTCACGCTGCAACAGTTCTATCTGCCCGACGGCGAAAGCACCCAGCTAAAAGGTGTCGCCGCAGACATCATCCTGCCGAGCGTGATCAGCAAAATGCCGGTTGCCGAAGGCGACCTGGAATACGCACTCGAACACGACCGAGTGAACCCGGCCCGCCATAACCTTTACAGAATGGTGCCGATGGACCTCATCAACAGTCTCCGCGTCAGTTCTCAGCAACGGATTGCGACGAACAAGGAGTTCACCGAGTTGATGCGCCGGATCGCGTTGTATGTTGAACAGAAAGACCAGAAGAGCATCTCGCTCAACGAGGAAAAGTTCATGCAACGACGTGCCGAAATGAAGGCACAAAAGGATGAAGAGGAAGAAGAACTCGAAGCCCAACTCGGATCCGACGTCGTTTTCCGTGACACGTATTACAACCAAGAAGTCCTCAATATTACCCATCAATACATCGAGGGTTTGAGGGCACAGAATTTGGCACGTGCAAATTGAATCTGATTCGAACAATCTCCGTTGCGATCGTCGGGTGGTCGCTGCTTTTCTCATCCCAACTCGTGGCTGAGGAATCTGCGTCCCCCGACATCAAAACGTATTGGGATATTCGGTACAGCAGTTCTCCTGAACTGCAGGAAGGAAAGTCTGGACTCGCGGATCTCTACCTTCCGATCTTCCCCGATGACACCGTCTCGGACGCTTCCCATGAATCGGAAGAATGCCTTGCGTCGTCGTCGCAACAGGCACCGGTTCGTGTCACCGGACGTCTGCGGCCCGCCGTCGTTGTCGTGCACGGTGGGGGCTGGTTGGTGGGTGACAAATGGTCGCTCGGCAGCTACAGCGAACAACTCGCTGAAATGGGATTTTGCGTGCTCAACATTAACTATCGCCTGGCCCCTTATTCTAAGTTTCCTGCTCAGGTCGATGACGTCCGTCACGCGTTGTTGTACTTGGCCGATAACGCCGATGAACTCAGTATCGATCCACAACGAATCGGTATGTTTGGTTATTCTGCGGGCGGCCATTTGTCGGCCTTAGTGGGAGTGATGTCCGACGAGACCGATGAAACCCAAGCCACTTCGAGCGACTGGGCAATCGATGACCCGCGTTGGAAGCGTCTCCCTAAGATCGCCGCGGTGTGTGCCGGCGGTCCTCCCTGCGATCTAAGACTCCTGCCGATCGACAGCGAAGCGTTGTCGTTTTTCTTGCACGGATCACGTCGGCAATTTCCCGAAATCTATGTCGCCGCATCGCCGACGGCACATGTTTCCGCCGGGGACCCGCCGACGCAGCTGATCCACGGTGAAAAAGACCTGATCGTGCCGATCGAAAGCAGCCAGGGGTTTGCCGACGCGTTGAAAGCGGTCGGCGTTTCGGTCGCTTTGACGGTGATCAAAGACCAAGGCCACCTTGTGACCTTCATGCACCCCAGGACGCAAAAACAGGTCCGCGACTTCTTTTCCGAGCAACTGCTGCAGCGAGCTCCTTAGCGCACCGCTTTCGTCTCTTCGCTCGCCTGGCTGAGCGCGCATCCTGCGCGAGCGGGGCTTTCTTTTAGGTTTTGGCCGACCACCCGCCCCCAAAGCGCTTTCGGACTCGACATCCGCTGATCACGCCCCACGCCCCCCCCTCGCGTGGAAAGCTTCTTTGCCCCAGACCTACCGCTTTCTGAAGCTTGGCGAAGCCTCATATGTAGGTTGTGTGAAAGGTTGATGAATCAACCCCGTTAGCACTTTCACCCCCAAATCACTTCGCTAGAACACCGGCATCCGAAGGGGATTGCCGAGCGGAAAGCCGCTGGTTTGGCTGGCGGCATCCAAGAATTTCGTGCGGCAGAAAAACGGCATCAATGCCACCCCATCGGATGAACCACTGTTCGTTCCAAGTTCCTTTCACCTTCAAACCACCAAGGAGACACATCCCCCTTTAGCATCTGCAGTGCCTAGGAGAGTCAGAGGTCAGTTGGCAGACCGACCATTCACTGACATGTCGACACCGGCCAATTTGTGAGGCCGGGGTCTCTCAACTTTGAAAGAAGAAAGGAGCCGTGACACGTCGCATTCCAATCACCGCTGCAACGGTTTCTGGAAATCAATCGCGACATGCCACGAGACTCACAAACATCACCAAATCTTAACAACAACTGATGTCTCACGCCGAGACACAAATGAAATTTCTGAAGGAATTCAAAATGCAAACGCGCATGCGTAAACAGGGTTTCACCCTGATCGAACTGTTGGTCGTGATCGCGATCATCGCATTGCTCGCCGCCCTCTTGCTGCCCGCAATCACCAAGGCTCGTGAGGCCGCCCGCCAAGCCCAGTGCCAAGCCAACCTCAAGAACATCGGCGTCGGCTTGTTCAAATACAGCGGCCGCCAGCCAAATGGAGCTTACTCCTCCGGTGCGTCGGATTTCCGTCGCGACGGCTGCATGGACACCTACGGCTGGGTTGCCGACATCGTCAACGTTGGCGACGGCAACATGAATGAGTCGCTCGACCCATCGAACCCACTCAAGGGTTCGGAGAAAATCAACGACCTTTACGGTGCCGACACCACCGACGCCAAAGACGGTGCACCGACCGCCCGCTTGGCCGCCGGCCAGTGTGGCAAGTCAAGCTTCAACGAAATTACGGGTTCCGGATCGGTTACGACCTTCGCGTCGACTGACGAACTGTCTGCCGAACGTGCCGAATTGATTTCACGTTACTTCTTCACCAACGGATACAACACCAACTACGCTGCCAGCTGGCACATGGTCCGGGGAATGATGAAGACCGAAACGATTTCCAACACGCTTCACACGTCATCGGCAGGTGGTTTCAAGGGTCTCGGTGGAACCACCGGACCGCTCAGCGCCAACGTGATGGACCGCAGCCGCGTCAGCAGCAGCAATGTCGGCATGATCGGCTGTGCCGCTCCTGGCGATATCGATGAAGCGATCCTGCAAGTCGCAATTGCTCACGGCCCTGGCGTAAGCCGCACCGTGTTCGCGGGAGCCAATAGCGCCGATGACACGGTCACCTACATCAACGCAGGTGATTTGTTAACTGAAGCTTTCAACGACGGACCCGCATACGTTGCCGACGCCAGCCCAGCGACCGCCAACATCGACCTAATCGGCAACGGTGTTTCCTTGCGTGCACAACTCCTGTGCGAGCGTGGCAACCCGACCACCGCTGCCTGCGACGCCCCGACAGGGACTGCTGGTGGTAGCCTCGGAAACGGCCTTTACCTGCAAGACACCCGTGACTGGTTCGCCATTCACCAAGGTTCGTGCAACATCCTGATGGCAGACGGCAGCGTCAAAGTATTCTACGACCAAAACGGTGACGGCTTCTTGAACCCAGGTTTTGCAATCAATCCTGATGACAGTCAAGTCGATGGCGTTGGTTACGCCGACGATAAATTGGAAATGGCTCGCGACGATTTCTTCGGCGGCATCTTCCTCAACGATCTCTACCTCAAAGGCAAGTTCGAATAGGACAAGGCGTATGATCAAACTCATTTGATCATCGTTTCGCATAACGCCTCCGCAGCCTCGACGAGGTTGCGGAGGTTTTTCCCATAACGAGTCAGAGCACTTCGCACACTCAACTTCCTCATGAAATCTCATTTTATCAAATTCATTACGCTCCCCATTGCGGCGATCCTCATGATCAGCATTGCAGGGGCCTTCTCCCTCGCCGTGGAATACAAGCCATACGGTGTCCCGGATCAACGCAGGGAAGAATACGATGAAAAACTGTCGCTCATCGCCCAGCAACAGAGAGTACTGCAAGGAGAAATCCCAGCCGAAGAACTTCCCCTCGCGGTCGTCGACCAGACCACCTACGACTTTGGCATGATCGATCCCCATATCACGGCAAGTCACTCCTTTACAATTCGCAATGAGGGCCAAGGACCACTGAGCCTCAAAGTCGCAGGTACGAGTTGCAAATGCACCGTGGGCAAACTCGAACACCAACTCCTGCAACCCGGCGCCTCGACCAACGTGACGTTGGAATGGAACACCGGATACCAGGCCGAGAAGTATGAACAAACCGCAACGATTGTGACGAGCGATCCGATGCACAAAGAAATCGAATTAACGGTAGAAGGCGAAGTTCGCGCGCAACTCATTGCACCGGAGTCTGTTGCACTCGTTGCACAACAAGTCGGCGAGATGGCGACCGGTGACTTCGTCCTCTTCAGTCAATTGTGGAGCGAGTTCACGGTCATGAGCATCACTTCCAATGAAAATGACGCAACGCTCAACTGGGAGGTCACCCCCATCGAAAACGACGACATCGCGTTGGCGGACAAACATCCCCAATCCGCCGTCCGCGTCGCGTTGGCCACGCCACGACATCGTCCGGGACAATTCCAAGGTGATCTCACGGTCACGATTCGCCCGGGCGACGGTTCGCCCGACATCACCCGCACGATTACCTACGCCGGTAAGGTCCGTCCACCGATTTCTTTTATCAGCCCACTTTTGCATATGCACGAAGGGCTTCACGTCGGAACGTTGACCGCGGGGGAAGAATCGACGTGGCACCTCTTTGTCCGTGTTCGGGGCGGCGAAGGACGCAAGATCGAGGTATTGGATGTTGAACCCAAAGTGCTCCAAGCCGAGATTCAACCCACGTCACGAGACGGTGACTATCGACTGACCCTTAGAGTCGAAGAAGACTGTCCGATGACCATCTTCAATCTGGATCATCAGCGAGGCTATGTTCAAGTCGGCGACCCCGCTGACAAGCAGTTCTCAAACTGGTTCCCCGTCGTAGGTGCCGTCGTTGAACTCGACGACTGAACCGATTTGTCTCGATCATCGATCTCATTGATGCGTTTTATGACGCATCGGCGCGGCGAATACGCTGGGCGACGCTTCGCAGAACACGGCACAGATTGATAGACGAAGCCAAATACAACTCCGCCTCAACAAGGATCAGCTCAGGGATCTCAATGCCGCTCGCTTCTTCAGGCGTTTCGAAGAATCGCCTGAGGAACCCGCCTACCACGGGACGACTCTGCGAGGAGACTCTGCGTATCGACAATTCACGGTCGATTTTTTGTACTGCGGAGTGAAAAAAGTAATACTGCACTCGCGCGGCGTTGGGAAAGATTTCCGCAGCAATCTTTTGGTGTTTCGATCGGGCCAAAGAATCTCCGTCTTCATCGATTTCGAGATCACGCAACCGCTTGACCAGATCCAACAACAAACTCGAATCGCCCGAGCCTTTCAAACGTTTTGATTTGAACCACAACTTATCAAACGACTCATCACTCCCGTCATGCAGCGTGCGAAGCAGATAGCGATGATCTTGGCGAAGCTCCACCGCCGGATCGACGCGGACCACCTTGGGGTCATGATTGACCTCGTAAAGAGTGCGGCATCCCGACGAAGGTTGATCCAGCATGGTTGGACTGATCGCAGCAAGGACCAACGCGACTTGCTCGATGCATGCTTCCGACAAGACCGGCATCGCCAATTCGTCGACGGTCGGAAAGTAACGGGGCTGCTCCTGTTCAAGTGGCATAAGTCAGTCCTATGACAATCCAAATATCGTTCGCCCTGGAACCGGACCGTACTGAGTGAACGATCTAACGCAGCTAGCCCAACGCGGGAAATCACATCTCGCCTGAGTATATTCCTAACGGGTGGCTGACTGATACGACACCCCGAAACTATCGCCCCCCTGTTATACGCATCCCAACGCCCCTCCAAAGAACACTAAGATCCGCTCGTGACCATCGTTCCATACCGACCGAAGGGTCGGCCACGACGATTCCTTCGCCATCCGGGGAGGCTGCCAGAGCCACTACGCTGTGCCCCATCCCAGGGATCCACCCCCACTGCTCGGCATAGCGTCGATCCTCCACTCCATACGGCAGCCCCACCGCGAGCAACACGGGCCAATCGTTGGAGTCGAGCAGCTCATCGAGGGTTTGATTCACGATGTCAACCTCGCGTCCCTGTTGCTGTGCCTTGATTTTGACGCCGCGATAGAGGCCGAGCGTCGGCGTGCCGCTGCTGTCGGTTAAGCACAACGGAATCATCTCCGCTTCACTAGCTTCGATCCCTTCGGCTCGCAGCAAAGTCGCTGCCGCGGCAGGGCTGCAAGTGGCCCAGGAAGTCTGCATCACCACCGGCCCGCTCGGCACCTCCGACCCCGCCGGTGGCGGACGAACTGCGATCGATAATAACGGCCAAACGATGGCAGCCATCGAACACGCGGCCAACAGCGTGGCCAACGTCGTTCGCCGCCATAGCGGGGTTTTCGGCAACCGGAACGCCCATCCGGCGGCTAGTGCCGCGAATACCGCAGCGAGGTTGGTATAGATGATCGCCGCAGACGATGGAACGATCCGCGCCCAATACAACTGCCCCGACGCGTAGAGCAGAAAATAGATCATCCCGACGATCGCAAGACTCAAATACAAGATCGTGAGCTGCCCCTTGGATGCATACGCGTAGCCGCCCGCAAACAGGCCGCTTGCGATCGACACTCCAACCATTACTAAAATGGCAATCCATAGGTCGGTCATATTTCCTACTCGGTATAGTTTCTAATAGCTCTGGCTCGCGGTGCACCTAACGTGCATCGGTCGCAAGAACATAACAGCAAATTAGATACCGTTGTCTCGCGCGGTGCATCTCCGCTCCTCGGGCTTCGAAACCGGATCCCAAATCTCTTCTCAAAGCAGCAAGTCCATGCACGTTTGGCGTCTCTCTCTTCCCTCCGGCGTATCGACCTGGCTAATGCGTTTCCGCCGCCCCACTCTCGCATTTGGCTTAGTTGCAGCGATGTCATTCACTGCTTCCGCGGCAGAGCCCCCCGCGGAGGCAGCATCCGATGTAACCAGCCAGCCCTTCCTCTTGCAGATGATTCGAGACGACGCGGTCCAACAAGAGCTCCGACTCGATGAATCCAAGATCAAACAGGTGGACGTCGCCATTTCGGAAGTTGATCCGCGATGGTGGGTCAGCCGAATCCAACCGCGTGAACAACAGCAAGCCGAGGTAAGAGAACTCACACAACATCTTCGCAAACGGCTCTCCCAGATTCTGGAAGACGATCAGTCGAGGCGATTGGCGGAGCTCGAACGACAGGCTCACGGTACCCGCATGGTCCGGCGGGCCGATGTTGTCACGGGCCTGGGGATCTCACCGACTCAACAAGCCAAGTTCGAAAAACTGTTTGCGGAGACGGACGCCGAAGTCGCAAGCATCCAGAAGGATCTCACCGAGAAAACGATCGATACCAAACAAGCCGCTCAAGAGATCGCCACCGAGCAGCGAAACGAACGCCAGGGACTGCTCGAAATTCTAACGCCGGACCAACAAGCGAAGATCGGTCCGCTCGTGGGCGCAACGTTTGACTTCTCGCAAGTCAAACGAACCTACCCACGAGCCCCAGACTTCATCACCGAAGGCTCGCAATGGCTTGGCCCCGAAAGTGTCCGAATGCCTGACCTGCGCGGAAAGGTCGTGGCCGTTTTCTTCTACGCATTTCAGTGCATTAACTGCCAACGCAACTTCCCGCACTACAAGGCATGGCATACCGACATGGCCGATGATGGGCTGGTCATCATCGGAATTCAGAGACCCGAGACAGCCGCCGAACGCGATATCAATCGGGTGAAGGAGGCCTTGAAGAAAGACGGTTTCGAATTCCCCGTCTTGTTCGACCAAGACTCCAACAACTGGAATGCGTGGGGAAACACGATGTGGCCAACCACCTATCTGATCGACAAGAAAGGTTTTATCCGCCGCTGGTGGCAAGGCGAGATGAACTGGCAAGGCACACCCGGTGAACAACAAATGCGAGAGTCCATCGTGGCTCTGTTGGCTGAGTAACGTACCTAGCATCAACGCTTGCGTTGACGCGTCTGGTACCGATTCGCATTCCGCGGTACTACTTCAGGCGATAGCACATCAGCTTGTCCTGCTCACGCAGATACAACTTGCCATTGGCAATCACCGGATGAGCCCAAGTTTTGCCTTGTTGAAACTCCGGTTCAAAGAGGTGAATGACCTCGAAATCATCAGGCGTCGCGGTGGCGAGCATAACGGTACCATCCTCACGTCGAATCACGATGTGTCCGTCAGCGTAAACAAGGCTAGTTTCACCTTTCCCTTTGGCACGCTCAGGTCCCCATGCGATCTTACCCGTTTTCATTTCGACACAAATCGGCAATCCGTTTCCGTTGCCATGCCCGCAATACAAGTAACCGTCGACCAGCGTGACGCCGCCGTGCTTGTTTTGTAACTCGCGGGCGCCGAGCCAGTAAACTTCCTCCGCCTTCACATTGTCATTTCCGTCGGCGGACAATTTCAGGAGCGCAGATCCCGTGTTGTAGCCGGTGCTCGTGAATACATAGTCACCGTCAACGATCGCGGTCGGAATGTTTGCGGTTTTGTTGGCGATTCGTTCATACCGCCACAGCACCTCGCCGTTACTGGCCCGAATACCGAACAATCCCTGGCCGACCAATTGAATGTATTGTTTGACTCCGCCACCGTGACTGATCACGGCGGACGAATAGCCGGCACCCTTCTTTAACGAGTCATCGTCCCCGGCAGGAAACTTGCTCGCCCAGATTTGTTCGCCCGTATTCTTATTCAGTGCCACAACCATCGCATCCTCACCACCGGGTGTGCAGATCACCCGGTCGCCGTCGACGAGGGGCGATTCACTGAATCCCCAACCGCTCATCATCTTGCCGTCCCACTCTTCGAAGTCTCGCGACCAAACGACGGTACCGTTTTCGCGACTGAGACAGACGATCTTTCCATCGCTGCTAACCATGTAAAGATGGTTTCCATCGACGGTCGGTGTGGTACGACTACCATCGTAACCATGCTTGGGTAGCGAATCGGTAATCGCTTGCTTCCAAAGGATCGTGCCATCCTTTTCGCTGATCGCAATCGCGGATTGATTCGATTCCATGTTTCCGGTGGTGTAGATCACTCCATCGGCCACGCTGACACTTGCGTATCCCGAACCAAGGCCTTCCGTGATCCATTCCAGCGGCGGACCGTCTTCGCCCCAAGTGCCAAAGAGCCCAGTTTCAGCTGAACGATTGGCGCGGTCGGCCCCTCGCCACTGCAACCAATCTTCCGCAGAAAGTAACGAAGAAACCGAACAGGTAAACGCCACGACGAGAGTCAAAAGGAACGGGAATACAGTTTTCATGGGTGGGGCTTTGATAGGCAGGGTGAAGCGGAGGGATTGGGCAGAAACGAGGCGGGACACAAGACCGAGGCGGCCTTAAGAATTGGGAGTCCGAGTCGGCAAACCGAGTTCAGATCCCCATTTGGGCGAGCATATCGGCGATCCGTCCGACGCTATTGGTGAGCGCTGGATGCGACTCCTGAAAGTGCGCGGTGGCTTCCGATAATCGTTCGGCTAGCGACTGAGAACTCACCTCCGAACGATCGAGGCTCTGTTTGATCTCGTTGACCGCTTCCTCCAACTGCTCGCGTTCCTCAGGATCAAGGCTCTCGACGTCCGCGAGCTGTTTTCGAAGCTGATCAAGTGTTTCTTCAAGTTGCGTTCGCATGTTAGTTACCTGGACCTTGGAGAGAGAGATGCCGTGACGGGGGCGTTTCCGGAATGCGAATGAACCGCGGATGCCTCCTCTTCGAGCGTCCGAAGCGCAGGAAAAAGCCGAGGACAAACCGGACAGCCCCCCACGCTACATAGCAACGAGTCGGCCGTCCCATCATCTTAGCACGACGGGGTCGATGCGCTGCCTCAGTTTGACGCGCCTGCGACGAGTTTTAGCAGGGCATATTTGCGTTTGCCGCGACGCAGGACGACGACCGTGCGGCCATCAAAGTCAGCTTCGACGATTCGTTTTTGCTCGTCGGTGACGCGGCAATTATTGAGATAGATGCTGTTTTCCTTGACGCTGCGACGGGCTTCCCCGCCGCTCGAACACAACCCGGCGAGCTGCAACGCTTCGACAATCCACAACCCGTCCCCCTCGATCTGGTCACCGGTGACGTCGCAGCTAGGAACATCCGCAAAAATCTCATGCAGCTGCGCATCCGGTGTGTTGCCAAGCTCGCCGCCGAAGAGAATCTGAGTCGCCCGCTGGGCCGCCTCGATTCCGTCCTCGCCGTGCACGAGCTGGGTCATCCACTGGGCCAGCCGTTTCTGCGCCGCCCGCTCACCCGGTGACTGCTCTGTCCGCTCGGCGAGTTCATCGTACTCAGCTTTCTCAATTTCGGTGAGGTACGCGATGCATCTCATCACGTCGTCGTCGGCAACATTGACCCAGTATTGGTAGAACGCGTATGGGCTGGTCCGCTCGGGATCGAGCCACACGGCACCGTTCTCCGTCTTACCCATCTTTTTCCCATCGCTGGTCGTCAACAACGGCGCGGTCAACCCGAAGAGTTGCTCGCCCGCCATCCTGCGGCCGAGATCGATGCCAGCGGTGATGTTCCCCCACTGGTCGCTGCCGCCGGCTTGAACGCGACAACCATGTTCTCGCGAAAGGTAGACGAAGTCGTAGGCCTGCAGCAGCATGTAACTGAATTCGGTGTAGCTCAGTCCCGCCTCGCTGCTCAACCGGCTACGAACGGATTCTTTGCCCATCATCGTGCCGACAGGGAAATTCTTCCCGACGTCGCGAAGAAACTCGAGGTAAGAGTAACCTTGCATCCAATCGAAATTGTTGAGCAGCAGCGCACCATTGGTGCCCTCGAACCCTCCTTCACCCTCGAAGTCGAGGAACCGTCGCATCTGAGCGGCGACGCCCTCCACGTTGATTTGCAATTGCTCCGCCGACAGCAAATTGCGTTCGTCGCTCTTGCCACTCGGGTCACCGATCATCCCAGTCGCGCCGCCGACCAAGGCGATCGGTCGGTGCCCGGCCCGTTGGAACCGCCGCAGCATCATCAGTTGCATCATGCTGCCCACGTGCAAACTTGATGCGGTCGGATCAAAACCGATGTAGACCGTCTGCGATCCCGACGACAGTAGTTTGCCGAGATTCTCCTCATCGGTGATTTGATGCAGCAGCCCGCGCCAACGCAGTTCGCTGAGGAGATCGTCGGTGGACGGTGACGTGGAACGGATCGGTGGCGACTGAGTCATGTTGGTAGGTTTGGTTGTCGGTTGTCGAAAGGGTTCATTGGCTCGCCCGTTTGAGCCGCTCGCTCAGGAGAGCTTCGGCCACGAGCAGATCTTCCGGGTAGGTGATTTTGAGATTATCGGCCGCCCCAGGAACTAATGCGACGGGGTGCCCCATCCGCTCGACCATCTCGGCATCATCAGTCGCGGCGCGGCCGCGATGCCGCTGGTAAGCTTGGCGGATCAAGTCCAGTTGGAAAACCTGGGGAGTCAGCGCAACCCACATTCCCCGGCGGTCAAACGTCGTGCCGCTGTCGCCATCGAGCCCCGTCCGTTTCAAAGTTCCCGTCACCGGCGTGGCCAAAATCGCCGCCTCGGTTTCCGCGGCACGGGCAAAGACGGAATCCAGATCGGAGTCACGCACCAATGGTCGAGCGGCATCATGAATCGCCACCCATCCGATCTCCGGCCGTGATGCACCCGGATTACTGCTAGCAATTTCGGCGAGTGCGGCGGCAACGGTATCACTGCGTTGTTCGCCTCCGATCACGATCTGAAATCGTTCGGGATGTGTCAGCTCTCGCACCTGATGCTCGAACCGGTCTCGATCGCAGGAGGAGACCGCCAGCAAAATTCGCCCCACCTCACATCGCCGCGACAGAATTTCGGCTGCGTGCGTCCAGAGCGGCCGACCACCGAGCAACGCAAAGAGTTTATTTTCCTCCTCGCCGAATCGTCGCCCGCTGCCCGCGGCAGGCAAGATGACTGCAACGCTACCGGGGGAAAGTGAAGTCATGGGCGGGGCAGAGAAAGAAACGAAGTCCTGGAGCAACACGATCGGGGCGGAATTTCAAACATCGCCCCGCGATCACCCGGGAAAATTCTTGCGCGCGTTTCGGTTCCAGGAATGCAGTGCGATTGAGCAGCTACATTTCAGGGCAGGGGGATTTCTTCAAGTTCCGATGGCCGAAGATTTTCGAAAAATCCGCGACGCCCACCCTCGCTTCTTCGCCTAGAAGGGGCCTTAAGCGGCTTGAGTGGCTTTCTTCATCGCTGCGTTGAGACGACTCTTGGTGCGATTAGCCGCGTTGCGGTGGATCACTTTGCGAGCAGCAGCTTGATCGAGTTTCTTGCACGCCAATCGAAATTCACTTTGTGCCTTTTCTTGATCGCCCGCTGCGACGGCTTCACGGACACGACGAACTGCCGACCGCATGTTGCTGCGGACACCTCGGTTACGAAGACGGCGAACTTCACTTTGGCGAAGTCGTTTTTTGGCGCTCTGGGTATTTGGCATGTGATTGGCGGTGGCAGATGCCACCCCGATGGAGACTGAAAAAGTGGGATTTCGGAGCGGTCGGCCGCTCTCGAGGTAAATGGGAAGCGGCGTAGTATGACAATCGTGTCGGTCACTGTCCAGACTCATGAAAAACTTCCATAATCCTTTTAATCCTCCCCCGCGAGAAAGTCACTCTTTCCGCTGAGGATCAGCCCTCGCGACCGCCAAACCACGTCCGCAAGCGGGCGAAATCGAACTTTGGGCCTCGCCAAACGGACAGACCGCGAGACCGAACCTCCCATTCTTGCCTCCCTTCAATTCGTGACCCCTCGCCCAGTGACCTCCCCTCGCGACGACTCGACCACGCCGACGACACCTACCTCACCCGAGGCCGACTCGGTCAAACAACGTGGTTTTGTCGCCCTGGTCGGCGCCGGTCCCGGCCACCCCGAACTGTTAACCCTCCGCGGACAATATTGGCTGAGCCGGTGCGACGTCGTCCTCTACGACGGCCTTTCAAACGCGGAAATGTTGGCCCACGCCCCGCAGGCGGAACACATTTGCGTTGGAAAACACGGCCAATCGAGGATTTGGACGCAGCCGGAAATTATCACCGAGACCCTTCGGCACGCGGCGGCCGGAAAATCCGTCGTGCGGCTCAAAGGCGGCGACCCGGCGGTTTTCGCCCGCACCAGCGAAGAGGTCGACGCCCTCGTTGCAGCGAATATCCCGTTTGAGATCGTCCCCGGGATCACGGCCGCACTGGCGGCAGGATCCTACGCTGGAATCCCGATCACCCATCGCGGCATCGCATCCGCCGTCGCACTCGTGACCGGACACGAAGAACCCGGCAAACCCGAATCCGCTTTGGACTGGGCCGCATTGGCCGCCTTCCCAGGAACCCTCGTTATCTACATGGGCGTGACCACAGCCGATGTTTGGACGCGAGCCCTGCTCGATGCAGGAAAACCACCGGAAACTCCTTGTGCGATCCTGCGACGATGCAGCCTACCGGACCAGCAACAGATCACGTGTCGGCTCGACGAAGTCGCCGGCCACCTGACTCCCGCGAGCAAGTTTCGACCGCCCGTGATCACCATCGTCGGGGATGTGACGAAGCTTTCCGAAACGATGGATTGGTTCAGCCGTCGACCGCTGCACGGACAGCGAGTTCTCGTCACTCGCCCCGTGGAACAGGCCGACGAACTTGCACGGCCACTGGAGGATCTCGGTGCGATCACGGTCCGACAAAGCGTGATCGAGATTATGCCGCCAGCAAACTGGGAACAGATTGATAACGCAATCGATCGCCTGCCCACCTTTCAAACGATCATTTTTTCGAGCACCAACGCTGTCTGCTATTTCCTCGATCGCTTGCTCGAACGAGGATACGACGTTCGATCCCTAGCGGGCTTGCGAATCGCCGCCCTTGGCAAAGCCACGGCAACACGGCTCAGCGAATATCACCTCAATGCCGATCTCATCCCCAGCGAATTCACCGCCGACGGATTGGTGCGGGACCTCTGGACCAGCGTGAGTGACGAAAACGTGCTGATCGTCCGCGCCAATCGAGGCAGTCGCGTGCTACCGGACGGACTCGCCGCAGCAGGTGCCCGAGTCGAAGAGGTCGCCGCCTATCAAAACGTCGACGTCGAGCATGCAGATCCCAAAATTGCCGAGATGCTGAGACAAGGTGAAATCGACTGGATCACGGTCACCAGCAGCGCGACCGCCGAAAACCTACATCGCTTATTCGGCGATGACCTGCAGGGATGTCGCTTCGTCGCGATTAGCCCCATCACCGCCGAAGTGCTCCGTTCGCACGATTACGACGTCGCCGCGATCGCGGAAACGCCTTCCATGGACAGCCTCGCCGATGCCGTCGCCAAAGCATCTCAGGCATAACCGCCGGCGACTGCAACGGTGGTCCGAACGCATCCGCCAACAAGCACGCATCCATAAAAAAACCGGAGTCAAATGACTCCGGTTCGATGTTTACTTGCGTTTAGACCGATGGGGTCTTAGTAGCGGTAATGGTCTGGCTTGTAAGGACCTTCGACCGGCACACCGAGATAATCGGCTTGTTCTTGGGTCAAAGTCGTGAGCTTCACGCCGAGTTTCTCGAGGTGCAAACGTGCGACTTCTTCGTCGAGTCGTTTGGGCAGCATGTAAACCTTGTTTTCATACTGACCGGTTTGTTGCCACAACTCGAGTTGAGCAAGAACTTGGTTGGTGAACGAGGTGCTCATCACGAAACTTGGGTGACCAGTGGCACAGCCCAAGTTGACCAAGCGGCCTTTCGCCAAGATCAAAATGCTACGACCGGTGTCCTTGAACGTGTAACGATCAACCGCACCAATTTCCGAAGGCTTGATCTCAACCTTGGTTGCTTTGCCCTGAGCGACTTGATCTTCCAACCAAGCCACGTCGATTTCGGTATCGAAGTGACCGATGTTGCAGAGGATCGCGTCATTGGCCATTTCAACCATGTGCTGACCAAGGATGATGTCCTTGTTGCCGGTCGTGGTGACGAACAAACGGCCTTCTTTGCAAGCGTCTTCCATCGTGACGACTTCGAAACCTTCCATCACCGCTTGCAGAGCGTTGATCGGGTCGATTTCGGTCACGATCACGCGGCAACCGTAACGCTGCAGGCTTTGAGCACAGCCCTTGCCGACATCGCCGTAACCACAAACCACAGCGACTTTACCAGCGAGCATCACGTCGGTGGCTCGTTTGACACCGTCGGCGAGCGACTCGCGGCAACCGTACAGGTTGTCGAACTTGCTCTTGGTCGCCGAATCGTTGACGTTGATCGCGGGAACCTTCAGCTTGCCAGTGCGGTTGAGCACTTCCAGGCGGTGAATCCCGGCGGTGGTCTCTTCGCTGATACCACGGATTTCGCCCAGCAATTCTGGGAATTTATCGTGAACCATGGCGGTCAAGTCACCACCATCGTCGAGGATCATGTTGAGCGGTTTGCCCGACGGGAAATTCAAGGTTTGCTCGATGCACCAATCGAATTCCTCATCGCTCATGCCCTTCCAGGCATAAACAGGAATTCCGGCTTTGGCGACCGCGGCGGCGGCGTGATCTTGGGTGCTGAAAATATTGCAGCTACTCCAGGTCACTTCGGCGCCGAGCTCAACGAGGGTTTCGATCAAAACCGCCGTTTGAATGGTCATGTGGAGGCAACCGGCGATGCGGGCACCCTTCAACGGTTTGGACGCGCCATACTTCTCGCGAAGGGCCATCAAACCGGGCATTTCGTTTTCGGCAAGCTCGATTTCTTTGCGACCGTACTCGGCCAGCGAAATGTCTCGAACCTTGTAAGGAAGTCGTTCTACAGCGACTTGGGACATGCTTTTCTCTCGTTTTTTTGGGGAAGCAGTGTGATAAAATGGGTTACGTGAACGTATCTCTTGTGCATGTGATGCACGCGAGGGGCGCTCACCAGACCGATCACAGGGACTCCCGCTGGCCCGATTCGCAAGCGAAATATTGTAACCAATGCTGGGAAATTGCCATCCCTATTCGAAGGCAATTTCTTCGACTTTTACCGGTTAGACCGCTCTCAATCGTGATTGATCACGACTTCCCGGCCAATTTTTTGGCTCCCGCCCTTCCCACCGCCCCCCGCCCAATCTCATGCGTCAGCTTTTGAGCCCACGAAGCCCGCGACATCGACAACCTGTGACCCTCGCATTCATTTCGTGGCTACTCTTAGCGTCCACCGCCCAAGCTGAAATCGACTACGCGCGCGAAGTCCAACCGATACTCGCCCGCAAGTGCTTTTCCTGCCACGGTCCCGATCAGGCGGAATCGGGAATCGCTTTTCACCAAGCCGACTTGGCACTCGCCGAAGCGGATTCGGGCGACTTCGCGATCGTCCCCGGCGATGTCGAGGGAAGCGGGATGATCACCAGAATTCTGACCGACGACGAATATGAACAGATGCCGCCCGAGGGAGAGCGGCTCAGGGCAAGCGAAATTGCGATCTTGAAACAATGGATCGACGAAGGCGCCACCTTCAGCCGCCACTGGGCATTCGAACCGCTCAGCAATCCGCCGGTGCCGCAGCTCAGCGAAAACAGCCGCAACACCGCTAACCTCACCACTGCCAGCGATGACCTCCATCCGATCGACGCATTCGTGTTTAGCCGCCTCGACGAGGCCGGACTCAAACAGGCTCCTCCCGCCGACAAACGAACCCTGATTCGCCGGGCAACCTACGACCTCACCGGTCTGCCGCCGACGCCACAGCAGGTCGAAGAGTTCATCGCGGACACCGACCCGCACGCGTACGAAAATTTGATCGACCGACTGCTCGCGTCGCATCATTACGGCGAACGCTGGGGCCGACATTGGCTCGACCTCGTTCGATACGCCGAGACCAATTCGTTCGAGCGTGATGCAGCCAAACCCAATGCTTGGAAGTACCGCGACTATGTCATTCGTTCGTTCAACGAAGACAAACCCTACGATCAATTTGTTCAAGAACAACTCGCAGGCGATCTCTTCGAACACCCCACGACCGAATCTCTGACCGCGACGGGGTACTACCGTCTCGGGATCTGGGACGATGAACCCGCCGATCCGCTGCAAGCCCGCTACGACGAACTCGACGATCTGATCACCACCACCGGCCAAGCATTTCTTGGCCTGACCATCAATTGTGCCCGATGCCACGATCATAAGATCGATCCGATACCGACGACGGACTACTACGGCATGCTCGCCTTCTTCGCCGACATGACGCCCTACGCGTCGCGCAGCGATCTCGTTGGCAATAACCAAGTCGACGTCAGCTCTCCGCAACTGATCGAGCAATATCGTCAATGCGACGTAGACCTTGCACGGATCAACAGCGAACGCATCGAGCTCGAACAGGCCGGTATCGTTCACATGTCCGCCAGCGACCAACGCGCCACCGAAGGCAACGCGAGAGATCGAAAACGAGTGTTGAGCGAAAAACTCGATCAACATCTCACCGACGAACAGCGTCTCCGATACGCGCAACTCGAAGCGGAACTCAAACTCGTTAACAAACGACGCAGACAACTGCCACCGCGAGAGCAAGTCCTCGGCATCGCCCGTAAACGAAAGATCGCAAACACCTTCGTGATGTATCGTGGCAATCCACACTCACCAACCGAAACCGTTTCACCACACGTCCCCGAAATCTTCGAAGAGAATCTGCCGCCCATCGACGACGATCAACGCCGCCTCGAATTAGCCCGCTGGATGACGACACCGTCCAACCGGCTGACGACGCGTGTCATTGTCAATCGAATTTGGCAGCACCACTTCGGCCGAGGTATTGTTCGTTCGGCCAACAATTTTGGCCAATTGGGGACGCCTCCGACTCACCCGCAATTGCTGGACTATCTCGCCGGCGTGTTCGTCGACAACGGTTGGAAAATAAAAGCGATGCATCGGTTGATCATGACCAGTCGCACTTACAAAGCCGCCGCTGCCCTGACGCCGGAACAAACAACCATGGTCGGCGACACCGCCACGATCGATCCCGGCAACGACCTGTTTTGGCGTTTCGATCCACGACGACTCGCCGCCGAAGAAGTCCGAGACTCAATCTTAGCCGTCGTGGGCACGCTCAATCGAGAACCCTACGGGCCGAGCTTTTACGAAGCGTTGTCTCCCGAAGTCTTGGCGGGACAATCCAGGCCCGGCAAAGGCTGGGGGCAGTCCAATGAGTCGCAGCGCAACCGCCGCAGCGTTTACATCCATGTCAAACGCTCCCTGCTCACGCCGTTGCTCTCGGCATTCGATTTCCCCGAACCCGACACAACCTGCGAAGCCCGATTCGCGACACTGCAACCCGGCCAAGCCATGTCGCTGCTCAACAGCGATTTCATCCACGAGAAAGCGAATCAACTCGCCAGCTCAATTCGTGCTGAAATCAGCTCCCGTCCGGAATCGGATACGCGTGTGAACGACAACATGCCGGCGTTCATAAAGGGAGTCATTCACCGTGTGCTCGCTAGAAAGGCGACCGACGAAGAAATCGCCGATGGCGTCGAACTAATCGAAGAACTCATCACCCGCCATGCGATGCCACGGCAACGCGCCGAGGCACTCTACGCACTGAGCGTTCTGAACTGGAACGAGTTCGTCTTCGTGTTCTAACTCACGAGGATTCCCGAGTCGGCGACTCGCAGATCGAGTCACGCGAGCAATTCTTGAATCACCTCACCGCCGAACTGGCTGAGCTGTTTATACCGACCACCATGGAAATAGGTCAGCTTGTTGTCATCGAGACCGAGCAGGTGAAGCAACGTCACATGCAAATCCCGAATCGGGTGGACGCATTCGACCGCGGTCGATCCGATTTCATCGGTCGCACCTACGACCGCTCCTCGTTTGACGCCTCCTCCCGCCATCAACATGGTCATCGCATTGTTGTTATGCCCGCGGCCGAGCGAATAAACGCCACCCCGTTTATTGTTGTCCGGAGTGCGGCCAAACTCGCCCGTCCAGATGACCAGCGTGTCGTCCAACATCCCGCGTTGTTTTAGATCGCGAATCAACGCCGCCATCGGTTTGTCGACGCTCTTGATTCGCGACGCGTGGCCACGTTCGAGATAATCATGACTGTCCCAACCGCCACTGAAAATCTGCACGAACCGCACACCACTTTCCACTAATCGCCGCGCCATCAAACATTGCCGTCCGAACGTCTCCGTATCGGGATCGTTCATCCCGTACATTTCGAGCGTCGCCTGCGATTCTTGATTAAGGTCGATCACGCCGGGCACTTCGCTCTGCATTCGGTACGCGAGTTCATAGCTCTCCATCCGCGCTGCGAGATCCCCTTGCCCGCCGCCAATCGACTCGAGATGGGATTGATTGAGTAACGCGAGTTCATCAAGAGCACGCCGTTGATGCTCACGACTTTTGAACGACTGCGGCGAGAGATCCAACAGCGGCGATCCCTCGGGCCTTAATCGGGTTCCCTGATAGTGAGCCGGCAGAAAACCATTGCTCCAATTCCCCGAACCGCCCTGCGGCATCGCCAGTTCCGTCATCACGACATAACCAGGCAGATTCTGGTTCACACTCCCGAGCCCGTAAGTCGTCCAAGAACCGAGCGCCGGATCACCGCCCAGCCGACTGCCAGTGTTCATATGAAACAACGCTTCGGGATGATTGAGCGACTCGGCTTGCAACCCGCGATAATTACACAGCTCATCGGCCACGAAAGGGTCAGCCAGATATTCCCACTGGTCGCACATATCGAGCCCGGCATCACCTACCTTGCGAGACCCGAAGGGGCTACCGACGAAGAACTTAAATCCCTTCTCTTGGCCGCCCGTTCGCTTGGACTCTGTCTTGTGCAGACGCGTCAGTTCGGGCTTGGGATCGAACGTATCCATCTGTCCTGGCCCGCCTTCCATGAACAACATGATGACTGCCTTGGCGCGAGCCGGATGCATCGGTGGCTTTGGAGACAACGGACCGCCCGCAGCCGCCGCAATCGCTTTCGCATCCGCCGCCGACTCTGCGGCGAGCATGTCCGTCAGCGCGACCGACCCGAGCGACGCACCAAGACCGTACAAGAAACCGCGACGTGTCGCGGATGTCGAAACAGGGCGTGAGCAAAGGAGATGAGACATCAAGTCTACCGAATGTAGAGAAATTCGTTGGTATTAAATAAAAGCAAACAGAGGTCCGCCAATGCTCGCGTTTCGGGCGAAACATCAGCCGGTTTAGCGTCCGGAACGTAGCGTTCGAACACCGGCAAGATTTCGGTGTACTCAAAAGGCCTACCGGTAAACTCCTCGACCAGCGAACGCGTGATCTCGGTCGGATATTCCGTCGGCTCAGGATCGACGTCCGCATGATACGTCTGCATGTCGGCCACATATTCACCCAGTCGATCCGACTCATGAGGTCGAGGTGATCGCCCGAGCAAGATTCGAAACGCGGCTTCGATTTGCCCGTGTGTCTCCGGCTCAATCTCTTGCAAACGCTTTGCCATCGCGATCGAGCGGTCCGTCATCACGTCGCTGTTGAGCAGCGTCAACGCCTGCGGCGTCACGGCGGCAACGTCGCGTCGTTCGCACGATTCGTTCGGGTTCGGCTGATTGAACAGTTCCAGCATCGGATCGGCTTGCCCACGAACCCGATACGCGTAGATCGATCGTCGATTTCGTTGTTCCGGCAATCGTGAAGGCTGATATGCGGGAGCCAGCGAAAATTGAATCATCCGTGGCTGCAACGCCACTTCCATATTGATTTCTGAACTGATCGGCAAACCACCTGCTTCGAGATTTAACTCTCCCGTCATCGCGAGCATCGCGTCTCGCAACTCCTCGGCCGTCATCCGCCGGATCGGAAAATACGCCAGGGTTGTGTTATCCGGATCAGCGTCACGTAACGTTTCATGGTTTGGATGATAGCTGCTGCGTTGATAGGCATCCGACAGCATGATCATCCGGTGCATCCGCTTGATCTTCCATCCGCCATTTAGAAAATCGGAGGCAAGGAAATCGAGCAGTTCCGGATGGGTCGGCTTAGCCCCTTTGGCACCAAAGTTATTCGCATTCGCGGCAATTCCTACTCCAAAATGCGACTGCCAAATGCGATTGACGATTGCTCGCGAGGTGAGCGGGTTCCTCGCATCCGCGATCCAGCGTGCCAACCCGAACCGACGACCGTTGATATTGTCCGTGAGCCGATACTCGTCGCCCAAGTCGTTGCTCTCGACCTCGCCTCGACGCACGCCAACGCCTGTCATACTGAGCACCCCAGGCCCGACCGGATCCGCCGGGGCCGTGATGGCACCACCGGTCAGAATGAAGGACTCGGTCGGCTGATTGAGATTGATCTTCTCCTTCAATCGCAATTTGCGGGCTCCGATGTTAACGCCGACGTCTGATGAATTGAACACGCTCTGCGCCATCGGCTGATACCGCTCGAGCCGCCGCGTCCAAATCCACTCATCTTGATTGCGAACCTTGAGCCGACCTTGCTCGATGTGGTTCAGTCCGACGTGCCGCGGTGGTTTCATTTCATCGGGCAACTCCTTTCGCTCATCTTCGTTCTTGTACGGCAGATTGTGTTCTTCAAACCATTTCCGGGCCGCAGCCTCCTGTTTCGAGACGAGTTCGTTCTTCTTGGTCGTCGCATAGGCGAGCATCCGCTCCACGTGGCGTTTTCCTTCCTTAAATCCATTCCGGTTTTCCGATGGCAGGAAAGGCACCGGGCGTTCCGCCATCTGCGTTGCCGAAAACGCCGAGTAGATGCGGTAGTAGTCCCGCGTTGGAATCGGATCAAACTTGTGATCGTGACATTTCACGCACCGCAGCGTCGTCGCCAAGAATGTCTGGCCGACGTTGTTGACGATGTCATCGAGAAAGATTTGGCGGGCCTCTTCCTTTTCGACCATCGCGTTATCCCAATGCCCCATGCGAAGATAACCCGTCGCCACGATCGCTTCGGCTTCCTCGGCCGTGTAGTCGCCATCGAGGCGTACTTGATGAACCTGTTTTTCGAGCTTGTCAGCATCGACGTCTTCGCCGAGCGATTTTATCAGCCGCGCCCGTACCGACTCGTCAGCCAACTCGTCACCGGCAATCTGCTCGACGATGAACTGGTCATAGGGTTTGTCGTTGTTGAATGACCGAATCACGTAATCGCGATATCGCCACATATTGGACCGCTCGTAGTCATTCGCCATCCCGCCCGTGTCTGCGTACCGGGTGACATCGAACCAATGCTGAGCGGCACGTTCGCCATACTGCGGACTGGCCAACAACCGATCGACGAGTTCTTCCCACGCGGCCTTAGGATCGCGTTCACTGGCAGCCACGAATTGGTCGATTTCCTCCGGTGAAGGCGGCAATCCAGTTAGATCAAAAGTCGCTCGGCGGATCAGTTCGACCGGCGTCGCACGCGGCGCCGCCGCAAACCCGGCCTCATCGAGACGGCGATTGATCAACGAATCGATCGCGGCCTCTCCAACCAACTCCGTCTCCGAGCGAACCGGCTTCAATGCCCACAAGTCATCGACGTCGTAACGACGCAGCGTCCATTGCTCGGACGTCCCGCCGCTCGTGGTCACGAGAACGCCATCATCGGTGACCTCACGAGTCGCCTCCTCTAGCCGTATCGCCGTTTGAGTCTCTTCATCGGGCCAGGCCGCCCCGAGCCGGATCCATTCGCGAACCGCGTCAATCTGCGTTTGAGAGAGTCGATCGTTTTCTTTGGGTGGCATCTCGTTCGATTGCCATTCGATCGACTGAACCAATACACTCCCGTCTGGATCGCCCGGTACGATTGCAGGCTCACCCGTTTCGCCACCATCAAGCAAACCTTGCAAAGTACGCATGTCGAATTCGCCTCGACGTTTTTCAACATCCGCGCCGTGACACCCAAAACACTTTTCGCCAAAGACCGGCAGCACCTTCAACGCAAAGAGACGCTGACCGGCACGTTCATCCTCCGATTCATGCGATTCCGCCATCAACGTTGAAGCGTTCACAAGCATTAACACGCACGCCATCCACCGGAACGCGAACCGGCACAGACGCCCGCTTCGCTCACCCATCCCGACCGGTGACATTTCTCCGGAGGACGAGACGCACGATTTATTTTCGATACACATGCCCTTACGGTTTTCCATGGACATAGATCTCCTGTATTTCTTCCGCCGAGAGCGGTTCTGAAAAAATTGCTAACTCATCGATACTGCCATTCAAGTTTCGAATCGCGAAATCGAGATCCGGCCGATTAGGCCGCGTCCAGTTCCCGATCGTCGAAGGACCAAACCGCGTGACAGTCGCGACTTGGTCGGCCGGTATCTCTTGCTCGTGCAGCAACTCACCGTTGAGGTAGTGACGCGTGAGACGCCGATCGACGTCATAGGTGGTTGCCAGGTGTAACCATTTCCCGCTGAGTGACGGTTCCCAAAAGACAGGCGAGAGAACTTTGCGTTGGTTCCCCAAAGGACTTTTCACACCTCGCTTGCAGACCGAGAAATACAGTTGCCCGGTATCGAGAATCTGCCAATGCGGCTCCCCCTCATCATACTCATCGGTGAGGAACAAAGAGTTGTACCAACGGTCAAGACTGTCGATTCGAACCCAGGCGGAAAAACTGAGCGATCGAAATTCACCTGGAATCGATACCCGCACCCGGTCGCCCGGGCGTTTGAACTCCAGCGAGTTCTTGCCATCCCATCGGCCGACCGCAGGCACCGCCCCCACGATCGCACCGTCGAGCTCGCGGTTAGCCGGCTCGGTTCGGCAGGGCAACCGCCGATTCCAACGCTCCGGATCGTTGAAGTCGTAATAAGCGATTAACCGCTCATCTTTTCGAAACGATTCGGTCCAACGCTTCCACGCTTCCAATTGATCCACCTGTCGAGCGGATAGTTGTTGATGAAACGACGCCATGTCCACAAACCGGTTTGGGCGAGCGATCGCATCCGCCAATTCGCCGCGGCGGTCGTGCATGACGGCATCGCCTTGTCCGAGCAAACGTATCGCTGAGCCGCCGTGATGCACTTCGACTTCACCGTCAAATACTTCGACATCGGCCCCTTCGGTCGATACCGAAACACCAAACTCCGTCCCCAAGTCCACGACTCGCAAATCATCCGCTTCAACGGTAAAGCCGTGTGCGGCCGGAGGAACTTGGGCGCGTAATTTTCCTTGACGCAATCGAGCCAGCTCAGTCGATACGAGTTGCAACTCCGCTGGCCCTTCGAGAAGGATCGTTGCGCCGCAGAAAAACTCGATCTGCACGAGCCCTTGTTCGATTCTAAACTCGCCGGGGACGAGCGATTGACCGGCCGACAATTCTCGCCCGTCTACCTGCGAGTTCACACCCACCAACTGCGTGACGATCGCAACACCGCGTGAGGACGGCTCCACATCCGACGCTTTGCGAACGATCGCAACAGAACTTGCATTGCCTTCGTTTGATTCGACCACATCGTCGCCAAACGGAGGCGCCGACAAAAATGCCGCCACCAGTAGGCTGGCTGCGAGGGCACCGACGACGAACGCGACCACACGCGCCGAGCGTTCCCCGCCCGCAGCATCAACAGACGGCGGCGCTGCCGTCGTCGGGGCAGACCGATCCGATGCCGCACCCGATGGTAACGGCAACGAAATGCTCTCTCCGCTACCGGCCTCTGACATTAGCGCGACGTTGAACGTCTGCAAACGCGCAAAATGGCCTCGTGCGGCTTCGTCTGTCCGCAGAATCTCACGCAGCCGCCCGAGACCTTCGTTGTCGAGGACACCGGCTTCCCAGTCGTGCAACAAATGTTCGAGTTCTTGCAATTGATCTTTCACGATTCATTCATCATTAATTGTTCCGACACGCAGCGAAAGAGTTTCTGGCGGGCCCGACTCAGCGCGACCTTTACCGCGCCACCACTGCGACCCACGGCGGCAGCGATATCGGCGATCGAGCGATCATGAAAGTAACGGTGATGAATTAAAGCCCGGTTCTCCTCGTCCAGACGTGCCAAACACATGCGTAGCGGTGTTCGGTAGTCGTCCAATCGATTCATTTCCTTTTCGAGCACGCCACAAAGTTGCTCGGCGAGTTCGGAATCGATCAAGACTCGCTCACGCCCGCGATCCCGGATACTCGAGAGGACTTGGAGTCGCGCGATCGCAAAAGCCCACGGCCCGAAAGGTTTTTCCGGATCGTATTCACCAATTTTTCGCCACAGCACCAAATTCGTTTCCTGAACCACATCGCTCGCTTGCGCGTGATTGCCCAAGAGCGAATACACATACCCATACAGCCGAGCCTGATGCTCGGTGAGCTGTTGGACGAATTGCTCAGTTTGGTTGGCCGCAGTCACATGGATTCCTCTTGAGAGCTGTTTCCGCCAATTCGGCCGAGGTTACAGCGGGATGGTCCATTTTATCAAAATAAGTCATAATCGCCGTCTTTTTATGCCAATTGCGGTATGAGAACGTCGATTCGCCAAGGAGATCCTTCTCGATGCTGCACACTCAACTTGCGACATGCGAGCCGTTTGCGAACTGTTTGCCAAACTGGGAACCCCCGGTTTATTCCATCGCTCTGGGCTCCCACACGCCACCGGTTTCATTCTCGCCCCTGGCGTCCACCTCACCGATCCATCACGTCTCGGTCCTGGCCTCGTCGCTGAACGAAATGCCGACGGCGTCGTCGCCCGCCTGGATCATGCTGTTGTTTGTTGCCGTGATGATGGCAACGTACGTGGGAGTCGCGATCGAACGGTTTCACAAAACCGTCGCGGCCTTATGCGGGGCAGCAGTACTGATCATCCTCAGCATGGCGCTGAACTTGTTCCCTTATCCGAAGGTCTATGAGTTCCTCAAAGAAGATCTGAACATCTTCGGCGTCATCATCGGAACAGGCATCCTCGTCGATGTGGTGGGCAAAAGCGGCCTGTTTCATTTCCTGAGTATGTGGATCGTCCGCTTCACGGGAGGGCAAGCGGCACGGTTGTTCCTCACGTTGTGCCTCGTGACGTTTCTGTTTGTCAGCGTTTTGACCATCGTTCCCGCGATGCTGATCCTCAGTTCCTTGGTGCTGGTGATCTGTCGTTCACTCGGTTACAAGCCGATGCCGCTGCTATTGTCGGTCGCGATCTGCGCGAACAGCGGAGCGATCGCCACCTTCGCCAGTGGGCTGCCCAATATCATGATCGGCACGTCGGCCGGAATCCCCTACGTCGACTTCCTGAAAGTCTCGCTGCCTTATGCCGCCGTGAGTCTGGTCATCGCCATCATCGGGTTGCGGTTTTTCTTTCGCAACGATCTTCCGTGGAAACAGTCCGAAGCGGACAAGGCGGCTCTCAAACAGCAAATCGAAGGCTTCGATCCGTGGGCGATGGTGGAAGACCGTCGCGTCCTGTTACGCAGCGCCACGATTCTGATCGGCACCGTTTGTGGATTCGCCCTCGCTCAACCTCTCGGCGTCGGGATGGACTTCGTCGCGATGGTCGGGGCCACCGCCGCGTTGCTGTTTTCTGGTAAAGGCGTCGAAGACGCGATCGGCAAAGTCAATTGGACCGTGATCCTATTCTTCATGGGCCTGTTTGTGATTATCGGATGCGTCAAAGAAACCGGGGCATTAAAATGGGTGGCCGAGCAAGTCATCGCGTTCTCGGACAATCAACTCGCATTGCTGATCCCATTACTGGGTGTGTTCTCGGCAGTCGCCAGCTCAATCGTTGACAATATTCCCGTCGCCGCGACACTGATTCCGATCGTGCAGGACATCTCCGGTGGCGATACAGGTGTGCCCGCCGAACCGTTGTGGTGGGTGCTGGTCATCTGCTGTAACCTCGGTGGGAACGGCACTCCGATCGGTTCGATATCTTGTGTGATCGCGATCTACGCCCTTAAGAAGGAGGCCGGCATCCACGTCGGCTGGGGTACGTTCTTGAAACTCGGAGGGGCAATCATGCTGTTCCAAATCACCGGTGCGATTCTGTACGTCATGCTATTGCATTGGCAGGGATGGATTCCGGCGCTCCCATCGTAAGCTTTTCTTTCTCCTCAACTCAATCAGGCTCACCAGCAATGGACGATGCATCTGACTTTGATCGCGACGTCGACAACGCGATGCGAATGTTCGAACGTGCCCACGTCGGTTCCGCTACGCCACTGACGCCGGTCCGCCCATCCCGCGTCATGCTGGTGCTCGACGGTTCCGATCAAGACGACGCTTCGATCGCATCGGCCGTCCACCTCCGTGAGGTCTACAATACGGAAACACTCGTTCTCGATGCCCGGGAGCACTCCGGCGACGCGAACGAATCGGGTCAGCCGCCGGCCGCACCCTCGTCCAACGAATTGGCAACACAAGCGGCATCTCGAATCAGTGGCGCTCGCTCGATCACGCGTCCACCGGGAGAATCCTTCGAAGCGATTTTGCAATCCCTCAAGGTTCACGACGTCAACCTCCTGATCGTCCCGTGTCCCTTCGGACGCTCATTCGTAAAAATCGGTGCGGACAGCGTCGGCACCGTCGTGGACGTGTTGCTATCGCGGTGCTCGGTTCCATTCCTTGTCATCCGCCATCCCGACCAACCGCTCCCCCAGTGCGTTGGGCGAGTCAGCGTGCTCGTCGGCAGCGAGTGCGACGTTGAGAACCGGGCCGCGGCATGGGCATTCGGATTAGCACAACCCGGTGGAAAGGTTTCGCTCAATCTCGTCGTCGAAAGAGAACACTTTGAAAATGTCCGCACGATCCTCGAATCGGTCGATCCCGACAAAGAGTTTGACGTCGAGATGCTCACGGACGTTTTGACGCGGACCCACCAAAACTTGCACGCCGCGATGAGCAAGACGGCCGGTGAACTCGGCGTCGAGTACGCCCTGATTCCCCAACCGGGAGAGATCGCGCCGCCCCATCCACTCTCCGACACCCACAAGCAATTACTCGTTTTGCCGCTCGAAGTCGACGACCGTTTCACCCAAGGGTTCGTGATCGACCGCATCCGCCGCAGTCCACATCCAGTCTTGGTGGTCTCGGGCCACGTCAAAGCCGATGCCTAGCCCGCCGATGCGGCGTCGCCAGCGGACGGTTCCGGCAGCACCCTACGACGAACCAACCGGGTGTACTAAAACATAGTCGCGCTCCATTCACCAACCCATCACAGACACCAACCATGCCCAACACGCTCAAAAACCTGCCGCAATTCCAAGCCCTTTCGACGCACTACGAGACGCTGAAAGATCAACACCTGCGTGAGCTGTTCGCGGCCGATTCGGCTCGCGGTGAATCGCTCTCGGTCGAGGCTGTCGGACTGTATCTCGATTATTCAAAAAACCGCGTCACCTCCGAGACCGTCGATCTGCTACTCGACCTCGCCCGCGCCTGTAACGTGCCCGGTCGGATCGAAGCGATGTTTTCGGGCGAGAAAATCAATCTGACCGAAGGCCGCGCCGTACTGCACACCGCCCTCCGGGCTCCCGCCGACGTGAGCGTCATCGTCGATGGCGAAAACGTGGTCCCCGACGTCCACGCGGTTCTTAACAAGATGGAAGCATTCTGCGACCGCGTCCGCAGCGGTGGATGGGTCGGCCACACCGGCAAACCGATTCGCAATATCGTCAACATCGGTATCGGAGGCTCCGACCTCGGCCCCGTGATGGCCTACGAAGCCCTAAAAAAATTCAGCCAACGCGAACTCACTTTCCGCTTCGTCAGTAACGTCGACGCGACCGACTTCGCCGAAGCGGTCGTGGACCTCGACCCGACGGAGACCCTGTTCATCGTCGCATCAAAGACCTTCACGACGATCGAAACGATGACCAACGCGAACACCGCTCGCGCCTGGCTGCTGCATCACATCGGTGGTGACGAATCCGCGATCGCAAAACACTTTGTTGCGTTGTCCACCAACGCCGAAAAGGTCAGCGAGTTCGGAATCGACACCGCAAACATGTTCGAATTTTGGGACTGGGTCGGCGGACGTTATTCCATGGACTCCGCCATCGGGCTGTCGACGATGCTCGCCATCGGCCCCAAAGGATTCCGCGAAATGCTCGCCGGATTCCGCGAGATGGACGAACACTTCCGCACGGCGCCTTTGGAAAAGAATCTCCCCGTCCTGATGGGCATGTTGTCGGTTTGGTACGCGAACTTCTTTGGCGTCGAGACCACCGCCGTGCTGCCGTACGAACAGTACCTCAAACGGTTCCCCGCCTACCTGCAACAACTCACGATGGAGAGCAACGGCAAGACGACGACCGTCGACGGACAGCGAGTGAACTACGAAACCGGGCTCATCTACTGGGGCGAACCTGGCACCAACGGCCAACACTCGTTCTATCAGCTGATCCACCAAGGCACCCGATTGATCCCTTGCGATTTCATCGCTTTCGGCAAATCGCTCAACCCCATCGGCCCGCACCAGGACATCCTGATCGCCAACGTGCTGGCACAAAGCGAAGCCCTTGCGTTCGGCAAAACCGCCGAAGAAGTCAAAGCCGAAGGCACACAGGATTGGTTGGTTCCCCACCGCGTGTTCGAAGGCAACCGCCCATCCAACACGCTCTTCGGTGACGAGATGTCGCCCGCGATGCTCGGCAAACTCGTCGCGTTGTACGAACACAACGTTTACGTTCAAAGCGTGATCTGGAACATCGATGCGTTCGATCAATGGGGCGTCGAACTCGGTAAAGTGCTCGCCAAAGCGATCATCCCCGAATTGACAGGCGAAAGCGATGGCGAACTGCAACACGACAGCTCAACGAACGCGTTGATCAAGCGGTACCGAAAGATGCGGCAGTAGAAACGATCCTCTGCAAACGGCTAACATCAATACGCCGATTTCCGCGTGACTGATGATTTGAAATAAACAACGCCACCGTTCGAGTAGAACAGTGGCGTTGTTCGTGTAATCAGACAGGCTTCAACCAAACGCTAGATTTCCTTCCACTGACGCGTCCCAGGCAATGGGAAATAGCCTTCTTCGTCGGCAATCACCGGTGCCGCGCTGTCGATCGTTAACTCGTCCAATCGGTCACAGAACTGGAACTTCGAATTGACGATCTCATCCCAGGTGACGACTCGGTTGAGATGCGACGCCGCACGCCCCATCAACGAGGCATAGTCGGAGTACACCGCACGTTTGGCTTCATTGTGCGGCAGGTCATTCCGGATGCTGTTGATGAACGCGATCCATTCGTAATCCCATGGGCTATGCGCGTCTGGAGTCGGTGACCACTCGATGTTGTTGTCATCGACGACTTGGTCTTTGAACAGATGCACGGTCGCTTTGTGCACCTTGCCGGAAAACTGCGCCGCCTTCTTCGTACCGTGGACGAACGTGGCGAACTCATTGAATCCCCCCTCGGCGCGACGGAACCCGCAAAACGCCTTCTTCCCGTTGGCAAAAGTAAACTCCATGGAATACGTATCCATATTTTGACCACGATCGGTGCTCCCAACTTCACGGCCACCCATGCCGTGACACGACACCGGCCAATCGTTCATCAACCAGCAGCACTCATCGATCTGGTGAATCAGGAAGTCGACCATGTGCCCCGAACCGATCCACAGCAATGCAATTTTTCCGAACCGCAATTGTTCGGTCAAAATGTTGGACTTGTCTCGTTGATCTCCCATCCAGCGCCGACCGCCCAATCGATTCGCGCAGATATACGAGATGTCACCGATGGCATCGTCACGAATCCTTTCGATCAACGCTGCCCGCGCCGGTGAGTGCCGACACTGCAAACCGGCGGCAATCTTGACTCCATTTTTCTCAGCCGCTTTGCCGGCTTGCAACATCCGATGCAGCCCCATCGGATCGGTCGCAAAGGGTTTTTCCATAAACACGTTGATCCCTTTGCTGACCGCATACTCGACGTGAACCGGACGGATATATGCGCGCGTCGTGCACAGCGCTACGTCACCCGGCTTGAGAACATCGATGGCCTTCTTATACGCATCAAAACCGATGAACTGGCGTTCTTCGGGCACATCAATCTTGTCAGCGTATTTGTGTTTGAGTGAACGCAACCGAAGCTCGACGTTCTTCGCATCCAAGTCGGCGGTCGCGTACAGCGAAATGGGTCCTTGGTTGCTCGTCTCAAGAGCATTGACCACCGCGCCCGTTCCGCGGCTGCCGCAACCGATCAGTGCCAAGCGGATCATGTTATCTTCGGCGACATGCACCTTGGGTGCCGCCCCTGCCGAGACCACCGTTCCCGCGACTGCGGCCCCGGTGGCTTGCAAGAAACGACGCCGGTCGGACGTCTTAGAATTAGAGAGAGTTGAATTGGCGGGCACTTTGGGAGTGGTCATGACTGCTCCAAGCCTCGGTAGGTGGGATTTGTTGGTGGGAGGGAAGCATCCAATGATACCAAACCTAGGGCCTTAATAGTCGCCCTTGGGACGCACACATTGTCGCACACTCCCACACTCGGCTTGCCCGTTGACGTGTTGCCAACTCACTCCGATCCCTCACCGATGGCCGAGGACCAAGACGTTCGCCCAGCCGTACATCTCGATAGTCGTGTCAGTCAAATGCACCCTCCAGACGCGGTGAAATGCAGAACCTGATGCACGCTGCAGTGAACCGATTTACACGACCGACTTATTAGGAACAACTATCTTCTTTCCTGGCCAAAGGAGTTCGGTCTGACCACTGCGAGAAGACATCTACCCTGTTGCTCCCTTCCATGAAAACGGATGACGGAAGCCAAAGTCCATTGATGCGTCCTGTATAGATCACAACTGCGTAGAAGCTCACGGTAATCCGCGCCCTTGAGCAATCTGTTTTTGCGATGCCGAGACCCGCTGCGCACATTCTGAACCAGTGATTGGCAAACAAGAGGCAGAATCACGCGGATGTTTCGACGAAGATGAGCACTCCGTTTGGAACACATCGATGGCAGCTGACCATTGCCTCCAAACCAGCGATTCAACATTGATGGCCAATCGTTGGCGGACGCGATTGGTGACGTTGACGGTACTGAGGTAATCAGCCAGCCATCACAAGGAACGGTGCAACCTTTCGCCAGAACTTCTTCCCCCGAGGAACTGTGGCGAAATGCAGCACTTCACCTCATTTCCGCTCGCCTTTAACGCCCTCCAACGTCTCCTCATCTCACCTCGCGCGACTCTGTCGCCACCAACCCACCTTTTAGCCTCTGAGACCCGCCATGAAATTTTGCAGCTTCGTCATCGCCGCACTCCTGACCGGGCCGACCGCCCTCGGCCAAAACCTACCGCTCGTTCCGCCACCGCATGAATCGGCAGTCGTGGCCAATAAAACGATGCCTGTCCCGCAAGTGATCACCGTTTCGGTTCCGAGCGATTCTTCTTGGAAAGGGCACCTGGAGATTTTTGGTGAAGCGATTCAACGCATGACGAAAGGGCAGCACCGGCTTGCCTTCTCAGACACAGGCGATGCCGCTCTCGTGGTTAATCGTCACTCAGATCTCGCCGACGAAGCCTATTCACTCGTGACAAACATCGATCAAATTCAGATCGCCACCTCCTCCCTTCGAGGTCTTGCACACGCGACAGCCACGCTGCTGCAACTCGTCGGTGCGTACGACACCGGCGAACTGCCCCAGCTGTCGATTAACGACTCACCGACGTTGTCGTATCGAAACTTCATGGTGGACATGGGCCGCAATCCCCATAGCGTCGAACTATTGAAAGAGACGATCGACCTGCTTTGGTTCTATAAAGTTGATTCCATGCAGCTTCATCTCACCGATGACCAGCGTTTTGCATTTCCTTCAACGGCGTTTCCGAAGTTATGGGATGGGCTCATCACTGTCGAACAGTTCAAGAACCTCGAAGCATACGCGGTTGCTCGTGGTGTTACGATCATCCCTGAACTGGAAGTACCTGGACACTCGGAAAAACTGCGGGGCATCTATCCTGAAGTCTTCGGAAAAACCGGGACGGATTTGGTCAAAAGCGACACGGCGTTGGAAGGCCTGCAAACGCTGCTGGACGAAATCGTTGAAGTGTTCCCGTCATCACCGTACATCCACATCGGCGGCGACGAAGCGTTTGGAGTCCCCGAAGATCTGCAACGTGATCTCATCAACAAACTCAACGCCTACCTAAAAACCAAAGGCAAGCAAACACTCGTTTGGGAGGGCCCACGTCCGGGCAACGGCGACAACAAAGTCGACACCGACGTGATTCACATCAACTGGCGAACGATCAATTACCCAGCCGATCAAATGCTCGAAGACGGCTATCAAGTCATCAACGCGACCTGGGACCCGCTGTACTTGGTGGATCACTTCCCACGCACGAACTACACCATGACGTCGCCTCAGCATATCTATGAGACGCTTTCCATCACACGGTTCAAACACATGAACCCCTGGATTCGAACCTACAACGAGCCGATCGAAGTGGAACCATCCGAACGACTAATCGGATTCTGCATGCCTTGGTGGGAAGGACGCGAGAAAAACTACTTTGCACAAGTCGTCCCGCGATTGATTCCTTTCGCTGAAGTTGCATGGAATCATGACATCGAACGCGACTTTGATGAGTTCTCGCCTCGGACTCAAAAAACCGAAACCGCTCGCATGGCCGCGTTTTACCCAGTCACTATCAAAGCGGCTAATCTGGTCGTTCCCGAAGACGGTGTCTTTCACAACGAGACGGATATCTCGCTTCACGCCGATGGGGACGTCGAGATACGCTACACCCTTGATGGCTCCAATCCTCGCATCACGTCGACGCTTTACAGCCACCCCCTCTCGCTCGCTAAAAGCGTCACTGTTCGTGCCACCGCTTTTGTCGACGGCAAGCAAATGGGGCATGGAAGCCGTGCTAATTTCACGGCGGTCGCTCCGACGGACAATCTCGCCTTGGGTAAACCGGTCGAAACTTCCGCATCGTCGGGGCCACCGTTTTCGATCGGTCGAATTACCGATGGCGGCACCGACAACCTTGATTTCTATCTGGGATATCCTGCCATCCCCGACCCCATCACGATGACGATCGACTTGGGAACCGTTCAAAGCGTCAGCAGCATAACGGTGGTCGCGTACACGGTCAGCGGTTCCTACGAAAAGTACACCGTCGAAGTTTCGGCGGATGGCAAAACGTTTGATGAGGTCGGATCACGCCTTGAAAAACCCAAGCAACCGACGCCGTCGGTGGACCATCCGTTCCCCGCACGCGACATACGATACGTAAGAGTCATCAGCCACGGTAATCTGGGTCACGTCTTCGATGCTTTCTCCAAAATCGTCGAAGTCCAAGTGCGCTAAAACGGCAACGTGTCACCCGCCCGCCACACATCACCCGAAGTAACTCATGACACTCAACGCTGTTGACTACGCCATCATCGCGGCGTTCTTCGTGATCTCCATGTTGATCGGTGTGCTCGTCAGTCGCCGTGCCGGAAAGAGCTTTTCCGAGTACTTTCTGGCCGGCGGTCAAATGAGTTGGTGGACGTTGGGATTGTCGATGGTGGCGACGACATTTGCCGCCGACACTCCCAACCTTGTTACCGACATCGTTCGCAAGAACGGCGTGAGCGGAAACTGGATGTGGTGGGCTTTCCTCTTGACGGGTTTGCTAACCGTTTTTGTGTACGCGAAATTGTGGAAACGCAGTGGTGTTCTGACCGATTTGGAGTTTTACGAAATCCGCTACAGCGGCAAATCTGCGAGTTTCTTGAGAGGGTTCCGTGCGATCTATCTCGGAGTCGTTTTCAATTGCCTCGTGATGGCAAACGTGATTCTGGCTGGCATCAAACTCGGGGGGATTTTGCTCGGCGCCTCGCCACTGCAAGTCGTCTTGGTCGCCGGAACCGTGACGGTCGTGTACACCTTATTGGGCGGACTGAGGGGAGTGATCCTGACCGATTGTTTTCAGTTCGTCGTTGCGATGGCGGGGGCAGTCGGCGCGGCCGTCGTGATTTGCGACCTCCCTGAAGTCGGCGGTTTCGGCAACCTGCTGGCTCACGAAAACGTCAGCGACAAGCTCAACCTACTCCCCGACTTTTCCGACATCAACGCGTTGATCCCATTATTGATCATTCCGTTGGCCGTCCAGTGGTGGAGCAGTTGGTATCCCGGCGCCGAACCGGGTGGTGGCGGCTACGTTGCGCAGCGAATGATCGGTGCACGCAGCGAACGCGATGCCACGACGGCCACACTGCTGTTTCAAATCGCCCACTACGCCCTACGTCCGTGGCCGTGGATCATCGTCGCGTTAGCATCACTGGTCGTGTTTCCAACGCTCGACAGCATCCAAACCGCCTTTCCGGCGATCGATTCCAAAATTGTCAAAGACGACTTGGCATATCCAGCGATGCTCACGTTTTTGCCCAACGGGTTACTGGGTCTCGTCATCGCCAGCTTGATCGCGGCTTTCATGTCGACCATCTCCACTCACCTGAACTGGGGTGCCTCGTACCTGACACACGATTTCTATCGCCGGTTCTTGAATCCCGACGCGTCGGAAAAGCAACTCGTATCGCTCGGTCGCTGGTCCACGGTTGGTTTGATGATCGTTGCGGGTTTTGTCGCATTGACGTTGGAAAGTGCCATGGACGGATTCAGTATTATCTTGCAAATCGGTGCGGGAACTGGACTGATTTATATCCTTCGTTGGTTTTGGTGGCGGATGAACGCATTCACGGAAATCGCTGGCATGGCCGTTTCTTTTGCCGTCGCCATGTTCTTCCGATTCGGTTATCCGCAACTGGGATGGGCAAGGCTAGAGTCATGGCAAGAACTGATTGCCGGCGTTGCAATCACCACCGTTGCGTGGTTACTCGTGACGTTTCTCACGCCAGCGACCGAGACGCAAACGCTGTGTCGGTTCTACGAAAAAATTCGTCCTGGCGGATCAGGATGGAAGCCGATTCGTGAGCAACTGACCGCCGGTGGCGCCGTCTTGGCACCGAGCGATTCGATCATCGCCGGTTTGAAAGCGATGTTCGCCTCGACCTTTCTCGTCTACGCGACCCTGTCTGGAACCGGCTATTTCCTCTACGGCGAGTGGCTCTCGTTTGCATTGAGTTTGGGCATCGGAGTGATCGCTTTCGTGGTGCTACTGAAAACGTGGCCCGAGCTGAACCTGGACAGCACGAATGCCTCCGATCCGGCAGCTGCAAAACCTGAGTGATGGACTTTCGAAAATTTCAGACGCAATGAGTCTCAGTTCAAACTTTTGCTTCGTGAGCCGGAACCGCACGTGAGCTGTCATGAACAAAGAGATGTGCTTCGCGGAATTCACGCGGCGACATGCTGAATTCAGACTTAAAGAGTTTGTTGAAGTGAGAAACCGAGGCGAAGCCCGACTGGTAGCAAACATTTAGCACGCTGAGATTTTGCTCCAGCAGCAGACGTCGCGCGAACCCTACTCGTAAACGGTTGATGTATCGCGTCGGGGTGTGCCCGGTCGTGTTTCGAAAACTTCTCGCAAACGCTGAATGATTCATCCCTACGAGTTCAGCCAATTGGCTAATCTGCAACTCAGCGTCGGTGAAATTTTCGACAATGTGCTGGAGAACCAAGCTCATTTTCGGATCGTTGCGACTCTTGGCTTCGCACTTGTATCCTTCGCTTGCTAACACAACGGTGTTCTCGTATTCGCATAGCATCTCGAGACAATGCAGCAGTTCTGCGATCCGATGCATACCTCTCTGAACCAAGATATTTTGCATCTTGGCGCCTATCTTTTCCGCAACTTCTGGCGGAAACCAGAGCCCTCGCTTCGCTCGGTTCAGCAGATCTTTCACCTTGACCGCTTCGGGGATCTCGAAAAACTCACGGCCCAAAAAATCGCGTTTGAAGTACAACACGATGGCTTCGTGCATGTCGTACGGTTCCCCGCGAAAGTCATCGGACGCCCAGGTGTGTGGCAAATGTTCTCCGACCAACACCAGATCAGAATCGGTATATCGAGCGATGTGATCACCGATCAGACGCTCGCCTGACCCTTTAGGCACAAACGTCAGTTCGATCTCCGCGTGCTGGTGCCATCGCGCCGGGAGACGATTTTCCCGACGGTCAAAACATCGAAACGATTCAAAGATTCGAGGCGGAAGGTTTTCGATCAGTGCGTTCATCAATCCCTATTGTCCACGAGAACCACAGGCGGCGCGACACGAGCGGCAACTCGAGTCCTGCGTCAATTGTAAACGGCGTTTCACTACCTTGGCGCCGTCTGCTATGGACATCTTTGGCGGGCGTCGCCTAAGTTTCCTGTTCTGCCTGTGATGAAATCGTGGGGCCCGGATCCGCCCCATTCACTCAGCGGAATTCGACCGGTTCCTGGCGGCAGATGGAACACGAACCCCGGTTTCTCCGCCGAAAAAGCTGACTGGCAGAAACTAAGAATTTAGGTAATCGGCGCAAATATTGGGTTTTCGGATGAATCCATCTGGTCCGGTTGCTCACGACAACCGATAATTGCAAGAACTCGTTTCCGAAGGATATTTCGTGCCTGCCTGTTGTCGTTTCACCACCATCGTAGCCTTGCTGCTGCACCTGATTTTTGGGTGTTCGTTGCATCATGCTACCGCGTGCGGATCGCACGCTCATGATGGAGGTGCACACACCTGCACGGCCGCTGAATCTCCAAGTGTCCATCATGAGCACGATTGTGGTCACGACCACGGTCATGACTGCTCGTCTGAAAACGACACGACTGACGCACCCGATCACGAGGGCGAATGGACGGCCGTTTGCGATGGCTGTGAGTCACAACCTTGTGACGGCAATCATCCTGGGTGCCATGGTGAAGTCGAGTGCAGTTTTGTGACATCCAACGACGTTTTCTTCATCATCGATGCTCCATTCGTGGCGTACCTGACGTACGAGCACGATCCGATGATGAGCTATGTCAGTTCGCTGGTGTCGCGCGGATCGCATGAGCGTTCCGCCGCGATCAATGCGAACGGCTCACTCTCCCAATGTGCGTCTTTGTGCAGATGGTTGATTTGAGTTGGAAGTTTTTGGATTGAAGGTTGAGCTGCGCGTCATGCAATAGCATGCCGCGGCCATCAAAACCTTGAGTCACCCGAATGTTTGCGACGCGATCCCCGCGTTTTTCAACTTTCATTCTTCCATCTCAAAGATCCCCATGTCTTACTCATCGAAGTGGCTAACGCATCTGCGCGCCTCCGCATTCACCTTCCTTGCCATCGTTCTCGCGATCGTGATCGGAGCATTCGCGCTGACCGATCTCCCGCAGCGGTTCGGAATCGTCGCAGCGTCGGGCGATGAAGCCGATCCGCATGCGGGGCATGACCATGGTCCTGGCGAACATGATGACCATGGCGGCGATGCCCATGCAGGCCACGACCACGCCGGACACGATGCCAGTCAATCGATCAAATTAAGCCGGCAAGCCCGGGCCAACCTGCGATTAAAAACCGCCACCGTCACGGTCGGTCCGTATACCGGATACGTCGAAGTTCCCGGCATCGTCACCCCATGGCCGGGTGAAACGCACGTCTCGATCACATCGCCGCTGACCGGCGTGATCAATGCTATCAACATCTCGAGAGGCGAAATGATCCAGAGCGGCGATCCACTCTTTACTCTCCGCCTGACCCACCAAGACCTCGTCAACACGCAAGAAACCTTTCTGTCGCAATTAGGCCAATTGGATGTGGAGGAACGCGAGATCGAACGTTTGGCATCGATCACTCGTTCGGGAGCCGTGGCGGGAAAAACCGTATTGGCTCGCGAATATGAACGCGACAAATTGTTGGCAGGAATCCGTGCCGCTCGACAGTCCATGCTGTTGCACGGATTGAGCGAAGACCAAATTGCGGAAATCGAACGCACGCGAACCCTGATTCGTGAAGTTGTCGTAACGGCGCCATTGGTCGAAGCGGACAACTCGTTGCATCACGAATCGCTCGGCGCAGCCAACAATCGCGTCGCGAGCAATCCAACTCCTCGGTTTGCATCCATGCAACCACCATCGAAATCGTCCGACGAGCACATCCACGTCGACACCGAATTCCTGGTCACGCAACTGGATGTTCGTCGCGGCGAGTCAGTCATGGCGGGCCAACAGATTGCACAGATTTCGGATTACAGTCGTTTGTTGATCGAAGGCCAAGCCTACCAACGTGACGCGAGCCTGTTAAGAAAGGCCGCCGACACCGGTGCCGAGCTTCAAGCAACGATCAGTGGCGCGGGCAACGAAGTGGAAACGATCACCGGACTGCACGTCGTCTATATCGGCAACGAAGTGGGTACACAATCGAGATCGCTTCCGTTCTACGTCGAACTGAAAAATGAAATCGAACGCAGCGAACAACGGGGCGACAAACGCTATGTCAGCTGGCGTTATAAACCCGGCCAAAGATTGACCGTCCGGCTGCCTCAATCCCAGATCAAAAACGCGATTGTCGTTCCCAAAGATTCCGTCGCGGAAGAAGGTTTTGAGCGTTTTTTGTTTGTCGAAAACGGCGACCACTTCGATCGAGTTTCGGTGGAAGTACTCGCTCGCGACAGCATCTATGTCGCGATCAAGAACGATGGACAAGTTTGGCCTGGGCAAACGATCGCTGTCAGCGGTGCTCATCAGTTGCAAATGGCAATGAAGAACCAAGGTGGCGGGGCAATCGATCCGCATGCCGGACACAACCATTAGCCAGCAATGACTCGCGATCGCTGATCTTCAAACAGCAACGTTACGTTTCCATCACCAGCGAACCGGGGTTGTCATTCCGCTCACGCGAACGGCGTGCTTCGTCGGAGCTTAGCTAACTATTAGCGGCAACGCACACACAAAATCATCATCACGCATCGTTTTACTGCGATGAGCACACCGCGTTGCCACTCATTCACGACGCGGTCCTTCGTCAGACAAACTTTCATTCCGATCAATCTGCAATCGTTCATTCATAATGTTAGACCGCATCATTCACTTCTCGCTCAACAACCGCCTGATCGTTCTCGCGGTTGCAGCGATCATGTTGGGCGTGGGCGTGTGGCAGTCGTTGCACTTGCCCATCGACGTGTTCCCAAACTTGAACCGCCCGCGAGTCGTCGTCATTACCGAGGCTCCCGGGATGGCCCCCGAGGAGGTCGAAGCGTTAATTACCTTTCCGCTGGAAACCGCCTTCAACGGTGCCAGCGGCGTGGAGGCGGTTCGCAGCAGCAGCGGCATCGGATTGTCGGTGATCTACGTCGAATTTGAATGGGACACTGACATCTACAACGACCGGCAAGTCGTCAACGAACGTTTGCAGCTCGCCACCGAACAACTACCGTCAGGCGTCAAACCGACGCTCGCGCCGATTTCGTCGATCATGGGCCAAATCCTCATGTACGGCATGTGGAGCGAAGGTGGCAAAACCGACCCGATGGAAGTCCGCACATTGGCCGATTGGGTCGTTCGTCAAAGGTTGTTGACGATCCCGGGTGTCTCTCAAGTGTTTTCGATGGGCGGCGGGCGGATGCAGTATCAGGTGTTGGTCAATCCCGACGCACTCCGTGAGTTCGGCTTGACGATGGACGAAGTTCATACTGCCGTCAGTGAATCGAACCTGAACGCGACGGGCGGCTATCTCGACGAACGAGGCGCCAACGAATTACTCGTTCGCGGACTCGGGCGCATCACCAGTTTATCGGATCTTAAAGAGATCGCGATCACGATGCGTGACGGTCGCCCCATCACGCTGGCGGATGTCGCCAAAGTTGTCGAGGGCCCCCAAGTCATGCGGGGCGACTCATCGGCCTACCTCCGCACCAAAGACGGAACGCTTGAAGGTGGCCCCGCGGTCGTCTTGACGATCAACAAACAACCCGGCAGCGACACGCGTGCCGTTGACCAAGCAATCGTCGAAGCTCTCGAGGAACTCAAGATTTCGTTGCCCGATGACATTCGTATCGCCAATGTCTACTCGCAGCGTTCGTTCATCGATCGGGCAATCGACAACGTCGTCGAAGCTCTCGCGGACGGAGGCGTTCTCGTGCTCGCGATCCTGTTTCTGTTTTTGCTGAACTTCCGCACCACGTTCATTACGTTGACCGCGATTCCGCTATCGATCATCGCCACCGCATGTGTGTTTGCCGCCTTGGGTCTTTCGATCAACACCATGACTCTGGGAGGAATCGCCGTCGCAATTGGCGAACTGGTCGATGACGCGATCGTCGATGTCGAAAACATTTTCAGACGACTCAAGGAGAACCGACAATCTGCGGCACCTCGTCCGACGCTCGCGGTAGTCTATGACGCGAGTATCGAAGTACGTAGCAGCGTGGTGTATGGCACCGCGATCGTCGTGCTCGTTTTCATCCCTTTGTTCGCGCTCGAAGGCATGGAAGGCAAATTGTTCGTGCCGCTGGCCATGGGCTACGTGGTTTCGTTGATCGCTTCGCTCGGCGTTTCGCTTACCGTCACCCCCGTGCTGTCATCGCTGTTGTTGGTCGGTAAACGGACATGGCAAATTTTCGTCCCGGTTCTCGCGTTTGGAATCGCAGCTCTGACGGTGTACTGGGTCGTGCCGCGAATGACACATCTCTTGCATCTGCCGTTCGGATTTCCCAACAACCCGCTGTGGTGGTCTGTCGCGTTGACCCCCGTGGTTTGGATTTTGATTCAGGTTTCCGAAGTCCTGCTGGGAGGTCCCGAAGCCGAAGAGGGCAGGTTGCTCGAAGGTCTCAAAGGGATCGCGGGTTTCGCGATCAATTTCAGCACGCGTTTCAGCGGCCCGGTGCTCGGTGTGGCAGCCGTGATGGTCGTTTTCGCCTTGATTGCCGTATCACAGCTTGAACGCGATTTCCTTCCGCCATTCAATGAAGGTGCCGTGCAGGTCAACGCGTTGCTCGCCCCGGGGACGTCACTGTCGACGAGCAATCAGATCGGACAAAGCGTTCAGGAAGAGTTGATGAAAATTGAATCGGTCAAGTCGGTCGCTCGTCGCACCGGGCGGGCCGAACTGGATGAACATGCCGAAGGCGTCAACGTGACCGAGTTGTTCCTCGAGATTGCAGATGACGCGGACCGCGAAAAAACGATCGAGACGATTCGTGAGACAATGGAACACATCCCGGGGGTCGTATCGAGCACCGAACAACCTCTCGCGCACTTGATCAGCCACATGATTTCAGGCGTGAAGGCGCAAATTGGGATCAAACTCTACGGAGACGATCTGGATGTGCTGCGTAGCAAAGCGGAGGAAATGAAACAACGTATCGCCGATGTGCCCGGCTTGGCCGACGTGATGATCGAGCAACAAACCAATATTCCGCAACTGCGCATCGAACTCAATCGCAGAGCACTGACGCAGAATGGATTGCGACCCGCCAACGTGATGGAATTGGTCGAAACGGCCATGAACGGGAAAGTCGTCAGTCAAGTGCTGCTGGGCCAACGCACATTCGATCTGATGCTACGAATGGATGAGCCCTACCGCGAAGACGTCTCCAAACTGCGTCGGATGGCCGTGCCGCTACCCGAAGGCGGAACACTGCCGCTCGAAGCGGTCGCCAATATCTACGAAAGCGGTGGCCCGAACATGATCAAACGCGAACAAGTCCGGCGCCGAATCGTGTTGCAAGCGAACGTCTCCCACCGTGGTGTTGTCGACGTGGTCGGAGACATCAAGCATCGACTCGCCGACCTGGAACTCGAACCGGGCTACTTTATCGAATACGGCGGTCAATTTGAAAGTCAAAAGTCGGCAAGCGACCGGCTCACAATATTGTCGGGCGTGGCGTTGGTCGGCATGTTCTTGGTCCTGTACACGCTGTTCGGCAACGTAAATTTCTCGCTGCAGGTGTTGGTCGCCTTACCGACAGCGTTTATCGGGGCGGTCGCGGCGATTGTACTTACCGACCAAAACCTGACCGTTGCCGCGATGGTCGGATTCATTTCATTGTGTGGGATCGCGAGTCGCAACGGCATCCTGTTGCTGAACCACTATATCCACTTGGTCGAGCACGAAGGTGAATCGTGGACACGTGGAATGGTCACACGTGCGGGCCAGGAACGAATGGCTCCGGTACTGATGACGGCACTGACATCAGGCATTGGCCTGTTGCCACTCGCCCTTGCCGCTGGTGAACCAGGCAAAGAAATCTTGTATCCGATCGCGACGGTGATCGTGGGTGGATTGCTAACGAGCACCTTGGCCGAATTCTTCGTTCGCCCGGCACTCTTTTGGACCATCGGACGCGGTGCGGGCAAGAAGATCCTTCATGAACACCTACTCGCAACGGGTACCAAGCAATCCAACTCGGAAACGGATGTCCCGTTTTCCGAACAGCCGTTCGCGACGTCCTAGAATCTAACCTTGACGAAGCCCATCAATGGAAATTCTGGTTGAAGAAGTATGTCTTTGAAACCAAACACGCCCACTAACGTTTTCCCGATTGGCGACCGAAGCAGGACCGCCAATTTCACATGTTCTTTCTCGCCCCAAACCCCGAACGGAATTCCAAGATGAAAACATCTTTCCTCACTCTCTTGCTCGCTTGCTTCACCCTGATTGGTTGCTCGAACAAGAACGCGCAAAACGACTCACCCGACGACTCGTCTGGGCCGCTCGTGATCGACGACTTGCCGCCCTTGATGGACGGCGATAGTCATCCCGAACACGGACCGCATGGCGGCGAATTGATCGAACTGGGCAAAGAAGCCTTCCATATCGAAATGCTGCATGGCACCGGTTCCGTCGCCATGTACATGCTCGACGGTTCTGCAATCGAACCGGTTGCGATCGAAGCGTCCAAGCTGACTGTCAGCTTGAAGCATGATAACGAAGTCAGATCGTTCGACCTTGCTGCGGATCCCCAGGCCGACGACGCATCAGGAAAATCGTCTCGATTCACG
Source organism: Aporhodopirellula aestuarii (assembly GCF_023701485.1). Lineage (GTDB taxonomy): Bacteria > Planctomycetota > Planctomycetia > Pirellulales > Pirellulaceae > Rhodopirellula > Rhodopirellula aestuarii. Next base: position 103,576 of record NZ_JAMQBK010000059.1, read on the forward strand.
TCAACGGATGCTGAAATGGACCACTGGATGGAATCGGGAGCCGAAGGGGCTGTGATCGTGGAGATCGAGGGCAAGTCCTACACCGGCAAAATTTCCCACGACCACGACCACGACCACGACCACGACCATTAAATTTTGAGATTACCGATTGAAAAATCGCTGCTTCCAGCCATCTTCAATCTGACTCACTCGCGGTGCGTGATCGCGAGTAGAAACGGCGTGTTGATTTGGTCGGAGCCGAGATCAAATCAACATGCCGCTTGAGCGTCTCGGCTCACAAATCGACAGCCCACGTTCGGTCTGGTACGTCACCGGAGGGTCTGCGAAGGCTCGTCACAGCTGGCAACAGCAACACTGGTTGCGAACGTTTGCAACTGCTTGTCGCCTAGAGCAGATCTCGCAGACTGCTCATCGCGAGCGGTTCTTTCGTGTCGAAGGGTTCTCCATGGGTGCGATTGATCAATCGTCCCCAGTGTTCGCCTTCGTGACGGATGCGATCGATCAACGTTGGCGGCGTGGTGGGACGTCCTGTGATCATTTGGCTTTCGAACGCACGAACTGCCGCCATCTTACGCTCCCACTGATCCGAAATGTCAACGATCCATGCCGGTTGAACGGCGAGTCGCAGATGAATGCAAAAGTAGTAATACAGTCGTTCAGGGTGATGCCGCGGACCGGGCATGTCAGTCTTACTCAGTTTGGCTTGAAAGCGGGCGGCTTCGGTCAACAACGTCGCGGCCAGGTGGTCTGGATGGGCATCGTGATGATACGGTGCGAACAACCAACGTGGTCGCAGGCAGCGAATGTAACTGGCGATCCGTACGCGTGCTTCGATCGTGTTTTCGAGTGCCCGATTGACCAATCCGGCGTTACCTCGCCACGTTAACTTCATCACCGCCGTGGCCGCGGCCGTTTCGCGAATCCGCGTTTCCATGCTGCCCTGCGGCGTCGGTTCGCCAGACGTGAGATCCAGCACGCCGACCCGCATGCCTTGGTCAATCATTCGCATGATGGTGCCTCCCATCCCGATCTCGGCATCGTCGGGATGAGGCGCCACCACGAGGAAATCGAGCGGTTCGAACTCGTCAGGATTCGGGAATTCGGTCGGTGTGAGTGTGTTGATCATCGCTGATGGTTTATGGAAAAGAAGAGATTCACTTCGGCGGCAATTGAAACGCCATTGCTTGGACCGCATTACGCACAAGCAGTACGTTACCGGCGAGCGTCGGCACGTTCCAGGTCTTGTGTTGTAACGCCTTCAAACGCAGCAACTCACGGTATTCGCTGGGATCCGCGGCGACGAATATCACGTCGCCCATCTCTTCTTGAACGATCATGACGTCGCCCGCCAAGATCACTTGCCCTTGGCCCGATCGATTGCGGCGAGATTGTTCCCACAGGCGGCTGCCTGATTCAATCTCCAGAGCTTGCAAGGCACCGTTGCTGATTCCGTAGGCCACGCCGTCCTGGATCACGGCATGGTTGAACTTGGTCTTCATCACACGATTGGAACGCCACACATCTTCGGCGACAAACCCACCGCCCGCGTCGTCCCTTCGAACCTCGATCAATGCGCTCCCGCCACCGTAGCCTTTTCCGATGAGGAAGCGGTCTTCGCCCGCCGGGATGACCGACGCGCAGTTCGCGCCGCCGTTGCTCTGCCCGAACCAATCAGTATGCCAAAGCTGTTCACCGGAATCGATCGCGTGTCCCGAAATCGTGCTCTCATTGACCGATACGATTTGCCGGACACCATCTAGCGTCAGGAGTTGTGGCGAGGCGTAACTGATCTGGTCTTCCCCCGCCGTCCATCGCACTTGCCCGGATTCGGCATCGAAGGCGACCAGCGACCGTTCGCGAGAGTCCGGTGTTCCTCCCAACGGCAGCACGCACAGCCCATCGACGAGCAGCGGCGATCCACTGCGGCCCCACGTCACGGAGGTCTCCGATTCGATTTGATCCCAACCCGCCAGTTGAAGCAGGTCGGATTCCCAGATCACGCGTCCGCTCATCAAATCCAGACACCACACCATGCCGGTCGCACCTTGTGCGTAGACGCGCCCGTCCTCAATCGCGGGTGTCGATCGCGGTCCTGTTTCGCCAAGCGGGTGCGTATGCATCGCTTCGTGATCGACGATCCATAACAGTTCACCGTCGGTGACTCGGTACGCAGTGACGCATTCACGATCTTCTCGCTGTTCGAGCGTCACGGCGATGTCGCCGGCGACCGCGAACGACGACCAACCGCCACCGATTCCGATGTTCCAAAAAGTTTCGATTTCGCTGGCTGATTGTGGAACCGCAAAGGTACGTTCTTTGACAGCCCCGTTTCGATCGTTGCCTAGAAATTGCCCCCATGTGACAACGAGATTGTTACCTTGATTGGTTGTGGTCGTGGACTCGACGTCGGTGTCGCCGTCTGAGCGAGCGACGTTTGCATCAGACCGTGAATCGCCAGTTGCATCGGCCAGCAGTACGTCTGACGCCGGGCCAGCAGGTGTCGTTTGCAGTTCGGGGACATCATGAGATGCAAAACGCCAGTCGAACTGCGGAATCATTTCACCGGACATCGTGCGAATCCGGACCAGGGATGCGAACACAACGCCAACGGCGAGCGTCGTCAAAGGAACCAGGAAAGGTTTGCCGGCACGATAGGATGCCCGATGCAGATAATAAAGCGTCACGCCAAACGAAATCAGCCCGATAACCAAACACGCCAAGAACGCGTATTGATAATCGAAATCCGGAGCCAAGTACTGCACAACCGCGATCAAGACGCCACCGATACCAGCCGAAATAGCAGCACGCCGCAGGTAGGGTTTGCCTGGAGTCGGGTTGGGAGATTCGGATTGGGGGATTTCTGCTCCGGAGACGGCGTACCCATCGGCGGAATTGGTCATTATGGTCTCAGTAGAAAAAATGAAAGGCGGAGGAATGGCCAACGTTCGTATCTCTCACGATAGCACCCCGCCAAATATCGCAACATTGGTACCAGCGGGTTCCATGGATGCCGGGCATGAGTTGACGACCGCATTCATTTCCGATTTGCACCTGCTGAGTTCTCGTTGCAATTATTCGCATCATTCCGGGGCGGTGCGAAACGCGATTGAGGCTGCCGACGTGTGCGTCTGGGGGGGTGATCTATTCGATTTCTGTTGGTCGTGTGAAGGTGATGGGCCCACCTCACGGCAAATCGCACTGGATTGGCTCGAGTCTTGGAGGGAGGAATTCCCCGAAAAACGATTCGTTTATTTGACCGGAAACCACGACGCTCAACCCGAGTTCCAGCGAATACTGGCCGAATGGGCCCGTCCCCATCGGCCGGCCAAAGATACCGACATGCAAGATCACGAACTCGCCCTGCACGACGGCGCCGTATACGTGGGGCTCGACGCGATCCGAATCGGCGATTGCCTGATGGTCCACGGGGACGTGATCGAAGGCGGGGGCAGCATCGACGGCTTGGGACGGTATCGGTCGCGGTGGCATCATGAACGCACTGGCATCCATCAACCGCCTGCGATCCGCAATCATCTTTACAACGCGGCCGTCACCGCGCGGCTGCATCTCGCGACCGCGGGGATGGCTCACCGCCGAAAGAACGTCTGCATGCGGCTGCTGCACTGGATCCGCTGCCAACCCGATTGGCTGGGCCATGGCGTCCGGCGGATCGTCTTCGGGCACACCCACCGACGTCTCGGTGGCGTTCGCATTGCCGGCTACGAGTTCTACAACACGGGAGCGGCCGTGCGGCACGTTCCGTTCGAACCGGTTGTCCTTGATTTGTCGCTGTAAGGATTTGTCGCTGTAAGCTGCCGAATTCGCGACCGCGAGCGCCGGAACGAACGGTGGGTATTTGGCAAGTTCACCGTTGCTGGCCCGATCGAGAACTCACTTAGCGCCGTCTGCCTTCCCTCGTCAACGCAGGCACGCCCCCCGAGAGGGAGCCTGCTGACTTAGCGGCATGGCATTGTCATACGGCCACGCTTCACCCTCCCCCTGGGCATTGGTATCTACACA
>NZ_JAMQBK010000006.1 GCF_023701485.1 Aporhodopirellula aestuarii
GCTGCAAACCAGCTACCCAATCACGAACCCTTGCTCAGCTTCGCAGATTGCCCAATGTGGCGCAATCGCCCTGGGTAAGTATACTATGGTGCCGTATACCACCACACGCTCGCTATAGTTTTCCGATCCCCTACTCATCGAACCGAGAACGCAATGATCAAGGATTGTGGTACGTTCGTTGCGACATTATATTGATAGTTGGCTTGTCCTTACTTTCGAGGTACATGCACTTTTTTGAGCTTTGAGCGATATTCGCCGAACGTCACGCGTTCCTTCGAATCGCAAGGGTTTCGGCGTGGCGGGGTGATCCAAGGTTGAGTGAGTCACGTTGCACGCATGCAGTCCGCAACAACTCGCAGCAATTGAACGTGCTCCACCACGAACACAACCTGTCACAAACATAGGGCAATCGCCGATAAAAGGGGGTAGTTTCCTACCGTGGAATCTCTGGTGCTAAACCAAGCAGGAGTCGAGTTGATGCTGGATTGAGCTCGGGGTTCTTTCCGCACTGAGAAAGAAGATCTGATTCTAAGCACGAGAACAGGAGTTATTCGGCGTAATGATGAAGCGACAGCATATAGGTCACTTCACCGAGTTCTGCGAGCTTCGATGTCAAAGTATCCAGCATAGTTTTGAACCGTTCCCAAGCATTTGCGGGCATCAGTTGGTACTTGAGTTTTTTCCACAATCGTTCGATCGCGTTGAGTTCTGGGCTGTAGGGAGGAATGTTGTAGACCAGCAAGCCCCGCTCCGCCCAACGCTCCACCGACGCCCTGAAGGTTTTGCTGGTGTGGCAAGACGCGTTGTCCAAGATCACCACGGTCGTTTGGTCGATGGTCTCGCAAAAATCGTCGAACACGTCGATGACGGTTTGCGTGTTGACGTAACCCTTGTGAAGGTAGGTCTGGGTTGTACCGTCTTGGTGCTCGAAGCCCATCGCCTGCACCGTCGATCCGTGCGCGCCGGTGACAGGCACATCGGTGCGTTCACCAACCGGAAGCCACCCATAGGGAACGACTCCCTTGAGGGAGAAGCCAGCTTCGTCGAAATAGACTACGTTCAATCCAAGTTCTTCGAGCAGCTCGGCAAGTTCTGCTTGAGCGAGTCGAAACGCTCGTTCGTCCCGTTTCTGCCGAAGGCTGCGGCGAAACCGTTTCCAGCTGAGATTGAATCGTTTGGCGTATCGCGACAGGGACTTGCGGCTGATCGATTTGCCCGTTTTCTCTTTCAGCTTCGCAATCACCTTTGCAGGGTGCGAGGGATACTCTCGGAGAAGATCCTCGAGGATCCGCTGCTCCTGTTCGACGAGTTTTCGCGGCCCGCCCGGTCTGTCGTCATCGAAAAGGGCGTCGACTCCTCCCTGGTTAAAACGCGAGATCCAGCTGGCTGCGGTGTCGCGATCAACACCGAAGATGTCCACCAGTTGACTAACGTTGTAGCCGGCGTCACAGAGGATGATCGCGTGTCCCCGCATTCGCGTGTAATGATTGGGATGTTGTTTCCAAAGTTCGACAAGACGATCGCGTTGTTGTTCACTTTTGATTTCCGCAAACAGAATTGCAGGCCGTGCCATGATACTCCTCCCGTTGAAGTTAGGAGGAAACGACGCTGTGGCGGCCGCCTGACCTTCAGGCGAAATGCTAGCAAAACCACGAGAGATTCCCATCGAACCAATGCTGCAATTCGCTTGCCAATTAAACACAATCAATCCTGTTCACGTGCTTAGATTCTTTGTCTGACGCTTTGTGCTTGTTTGCCGAGCGAGCGTTTCATTTAGTTCGTCAGTTGGTGTCGAATTGAGCGTGCAAGATAGATTTGAATGATTGTCGGTGGCGACTACCGCTAGGAAAATTCAATATTCAGTTCGAATTGCGAAGCCATTATTAGGATTTGCCGGAACTTGCATTCGGCGGTGATGTCCACGCTTGTGAGGCGACGGCACAATTGGGGAATCGATTGCGATTAATCAACAATAGATCCGCGTCAACCATACTTCGCACTATCGAAGCCAAGTCTGACTGCGGTTTCCAGCCGAGCCGCTGCCACGCTTTGCTTGGATCTCCTACCAGCATGTTGACTTCGGCGGGGCGAATAAACCGCTGATCCACTTCATAGTGGTCTTTCCAGTCAAGCCCGACTGCTTCGAAAGCGGTCTGCAGAAATTCCTGGACACTGTGGTCGACCCCGGTTGCTAGTACGTAATCATCAGGATTGTTTTGCTGTAAAATTTGCCACATACCTACGACGTACTCTGGTGCATAACCCCAGTCGCGACGAGCGTCGAGGCTGCCCATCTTAAGTTTGTCTTGCAGGCCGACTGATATTGCGGCGGCGGCCTGGGTGATCTTACGGGTGACAAACGATTCGCCGCGTCGAGGTGACTCATGGTTGTAGCAAATTGCATTGCAGGCAAAGAGGTCGAAGGATTCGCGGTACAAACACGTCATGCTGGTTGCGAAAGCCTTAGCCACTCCATACGGGGTGACGGGCCGCATCGGAGTGTGCTCATTTTGTGGTGACGCAGTGGGGCGACCGAAAATTTCACTGCTGCTTATTTGCAAAAACCGCGGTCGCTTGGCTAGATCACGAATAATCTCCAGCAGCTTCAGTGTTCCCATGGCGGTGAACTCGCACGTCGACTCGGGGATCTCGAAACTTGTGCCAACATGGCTTTGGCCTGCGAGGTGATATATTTCGTCGGGCTGAATTTTCGTAAGAAGTCGGCGAATGGTGGTAACATCATCAAGGTCCGCATAGTGCAAAAAGAGTCGTTTTCCGTAGACTTCTTTGTCTTGGAATATTGGGTCTAACCGAGCCCTCGTCGTCGAACTGTTTCGCCGCACGAGTCCATGGACGACGTAGCCCTTTGACAGCAAAAGCTCACATAAATACGAACCGTCTTGACCGGTGATACCAGTGATCAAGGCAAGTGGCGGAGGAGCGTTGGAGGAATGCAGTTGAAAGTTGGATGTCATAATTGGTAGTTGGCATGGGGGAAAAGTCGAGTGAAGGCAGAGCCGAAACTGAAGCCACTGGATATTGAGGTTCGTTCACGCTCCGTAACCGCGGGCACTGACCGATCGCCGGAGACGCGAGAATTCTTAGCAACCACACCACCTCTATGCTGAGGATTTTTATCTGACAACTGGCAGCCTTCCGCCTACTCCACGGCGAAGCTGACGCTGTGGCCATGGAGCTTTAGGAGGGCGTGGCAGCGGGCTTGTTCGAGGTCGTTGGCTACCATCTCGGCGCACATTTCTTCAACGGTGATTTCGCATTCCCAGCCGAGTTTGTCTTTTGCTTTGGTAGGATCGCCTAGCAGCGTTTCGACTTCGGCGGGGCGGAAGTAGCGAGGGTCGACTCGGACAATCACGTCGCCGACGGAGACTTCAGGAGCCCTTTCGTGATCGGTGACCCCGGTGACGGTTGCAATTTCGTCGATTCCTTCGCCGCTGAATTCGACTTCTAAACCGGCTTCCGCGGCTGACATTTTCACAAACTCACGGACGGTAATTTGTTGGCCGGTTGCGATGACGAAGTCGTCTGCGGTCTCTTGTTGCAGCATCATCCACTGCATACGGACGTAGTCTTTTGCATGTCCCCAGTCGCGGAGTGCGTCCATGTTGCCGAGGTACAGGCACGGCTCTAGCCCCTGGGCGATGTTCGCCATTCCCCGAGTAATTTTACGCGTGACGAAAGTCTCGCCGCGGCGCGGCGATTCGTGGTTAAAAAGAATTCCGTTGCACGCATACATCCCATAGGATTCACGATAGTTGACCGTGATCCAATACGCGTACAACTTGGCGCACGCATAGGGGGAACGCGGATAAAACGGCGTTGATTCCTTTTGTGGGATCTCTTGGACGAGACCAAACAGCTCGGATGTGGACGCCTGGTAGAATCGTGTTTTCTGCTCAAGACCAAGGAAGCGGATGGCTTCGAGAAGTCGAAGCGTTCCGAGGCCGTCGACGTCCGCAGTGTATTCCGGAGACTCGAACGAGACCGCAACGTGGGATTGCGCACCCAGGTTGTAGACTTCGTCGGGTTGAACCTCTTGGATGATCCGCGTCAGGTTCGAGGTGTCCGTGAGGTCGCCGTAATGAAGCTGGAAGCGTTTGCTCCCTGCGTGTGGCGATTGATAGATATGATCAACTCGTTCGGTATTGAACGATGAGGCGCGGCGTTTGATGCCGTGTACTTCGTAGCCCTTTTCCAAGAGGAACTCAGCGAGGTAAGAGCCATCTTGGCCGGTGATGCCGGTGATGAGTGCACGTTTCATTGTCTATCTAAGTCCTAAGAAAGTTCGGCTTTCGCAATTTTCAGGCGACTTCAGGCGACGATTGTCGCCTGTTGTGAAGCCATCGCTGCGACTGAGGATGAAAAACAATTTGGGAAAATTGTTCTACAATGCGAAACGCGAAAGTCGACGCTAGCATCCATGCCGGAAATATCGGGGCTCGGTATAGTGATGCGTCTGCCGCCAAAAAAGTTATTTGTTTCTAGATGTGTGTCACAGCTTAGTACTGGACGGCTTGCGTCGTTCCGCTAACAAGCAAAAGCCTTGCTTTTGCAGTTCAAAATGCTTCACAGCGTTGCGTTTTGGCGCTAGCCACGATTTACCGAAAAACCGGGGCTATCGCCCAAACGGCTAAAATCATCAACCTTCATTCCAAGTTGTGACTTAGTGCTAACACGCGCCTTCTTGGAAGAGAGCCGTTTTGATCGTTCGCCAGAGAATGAAGATGTCGGTTGCGATGGACCAATTGTGAAGATAGAAACGGTCGAAGTCGATCCGCTGTTTGTAGCTGGTGGAATTTCGCCCGCTCACCTGCCACATGCCGGTGATGCCGGGACGCACCATTTGATACATCTCGAACACATCGGGATGCTCTTGGATGTATTCGCGGTCGTAGCTACTGCAGTCGATGATCGGCCTGGGCCCGACCAGGCTCATCTCGCCACGTAGCACGTTGATCAATTGCGGCAATTCATCTAAGCTTGTTTTGCGAATGATACGGCCGATACCTGTGATCCGTGGGTCGTTTTGAAGCTTGTGTGTCGCATCCCACTCCGCTTTCATTTCAGGGTTGTTGCTCAAGTACTCATTCAGTTTGCGATCCGCGTCGCAGCACATGCTTCGAAACTTGAGGGCGTCGAAGGGTTGACGAAATCTGCCAACACGCGACTGGCGATAGAAGATTGGGCCGGGGTCTGTGAGTTTGATCGCCAGGCCGATCAGTACCATCACAGGGATCCAGAATGGCATGGCGCCGACAACTAATATTAGGTCCATGGCTCGTTTTGCAATCATAGCCTGGGGGCTGAGCAGTGTCGTTTGGCAATGCATCTCAACCCGCCCGTCTGCCTCAACGATCCGCACGTTTTCGGTGGGTTGGCTGGATAGGTCCATGGGAACCGCAACATGCGGTATGCCATGAAAGCTGGTGAATTGGTTGCTAGACATATCGTGGCAATCGGCAATCGCGATCCGGCACGTGCCCGATTCGAGCAGTATGTCTTCCAGTTCGCTGATGGGCCCGATGTACATCGGTGCTGATCGCTTTACTCTGGCTCGTACCGCATTGGCCAAGAGCACTTGGTCGCGTTCCAGTGCAGCATTGTGTTCGAAGTTGTTCGTCCAGTGCGGGTGGGGATCGTATACGATCCCCACTGGCCTTAGCCCATCGCTGCCCATTTTGCCAAGTCGTTCAAACAAGCGAGCCGCTCTTTCCCCATTCCCGACGACCAGGATAGGCTGCGTCCACCAGGCTTGGGAGGAAAGTAAATACCGGGCAAGCGACCGAGACGACGACAGCAAAAACAGAAAAACTATACTGAAAATCAGCCAACAAACCCAAGGGAAGCTGCCCGCAAAGAACATGCCCAATCCCATGCCCACGCTTACGTAGAGGGCTGTCTGAAGATGTCGTCGGAACTCCGTCGAGTGCGACATTCCACACGCTGGGTATAGGCCATGGAACAACTGGGCGAGCAATGTGATCAAGATGGCGACTGGAATAAACCCCGCTTCAATGACTTCACCGACTAAGACGCCAATAGAGGAAGCCGTTATCGCCGACGCACCGGCAGCCGCAGCGTCAGCAATGATGAGTGGGATCGCAAACCTAGTGTCCAGCCAGAATTGGCGCCGCCCCAGCCTCAACGCCGATGCAGTGCTGATCTTCGACTGATGCTCAGGATTCGATCGCGGTACTGAACTCGCATTCGGCCAGTTTAGCGAGGACGAGGTAACGCGTGAGTCAATTCCAGCTTCATAAATCAATGAACTCATCACACTGTCTTCCTGGTCTGAGGAATTGAGGTCGACTTCAATTTGCCGAGGTCGAAAGTTGAGTGCATGTTCTGCATGATTACCCAGCGGTGGTAAACTCGAGTCAAGCATTTTGTAGGGGGTGTCCGCGCGCACTTCGTGCCTTTGGGTGGCACTAGCTTCCCCCTGCGAACGAGGGGGTTGCGCGGCTGCTCATTTCGTTCGCCCCTAGGTTAGCTACGGCTTTGACGCGATCAACCAGCGAAATTTTGAATTCAAAAGTAAAGGCTTTGATCAGCCCATTACGCTGACGAAGAGTGGGATACGAACGCCGTTTCTGTCGAAAAAGCGAGGAAATATCCAAATTGCGTAGCTACCGAGGATATGTGTCCTGTTTGATAACACCGCGTGCCAACCACTGCGGTTAGCAAGACAAGTCCCTGGGGAATGGCGGAGGCACGCCAGCAATGTTCGGCGTTATTTCAGGGCTTCCGGTTGATCGCGGGGGCTGCTGCCCCTCGTGTTGCCAGGCAAATTTGCTCGTCAAGGTCGTTTGAGACGCGGAAGGCTGGCTACTTCGACTTCAGATTGATGTCAACCATCGGGCGTCTCGATCTCATCGCAACAGCCACGCCAATTGCGGTGGTTCGTGTTAATGACTCATTCTTGGTTTGTGGTTCTTACCGGGGTTGGCGGCCTTCCACGCGATTCATCGAAAATCGTGACAAAGCAAGTCGCGTCCGCACTTGGCGTCCTGGCCGGCCATTCGCGGTCGCAAGGTATCCTCGCCTGACTGATGCGTTTTCGCTCGGGGTAATAGTGGCAGGGCGTACGGCAGTTACTCGGTACGGAGGCGGCAGCAAGGTCGATTGGTTAGCCTGTCACTTGTCCCGTTCGAACGAGTTTTGCTTGCGCGGTTAAGCCTGCGGCGGCCCCCATTTGGAAGAGAGTCCAGAATGAAAAGTCATACGACCAGAACACGGTTATGATTTCGAGCATTACCGCAAAGAGCATGCCTGCATACGCGAAGCAAACATGGTTCTGCGATGGATAAAAGTACGTTGATGCAACGGGGCCAAGTCGGAGGCTTAATGCGATTGCCACGAGCAACGAAGCTGTAAATAGGGCAATGCCGATCCATCCAAACCGTAGGCCGACATTTATGTAGGAGTTGTCGACGATCCCCAATTGCTTTCGTATTTCGGGGGCCGCGGGGAGTCCCGGAAGGTTTCGAGGTGGGAAGCCCGTTGAATTCGAGGTGCCGAATCCGAGCGGGCCTCCTTTGATCACAAGAGGGCCGTAGATCTGCACAACAAAAATCCGATGTCGTGAACTTGTGGTGACGGCAGGAGAACCGTCGCCGTCCACCTGTATAATCCGAGCAGTTTCTTTTCCAGTGCCTTCTGAGTCGAAAAGCCGGATCGCAGCCTCTGTATTGAGGCTGACTGCGGCGATGCCCAAGATAACTAAGGTCGCAATCGCAATTCTCGCGGCTCGATTTGCGCATGCCCATGCAAACCCAAATGCAATGAAAGTGCAGAGTATTGGACCTCTCGATATTGTTGACGCGATGCCAAGGCAAATAACTGCTAGCAGCAAGCACCCAAGTATTTGAAATTTCCGTGTCGCAGTCGAGCGGAGGCAGAGGTCAATCGCAAACGGAATCGTTGAAAGTAGGACAACGCCTAGAAAAATTGGGTGTCGAACCGGACCGATTGCACGATAAAACATGCCGTAGCGTAGGCTACTGGTGCGGGCAACCTTGTCATCAACCGTGGTGAAGGCAATTTCCCATAGATTGATTGAAGTGAATGCCTCCAAGACAGCGGCGAGCGAAATGAACACGGCGACGGCCACAAAGATCGGTGACAGTTTGGTGAGCGAACCGGGGTGTAGAAATGCGTAGCGTCCGGCGGCGTAGGGGAGCATCCATTGGCCGTAGGCCTGGGCGGCAAAGGTGAGCGGTTGGCCATCGTGGTAGGTGTCCACGGTGATGTGCCAAACCATTAAGGCGGCAACCAAGAAATCCAGCAAATTGAGGCATCGGAACATCTCACGCCATGAATGCGCGCAATACGCGACCAGCAGAATAATGGCTGTCGCCATTGTGACGTTGATCTCGGTATCGGCGATGGTGATTTCGAACCAGGTTCCAGCCAGCAAGGACGCAGCCATGCCAGCGCCGAGTGCGTATTGCTTGCCATGCCGGTATCCATACCACGCGGCGAAACCGCAGGATACGACCAGCATGATTGCGAAAGAGACTGCTTCGGTGAACAAGAGAGGTCAGGTGTCCATTTGCGGAAAACATGCCAAAAAACGGGCGTAAGGGATAGCCCGAGTGTAATTGCCGGGTGGCCGGTAGGGAAGTTCGCGAGGGTCAGTGGCAATTGCGAACCGCTCGTTCAATCTAGTCCTTAAACGGCAAGTGGTTTGTTTGGTTAAGGACGACCACGCTCTGTAAACGCCAGAGTTTGAGGATGATCGCTCAAGCATTCGCGCAAGTCAGGGATCGCGTAAGTGCGAGGGTAACCGTCATCGAATCACGCGACCGGCGTCCTGTGCCGGTGCGTTCGCGTCAGTCGCAAAGTACTTTTTTGACGAAACGCCGGTGTCTGCCAGTTGAGAGCACCGGAGTTTCGTGAGAGAAAAGGATTTGAATGAGAGCCGCATGGATGTATTTTATTCTCGCGCGATCGCACATATCGGGGTGATGCGTTTGTAGTATGCGAGACGCTTCAGTGGGCTGCGGATTGTTAGAGTGCGAGCGTGACGGCGGCAATGGTCAGGCCGCCGGAGAGATAGAGGAATGGGGCGTCCCAGGTATGAGGTGACGCGGCTTCGGTCGCTGTCATGATCGGTGGTAGTAACAGCATGAGTGCGATCCATTGCCCGGTGCTGACGAGAGGGTAGACGCAGGCGACTGAGAGCAACGCAACGATCCAAACGCATGCGCTGCCCTCGATCGATCGGACGTAGCTGCGGTTTTTGGCTAACGATGGCACGCGGTAGGTGTGTTTTCCGAACCGGACCCCAACCGGCTCGGCCAGCCCGTCGCCGATGCCGGTGACCACCAGTGGGATGCTGACTAATGCCGGGATGTCCAGTTCTTGAAAGGCTAGAAAAATACCCATCAAGACAATTGCCGCCACAACCGCTTGGCTGATGATCCAAAGTAGAGTGTGCGGGCGATCTTCGGGTCGATCAACGGCAGCGAATGCCGTCTTCATCATCGACACCCGCTCGCGTACCGGATGGGACATCGCGAGTGTTGCTATCGTGAACACACACACCGTCGCTAGAAACGTGGTGATGCTCGGCTGGTACGGAAAAACCTTCGCCAGTAGGAACGGGCACAGCATCAACGCGAAATGGTTGATTTTGCGAGTGTAGTTCACTTTCCAGTTGCGATTGACCACCAGCCAGCCGGTGGCCCAGCAGAGTACTGCCAGCAGCAGCTGATGCAAGCTGATCGTCCAGAGGAAATTCGTGGGCAGGTTCAGCCAGTTGTTCAAGATGACGATTCAAAAATGACGGTGGAGCGATAAGGTTGAACCGAAGTCGATGAGTCGGTCAGGCGACAGATGGAATCAAGGCTAATCACAGGCGTCGTTTTTACGAACCGAATGCGTTTGGCTCTCTCGTCGAATAGGGTAGTCAGCGGTTCTCGTTTTCTCTCCTGATTTACCTGGGATTTCTATCACGTGTGCCCGTTGCCTTGCGGTCTTTCTGGGCGGCGAAGCATTTCGTCGCCAAGGTGGGACGAGCCGAGCCAAGCGGGAGGGCCAACGGACGCCACTGCTGCTCAGGCGGCACCGAGACGCTCACGTTTCCCGGTCGGGCTTCGTTCGAGCGGGAAAGAGGCCGCGGCTGCCTGTGGCTCTCGCTGCTGTGCGAGAGAAAAAGAAGTGGAAGTGCTGGGACTCGAACCCAGGACCATTCGATTAAAAGTCGAATGCTCTAACCAACTGAGCTACACTTCCGGGTGAAGGACTGAGAAACAAAAACAGCACCGTTGTTTGGACGGTGCTGCATTGAAATCAGCGATCCTACGTTTTCGTTTACAAGCGGAGCGGACAGGATTCGAACCTGCGGTACGGTTTGACCCGTACGCCGATTTAGCAAACCGGTGCTTTCGACCACTCAGCCACCGCTCCTGGTGGAATCTTGCGTCTGTGCGGGATTGTGCTTTATTGCGGTCGCCTTGGCAACCCTTGTTCAACGGCACTTTTCGGGGACTTTGGACGACCCCGGATCGGCACGCTACACTGCGGCACTCGGCCCGACGCGTTTTCCATCATAACCCGTTCGTTTTCGGCTGACTGACCGCTCCGTGTCCACCTTTTCTGAACCAATTCGATGCAAGACACGACCTGGGATCTGAATCCGAAGTTTGATTTCCGAGACGAACACGGTGTTCGGCGGGGAAAAAAGGTCTCGCTGGCGAAGATTCCTACTGAATTTGAGGGGCCGTTTAGCGGTAAGGAACACGGGGTGGCGTTTAAGGAAAATGCCATCGATGAAATTCGCGATCTTCAATATCAGATGTTCACGGAGGCGAAACAGTCGCTGCTGATCGTGCTGCAGGCACCGGACGCGGCGGGCAAGGACGGATTGATTCGAAAGGTCCTCGGTCAAATGAATCCACAGGGGTGCCGAACATACCCATTCAAGGTGCCCAGTAGCGAGGAACTCGCCCACGATTTCCTGTGGCGGATCCACAAAGCGACACCCGCGGCGGGCAAGGTTTCGATCTTCAACCGTTCGCACTACGAGGACGTTTTAGTGGTTCGGGTGGAGGACATTGTTCCCAAATCGGTATGGGGACAGCGATACGAAATCATCAACGATTTCGAGAAGCTACTGGCACACCGGGGAACTCGGATTTTGAAGTTTTATTTGCACATCAGCCCCGCCGAGCAGCTAGAGCGGTTTAAGAAACGGCTCGACGATCCCACCAAGCACTGGAAGCTCAACGCCGGTGATTACGAGGCCCGTTTGAAAGCCGATTTGTACCGAGAGGCTTACGAAGACGTATTTGAAAAATGCAATTTCAGACATGCCCCCTGGTACATTATCCCCGCGGACAAAAAATGGTATCGAGACGCCAGTGTCGCGGCGATTGTCCGGGACACGTTTCGAGAGATGAATCCCCAGTTGCCGCCTGTCGACGCGGATCTTGACGAAATCCGCCGGCTCTACCAACGCGAGCTTGGCAAGCAATAGGGATTCGCTCGACGTCGTTCCGTTCCGCCGAGCCAACGCTCACAATCCCAGAACCAGTTCCCTCCCTTTTCTATCCTTTCTTCTTATGTCGATTCAGCGAAATCCCACCCGTCCTGTCACCATCGGTTCGATCACGATCGGCGATGGCAATCCGATTGCGGTGCAGAGCATGACAGCGACGAAGACACAGGACGTCGATGCCACGGTGGCCCAAGCCGAGGCGTTGCGGGAACGCGGTGCCGGCGTGGTGCGGATTGCGGTCGATAGCGCGAAGGACGCTGAGGCGTTGGCGGAAATTCGCAAGCGGACGACCGCCAATCTCGCGGTGGATTTGCAGGAGAACTTCCGGCTCGCCGAGTTGGTTGCGCCGCATGTCGACAAGATCCGCTACAACCCCGGGCACCTCTATCACCACGGTCGTGACATGACGTGGCAGGACAAGGTTCGCTACCTGATCGATCTGGCGGGGACAAACGGGTGTGCCGTTCGGATCGGAGTAAATTGCGGCAGCGTCGATCCGGCGAAGAAGGAGAAATACGCGGCGGACGATTCGATCACGCCGATGCTCGAGTCCGCCTTCGAGCACTGCGAGTTGGTCGACTCGTTGGGGTTCCATCAATTCGTCGTGTCGTTGAAGGACAGCGATCCGACGAAAGTGGTCGAGGTGAACCGTCGGTTTGCGGAACAGCGTCCCGACGTGCCGCTGCACCTCGGCGTTACCGAAGCCGGGATGCCGCCGGAGGGCATTATCAAAACACGGATCGCGTTTGAACAATTGATCGGCAAGGGAATCGGTGACACGGTGCGTGTTTCGCTGACGTTGCCGAACCCGCGCAAACCGGAAGAGATCGACGCGGGCCGCGAAATCGTCGACGACGTTTATGCCGGGCGGGTGCGGAGTGTCGTGCGATTTGACGACACGAAGCTGAACATCATCAGCTGCCCGAGTTGTTCGCGGGTCGAGAACGAGGCGTTTGTGGATCTCGCCGCGAACGTCAAAGAAATGACCGAATATGCGAAGGATTTTGCAATCACCATCGCGGTGATGGGGTGCCGGGTGAATGGGCCCGGAGAAACGGATGACGCCGATTTGGGTTTGTGGTGCGGTCCGGCGAAAGTCAATCTGAAGAAAGGTGAAGAGGCCCTGGGGGCGTTCAGCTATGACGAGATCCTTCCCAAACTCAAAGCGGAATTGGACGCGTTGATCGCGGAAAAGACTGGATCGGCAGCGGGCGTTTGAGTCCAGAGGCAGGTCCGTTGACGCCACCGGCGCGGCGCACCCGCGTGCTCTTGATGGCGACGTCGATGCGGGGTGGCGGCAGCGAACATCAGGTCGCGTTGCTGGCACGCCATCTGCCCCGTGATCGCTTTGACGTGCATTTGTATCTGACCCATCGGGTTGGCGAGTTGCTCGCAGAGCTTCCCGACGATGTGACGATTCATTCCCCTACGCCCGCAGGCCATCGCGGTCTTTTGCAGCGGCTCGCCGATCGATGGCCGGGTACGATCCTGCGTCGGCAAGCGGCCGAGTTCGCGGAGTTGGTTAGACGAGAGCGGGTCGATGTGGTTTACGATCGCGCCTTCCACAACACCCTGATCGCCGGTCATCCGTTTATTCGCGATGTTGTGACCGCGCGGCGGGTGTCGACGATCGTTAGTCCGCCCCACGTCGCGTTGCCGATGGTGGAAAAGCGGTTTGTGGCTGCAAAACGGCGGCTGCTCCGCGGTGCGTACCTGCGAAGTGACGCGGTGATCGCGGTCAGCACGGCGGCGGCGGATTCAGCGGTGAAATATTATGGTCTGCCACGCGATCGAGTCATCGTGGTCGCCAATCCTGTCGATGTCGAACGGGTGCGGAGATTGGCCGGTTTCCCGGAATCGACGGAGAGGGCTCGTTCCTCTTTGAGGCCGCGAGTTGATACGGCCGGGCCGTCCGCCGATGGTCTCGTTCGGTTGCGATTGGTTTGCGTCGGGCGGATGACTCGCGAAAAGGGGCAGGTGGATTTGATCGAGGCGGTCGCTCGGCTGCGTGGTCGATGGCCGGAGACGGGCGTGCCTCGATTGGCGATCCGCTTTGTCGGTGATGGCCCCGACCGCGAGACGCTTGAGCGACGATGGCACGAAATTTCCGATGCTGATGGCAGCTTGGATGGGCACGTCGTTGAGTTCGCGGGGGTGATTTCCCCGGCGGTTTCGGAGATCGCCCGTTCGGACGCGTTGGTGTTGCCGTCGCATTTCGAAGGCATGCCCAACGTGGTTTTGGAGGCGTTTGCCTTGGGGGTGCCGGTCGTCGCGACGAGGTCGGGGGGGACGACGGATTTGGAGTCCGAGGCTGGAAAGCCCACCTGTTTTTGGGCTGATCCGGCGTCGCCCGATTCGCTGGCCGAGGCGTTGCTCGCGATGGCGGGGGATCCGACGGAGCGGGCCCGTCACGTCGCGGAGGCCGCTGAATTAGTGCGTTTGCGGCACGGGGTGGAGGATGCCGTCAACAAAATCGGCGAGATATTGCTCGGATAATCGGCGGAATCGTTATACTCGCCGGCTTACCTAAGTTGCCTAGGCGAGTCGCTGGTAAAAGACCCAATTTTGTTGACACCTATTTTTTTCGTCAATTATAATTTTTGCTTGCGACCACACCCTTCCCACCTCTCTCTTGTCTCCTTGGAACCACTTTCCCATGAATCTACTCGGGAAATCCTTCTCGGTTTTGATCTTGCTGCTCAGTGTGGTGTTCATGGTCTTGGCCCTCGCGGTCAACGCTTCGCACCGCAATTGGCGAGACATGGTGCTCGCCGACGATGGTCTAAAGGCTCAGATCGAAGCATACGAACGAACCAACGATCAGCTTCGCGAAGCTCGTGCTCGGACTCAGGCGGACCTCGATCGCGAGAAAGCGGCTCGGCGGACGGCCCTCGCTGCTCTGCAAACGCAGCTCGATCAGCTCGAATCCCAGCTTCGTGAGAGCGAATCGACCGTCCAGCAGCTTCAGGCCAAGAACACCGAGTTGGCCCAGCTCGACCGGAGTCGTGCTGAAGAGCTCGAAAAGTTGACTGCTGAGACGACTCTGTTGCGTTCGCAAATCCGCAAAGAACAGCAGGATCGCGATACCCTGTTCGCGGAAACGCTGAAATTGACTGATGACATGAACGAATTACGTGGGATCGTTCAGTTGCAGCAGGACCGAAACGACCAGTTGCTCACCCAGGTGACGCGTTACAAAGAAGTCGTCGATGCGGCGGGCTTGAACATCAACGATCCTCTCGATGGGGCACCGCCAGAGCGAAACGGCAGCGTGCTCGTAATCAATCGGCCGCGAAAATTGGTCGAGGTTTCGATCGGGTATGACGATGGACTGCGAGAAGGGCATTTTCTCGAAGTCACACGAGGCGGTCGTTACGTGACTCGTTTGCGAGTGCGTGAGACCGAGCCAGATCGTTCGGTCGCTGAGATTTTGAACGATTACAGCGAAGGAACGATTCAGGAGGGTGATCGTGTCGACACAACCATCGAGTAATTTTGGCGGTAAGCCGGCCAAGCGACCGGCGAACATTTTCACCGTGATGTTGTTGTTGGCGATGTTGTTCATGATCATTGCCGTTGTGGCGATGTACATTGAACTGAATCGCTGGGCACCGGATTATTACAAGACCAACACGGCCCGACCGGCGACATCGATGGTGGCACCGGCAAACGATTTCTACCTCGCGTAGCGGTCGCCTGGCCAAGCTAGGTGATTGATTCTCAATGACGTTCCGGCTCGTAGGTTTATCACCTGTGGGCGTTGGGGCGTCGCTTCTTTGGCGGCTTTCTGATGCCGCCCAATGGATTCGCCCGAGCGAGTGTCGAGTCCCATTTTCACGATGAGGCGGACGTAACGGGGGTTTTGCCGCTTTCGTCGCCGTCGTGATTGCCGCAAGGGCTGGGAAGATGCCGTCCACCTGCTGCGGGGTGAGCTAATCTCGGCTTTTTGGGGAATTCTATTAAGAAAGTTGTGGCTCGGCAGATTTCTGCTGAAGGATTCGGCCGGCGGGATCCGATACTACTGGTACCATGGATTGGGAGGGCGGAACGATCGGTGCCATCGTTCCAGCATTGATAGGGCCATGGTGAGGCAGGGAGGGCTTCACCATGGCCCTTCCCTTTTGCGCTCGCGTTGTTTTTAAGCTGTGCGATTCAAAATCTCGGACGCTAAATGATGAGCATCGCGTCGCCGTAGCTGAAGAATCGGTACTCCGATACGATCGCTTCTCGATAGGCCTGCATGATCAGGTCGCGACCCGCCAAAGCACTGACGAGCACCAGCAGCGAACTTTTGGGCAGGTGGAAATTGGTCATCAGCGCGTCGACGGCTGCGAATTGATAGGGCGGTTTGATAAACAGATCGGTTGCTCCGGTCCATTCTCGCAACTCACCTGCGTTAGCCGCCGCGGCGCTTTCGAGGACTCGCACGCTGGTCGTTCCGACGGCGACGCAGCGGCCACCGGCGGCACGTCGGGCGTTGATGTTTTCGCAGGTTTCTGAGTCGATCCGGCCCCATTCGTGATGCATGTGGTGCTCGTCAATGTTTTCGACCTCGATCGGGCGAAACGTTCCGATGCCGACATGCAGGGTGACTTCGTGGATCGAAGTTTGGCCTTTGGCAATGTTCTTAAGCAGGTTTTCGGTGAAGTGCAGGCCCGCGGTGGGGGCCGCAACGCTGGCCTTGTCCTCTTCGCGGGTGCTGGCAAAGACGGTTTGGTAGTTGACCAAATCCGCGTCGACCATTCGTCCGTCGCGAATGTACGGCGGGATCGGCACGCGGCCGAACCGTTCGAGCCAGCGGGTGGGTGATGTTTCGTGGCCAGTCAAAGACTCGTCGAGTAGCACGGATTCGGGGAGCGGACGGACGAGCAGGTGTCCTTCCAGGTCGCGGCCGATCACTTCAAGTTTTCCGCCGTCGCGGGCATCGCGATCTTGTAGCGTGATGGTTTCGCCGGTTTTCAGCGTGCCGCGGGTCTTCGTCAACAATTCCCAGATCCCCGACTCCGGATCACTCCGCAAGAACAAACCTTGCCAGCGTCCCTCGGTCCGCGTGCGGTAGCCGATCAGGCGGGCGGGCACGACGCGGGAGTTATTGAGTACGAGCGAATCTTCGGCCCGCAAAAGTTCCGGCAAGTCTCGCACGTGATAATGGTCGATCGTCCCATTGGCTCGATTGACGAGCATCAGTCGGGCGTCGACACGATTGCGGAGCGGTTCCTGGGCGATCAGCTCTCGCGGGAGCTGGTAGTCGTAAAGATTAAGTGAATGCATCCTAGCGAAGCACGTAGCGGGGATCGCTGAGTCGTGCCTGGGCTCGGTACGCCTTCGCGGCGGTCTCGGGGTAGATCGGGTTGATCATCGCTCCGGTCGCCAGTTCGAATCCGGCTAACCGAGAGACTCGCGGGAAAATATCGATCGCCCAGTGCTGGGATTCCTTGGCACCTTGGAAGTCAACCGGGCAGGTATGTACGAGGACATTGTACGCGGTTCGCGGGCGGAGTGCCTCCAGCCAACGGACGACTCGCAGGCTAAGTCGAGCAAGTTCGGCGAGCGGTCGCTCGTGCAATTCGCTAATGCAGCTGAGGTGTTCCTTCGATGTCAGACGTACCTGCATTGGGAACCGGCTCGCAAACGGGCAGTACGCAACAAACGAGTCGGTCTGGCTGACGATGCGAGATTTTTCGTCCATTTCGCCGCGGATCAGGTCGCATTGCAAGCACGAGCCGACGCGAGCATGGTGGGCTTGGAGTCGACGGGTGACCTGTTGCACGAGGGCGGGAACGCGGTTCGTCGCAATCAGTTGGCTGTGGCTGTGCTGCAACGATGCGCCCGCGTCGCGACCGACATTTTTGAAAATGCTGACGTGTCGCACGCCCGGAACGCTCCGCCAGTAACGGATGCGATCGGCGTAGGCGGCGAACACGAGTGCGATCTCAGACGTGTTGAGTTCACCGAGTGATTCGGTATGGCGTGGGGCCTCGATGATGACTTCGTGCCCGCCCATCGCGGGTTCGCAGGGAAACAGCTTCGCCGCTGGGGACGAGGGCGTCGGTTTTCTTCCTTCTCGAAAGATCGCTTGAGCATGACTGTATGAGGTGAAAGTACCGCCTGAGCGATGGATTCTCGCTGACGCGGGCATCGCTTCTTTTTCAGCTTGTTGGTCGCTAACGTCTTGGTCCGGCGGGGTATGGACACCGGCATCTTCGAGGCGGGTTACTGCGGGGTACAGGTTGGGAACGACACGAACGGCCCAATCCGGTGCGTTCTCGGTCGAAGTGGCACTTTGTGAGTCATGGGGATCGCTTTTTTCATCGATACTCGCTACCCAAACCGGGTTGGGAGTGCGGTGCTCTTCGCCTGCACAAAACGGGCAGTCAATCTCTTTGGCGGGTTGCACGAGGACATTGCCGTACTGATCAGGACGCTGGGAGCGGGTGGTTGCAAACCAAGTCCACTCACCGGTGATGAGATCGAGTCGAGACTGTCCGACCTTGGGGTCGACTGCGCTGGCAGGCGGTGCCGGAGAGGGAGCGGTTGCCGCTGCGTTTGGGGCGGGTTGCTTGGGAGTTTCTTTGGCAACGGTTTTTTCGGCCGCGATCTGGGTGGCGGCTCCTCCCTCGACTGCAGACGTCTCGACAGCAGCAATCGCATCGACCGGTGTCTCGGTGGTCTTGGCGTCGACGGGTTTGCCGGACGTTTCTTTGAGATCGACGTTCTCGTCGGACCGATCCAAGACGGGGGTGTGTTGGTCCGAGTTGGGCGTCGGGGCTCCCGAGATAACGGCCTTCAGATCGTAAAGCTTGCTGTCGGTACCGGACTGGTGCGAATCAATGCGGTGACGGCTACCAGGGGAAATCTCGCGGATTGGGCCGCTGTCCGAACTCGTTTCTGACGGCTGGCCGTCAACAACCGGGGGGACCGTGTTTGGGGTCTGGAGGGTGTCCGCCGACGCATTGGCTAATGTGTCCCCCTCGAGATATCGATGGTCGCGGCGACTCGCTCGTAACTGCCTATTATCACGTCGAAGCCGTAAACGGTTGGCGTTGAGTTCGACGCGAGTAATAGCCATGAGGGGGGCATCCGGTTGAAGTTGCTGAGGCCGAGACTGGGCGACGAAGCGGGGGGGTTGCCGTCATTCTACGGAAAATCTCGGTCCTGGTAGGGGGTAAAATTCAACTAGATTCGAACATGATGCCGCAGTCCGTCGATCTTATTTTGCGCCCCTTCGTTTAAGGGAAATCGTCCGCGCATAGAGTTCTATGTATTGGGATGCACTTTTCCGCCACGACCAGTCGCGTGTCATGGCGTGCGTCACAATTTTTTTCCAAATATCTTTTTCGTGGAAACGCAGTTGCAATGCGTCCCCGATTGCCCGGTCCAACGACGCCGCGTCGTAGGATCGGAGGTGGAAACCGGTGGCGGTACCGTTAGCAATGGTTTCGCTGTTGGTGTCAACAATGGTATCGGCCAACCCGCCGGTAGCGGTGACGATGCAAATTGTACCGTAGCGCAAACTGTATAGCTGATTCAACCCGCATGGTTCGTATCGGCTCGGCATGACAAAAAGATCACTTGACGCTTCGATACGATGTGCGATCGGGTCGCTGAATCCGATGTGGGCGGCGAGTTGGTCGGGGTGCTCCTCGGCGAGCCAACGTAGCTCGCTTTCGATCACCGGGTCACCGCTGCCGAGAACTGCCCATTGCGTAGGCCGTCCTTCACGCAAATGCTCGCGAATCACCGGCAGAATGAGGTCCCACCCCTTTTGATCGGCTAGCCGTCCGACCAGTCCGATCAGCGGCACGTTGGGATCACTCGGAAGCCGGAGTTCGGCTTGCAGTGCGAGCTTGTTTTCGAGCTTGCCGAGTTCCCAAGTGTCTACGTCGTAGTTGCGGACCAGGTGGACGTCTTTGGCCGGGCTCCAAACTTCGGTATCGATGCCGTTGATAATTCCGGAAACACGATCACCGAGGCTTCGCAGGATTGGATCGAGCCCGCATCCATGCATGGGGGTTTTGATTTCACGGGCATACGTGGGGCTGACGGTGCAGACGTGATCGGCCGTCACGATGCCGGTTTTGAGGAAGTTCAGGCCGCCATAGAATTCGAACGATTCGCTGCGGAAACGGTCCCAAGACAATCCGGTTAAGGGGAATTCGTCGGCCGCAAACGAACCCTGGTACGCGAGGTTGTGAATCGAGAGCACGGTCGGGGTTTCGACGGGCAGCCCACCGACGCCGTTTTGAATCAGTGCGGGAACGATTGCGGTCTGCCAGTCATTGCATTGGATCAGGTCGACCCGCTTCTCGAGCCGTTTCATGACTTCGATGGCCGCCCGGCAGAAGAAAATGAACCGTTCGGCGTTGTCGCGGTAGTCGCCGTGTTTGTCGCCGTAGAGGAACGGGCGTCCGTAATACTGTGGTTGGTCGATGAAATAGACCGGAACATTGCCTCCCGGCAGATGGCTTTTGAGCACGCGTCCGCCAACGATACGATCGGTCGGCATGTCGATCGCGAAGCTGATGTTGGTCTTCTCGATCTGCATGCCCGAGCGACGGATGGAATCAAACGCGGGCATGATGACCGCGCACTGATGACCGCCTGCCGCGACGACACTCGGCAGCGTGCCGCAGACATCCGCGAGACCGCCCGTTTTAGCGAAGGGGACGGATTCCGTTGTAAGGTAGACGATGTTCAAATTAACACCGGGGGGTGACGAAGGGAGGGGGAAAGCAAATCAAAGATGTCTAAGTTCTCGGTCGCGGTGCGGGCTACCTAGCCTCAAAATCGTGTCGGAATTTCATAAAGCCTGTGGTTTTTAACGTTCTCGAATCGATCGGGCGCCGCAAAACGGCATCGCACACAATAGACTAAAGGAAACATAGGATGGGATGTTGTACCGAGACGTTTCTCTCCCGAACCCTTTTCGACTGTTCCCAGATCGCTTTTCATGCCGCTTCCCCTCGCCGAATTTTGGAAACGCTTGATTCAAAGTGGTCTTGCTGACTCGTCGGTACCACGGCAGTGGGCGGCCGATTACGCCGGTGATCATCGGGCAACGCCGCCTTCGGACCCTTTGGGCCTGGCGCAGTGGTTGGTTGAGACCGGTCGGCTGAGCCCTTTCCAAGCATCCTGTTTGCTGAACAGCTCGCCACAGGCTTCTGGCAAGACGGGTGAGAATCCGGCTGGGCGATTTCCGGTCTTGCGGATTGCACCACTGACGCAGTCTGGCGAGGCCGCGCCGCCGCCGTTTGCAAAGTGGTTGCCGGTGTCACATGACTCGCATCCTGACGAATCCGGCCTCGTGCTGCAGATCGTACCGACGCGATTGACGCCCGTAGACGGGGACCGATTACGAGCGATCGCGGGGATACGCGGACCCGGATTTCCTGCCCTCGAGTTGATGGCGCTGCCGCATGGTCCGCTGGGGGATCGCAAGACGACGATTCCGATTGACGCGTCGCTCGATGCGGTGGGGCTGTTCGCGGTTCTGCCCCCAGGCAAATGCTTGGCCACGCTGATCGCGTCGAAGTCCGCTGCCGCCCATTCGCGATGGTCAGCAGCTGAGATCGTTCCGTTGATCGAATCATTGGCAGCGGGTATGGCGACGTTTGCTGCTCATGGTCAAGGCAAGATGCCGCATCCGCCCATGCCGTCGCCGGACCGAATTTGGGTGCCGGATGACTCGAGTCTGTCGACACAGTTGTGGCTTGATCCTGCCGAATACCTCTCGTCGGATGTCTTTGAGACGCCGGTCACGATCGATACAGATGAATCGCAAGTCTTGTACGCCGCGCCGGAAGCACTGGGCGGTGAAGGTGAGCTGACGCATTCACTTGAAAGTCAGTCTGTCTATGCGCTGGGTTGTTTGGCGTATCGATTGCGATTCGGACAGCATGCGTTTGGCGCGGCGAAAGAGGAACAGATTCGATCTCGGCAGCTCCGATTCGAGCCACCGGAACTGAGTGCAGCCGTCGCCAAAGGGGCTGCGGGCGAACCGTTATTACGAGTTCTCGCGTTCGCGCTCGCGAAAGATCCCGCTTTGCGTTTCCCATCTTTGGATGCTTTTGTGACTGCGTTGCGGGCGACTGTTCCCGCAGACGAACCGAGTCCAGCGTCAGCTGGCGCCTCGACGGCAGAACCATCCTCGGCGGTTCCTGTGGCCGAACCAGCCGGACGTGGCGGTGAGACGTCCCAAGCCGAGGCGGGAGCCCAAGTGGATGTCACCGCACCGCCGTCGGCCGCCGCATTCAAACCACCGGCTCAAGGTAAAGCATCCAAACCTGAGTCAGCAGCAAAACCGCAAGCCACACAGTCCGCAGTTTCGCAACCACCGAAACCCTCGCCAGTGGTTGCTGCGCCGAGACAGGCTCCTGGGCCCGTTTCCGAAGCTCCACCCGCTCAACCAAAGCCACCCGAGGTTGCTCCTCCGCCCGCTTCGAGTCCGGTTGTGGCGTCGCCTCACGCGGTCCCGGCTGCTCGCGCCGTTTCGCCGGAGCAAACATCGATTGCTTCCGAGGGTTCGGCTCCCGTGGGGGCAGCGATCGCGGTGGCCGGACCGGCCCATGAACCTTCGATAAGGCGTCGTTCGGGAAGCCGTCGAACCGCCTGGTATGTGCTCGGAAGTTTGTGGATTCCGATTTTCTTGTTGATCTTCGCGCTTGCTCTCCAAGATCCCAATGCGCCCCGTCCGGTTGCCAAACGGACGCGGCCACCGATTCCCTCCGTGATCCCATCGGTGACCGGCAATCGGTCCGAGCCGAAAGTTCCCGCCAAAGTGCCGCCACGGCCCCCACGTCAGTACCCAGAGCTGGCCGATCCCAATTCGTTTGAGGTGGTTTCCGATCCGAGAATGTTGTGGGCTCCACCGTCGGCAATCGTTGAGAACGTGAATTCTCAGCCGGCATCTTCGGCGACGATCCTGTTGCCGCCCGGGCCTGCCGCGATTTTGACGTTTGATTTGCCACATTTGGTTTCGACCGGGCTGCGCGACGTCTTTGAGCCGGAACTCGCTCCGCTGTTTGAACGGTTGCAGAAGCGAATCGCGTTACCGCTGGACGACATCCGCATGATCGCGATGGCGTGGTTCCCGGGCCGTGACGGCGTGCCAGAAATCGCACTCGCAATTCATTTGAAATCGCCTCGCCCGCTCGACGAACTCACCGAAGCCTGGGATGTGTCGATGGCTCAATTGCCCGGCGGCGTGACGCTCTACGCAGGTGATGATCCCGACAGCGATGCGTTCTATCCTCATTTCGCGGAGGTTTCGAAGAACGCCGAGGAAGGGACCGCGGATAAATCGCTCGTTGATGCGTTTGCGGTCGGCTCGATCGCGAGGATCAGCCAAGTCGCAGAAGTCGAAGGGGCGGCCGTCTTGCTGCCGCGACAGCTCGAGGAGCTGTGGGTGACTGCACAGCCGACCGATGCGGTCGCATTGCTGACTCAGCCGAACTTTTTGATCGCGGACGCTCGGACGTGGGTCAATCAAACGGCTCCAACGTTGATGAGTTGGATTCAGTCGACGTTGATTCCGGAATGCGGCGGGCTGTTGCTGCGAGTCGCCTCGGTGCCGCCCGAAGGTGAGGGCGAGGGCAAAAACACGACTGAGGTTGCTGCTGCCGATGAGGCTCCGACGGGATCTCGAGGCTGCTATATGGAGGTCCGGTTGGCGGCGGCCCCAGGTATGGACCCGATGGCGCTTAAGACAAAGGTGCTGGCGAAGGTGAACAATGCGTCCGTCGCGGCGGAGGATTTTCTCGTCACACGAGAGGTGGACCCGTCATGGCGGCTGCTGGCCTCGCGTTTGCCCAACATGTGGGCGTTCGTGCAAGAGCAAACCCGCTCGGCGGCGATTAAGCGGGAGGTGATCGTCAACGTCTACCTACCACCGCTGGCCCTGCCTCAAGTCGCCCTGGGGACGCTTTTGGCAGCCAATACGACCATCGGCGGCGACACGATGGCGGTCAAAACACTGACGCTCGAGGAAATGCTCGATCGACCGATGTCGGTGAGTTTCGGCCAAGAATCCCTGCAGTTTGCCATCGACACCATTATCAGCGAGTTTGCCGCCGATCTGCCTGAGGGCAACCCGCCGCCGAAGGTCGAGATCATCGGTGGCGATTTGCAGCTGAACGGGATTACTCAAAACCAGCAGGTTCGGAATTTCGCGAAAACGGACCTGCCGCTGCGAACCGTGTTGACCGATCTCATGCTCGGTGCCAACCCCGACCGCACCGCGACGGGCCCGAATGATCCCAAACAGTCGTTGATTTGGGTCATTGTGGGCGAGGGGGCAGATGCCGAAATTCGGGTTACGACGCGTGAGGCGGCGGCGAGCAAAAACTACCAATTGCCGAAGGAATTCCAGCTGGCAGACTAGGTCGCGTCCATTCTCGCCTGTCCTTCACACTTGACGGGGAGTACAATAACGCACACCTTTGCCGCACACCGGCGTTGATCGCCAATGCCGCCAATTTGGCAGTTAAAACGTTTGGCAAGCGAATTGCTGTATTTGGTGTTGATCTTAGTGCTACTGTGCACCCACACTGACGGTGTTCCGAACTAGATACAGCTTTCAGTTTGATCCAGTCCTCCTTCGAACACTCTCCACACATTTCCGACCCCTCCTTCCTGGGAGTTCATCTCAACGATGGCCATTAAATTAACCGAACGTGCCGCAGCTGAAGTCCTGCGATTCCGCAAAGAGCACAATTTTGACGACTCGATGCTGTTGCGTATCGGTGTCGCCGGAGGCGGCTGCAGCGGCTTCAACTACACGCTGAATTTCGACGACAACTACGACGAGAAATCCGACAGCAAGTACGAGCACCACGGCGTTGCCGTCGTCGTCGACAAAAAGAGCGCGTTGTACCTCGACGGTACCGAAGTTGATTGGTTCGACAGCCTTGAGAAACAAGGCTTCACCTTCAATAACCCCAACGCGGTCAAGAGCTGCGGTTGCGGAAGCTCGTTCCAAGCCTAAACATCCCAGCCTAGTCTCCGTTTGCGAACGGAGCGTCCGGATTTGAACAGAACCGACGTGCCGACGAGGAGTCATCCTCGCCGAAGCGTCGGTTTTTTTATGTCCACACTGATCCGATGTTTCCCTTCCAAGGCCCGCAGTTCACTCCAACGACTTCACGCTTAACAGCGGGCGGTCATCCGCTCAGAGGAACAGTCGTTCCAGGTGCATCATCCAAACCAGCACCAGCAATACGAGCGTGATCAGAGAAACCATCGTCCGCGTCGCCCATTTGTTGCCTGCCGGTTTGCCCGATCCATTGGTCGATTTGCCCGGGAGGGAGGTGTCGATCCGCAGGCCTCGCGCGTACAGCACGAACGACGTTCCGATCATGATCGTCAACACGTTGACGCTGACCAGGAGCAGTGGTCCGAAGACGGGCCAGCCCTGAGGCGTCGAATGCCAGGCACCGAACGCGGTTTGCAAACCGGCCGTGGCGATTGGCGGAACGAGCGCCGCTGCGATCGCCGCCCCCGCGAGTGCCGACGACAAATGCCGCCGTGTCCGTGCGTACGACGCTGCCATCCCGCCGACAAGGCCGACGCAGAAATCCAGGGGGGACGGGTTGCAACGGCTCCACATCTCCGGTGTAACGACGGGTTGCTGAACGAGGCGGACGAGTAGCCCGAACAGGAAACTCGACACAAACGCACCGACAAAACCCATGCCGATTGTTAGCAACGAGGTTTGGAAGAGCGGGCGATTGCCGTGCGCCAATGACAGACCTGCGCCCATGATCGGTGTCATCAAAGGCGCGATCAGCATCGCGCCGATGATCACGGCGGCGGAGTTCTGCAGCAGTCCGAATGCGGCGAGCATTGCCGCAGCAGAAATCAGTCCCAGGAATTCGAGGTTGGGCTGAGAACCTTCTTGCAGCGTTGTTGCGAGTTCCAACCGCAGGTCGCGGTCCATGGGTTCAGCGACATGACTCGACCAGTACCGAATCTGGGACAGCAACGACCGGTCCCATCCCTCTTGGCTGCTGACCAAACCGATCGAGGCTTTGGTTGTCGCTGAGAGTAATGCTCTCGCTAACGGGTAGTGAAGTTCGGTCGACGGGGATGGGCCGAAAGGGATCCAAATGAGATCGCCTTCGTCGCAACGTTGACGTTCCAACTCCAGGGCTTTTTCGACAAGAGCATCCGGATCCACATCCGCATCCGTCAACCAAACGTGGTCGAGTTGCAACGAAGTCGTTGTTTTGAGCAACCGTTGCGAAATGAGGTTGGTTGTATCGCCGAATGCGTCGTCTAACGAGAAGATGTGCTTTTCGCTGTGAGGCGGTGGCGACTTCACGCCGAGCCAAACCGTTTTGACGCCACAATGTTCGAACACAGACGCTTGAAATCGATCGTCATCGACATCGTCGATCATCAACAGCAGCCGGCTCTTGTTCGCCAACAATTTTGCGACGACCGATTTGACTTCCGCCTCGACCAATTCGATGGGGCCATGCGGGCCGCATTCATCGAGAACCAATTCCACTCGCTTTGCCAACGCGCGATGGTCCAGGCCGAGCACGAACGCGTTGGGGGCGTAGCCTGTCGAGTCAGCAAAGCGGGTCAGCCATGGCAACCCATCGGCGAGTTGTTGCTGAGATCCGACGAGAAGGGTGACGTACATATCGCGAACCGATCCAGCCATGACAACGGGGCCGTGAAATTCCAGTGGTGTTCCTTTGCGAGGGCTTGGCCATTCGGCCTGGTGGCTCGCCAAGAAACACCGTGAGACAAGAATGCTAGCAGATTCATGTCGCGGCGGTTATCGCCAGAATTTTTCCGCGTCGGCGCGGAGACGGAGCCGTTCAGCGTGGCTGTTTTACGAATCGCCAATCGGGAATTTCCGCGACCCGGGCCTCGGGTTGTAAAGCCGTTTGAGGCGTTTGCTGGGTTGCCGCAGCTCGCTGTGATTCGGCCGATTGCTTTGGTCGGACCGCGTTGCCCGGGGTGGGCGCGTGACTTGATTGGACGGACGGCACCGGGTGGGACGATCGAATCGGTGCGTTGAAGTCGAGCTGTGTTTGTTGCAGTCGTGACGGGCGGGCGGAATCGAGATTGTCGAGAGGTTCGGTGATTCGCTGCGGAACGGTCTCGCCATCTAGAATTTCTTCGTCCAGGATCTCGACATCGAGTTCGTCGTATTGTTTGGGAAACGGCAATGGTTGGTCCTGGAGAAGTTCTTCTTCGCGGAGTTCTTCTTTCTGGGGAAACGGTGGCAAGAGCGTGTCCAGAGGCAATTCGCGATCGCTCGGGCTGTTCATCCCGTCTTCGCCTTCTGCGTTGGAATCGCCGCTGAACGGTTTGGTTGAGTCAAGTTGTTCGTCTTCACGCCGAAATCTTTCGAGGCGTTCTTGCCGGAGTTGTGCCTGAAGTTGTTCCGTTTTGGCTTCGTCGAGCTTGCGACGTAGTTCAGTGCCGACCGGTGGTCCGCCGAATGTTTGAGACGGTTCGATGTCCTCGGGATTGATGAGGTATTTCTCGAACTTCTTTCGTAGGCGTTGTTCGGCTTGGAGTTGGCGGAGTTCCTCGAGTTCTTGGACACTCAGCGCGGGCGCCGCTGGCGTTCCATCCGCGGTGGCGTTGACCGACCCCCGGGTGGAATTGAGCAAGCGGTTCTGTGGGAGAGAATGTATGGCGTGTGTCTCTCGTTCATAGCGTGGTGCCGCGACGCCTGCTTCCGGATCGATGATCGGTTGAACAGGTCCCCGCGATGATGCTTGGGCTTCGCGGTGGCTGACTTGGGCAGCGTATTGATCAAACCGGTGATAGAACGTTTCAGGTCCACGTGGTGACGTGATCGGATCCACGCTCGGCAGCCTCCGAGGTTGACAGGTGGGGCATCCGGCGATGCGTTCTTGAGGGGTGCCGACGCGAGCGGCATAGGATCGTGGCGGTAAATCTGCGAGGGGGCGAACGCCGCTGCTATGACACGTGTGGTATCCATCACCCCAACAACATCCGCAGACGCGACCGCCCCGTGCGAGTGTTTCGGGGAAGCCTGCGGTGGCAACGGACAAGACTGAAAACACCCCTTGCGGAACGAATACCGCAGCGAGCGGGCTCAGTAAGATGCCCGCAAGGAGTAAGCGTTTTTTGGACCGTGTCCGGTTTGTCCACGCATTTTTGGATGGAGTGTTTTGATCAGTGCGACGTGTTTTGGTTGGTAACGCGGTCATAAAATTTTTGCAGTTACAAAAAAGAACGATTACGGTTTTGGACGAGCGAATGGTTGTAAGGGCGCAGCGTCACGTCTTTCTGCGAGCACAACGGGCTCAACCGGTACGATCGGACGTTTAGATCGAATCGTTGCGACCGACCCGAGTATCTATTTGGAGTAGTCGGTGTCTCGGCAGGGTCGGTTCGGTCAGGTAATTTGTAGGGATGATCTACCAAACACTAAAACAAACAGCAGCAACTTCATCCGATTCTGACTCGTCGTCGGAGGGCTACGCGACTCTGTTCGCGGGGCTCGCGGATCGAAACCCAAACCTTTTCCGACGGATCGGATTGCCGTTAGGAGATCCCACGGCTTGGATCGAATTACCGTCTGGAAACAAGATCCGAATCGTTCGCGATTTGGAGATGGATCGCACCCGCGCCGCGGGCATCGAGGAGGGTGACGATCACGCCGCAATCGAACTCGGTACCGTCTTTTGCCCAGCTGATTTTCCGCCGACCAACGGTTCATTGAGTGCCGACCGTGAAACGGCCACCGCGCAGGCGGTAGCCGCCTGTTTGCAAAAGGAAGGTGTCCGCCGAGTTCGTGCAGATCGTACGTTGCCCATGATTTACGTTTGGCACGTGGCCGCCGCCGGGATCGCGATTGACTACGACGATGAACTCGGCGTGATCGATCGACGTGTCAAAACGGCCAGCGAAGTCGCGGCCCTGCGTCAGGCCCAACATGTTACCGAGCAAGTGATGTTGCAGATCTGTCGCCGGATTGCCACCGCATCGGTCGACGATGACGGGCATCTCATCGATGAGTCTTATCTGTTGACGAGTGAACGGATCCGGGCATTTGCCGCAAGATTGTTCATGGATCGCGGTTTCACGATGAGTCATGGTGCGATCGTGGCTGCTCGGCCGTTTTCGGCCGATTGCCATCATGCCGGCACGGGGCCGCTTTCGACCGGTGTGCCGATCATCGTCGATTTGTTTCCGCGAGACGAATCGACCCGTTACAACGGTGACTGCACCCGAACCGTCGTGCACGGCACCCCCAATGACGAGGTGGTTCGGATGCACGCGGCCGTGGTCGCATCCAAAGCGGCGGGTGAGGCAGAGATGTACCCCGGTCGGACCGCCGACGCGGTTCACAAAGCGGTCATCCGAGAACTCGAAGCCGCCGGTTATCAATCGCGCCGGGGCGAGTTGACCGACGAAGCCTCAATCCAGCACGGTACGGGGCACGGCATCGGATTGGACGTGCACGAGCCGATTTTGCTTGACGACGGCGGTGGCGAGTTGCTCGAGGGCGAAATGTTTACGGTCGAACCGGGCTTGTACGGACGCCGCGATGGCGGGGTGCGGGTTGAGGACATGGTCTTGGTGACTGAAAACGGTCCGGAGATCATCAACGAGTTGCCGATGGGGCTGGATTGGACCTAAGCGAACACAATCGCTCAAGTCATCACCGCCGTCGGTTCGATACCTGATGTGAAGGAATCGACGGAAAAAATGACCCAAACCGAAACATCCTCACCACCGGCTAACGAAACGGCGGCGGCTGCACCGATGCAGCCGCAGTACCGTGAGCGTTTGCTCAGCATCAAAACCCCGGTCACGGTAACGTTGGCCGAGCGAAAGGAAACGCTGCGCAATATCCTCGCCCTTGTTCCCGGATCGATGTTGACGTTTGAAACACACTGCGATCAACCGTTGCAGTTGTCAGTCGGCGGCCACCCGATCGCGACCGGGGAAACGGTCAAAATCGGTGACAAGTTTGGCATCCGCATCCGCGAAATCGGCGTGCCCAAGACCGACTGATGAGGGCATCTGGAGCAGGTGTTCGGGGGGCGAAACGTCGTCCCCTACTTGCTCATACGTGGCGAAGACCGCATTCTGGGGCACCGCTCGCGATCGACCGCTGGGCGGCCATGTCGCTTTCCCCCCAGCTCCTGAATCCTCCCCATGAATCATGACGTCTACGCCGTCGGCAATGCGCTCGTCGACATCCAAGCTCAAGTGAGCGAAGAATTGCTCACCAAACTCGCCTTCGAAAAAGGCATCATGACCTTGGTGGATGACGAGCGTCAGGCGGGCGTTTTGTCAAATTTTGACCTCCCGTCGCTCAACCGCTGTGCCGGCGGTTCGGCCGCCAACACGATCGCAGCGGTCGCCGATTTTGGCGGAAAGGCGTCGTTTGTCGGCAAAATCGGAAACGACGAAACCGGAGAGTTTTTCCTCAAAGACCTACGGAATCTTGGCGTCACGATCGATGTCGATCCGCTCGAGGGGGCGCCCACGGGAACCTGCGCGATCCTGATCACGGACGATGCCGAACGCACGATGTTGACGAACCTCGGTGCCTCGTCCCAACTGTCGGTGGAAGATATCGATGAAGCGGCGATCGCCGCGGCGAAATACATTTACATCGAAGGTTACCTGTTCACCGGGGATTCGACGAAGGCGGCCGCCTACCGGGCGATGGAACTGGCCAAGAAAAACAACGTCAAAGTCGCGTTCACGGCGTCGGATCCGTTCCTGGTCAACATGATCCGCGACGAAATTTGGGACCTGATCCGCGGCCCCGTCGACCTGTTTTTCTGCAACGAAGAGGAGGCGCAGAGTTTGACCGGTCTTTCCGATCCGATCGCTTGTGCGAGCAAAATCCACGAATCGGCGGAGAATGTCGCCATGACGCTGGGCGAAAATGGTTCGATCCTGATGCACGGCGGCGAGGCGATCGCGATCGAGGGAGTGAGCGTCAAAGCGGTCGACACGACCGGGGCGGGCGATATGTATGCCGGTGGAGTTTTGTATGGTATTACGAATGGATTATCATGGAAGCAAGCAGGCCACCTCGGCTCGCATGCCGCTGCTCGGGTTGTCAGTCAACTCGGAGCACGTTTGGCGACCCCATTCACGAAAGATGAAGTCCAAGAGCTAACCAACGTGTGAGCTATGATTGCGAACGTTCTAATCACCGATGACGACGCAGGGTACCGAGAAACTCTCTGCGACGCACTTGCGCGTCGCGGCTTGAATTTGCATCAAGCCAAGGATGGTGACGAAGCCCTCGCGGTGATTGAACGGGAACCGATCCATCTCGCGTTGTTGGACGTTCACATGCCACGTGTGACCGGTCTCGAAGTCATCCGGGTGCTCTCCGAGCGGCCCGGAACGATGCCATATATCTTGATGAGTGCGATGATGGATGAAGAAATTGAGCGCGAGGCGGCGAGGATGCGGGCCTACAAGATTTTGCATAAACCGATTCGTTTGAAAGTCCTGCGGGACATCGTCTGTGGCGGATTGGCCGAGACGTATGGGTGGCGTCCCTCTTGAACTATCCATTACTGCTCCGGTTTCTCGGAACGATTTGTTTGCTCATCGGTGGATCGATGGGCTTTAGCCTGCCGTTCGCATTCCCTCGATTCGCCGAACGGACGCATCTGCCACCCGCCGCGGAATTCGAACAGCAGGGTGCGTACGGGTTGCTCGCCAGCATGATGGTGTGTTTCATCGTCGGGCTCGCGTTCCGATTTTTCGGACGCTCCCACCGCCAAGGCGGACATCTGTTTCGCAAAGAAGCGATGGCGATCGTCGGCCTGTCGTGGGTCAGTGCCACCGTGCTCGGGGCGTTGCCGTATTACTTCAGTGGCACGCAAACGACGGCAGAGAATCCGATCACGTTTATTGAAGCGATGTTCGAATCGCAGTCCGGATTCAGCACCACGGGGGCGACCGTGCTGACGGATTTGGAAACGCCCGGGATGGTGCCGCACTGCATTTTGTTTTGGCGTTCGTGGACTCACTTCCTCGGTGGGCTCGGGATCGTTGTTCTGTTCGTGGCGATTCTCGGTCAAGGTTCGGCGGGGAAAGCGATGATGCGGGCGGAGATGCCCGGTCCTACCAAAGACGGCAGCATGCCGCGGATGCAGCACACGGCGCTGGTCTTCGCCGCGATCTACTTGGGGCTGAATATTCTGCTCACGTTCATCTACGCGTTTGAAGGCATGAGCGCCTTTGATGCCATGTGCCACGCGTTTGGGACGATGGCGACGGGCGGTTTTAGCACTTACAACCGATCGCTCGGCGGATTTGATAGCCCGCTGATCGAGTCGACCACGATCGCCTTCATGGTGCTCGCCGGTACCAACTTCACGCTGTTGTATCTAACGCTCGTTGGCGGCCCGCGACGGTTGCTCCGTGACGTGGAGTTTCGAGCCTATGTCGGCATCATCGGGGTGGTCACGGCGGGAGTCGTTTTTTTCGGGATGAAGGCGGGCGATGACGGTTTTGGATCGCTCGCGACCGCCGCCCGAAATGGATTGTTCCAAGTCGTTTCGGTGATGACGACGACCGGATACGGGACGGCGGATTTCGACACCTGGAACAATTTCGGGCGGGGGATTTTGTTGTTGCTGATGTTTGTCGGCGGTTGTGCGGGCAGCACCGGGGGCGGTTTAAAGGTGATTCGGCACGTTTTGTTCTACAAAATCTTGCATTTGGAGATGGAGCGCGCCCACCGACCACGAGTAATTCGGCCTTTGAGAATTAGCGGCCAGGCGGTCGATGATCCGCTGCTGGCGCACAATATTTTGCTTTATTTTTGTTTGGTGTTGGCCATTTTCGTTTTCTCATGGCTCGCCCTGATCACGTTCGAACCCAATTCGACGTGGGGTGTGGTGGAGAGCGACGTGGCCCAACAATCCGAAGTCGGAAAACAGTTGCTCAAGGGAACCCTCGACGACAAACTGCTAGATAGCGCTAGTGCCGTTGCCGCGACGCTCAACAATATCGGCCCTGGGCTTGGTGTGGTCGGCGCGACCCGTAATTACGCCGGGTTCAGTCAAGGTGCGAAGCTATTGTTCGTGTGGTTGATGATGCTCGGACGCGTCGAGATTTTCAGTGTGCTGTTGTTGTTCGTACCATCGTTTTGGCGAAGGGTGTGACATGATGATTCAGAGCTTCTTACGGACGTCGTTCCTGTTCACGGGACTTGCCGTCTGTCTGGTCATGAATCCGTTTCCCGGTGCGATCAGGGCTGAGGATCCGGTTGCCGCTGACGTTGATGTCGCAGCCGCCAAAGACGCCGCTGCAAAACGTCCCAACGCCAAACGCACCGCCGTGATCCTTCCGTTCAAGGAAGACATCAACCCGCTCAGCGGTGCCTTATTAAAACGGAAATTCGAAGCCGCCCTGGACTCCGGCGTCGACGTGATCATCTTCGACATCCACTCGCCGGGTGGCTTCACGATGGTGACGTTCGAGTTGATGGACATGGTGCTCGACGCCGATGATGTCGAGACGGTCGCGTACATCGAAAAGGATGCCATCAGCGGAGCGGCATTATTCGCACTCGCGACGGACACGATCCTGATGAAACCGGACGCACGGATGGGTGACGCCGGCGAGATCGTCATGGGCGAAGACGGAGCGTTTCGTTATACGGAAGCGAAAAGCCGTAGTGTCTTGGCTCAAAAAGCTCGTGATACTGCGGCGGCGACCGGTCGATCCGTGGCACTGGCTGAAAAGATGACTGATAAAGACATGGTCGTTTATCGGGCAACCAATAAAAACACCGGGGAAGAGCGATTGCTCTCCGATAAAGAACACGCCTCAATGCAAGATGCTGGCGATTGGGAACTCGGCACGCCGATTCGAGAAGCGGGCAAGGAAATGTTCTTTATCGCCAACGGACAGCGGGCTGTCGAACTCGGCATGGCGGATCAAACGGTTTCAGGCAAAGAAGACCTCGCCCGCGTGCTCAACGTGCAGTCACCGATTCCCGAAGTGCAACGCAGTTGGGTGGACACGTTCGTGCTGGTGCTGAACATGAAATTCTTCACGTTCCTACTGCTGCTGATCGGTCTGATCGCGATTGCGGTCGAACTGAGTGCCCCGGGGATCGGCGTCGGCGGATTGATCAGTTGTCTGTGTTTCGGGCTGTTCTTTTGGAGCCGTTTTCTAGGCGGTACGTCAGGCTGGCTTGAGGTGATGTTGTTCCTGATGGGATTGCTGTTTATCGCGGCAGAAGTTTTCGTGATTCCAGGATTCGGCGTCGCCGGCATTATGGGATTGGCGTTGTCGCTCGGATCGTTAGTGATGGCGTCTCGCCGGTTTTCGATGGCCGGCGAGGGAATCGATTGGACTTCGCTTGGAAACGATGTGGCGTTGGTGCTGGGGGCGTTCCTCGCTTTTCTGGTGGCGGGAATTGTCTTGACCAGTTACATGGGGCAAATCCCGGGACTGAGTCGTCTGACGTTGCAGGCCGAAATGGCACCCGCCGATTCGTTCGTGACCGCGGATTCAGCTCCAGCGTGGCAGCGAGTTCAGATTGGACAAACGGGCACGACCGTCTCACCGCTGAGACCGGGCGGCCGCGTTCAGGTCGACGACATGATGCTCGACGTTGTGACCGAAGGCGACTTCGTCGATCCTGGAAATCCCGTGCGCGTGATCGCCAAGCAAGGCACACGCGTTGTCGTGCGACTCATTGAAGACTCCCCCAACGTTTAAGACGGCGTCAGACCTGTGGCAGCCTCAAGACACTGAACCGGTGCGCCCCGATTAAGGTGTCAGTTGCAGCGGGTTGAGATCGAGGTCCGAGATCGCGGCACGCAATTGTTGTAAACCCGCGTCGTTGACTCGCGTTCGCTGCACGTCAACGGTTTGCAGGTTGGGGAATTTTGATAGCTTTGCGATGGAGGCATCCGTGATTGCGGTCCCGGTCAACCAGATGGTTTCGATGGTTTTGTCTGCGGCGATTGATTCGATCACGGAATCATCGATCGGTGTCCAACTGAGATCGAGTTCACGCAGATCGGTCGCTCGACGGATCGTCTCGCGAACCATCGGAGTGATCTTGGTGGCTTCGAGGCTGAGTTGATCGAGACTCGTCGCATCACCGATAATCCTCGCGACTTGTTCGTCGTCGATCGGGGTTCGTGAAGCGTCGAACCAGTGGACTTGCGGCAATTGCGGCAAAGTCTTCCAACCCGCGAGCGAGACTTCGCAGCCGGCCAAGCAGATCGTCGTTGCCGACCCCGGAATCGGATGGGCGATCAGGTGATGGTCGTCAACCATCAGAAAGCGATCCACTCGTGAGTCTTCGTCCGGTGACGCTGGATGGCTTTGGTGAAGGCAAGCGAAATCGCTTATGTCGATGCCGTAGATTTCCGCCAACGCGAGATAAATGTTTTTGCGACGAGGAGATTTCGCTGCGTCATCCATCGCAAAATGCGTTTGCAGGATCGCCTGTGAATACCACGTCGCCAAGTCGCTCCGACGCTGCACATCGTGACGGTCACCGCGTAATTCGGCGATCGAGGCGACCGGTGCACGGGCGATCAAGGTTTGATAGCGTGCGTATTGCAAACGGTTGCTGTCCCACCCGCCAACGCAAGCCAATTGGCTACCGGTTTGTAACGATTCAAAATGTCCCGCGATCCCTTCGACCAGCCAAAAGTTTTTGGTCGATAGCGTCGTCTTTCGAGATCGCTTGCGGTCGCTGGCCTCTTCAAATAATTGGTGGCACGTTTCGTGAGCCATCCCCGACGCGTCGTCTTGAGGAAAGAAGAACGAAGTCTCTAACGTATCGCTGTAGAAACCTGCTGACGCGGCGATGGTGGATGCCTGTCCTGCGGAAATCTGCGGGTACGAGATCGTCAGTTGATAACTTCGTTCGTCGGGCAGCAGAACGACACGGTGTCGACGACGCAGGGACAACCGAGATGCCGCGTGTTTCGATAAGTAGTCGCTGAGGTTTGATGATTCCGGATCCCATTGGGCGAGGCTGATCGCGGTTTGATCGCGGCCCGACCAAAGTGGGAAGTAAATTTGTGTCCAGGTCCAATAGAACCGTTCGAGATCACGAGCGACCTTTTGCGTGGTATCGGTACTGGCACGTGAGAGAATCTCGAAGTGCGGTGTTTGTGCAACGACAAAGCTCGCCGGTCGCCAGGGCAGGAACTTCGGGGCGCCGCGACCGGATCGTGTCGTGATTTGCACGTCGTCGTGTTGCGGCAGCGTCAGCCAACGTCGGATCGACGTGGACGCTGGATTTTCGTGGTGAGCCCGCCAGACTTCGATGTAACGCCACCAATCGAGATCGCCGCCACGCGACATCGGTCCGATCCCGAGTGCCTCGGTGGGGAGCACTCCAGACCGCAAAATCGCAGCGTCGGCAGGCTCAAGGTCTTGATTGGTGGTGTTTAACTCGTCTTTTCCCGGGGTGACCGCGATCGGCAGGAAACTTCTCGTGCGATCGGCGGCATCCGATGCCGTGATGTCCAGTGTCGTGTTGCCGATTGCCACGACGGCCAGAAAAAACGCAACGGCGGATCGGCATTTCATTACACTGATGAACCCGCTGTTGGTCGCCTGACTGTTGCGATGGCGTTGTTGTTCCCCACCCACGATGTGAAGACTGAAATCCATGTGCGTTCCCATTTCAAGATCCTTCGTTTCTCGATTGCGTTGGCTTCCTGGGGCGGTCGTGTTGGCCGCCTGGTTGGTCGTCACAGGTGGAGTAGCCGGGCACGCGGCCGAGCGAAATGTTTTGTTTATTATTACCGATGACGAAAGTCCCACGCTCGGATGTTATGGCGATGCGTGTGCAGTGACTCCCGCGATCGACGCGGTTGCTGCCGATGGGATGGTTTTCCACAACGCGTTTGCGACAACTGCGTCATGCAGCGCCAGCCGTAGTGTCGTCATGAGCGGCTTGCACAACCATCGTAACGGACAATTCGGCCATCAACATCATTATCACAAATTCGCGTCATTCCAGGATGTGATCGCACTTTCTTTGCCACGCGTGATGCAACGGGCGGGGTATCGTACCGGTCATATCGGTAAGTATCACGTGGCACCCGAAGAGGTCTACCATTTTGAAACCTATCTCAAGGGCAATGGACGCAACGCCGTCGAGATGGCCAATAGCGCCAAAGACTTTTTGGTGAGCCAAGAAGATGACCGGCCGTTCTTTTTGTACTTTGGAACCTCCGATCCGCACCGAGGTGGCGGCAACGATCAAACCTCCGAACTCGAATTGAAGCCGAACTTGTTCGGCAACCGACCGCGAAAAGGAGCGTATCCGGGCGTCGAAGAAGTGTTCTTTGACCCGGCCGACGTGATCGTGCCGCCGTTTCTGCCGGATACACCGGAGACTCGCAGCGAGTTGGCGCAGTACTACCAGTCCTGTAGCCGGATCGATCAAGGCGTCGCGCGGCTGGTCCAAATTCTCAAAGACGCAGGGCTGTACGATAAGACATTGATCGTGTTTACATCCGATCACGGGATGGCATTTGCCGGCGGCAAGACGACAGTGTACGAAGGCGGTTTACGCGTGCCGATGGTCGTTCGCGATCCCTATCAAAAGGTCCGTGGCGTTGAGAGTGACGCCATGATCAGCCATATCGACATCACTCCCACCCTTCTCGATTTTGCCGGCGGTCTCGATAGGGATGCGAACGCACCCAAGGACCTTCTCGACGCGAAGAAGTACTGGAAGGATAAAGGAGTGTCGCCGATCGAGAATCGTGACGGTGGAAAACCTTTTAACCAGTACCACGGAAAATCATGGATGGGCGTACTCGCGGAGCCGACCAAGTCGCATCACGATGAAATCTTCGCCTCGCATACGTTCCACGAAATCCAGATGTACTACCCGATGCGGGTGATTCGTGATGACAAGTATAAACTGATCTGGAACATCGCTCATCCGTTGCCGTATCCGTTTGCGAGCGACCTCTGGGCGGCCAGCAGTTGGCAGGCCCAACTCGCCAAGGGCAATGACGCGTCCTACGGAAACAAGACGGTCGGGGAGTACATCCAGCGTCCTGAGTTCGAGCTCTTTGACATCGCCGCTGATCCGGATGAGACAACGAATCTCGCGGCCAGTTCAGGCCACTCGGATGTGCTCAAGCGATATCAGGCGAAACTCAAGGCCGCGCAAAAACGCTACCAAGACCCGTGGATCATGAAGTGGGAGTATGAATAGGGGAACGAAATCAGGTGACAGGTCTGTGGATCCTGTCACCTGTTCTACTTTCACCCATTCATGCATTCTTACCTTCTGAAGACGAAGAACGATCCGTTGTCGGCGACATCGAACATCGGTCGGCTGTAGCGACTCGATCGTTTTCCAAAGCCAGGGCGATAGGCCATGCTGATCGACATGTTCCATCCTTCGGCCTGGTGTTGATCGATCACCGAATCATCGCCAGGCGAGAAGTAAATCGACGAAAGCCGCATCGAGAGTCCGTTCTTGAGTGGCATTTCCATGTCGCTGCCGACGAGGAAGTGCTCGTCATCGGTCCCACCGATGTAGGTTGTCCACTGACCGGTCGATGCGAAGTTGTATCGGTAGAACGCCCGGTATTGGTTGCTCGCTTCGAGCGTCTCGGTTCCGTTGAAGGTCGCACCGGATTCGTCGAGTACCGTTGTCGTGACGGTGTCATCGCTGACGCCGCCCATCCAGTGGAAACCGAACCCTTGGCATGCCGACCATTTCCAGCTCAGTTCACCGCGGAGTTGCAGCAAGTCAGTTTGGTAGTACCAGTCTTCGTTGAGGTAGTCGAGCACGACACCATACTGCAGTCCGTAGTCGACGCGACGGAACAAGCCAGTCGTCAGGAAAATTTGGTTGCGATGTTCGTCGGTAAAATCTTCGCCCTGCAAGTTGCTCTGTGTGGCACGAAGTCCGAATTGTGCCGAGAGATCCAAGCAGATCCAAGGACGCAGGTTGCGACCCTCGTTGAACCCTTGGTGGAATCCGAAACTGCCGCTGTCGGTGCTCGTGGCTGCACCGGTGGCCGGATCGTTCATCGGGTTGTGATAGGCTTGGTTTCCGATGAAAAAGTCGAAACGATTCCAGTCGATATGGAGAATGGGCAGGAAGAGGGGGAAACAATCGACGTGGCAGGCGGGGGCACAGACGTATCCGTCGCAGCCGCCCACACCGGTCGTGCACGCGTCACAGCCACACATGTCGCCGTAGGTTTCCAAGCCGCAGCCTGGTTCGAGCCCACAGCCAGGTTCAAATCCGCAACCCGGTTCGAGCCCACAACCCGGTTCGAGTCCGCAGCCGGGCTCGACAAAGTAGCCGCCTTCCATGCCGCAGGCGGGCTCCCGCAAGATGCCGCCGGAGCACTCGCCGCAGTCGCAAACGGCGCCGCATCTACCGTAGTCTTCGAGGAAACCGACCTGTCGGACGTTTCCACCGCTCTGCCGAGTGGCGGATTGGGACGCGGTTCTGGTGGCGGAAGTTCGCTTAATCACGGGAGATTTCTGGACGATCACCGCGCCAGCGTCCGCATCGAAGCGAGATGGCGACCAGGTCGTTCGTCCGTTGGGCTGGGTTCGTTTGACGCGAACCGGCCCTTCGGCAAAGACGGTGGTGGCGGATCCCAGTGTGATCAGCAGCGTGATGCTGAGCACGAGGTGCCGTTTTGCAAACGTGGCGAATTGCAGTGTTTTCGTAGCAGGCATGGAGTAGTTCCCGTTTCGCGATTTCGTGCCGATATGCCACGAATCGTCGTAGGTAAATTCGATATCACTCCGTATCGGACCGTTAGAGTCCGGCTCATTAGAAAAACCTGCGTAACCGGCACAGATTATCTGACTGGTACCTCGGCGGCGAGTTTCACGCGATTGCAGGCGGCGATAACCGGCACAATCGGACTCCGGTTATGAATCCTGTTTCGGTTGCTCGGTTCTTTCCGAAGAGACTGCCACAGGCGATTCTAAGTCAAGGAAGACTTCGGACGTCTGGCGTCGACTGACATTGGGTCGACGCGGTGTCTGCGCGTTCGACAGGGAGGTCAACGAATCGTATGAGCAAATATCGCCGATTCGGTTTGTTGTGCTTGATCGCTGTCGTGGTTCCGAGTTTGGGATGGCGATATCTCTCTCCGCCCGCAGCTCAGGCTCTTGGCGTGCCGCTGAGTTGGGTCGGTCTTTCCGATGACGCAGTGGCGGGCGACATGATGTCGCTCGACCACGGTCACTCGGTCGGTACGTTTGAACTCGCCCATCCGCAGGTGGAACTGAATTCCTCTGCCGTTCAGGTCAATGGTCCCAACGGTCAACCTATTGCCGGGCCGGCCATTTACACGCAGGAACAGGTCATGCGATGGGCCTACGACCGTTCACCCGAAGCGGGGTTGATCGAAACCGAGGTCGAGGCGGTATTACGCGGAATCGATCCGAAAGATCCTGACGCGTGTTGTTCAGCCCGGTTGATCCGCAACGTGTTGCGAGAAGTCGCCTTGGCCCGTCGATACGACGACGCGACACACGCCGCGGTCGCGTATCACAAATTGATCGCCGCATCTCAGGCGGTTGCCGTTGCCGAGCAAGCGATCGCCACCGCCGATAAGCTGATATCGATGGCCGACCAAGCGGAACGCTTGGAAATCCCCGACGGGGACCCGCTCAAACTTCGTCAGACGCGATTGAACCTGCTGTCGATGAAAAGCGAGCAGTCGTTCAACACGTTGAAACTGCGACAAGAACTTTCGCGGTTGACGGGTAGGAGCGAAGCCGAGGTGGCGACCGCGATCATGACCGATTCGTTGCCCAACGAGGCGCCGTCGATCATTGCCGGTGAAGCCGTTTCGATCGCTTTGGTGCAACGACGCGACCTTCGAGCGGTTCAGGTTCTCTGTCGCGAACTCCGCAGTTGCAACGTGGATGCCGCCCGTTTGTTGATGGGCATCGTCAGCCCCGGCGTCGGATTGTCACTCGCGACAGCGACAAAAGGGCTTTTCCAATGTCTCAAAGATGACAAGTCGGATGATGATCTCAACGCTCGGCGTCGCCAATGCTCGC
Source organism: Aporhodopirellula aestuarii (assembly GCF_023701485.1). Lineage (GTDB taxonomy): Bacteria > Planctomycetota > Planctomycetia > Pirellulales > Pirellulaceae > Rhodopirellula > Rhodopirellula aestuarii. Next base: position 40,541 of record NZ_JAMQBK010000006.1, read on the forward strand.
AGCTTTGTCGTTCCCTCGAAGTGGTCATCCGCAACGAAACGTTGCAGGCGGTGTTGGATGTTCGGAGTGCAGCGGCGAGATTGCGGTTAGTGGACGAGCAACTGCAGCTCGCCCGGCAACGCCTGGAAGAAACGCGTGGTCGTATTCGGATCGATGAAGAGGTGCCCGGCAGCGATCTTGTCTTGGAACTTGAGATCTCCGAATTCACCGGCAAACGTCTGACACTGCAAAAAGAATTGATCTTGGCGATCGACGATCTGGAACACGCCAAGAGCACACCGGTACAGTAGTCGTCGATTGGCAAACACGATCCACCACTGAACGGGTCGTTCCTGTACCGTGTATCTATGTCTTGGTGCGCCCGACGATTGTGGGCATACGGGTTGGATTGGGCTGGGTGTTATCACACGCCAGATCCAGAATGGTCGCTTGGCGGCCAACCTGATTGCGGCAGGCTCAGCTGATCCAGAGGTTTGTGGGCTTCTCTCTCGCAATTCACGACGTCGTGCCCTCGCAGAATCTCCGATGCTACTTTGGCACGAGAATCGCTTCTCCTAAAGGAAGACAACCAACGCTCGCGTGACGACCACGCCTGCGGTTCAGTTACCTTTTCGAGAAGAGGATATAACCATGTTAGGCTGGGCTCTAACTTTTCTTATCATCGCGTTGATCGCGGGGGCATTGGGCTTTGGTATGGTCGCCGGTACGGCCGCGACGATCGCCAAAGTGTTGTTCTTTGTTTTCCTGGTCCTATTCATCATCGGCTTGGTGCTGGGCCGACGCGGACCCGCCGTCTAGACGCGTGCAGTGAAGTTTTGTGATGCGGCAGGCTGTTGAACCTGCCGCATTCTTTGCGCGATTGAAAGACGGAAAAATGAATCAAACCAATCCCGAAATCGAGTCTGCTTTGGACGAGTTGGCGGCCCTTGTGTGCCAAGCACTCAAAAACGAAGGCAACGACTTAGCCGAGCGATACGAAGGGCTGTTGAAGACGCTGTTGATGAGCGGCTATTCGACGAAGCCTGGTGCAGGGCTGATGGCTGATGTCGAAGCCCGAGTCAAGTCGCAATGCGGCGAGTGTGCCATGCACCGCGGCGGTGCGCTGTCGTCGATCACAAGTGATCTCGGTGTCAAATTCAAATCGCTCTCGCGATGGGAGTCTCGCGTCCCGAGCGATGACACGCCCGCGAAACCAGCGAACATCAGTGCCGTGACGGACTCTTAGAGAGCAAAGCGAGGTGTGCAATGCCTGAATGGACTGACAAAGACGAGCGGCAGTACGAGCATATCAAAGACAGCCAACTCGACGACGGAAAACCAGAAGACGAAGCGAAAGAGGTCGCCGCACGAACCGTGAACAAGCGTCGTCGTGAAGAAGGTCGAACGCCGAATCAAACGACACAGGGAACGGGGAATCCGAACACGCCATTAGAAGACCGCACCGTCGACGAACTGCAAAATCGAGCTGCGGAATTGAATATCGAGGGACGTAGCAAACTGAAAAAGGCAGAGCTCGTCGAAGCGATCCGCCAAGCAAGCTGAGGCCTAAGTAACGAAAGTATTCACCGCTCTCATCGAGCCACGAATGCCCGTACCGCCAAGCAATATTCCGAAACGATCGAGATATCACTATCGCTTTGTCTAACTTGAACTTGTGGGTAGCCCGAATCGGAGGGCTCGCGTCCTGCCGCTAAAGACTTAGCGGAACGGCGCAAGCCGTCCGGTTTCACTTCCTATTTCAATGCTGATCAAGCCCTAGCCGCAAACGCCACTAACGACCTTCTCAGATCCCTCACGGATGTGACGGATTGGGAGATCAATGAATCGCAAACCAGTCCGACCCTATCGGCCACGGAGAATCACTCATGTCACTCACTCAATGGAAGATCGCCTGGATCGCGGCGCCGTTATCCTTAGCTTTACTGGCACCTGTCAGCGCACAAGGTGTCAACGTGCAGGTCGGCCAGGCGGATGTCGGTCTCAATCGCGAGGGGGCCAGTGTTGAGGTGGATGTGGACGAAGTGCGTCTTGGTTCCCCTGGGCGCAGCTACGCCGACCGAATGAATCAGCAGATCGCGAGTTGGTTGTTGGCGGATCAGGAGGCGTTGCTTGATTTAACCCGCTACGGTCTCGAGCGGTCTCGCGACGAACACGTTCGCCGAATCGCTCAAGCGATGATTCGCGATCACGAGCGAATCGTCGATCAGTTGTCGCCTATCGCCGCTTGGCGGACCCGTCCCAGTTGGTCGAGAACGTCCGAGGAGATCGAGCGGGATCAGCAGCGTCGTTTGGAAGTGGCCGATGAAGCGCGAGAGGATCGACGCGAGATTGTCCGAGATGCTCGTCGAGACGGCGATGGTGTGCGGCGACCTCTTGAAAATATCGTTGACCGTATCGAAGACGGTGTGGAACGAGTCGCGGACCGAACCGAACAGGCTGTTGAGAACACGCGTGACACGATCGATCGGGAGCTCAGACCTAAGGAACGGCCGAGAAGCCGAGGCGTTCCCTGGATTGCCATTCATCGTGAGGTGGTCGACGCGGTGACGGAGACGGCGAGACAAGACCTGAAAGAGCGAACCGGGTATGAGTTCGAAGCGTCTTTTGTCGGAATGTTGGTCGCATCCCATATTCAACAAGAAGCCACCCTCAAAACGCTCCGTAGTCGCGCCACCGGTGAGCTTTCCGAAACCATCGAAGATGTTCTCGCGATAGTTCGCCAGCACCGCAACGAAGCCAACCGAGTCATGGAAGTGATCCAACCTTAGCGCCTACCCACATCAATCATTGTTCTAACCACGTCCCACGGAGGAATGAATCATGTCTGCCGAGACCAATACCCAAACAACCGACTCATCCATGTGGATGCGCACGCGAGAGGTCATTACCGAGCGGTGGCCACACCTCGACCGAGAGGAACTCGCGCAGTGTCCCAACTCCACGTCGGAACTCATCGAGTTTGTCAAGCATCGGGTGGAAGCGAGTGAAGAAGAAGTGAGATCGGTTGTGGAGGAATTCGCACCCCGCGACTCGATACTCGATCGTGTGACGCACGCGGCCGAATCGGGATTGCGTCGTGCGGGAGGAACGGCCGAGGTCGCCTATCGTCGGGCCGATGAAGTCCTCGCGAAACGGCCAACCGAGTCGGTGCTGACAGGCTTTTTGGTTGGCGTCGTACTCGGTGCAACCGTGACGGCGTTATTCATGCAGTCCAAGCCGGAACCGACGGTTTGGGATCGCATGAAAGATCGGTCTTGGTCGTAATCACGTTTAGCTGAGAGGAGCCTCAGATGTCTGAAATCACATGCAACGGTCGGGCCGAATCGACGTTGGCGTTCTTGAAACACGGATACGATTTCATTCGCCACGAAGCTGATCGGCTCGGCGTGGATGTGTTTCAGACACGGCTCAAGCTTCGTCAAACAATTTGTTTGCGGGGGCCTGGGGCTGCTGAGCTATTTTACGACAATGATCGGATCCAGCGTCGTGGCGCTTGCCCGATGCGGATCGTCAAGACGCTGTTCGGCGTCGGTGGCGTGCAGACTCTCGATGATGAGGCTCACCTCGACCGAAAAGCAATGCTGATGTCGCTATTTACGGACGCACGCATTGGCGAACTGATCGAGCATGTCCGCTGCGAACTCAAAGACGCCGCCGACCGATGGGAATCCGAACCGCAAATCGTCGTCCTGCCTGCAATGCAGCGGGTGATGTGTCGGGCCGCGTGCCAATGGGCTTCGGTTCCACTGGAAGAGGGAGACGCCGATCAAGTGGCCAAGGAGCTAGCGGCCATCATCGACGGATGCGGCGGAATCGGCCCGCGATATGTTCGCGCTAGGCTCGCACGGCGACGGTCGAACCGGTGGGCCGAAAAATGGATCGGCCGCGTCCGTCGTGGAGAGTATCTGCCCTCGGAATATTCTGCATTGATGGTGATCGCGACCCATCGGGGCATCGACGGCGAATTGCTACCGTGCCGACATGCCGCGGTAGAGTTGTTGAACGTCCTTCGGCCGAGCGTTGCGATTGCCCGCTGGGTGATGTTTGCCGTGCTGGCAATGCATGCATTCCCCGAAGCAGCCGAGGCGGTTAAGCGATCGGTTGACGGCGCCGAAGCAGATCATTTCGGTGAGGAAGTTCGACGCTACTATCCGTTCTTTCCTGCGGTGGTGGGCAAGACACGGCGTGAATTCACGTGGGATGGCTTGGAATTTCCCGCCAAGACGCGAGTGCTGCTCGATCTTTGGGGACGCAACCGCGATCCGCGGTTTTGGGGCCAGCCGGGCCAATTCAATCCATCGCGTTTTCATCGCCCGGTCGACCGGAAATTCTTGTTCATCCCGCAAGGTGGTGGTGACTTCCATACCGGACATCGTTGTGCCGGCGAGGTGCTAACCCGGCGTGTGCTCGCGGAGTGCATTCGGTGGTTTGCACAGGCCATCCGGTATGATGTTCCCGAACAGAATCTCGAAGTCGCCATCAACCGCTTTCCCGCTGAACCCGAAAGTCGAATGGTGATCGCGAACGTGCGGGCGAACGAAACGTTTGTCGAATCAGATCCGCATTCAGCGATCGGCTCCCTTGTTTTCGATCTCTAAACCCAACGACTTGGCGATCGATCGGTTTCTCAAACGACAAGCAAGATGCGATTTCAACTATCCCGATGTGGGAGCATCAGCGGGCGAGTTACCGCCGGGTTACGATCACCACCATGTCGATGTCGAGCTGGGACGCGGGGATTTGGTTTTCGCCAAGGCTCAGTCGGCGATCACCTCGTGGGCTCAGTTCCGCGTCGGATGGGTCGAAGCGTGCCCGCCAACGACACCACTGGTCATCGGCCAGAACATTGCGATTCGGGCAAGATTTTTCGGTCTTTATGCGTTGGCCGCTTGCCGCATCGTGGACGCATTCGGTTGCGATGAGGGGAGCGGTCGAAATTTTGGTGTTTCAATCGGCACCCTGCCCGATCATCCCGAACAAGGCGAGGAGCGATTCGAAATATCGCAGTCGCGTGATGGAGACGTTCGGTATCAGGTGACCGCGTTCTTTCGAGCCAACCAGACGCTCGCAACGCTTGCGTGGCCGTATCTCAGGTATCGGTTCAACAAATTTCGCGATGAATCCGCGGACACGATGCGTGCAGGAGTCGCGATCCCACGCTGATGCTTGAGGTGCGTCGACGAAATGGCTACCGCCACCAGACTTGTTCGAATGCTTTCGACAACAACCCCTCGACAACGATCAGAAATTACCTGCCAAGTTTCTCGATTGCGATCATCCGTTGATGATCTCGCCTCCATTGGGATGCAGAACCTGCCCAGTCATGTAGGAAGCATCTTCACTGGCGAGAAACACATAGCAACCGCCGCACTCGTGCGGTTGGCCGGCCCGTCCCATCGGAGCGTCACTGCCGAATTTGGCAACCTTCTCTTCCGAGAACGTCGCGGGAATGAGTGGAGTCCAGATCGGTCCGGGGGCAACCGCGTTGACGCGAATCCCGTCGTCGACGAGGTTTTGCGACAGTGACCGAGTGAAGCTGACGATGGCACCTTTCGTAGCCGAATAGTCCATCAATCCGGGGCTGCCACGATACGCCGTCACCGAGGTGGTGTTGATGATGGAGCTTCCCGGTTGTTTTTTGAGATGAGGAACCGCGGCCTGGCAGAGATAGAACATCGAAAAAATGTTGGTGCGGAACGTGTCGACCAATTGCTCCTCGGTAATCTTGTCGATCTCTTTCTGAGGATGCTGCTCGGCCGCGCAATTAACCAAAATATCGAGTCGGCCGAACTCGTCGACCGTCTTGCTGATTGCGGATTCACAGAACTCCTGATCGCCGACGTCCCCGCTGATAGTCAGACAACGACGTCCCTCTTTTTCGACGAGTCGCTTGGTTTCCTCAGCATCGTCATGTTCGTTTCGATAAACGATCGATACGTCAGCGCCTTCACGTGCGTACAGCACGGCGACACTTCGTCCGATGCCGCTGTCGCCTCCCGTAATCAGTGCAGAGCGGCCTTTTAACTTGTCGCTGCCGACGTAGTTGTCTCGCACGCTGATGGGCTTGGGGTGCATCAGCGATTCTTTGCCCGGTTGTTCAGACTGTGACTGGGGAGGACGTTGTTGGTCCTTGTCGGACTTGCCTCGTTCTTTCGATTTGTTCGCCACCAAAAAACTCCTTGAGTGTGTATTTTGATCGACCACAGGGCCGTTGGTTTTCAGATAGGCGGCCGTATGAGACCCCTGTCTGCGAAAACAATTTGCGAATCCCGTGCCAGTTTGCGGGGAGCGACAGGAGGCAACTTTCAGCCTGCTGGTACGCTTCATTCGGTGCGGTCATTCAGCCGGACGGTGAGTGCTTCCTTTGTCGATCTCAACCAAATACGAGAAAGCCTCGCGATGTCCGTCTTGAAATGGTTCGGGGCAACCAATTCGTGTCGTGGGTTGGGTTATCATGGGGACGACCGATCCCAGAAAATGCCTCATGGTTACCACAAATGTTCAACATGCGAATTCTTCTACTACTAGTGCTGTTTACGTCCATCGGGCTCGCCGAAGCCGGTGCAGCCGAACCGGACTTGTCGCAGTTCAACACCGTCCGGGACGTGGTTTACAAAACGGTCGATGGCAAGCGGCTCGACATGCTGTTGTTGCTGCCTAAGGAAGCAAGCCAACAGCCAATCCCCGTCATGATCCATACCCATGGAGGCGGATGGGGTGGAGGAAACAAGTTGAACGTGCTGAAGCAGTCGTTCGCTGGCACACTGAAGATTTGTCTCGACAACGGGATTGCTTGTGCAACGATCGAATATCGGCTGACACGAGGCAAGTCGACCGCGTTTGATAGCGTCGTAGATTGCAAGGATGCGGCAAGATTTTTGGTGAAGAATGCCGACCAATATGGGTTCGACCCTGATCGAATCGGTGTCTGGGGCGGCTCGGCGGGAGGGCATTTGTCTTTAATGACCGGCCTCGCACCCGGGGAGTTGTTTCCCGGCGACCAGGATCTCAAAGGCTTCGATCCTAAATTCCGTTGCATCGCTTCCTATTTCCCGGCAACTTCGTTCCTCCGCCTCGATCTGCTCAAAGGCAGCAACTTCGAAAAACCTGAAAGGTTCACTTCGATATTGGGCGGGCCGTACGAGGATCAACTGGAAATGGCGAAACGATTGAGCCCGGTCGAATATCTCACCTCATCGTCTCCGCCCGTGCTGCTGTTGCACGGCGACAAAGACACCGTGCTACCTCTGGCTGAATCGGAGTTGATGATGGAAGTCGCCAAAACGAAAGGTGCTGACGTTGAACTACTCGTCGTCAAAAACGGTGGTCACAGTTTTGGCGGGAAAAACTTGGAGCCAACGCTAGCGGAAGTTCAGCAACTCGCGGCTGACTTCATCATGCGACATCTCAAAGACGGCGAATAAAGTGCGGGAATTGACCAGCGAAAGTTTCCGTCACGCGTTGCCGCGATGCATTAACCGCGATACTCCGTCGGCGTTTGACCGGTTTCGCGTTTGAAGGCGGCGGCCATGTATTCAACATATTCGAAACCGGTCCGATCGGCGATCTGCCCGATGGAGAGATCGGTATTGCGGAGCAGGTCTTTGATGCGGTTGATCCGAACCCGTTGAATTTCTTCGTGCGGTGTGTGCCCCAAATATTTTTTGAAGCGATGTTCAAGTGCTCGACGTGAAAGCGAGAGATGCCGTAGCACGTCGCCGACACGAATATTTGCGTTCGCATGGCGGCGAATGTATTGCAAGGCTTTGGCAATCTCGCTGTCTTCGATCGCTAGCGTGTCGGTCGATTCGCGGAGTTGAACGCCGAGCGGTTGCGTGATCAGAGGCTCTTCAGTCGCGACATGCTCGCCGCTCATCATTCGATTTAGCAAATCGGCGGCTTCGTAGCCCGTTCGCCGAGTGTCAGGGATGACGCTCGAAAGAGTCGGTTCGCACAAGTCACAAATCAAACGATCATTGTCCACGCCGAGTACCGCGACTTCGGCGGGGACGGAAATATTCAGTTGGCGACAAGCATCGAGAATCTGTTGGGCGATGAAATCGTAGCATCCCATGATGGCGATCGGACGCGGGAGTTCTTTGAGCCACTCGATGATCCGTCGCTTTTCCGCTGCCAGATCATAGGACTTATCGTACCGGCCGACCGATTCGAATTGGTGGACGGTACAGTCGGCGGCTTGCGCCTGACGGCAGAAATGAACTGCCCGTTTTCGGGACCACGCAAAACCGGCGTCGCCGCAGTAGGCGACGTGCCGGAACCCGCGTTCGACGAAATGATCGACGGCCAATTGGGAGATCGCACGGTCCTCGGTGTCGGCCCAGGGGACTCCTTTGACGTGTCGTGCCGCACTGAGGTCGACGATGGGGACCCGGAATTTGCGTAATTGACGACCGATGCTGTCTGTTTCGATTCTCGCGATAATTCCGTCGCCACCCCAATTTTGCAACCACGATGGTGGCGGTGCCCCCCGCTCCTGCTCTGTTAGGTGAACCGACCAATGTCCGCGTTCTTTTGTGTAGGCGATCACGCCTTCGAGAAGCCCACGGCTGTAGCCGTTGGAGGTTTCGATCAGTAAAGCGACGGATTTTCGACCCATGGATAGTCTTTTAGGGTGTGTTAAATATCTCTGGTATTATGCGCGATATCTACTTGGAACGTGATTCTAGGGTGTCATCATGGTGCCCAATACCTCTGAATGAGCGTCCCTACCTCCAAAATGCCGCGTTGGCCCCAACCGAGAAGTAACTTATGACAGCCTTTCCTGAAGTTTCTAAGATTCAATACGAAGGTCCAAAATCGGACAATCCGCTCGCGTTTCGTTGGTACAACCCGGATGAAGTCGTCGCGGGGAAGACGATGAAGGAGCACCTCCGCTTCACCGTCGTCTATTGGCACACCTTCCGCGGAACGGGATCGGATCCGTTCGGCGGTGGAACGATGCAACGGCCCTGGGACGATGGGAGCGAATCGGTCGAAAACGCTTGCAATCGTGCCCGCGCGGCGTTCGAGTTTTTTGAAAAACTGGATGCCCCTTTCTACGCGTTCCACGACCGCGACGTGGCTCCCGAAGGCGCAACACTCGCCGAATCCAACGCCAACCTCGACAAGGTCGCTGCGGTCTTGAAAGAGGAACAAGAGCGGACCGGCGTGAAGCTGTTGTGGGGTACCGCGAATATGTTCAGCAACCCTCGCTTCATGCACGGTGCGGCGACGACGTGCAATGTCGAAGTTTTCGCTTACGCGGCTGCTCAAGTCAAAAAGGCTCTCGAAGTCACCAAGGAACTTGGTGGTGAGAACTACGTGTTCTGGGGCGGACGTGAAGGATACCAATGTCTTTACAACACCGACATGAAACGTGAACTCGACCATCTCGGTCAGTTCTTCCACATGGCGGTCGACTACGCCAAGGAAATCGGATTCACGGGCCAGTTCCTGATCGAGCCAAAACCCAAAGAGCCGACCAAGCATCAATACGACTCCGATGCAGCGGCCTGTTTGAACTTCCTTCGTACCTACGGGTTGATGGATCACTTCAAACTCAATATCGAGACCAACCACGCGACGCTCGCGGGTCATGAAATGATGCACGAGCTCGAGTACGCCGGCATGCAAGGTGCCTTGGGTAGCATCGACGCCAACACCGGCGACTTGTTGCTCGGTTGGGATACGGACCAATTCGCGACCAATTACTACCTCACGACTCAGACGATGTTGGTGCTGCTGAAGTACGGTTTGGCGCCGGGTGGAGTCAACTTTGACGCCAAGGTGCGTCGCGAAAGCTTCGAACCGATCGATTTGTTCTACGCACACATCGGCAGCATGGACGCGTTTGCCCGCGGCCTCAAAATCGCCGCCAAAATTCTCGAAGACGGCGCGATCCAGAAAGTCGTCGACCAACGCTACAGCAGTTGGAACAGCGACCTTGGCAAGAAGATTGAATCGGGAAGTGCAACCTTCGCCGAATTAGAAGCCCTTATGCTCAAACAGGGCGAAGCGGCTACCAACACCAGCGGACGTCAAGAATTGCTCGAAAATATCGTCAACCGATATCTCGACATTTCGTAATCACGTCTCGCATATCTACCAGCGGATTGTTGGTAGGAAGAGAAATCGAAAAGTCGACGGAGGCCGCTTTGATAGCGGCCTCCGTTGCGTTGAAGAGCATGCTTTTGCGGAATGCCCATCCGGTAATCTGTTTATCCGAAGCCGTTTGGAAGAGACCGGGGAATGCGACTCGCCGCACGATCCCTTATCGTCGCCCCCAAAAGACAATGCTGCCTGCGTGGAATCGGTAGGCAGCATTGTCGTTTCGGGAATCGAATTCGCTACGTGATCGGCTCGGCTCTTTCCTGTCCGGCGTTGCCGATGGAAGGTTCACGTGCCTCGTCGATTGCAGGACCCATCGCGTCGGGACGCCGGATGAGGTCAGGCGATGGTGTTTCCGCCGATGTGTCGAGTCGCTGGAACGCGATCAACACGACAGGCCCCATTCCCGCTGCGATCCACCAAACCAATCTTGGGTGAATTTCATAGCACCACGATCCCAATAAAGGGGCGATTACAAAACCGAACGCGATTGAGGTGGAATAGGATGCGATGCGTTTTGCTCGCACCTCGATTGGCGACGATCGGGAAATGTATGCCAACATCGTTGGCATCGAGATCATCTCGCCGACCGTCCAAATCACCACCGCCATGATGGCAAAGTGGTAGCTCGCACCAAAACTCAGTACTGCAAAACCTTCGCATATCAAAAACGCACCGATGGCGATGATCCGCAGGTCACCGAAGCGATGAAGCGATTCGATCAACGCCATTTCAACCGCCACGATGATTAGCGTGTTGACCGAAAACAGCAGCCCGATTTGCCATTCCACCATCCCGTAGTGGTCACGAAGGAAAATGGGGAACGTGCTCATTAATTGGAAAAACACCAAGAACATCAGGAACGAAACGAACACAAAAGACGCAAATTGCTTCGTGCTGGCGAACTCGGTCGAGACCTCCAATGCCCGTTCAGCGAGATTGGACGTGTTCGCAGCGTTTTTGCGCTGATGTTCGACGTGGTGCATTACGGTCAACAACACGAATGCGGTCAAACATGCAGCCGCGTCACCAAAAAACAGCAACGTGTAGCTGTGTTGGGCAAGCAACCCGCCGATCGCGGGCCCAAAGGTGAATCCCAGGTTGAGCGCCAAACGGTTCAACGCGAACGCTCGCCGCTGGAGGTTCGGAGGCACCGCCTCGGCGATCGCGGTAACGTTGGCCGGACGCAGTGACTCGGCTGCTACGCTGACGAAAAACAACGTCAGCAGAACGCTCGGTTTGCTCTCCATTTGCGACAACACCACGAAACCGACCGCAGTGCTGATCAGCGAGGCCTGTTGAACACGAAAAGCTCCCAGCCTGCCGGCCAGCCGTCCACCTGCAAATGACCCGACGCAGGCACCCACGCCATAGACCGCGATCGCGTATCCGGCGAAACGTTCCCCCCAACCCAATCCGCTGCTGAGGTAGATTGATAGGAAGGCGAGTACCATCGCGCCTGAGCGGTTGACGAACATCACCAAGGCAAGAATCCAAGCCGATCGCGGCAGGCCTTCGAAGGAGCGACGGTAGCTCAGGAGGAGAGATTTCAAGGGATTAACCCAAGACGGAGTGTATTGAATCGAGACGAAAACATCGCCAGCGAACATTGGGCGGGGCATCAATGCCCGTGTCGATCGGGCAAACTGTCCTTCGCGGAATAACGCTCAAGACCTCTCCGCGGGGCGCGAGGTTCGCGGCCAACCTCGCCGTCACGCCAACACACGACTGTCACTCAGTTCGTTCACCTCGCACATGAAGCGATCTTGCAATCTTTTGAAGCGATCTAGCGGCGTTCGACGAAATTGCGTATGGGATCAAGTCCAGCTTGAGATTCTCCCGGATGGCACTCGAAAACCTGGATCCGATGTCACTTCGTTCACGTCGTGATCGGTGTTACCCATGCGCGGGAAGGGATTCACGTGATTCGAATGACAAACACGACTCATCATCGAAATCCGCAGTTCGCGGTACGAACGGAATGTTTGTACGCCTGCGTCGGACTGGCGATTGTGAGCTTGCTGCATCGCGACTCATTATTTGCGATGGATCCCGCCAAATGGGCAACCGTTTCAGGCTGGGCTTTGCTAATCGTAGGGATCGTCATCGCCGGTCAACTGCGCGATCGCTTCGAGCAGATGCTTCGCCGGCTTCACAACCGAGAAGCGATCGTCGCCTCGCAGATAGAATTCGATCAGTTACTAGTGCGAATCCATCATCGGGCACAAAAGGCCGCTTCGATCGGCAGCGTTCTGTTTCCCGCGATCCTGCTTATCGCCTATGCGTGCGTATACGCCGGTCAACGATGGTTCGCCATGCCAACGCTCGATCGGGCGGTGTTTATGGGAGAAGTCATTCTGGAAGCCATCGCTGCGCGTTTCGTCGGCCGATATGTGGGCCGCGGAATCTCATATGGATTTCTTGGCAAACATTTGGCCAGCGAATGTGTCAAACTGAAAGTTATTCCCGGCCACTCCGACTCCGCCGCAGGTTTGCGACCGATCGGTGATTTCTATTTTCATCAAGCGACCGTCACGGCGTTGCCCGTGGCATTTCTCGCTTTCTGGGTACTCGTGATTCCGACTTGGTCGACAATTTGGCCGAGCACGGAATCTGAATTTGCATTGCAGTGGAAGAACACCTACCTCGTCTTTTTCTTCTTCACGCTGGGCATCGAGGTCCTCGCATTTGTGTTGCCGCTGTGGTTTGTGCATCAACTCATGGCGGCACAAAAAACGAGCCTGCAATCACGAGTCGATGAACTGAGCGCCAAACTATCAAAGCTGCAACAGGCACCGACCGCGTCGGGACAAAACCCCGATGATGGAACCGATCGGGCACTCTTGATCGACCAAATCGCATCACTCGAAAACCTCCCCACCTGGGCTCTCGCTCCCGACGTCCGGCAACGATTCGCCTGGGGCAATTGCGCCTTCCTCGCTTCACCAGCCCTGCAAATGTCGCAAACCGTCATCGACGCAGTCACCTGAGCCCACCCGCAACGGTTTCACCCGGTAGCGAAACCCGATATGACTTTCGGCTACGAGCTACGAGCTATTTGGGTTTTAGCGTGGGCCGCTAAGACTTTGCGAGAGCGTAAAAATACACGGCCGGGCACGTGTTGCTTCCGTTCTTGGTCGCGATGAGACGTTGATTGTTTCAGTGTTTTCATTAGCGGAACGGCGCGAGATGTCCGGTCCCGACTCACCGGACATCTCGCGCCGTTCCGTTACATTTGAAATCCCGCAGTAATTAAATCAATGTCCCATAGCGACGACTGACGAAAGTCCTGCACTGGAGTCCAGGTTCGACTTTTGCATGTCGTCGCGTTCGTGACTAACCATTCGCGAAACACATGGTCTCCTTTCAAACAAAAAACGCCAACCGAAATGGTTGGCGTTTTCTTGGTTTCCCGAATGAAGCGAAACGTCTAGTTCCGCAGCGAGCGATCGAGGTCAAAACGGTCGGCGTTCATGACTTTGTTCCAAGCCGAAACGAAGTCGTTGACGAATTTGTCTTCCGCGTCATCGGAGGCATACACTTCCGCGATGGCTCGCAGTTGTGAGTTCGAACCGAAAACGAGATCGACGGCCGTGGCTCGCCATTTGACTTCGCCTGTCTCACGATCGCGACCTTCGTAAAAGTGCTCGCACACTTCGGACTTATTCCACTTCGTTCCCATGTCCAACAGGTTCACGAAGAAATCGTTGGTCAACGCCTCGGTGTTGTCCGTAAAGACGCCGAGTTTCATGTCGTCGGTGTTCGCGTTGAGCGTTCGCATTCCGCCGATCAACACCGTCATCTCAGGAGCTGTCAAAGTGAGCTTCTGAGCCCGGTCGATCAACAATTGTTCTGACGGCGTTCGAATTCCGCTGCCGACATAGTTTCTAAATCCGTCCGCGGTTGGTTCGAGAACAGCGATTGCTTCCACGTCGGTTTGCTCTTGCGATGCATCGTTTCGACCTGGCGCGAATGGAACTTCCACGTCATGGCCTGCGTTCTTAGCTGCCGCTTCTACCGCCGCGCAACCGCCCAACACGATCATGTCGGCGAGTGACACTTTTTTGTCGCCGGATTGTGATTGATTGAACTCGGATTGGATTCCTTCGAGCGTCTTCAATACGTTTTCCAACTCTTCGGGATTGTTCACCTTCCAATCTTTCTGTGGTGCCAGACGGACGCGTGCACCATTAGCACCGCCCCGTTTGTCCGTACCACGGAAAGTCGATGCCGACGCCCATGCTGCCGAAACCAATTCGGAAACGGACAGTCCCGAGGAGAGGACCTTTGCCTTCAACGCAGCAACGTCTTGTTCTCCGATCAACTCGTGGTCGACCTCTGGAACAGGATCTTGCCAAATCTGAGGCGGCGCTACTTCAGGGCCGAGGCAGCGTGAGTACGGCCCCATGTCACGATGCGTCAGCTTGTACCACGCCTTCGAAAATGCGGCGGCAAACTCATCGGGGTTCTCGTAAAAGCGTTTCGAGATCGGTCCGTAGATCGGATCCAACTTCAATGCCAAATCTGTCGTGAACATCATCGGAGCGTGCGACTTGGCCGAATCGTGTGCATCGGGAACGGTTCCCTCAGCCGAGTCATCCTTAGGCGTCCACTGATGCGCACCGGCAGGGCTGGTGGTTAATTCCCATTCGTATTCGAACAGGTTCTCAAAGTAACCGTTGGACCATTCCGTTGGCGTCATCGTCCAAGCTCCTTCCAAGCCGCTGGTGATGGTGTCACCCGCGTTGCCGCTTCCGTGAGTGCTCATCCATCCGAGTCCTTGTTCTTCGATGCCTGCCGCTTCCGGTTCCGGACCGACGTGTCCTTGGGGAGGTGCCGCACCGTGAGCTTTACCAAACGTGTGTCCGCCCGCGATCAATGCAACCGTTTCCTCGTCGTTCATCGCCATGCGTCCGAACGTTTCGCGAATGTCTTTGGCCGCTGCGATCGGATCGGGTTTGCCGTTGGGGCCTTCCGGGTTCACGTAGATCAATCCCATCTGCACTGCGGCAAGAGGATTTTCGAGTTCACGGTCACCGGCGTATCGCTTGTCACCCAACCACTCGGTTTCGGGTCCCCAATCGATATCGATCTGCGGTTCCCACACGTCTTCACGTCCACCGGCGAATCCGAACGTCTCGAATCCCATCGACTCCAAAGCGCAGTTGCCGGTCAAGACCATCAAGTCGGCCCATGATATTTGTTTGCCATACTTCTGTTTGATCGGCCACAGCAATCGACGTGCTTTGTCCAAGTTGGCGTTGTCGGGCCAGCTATTCAGTGGCGCGAAACGCTGCGTGCCGTAGCCAGCACCGCCGCGACCATCGGCAACCCGATACGTTCCGGCGCTGTGCCAGGCCATGCGAATGAAGAACGGTCCATAGTGACCCCAATCCGCAGGCCACCAATCTTGCGAGGTGGTCATCAAATCGGTGATGTCTTTCTTGACCGCATCGAGGTCGAGTTTTTGGAATTCTTCGGCGTAGTTGAATTCGCTCCCCATCGGATTGCTCTTGAGCGAATTCTGATGCAGGATTTGAAGGTTCAATTGGTTCGGCCACCAATTGCTGTTCGAATACGAACCGGCAGTCATGCTTCCATGGCCAGGGGCCGCGGAGGCTGCCGATACCGATGATCCCATAACGGGACATTGTGCGATCGACTCGCCGCTTCCATGAGCCGATGTGGTTGGCTGTACGTCCTCGGCGGAGACCGAGGTGGCGATGCAGAGTACTGCGCAGCTCGACATGAATCGAGTGAAAAGTCTTGTGGGGGGCATGATCTCTCCAGGGATAGGGAAAAGGAACTCATCACGAGTTTGGTGGACCATCTGGTCTTCAGTGCCTATTATCCGCGATGTCGCGTCATACATCCAATGCATTCTTCGGGTGACTGGTATGCACAAAACGCATCGCCCAGATCGCACCGCCAGCAGTGCTGTCGGCAACCTAAAAACGCAATCAGAAAACGCGTGGTGCCGCTAAAAACGCACGTCACGGACCAACTTGTACACAGTATCCCCCGTTTCGTAGCGAAAAACACAACTATCGCGCTGCAATTTTCCACCGGCCCGCCTACGACGAGTCCAGAGCGGTTGCGTGCGAAATACTTTGATGGAACCAAAACGAGGTCGGTGGCTCAACGCTGATCGGCTGCGCGGTGAATTCGCTGTGCGGTGTGCGCGAAGAGCACACACCCAAATCTCGCATTGGGCCAGACGGGCACAGAGCGACGAACGTGATTGCTTCTGTTTTCGAATCGACGTGGCATGTTCGCGTCGAGCCCGTTTCGCTAGTCGGTTGAGAGTCGTTGGCAGCTTTTTTGAGACGCAACAAATCGATCGTCGGCAATTCACCGTTTGCAAGCTAAACCGTTGCAAGACGTCGTCAGCACCGTCGACTGCAACAGAGTACGTGGCTGCGGATGCGGTGGGGGTAACGAAAACGAACAGCAGAAACTCGGAAGGTGCTGCCAACACAAATCGGGACCAAAAAAATCTCTCAAGGTGGGACTGTTGGCAAAGACTCGCACGACAGCGTCGAGTGAGTCCAGCTTGAGAGATGGGGTGGGAAATCTATTGACAACGCTTGTCGACCGCCATGGATCGATTGATGCGAAGAACGAAGCCGATGGACTTCCTGGAGAGACGCGTTTGTGGTTCAAAAGCCGGCTCGGACATGCGGCAAGAATCGCAAAGTCCATTGATTACGACTCGGTAAAAAATGCAACTAGAGGGCAGGCATGCGACAATTTTCCATCTGATTGAAGCCGTGTCGAGTGACTAAATTATCTCGCTCGAGAGCGGTGCATTGGGCGCTTCGACGTTACCAAGTGTGCCAGCTACTGACACCACACCCCATTTCCCACTTTTGACAAAAGTCGTCCCCATGACTGTCATTCGTATCTTGTCGCTGACATTGTTCTTTGTCCTGATGCTGACGGCGCAGGTGATCGCACAACCGGGGGCGGGCAGCCTTGTTCAACATGAAGGCCAATTGGTCCAGGACCTCAGCAGCCATCGTTGGAAATTAAAGCGGATGCGTCCCGGTCGCGGTGTTGAGGAGGGATTGCACGAGCTGCCCAGCGGCGACATCGAGACATCGGTGTGGATTCCCGCCAAGGTGCCAGGTGATGTCTATACCGATCTATGGAAAGCCGGTGTGCTGGAAGATCCCTACTTCGGACGCAACAGTGTCAAAGCTCAATGGGTGATGCAGGACGAGTGGTGGTACTCGCTGCAGTTCAACGTCAGCCAAGCGGTTGACAACAAGATCGTCCGGATCGAGTTCGACGGTGTCGATTACTCATGCGAAGTTTGGCTGAACGGCCACTACCTCGGAAGTCACGAGGGCATGTTCTCGCCGTTTTCCTTTGACGTCACCGAGTTGCTTCACACAAGTAGCAATTGGCTTCACGGACGTAACATCCTGATGGTGAAGCTGAATCCACCGCCGCAGGTCAATCACAAGGTCGCGGGACTCAAGACACCATGGTTCGGTGACTACTGGCGAGACCTCGTGCCGTTTGGCATTTGGCGTCCGGTTCGTTTGGTTTCTACGGGGCAAGTTCGATTCGACAATGTCTACGTGAAATCGAAGTTGAATGATGACGGTTCCGCTGACCTCGACATTGAAATGACCGTCGAAAACGTCGCCAAAGATCCACGTGAAGTCGCCGTCAATGTGACGCTGGAAGGACACAACTTCGACTGCGAGCCGATTCACATTTCGGGCGATCGAACTATCCAACCCGGCAAGCAAACGATCCATCAGGCCGTCACGATCGCAGCTCCAAAGCTGTGGTGGCCCTGGGATTTAGGTGACCCGAATCTCTACACCGCAAACGTTTCGATCACCGACCAAGCCTCGGAGCTCGATCGCACTTCAACAACGTTTGGTATCCGCGAAGTCAAAATGGAGTGGAATCCAGGCTTCACGAAAGACGAAGTCAGCTTTCCTCGCACCGTGATGCTCAATGGCAAACGTCACTTCATCCGCTCGGCATGTTGGGGCGGGCCGCCGGACATCTTTGTCGGACGGACGTCGACGGCTGAATACAAAAAGCTCATTGAGATGGCCAAAGACGCCAACATGAACAACATCCGAATCTTCGGCTGGCACCCGCCCGAAATCCCTGAGTTCTATCAGTACTGCAACGAGGCCGGTATCACGGTTTGGCAAGATGTCATTCCTCTGGGCACGGCGAACTTGTCGCAGGACGAGGCGTTCATCGAGCGGATTTACGAGGAAGCCGTCGCAGTCATTCGAGAACGTCGCAACCATCCTTGTTTGATCTTGATCGAAGGCGGTGAAGAAGCCTTTCTGCGTGCGTCGGATGCTGAGTTCACGAAGAGATTCCTGGATGAATTGGGCCGCCGACTGCAACAACATATCGACCTTCCCTACGTGCCCGACTCACCGCTGACCTGCCCGGTTTCACAAAGCGTCGGTTACAAACCCAAGGAAGCCGTTCATGCTCTCGCCTATTTTTATTCGATGGGCCGATGGCTGATGGAAGACTGGTACAGCGAATTGGACTTCCCGATCGTTCCCGAACTCGCGATCACATCGGTGCCCAACGTCGAAAGCCTCCGCAAATTCATTCCCGAAGACGAACTCTGGCCACCTGGACCGAGTTGGGGACACCACTGGGCGGACCTCGATCGGTTGCGAATGCAAAACTACGACACCTTCGGTGATGAACGCACCGGATCGTTAGAGGAGTTTGTCAATGCCACTCAAGATTCCCAGGGAACGATTTTTCAGTTGTCCGTCGAACACTTCCGTCGGGGCAAGCCACGCGTCAGCGGAATCGCACTGTGCCACTACATCACCTACTGGCCGGACATGAAGTGGGGAATCGTCGACAATTACCAACAACCCAAACGCTCTTATGAATTCGTCAAACGGGCCTATCAGCCGCTGCTAGTGAGTTTGCAGTTCGATCGCCGTCGTTGGCACGCGGGCGAATCCTTTGCAGGCAAGTTATGGATCGTCAACGATCGGTTCGAATCGCATGAGAACTGCCAAGTCGAATTGTCTTTTTGCGATGATCACGACCAAGTTCTCGCCACTCAAACGATTCCGGTCGACCAAATCGCCCCAGATTCCTCCGCGATGATCACGGACATCGATTGGCCGATCGCAGATTCGGTGGATGCCGTTTTCCATGTCAAACTAAAATTGATCGATAGTGAAGACACGACTCTCTCGACCAACCGATACAGGCTGCTGATCGGGGACCAGGCCGAAGCAAGGGAACACATGAAACAACTCGGCAAAAAGATGCACGAGTCCGTATCCAAGTTTACTTACGACAACTACTACCGGTTTTTCCCTGAACTCAATGATTCAGACGGAAAACCATCGGACTCACAAACTGACGTCCCCCGCGCCGCCGGATTCGACTGAGAGTCAAATAGTCGCCCATCCGCTCGGAACGTCGATTGTTTAAGTGCCTTTTTTAGCGGAACGGCGCGAGCCGTCCGGTCCCGAGTCACCGGACGGCTCGCGCCGATTCGCTACTTTTGAAATCCTGCAGTAATACAATCAACCTCCCCCGCGGATGGTCCCCTGTGCTTTAAGCAGGTACATAGAAGTGATTCGGTAGAACGACAATTCCGCTGATCGTGANNTCCTGCAGACCTGCTTAACACCCTCCGCCATCGTGAGTCATTTGTTGAGCCGAGCGGGCTATTTGCGGAGCAAATGGGCGACTGTGGGGTGACGGTGCGAGAACGATGGTGACCACCAGTTGATTGTCTTGAGACAATATGTTCCGATCGGTTTTCGACGATTCTAAACTGTTCGATTCTCAAGCTCCTCCGTCCATGACCACCATCCTCCACAATCCACGTTGTTCCAAATCTCGTGCCGCTGTTTCGTTGCTCGAATCTCGCGGTGTCGATTTTGAAGTGGTGAAATATCTCGATGATCCACCGAGCGAGAAGGAACTCACTCGCATCATCAAGTTGCTCGGTGTGTCGACCGAGGCGATTGTTCGCAAAGGCGAAAAACTCTACAAAGAGCTCGGACTGGCCGACAAGAAACTGTCCAATCGCGAGTGGATCGCCACGCTTGCGGCCAATCCAAAACTCATCGAACGCCCGATCGTCATCCACGATGGCAAAGCGGCGGTGGGACGTCCCCTCGAAAATATTGAGGCGATTCTAGATAGCTAATCGACTAGAAAATTTGCCACGCTTTCGCGTCAAGCTCGCGTTCTAATTCGGGGGCATTTGCGCGTGCTAATAAGTCGTAGTAGGCGTACGGATATTTGAAGACGTGCCCGATCCCGAGCGTTTTGTCACCCCGTTTTATCCAGTATTCGGTGTCGTCTGGTCGCAGTTGGCTGGTCCGGTGATCTTTGATCTTGCGATCGCCCGATTGCGGCCCCAACCGGGTCACGGTCACGTATTTATGAAATGCCGTGCGACAACTCTCTGCCCATTCGATGTGTCCCATCGCCGCCATCTCGACGAGCGATTGACCGAAAGTCAACATGTGACCGGCAAACCCTTGCCCGAACCCGGTGAAGCGATCGATCGCGTCACTGGCTTCTTTCAAGACAAAACGCGATGACGCGACCTCATCCGAAAATGGAGGCGGCTCCACGTCGTCAGATGGCGCCATGTCGCGCCACGGTTTAAATTCGCCAATGAGATTGCATACGCCTTCGACCCGCTCCGCCGTCGCGGACTCGGGCAGCATGCGGAAGCCTTTGATTGCATGCATGGCAAAGATGGCATCATGACCGACTTCGCGAAGCACACCACCGCCCTCAGCCAACTTCTTGCCGATACGTTCGGCAGCATCGTCGACCGGATCTCCGGGAGGAAAGGGATCGCAAAGTTTTGTCGACGCCCAATTGCGATCGAAAAGTTCAACAATGCGATTCGTTGTCGATTCGCCCAAATCGTTATCGACACACATCAGGTGCGCCGAAATCATCGACGCACCCCGGTGCCCGTCTGCGAAATAGCTTCGTTCGGGAGCTCGTGCCAACGCATTGAGACCGAGTTCCACCAATCGCTGCTGCGTCAAACCACGCTCTTCGGCAACAGCACAACGATCAAGGTCCGCCGTGAGGGAACCGAGCATCGCGGTACTCGAGATTGCAAACTGTCTTCGATTGATCATCATTCACTCCACAGACGGATCGATGCACTTCCGACATTCTACACCTCCCGGAGCAGTCCCACCGCAAAAAGCCGATAACGTTTGGTGGTCAAGAGTTCCTACGTCTTAATTCCAAGACTCTTGATTCGTGATGCGAGCGTCGTGGGCTTCATCCCGAGCAGAGCCGCGGCGCCGGTGTTACCGTAGACTTTGCCATCGCATTCCGCCAATGCACGCCGGATGTTGTCAGCCTCCAGTGTCCGCAGTTGCGATGCCGTTAAGATTTCACCTGATGCACGATCGGGGGCCGCGCTTGTGATCGGCTTGGCAGATGGCTGGAGGTCCAACCGCAGCTTTCCCTTCGGCGACGTGATCAACGCTCGTTCGAGAATATGTTGCAGTTCTCGGATGTTGCCGGGCCAATCGTATCGGTTCAGTTCGATCACGTTTGCTTGAGTCAGCCGTGGGGGATGCCGTCCCAAACGCCGCGAGAGGTTGCCGATCAAGTGTTCGGCGAGTATCGCGAGGTCTTCCTTGCGCTTTCGCAGTGGTGGCAACTCGATTGGGAACACGCTCAATCGATAGTACAAATCGAGACGAAAACGTCCCGCTTCCGCCTCCGCTTTTAAATCACGATTGGTCGCGGCGATGATGCGTACGTCCACCTTTCGCGTCTGTTCTTCGCCAACTCGTTCGAGTTCGCCTTCCTGGAGAATCCGCAGCAGTTTGCTCTGCAAGTCCAGCGGAATCTCACCGATCTCGTCGAGAAACAACGTCCCACCGTCGGCCAACTCGAACCGTCCGATCCGATCTCGAAGTGCTCCGGTAAAGCTGCCCTTGGTATGTCCAAAGAACTCGCTTTCGTACAGTTCCCGCGGGATCGCTGCACAATTAACTTTGATCAACGGACGTTCTTGACGTGAAGAACGGGCGTGGATTTCGCGCGCAACCAGTTCCTTCCCCGTACCACTTTCGCCCATCACCAAGACGGTCGAATCCGTCGGAGCGACCAACGAGATTTGTTGGGTCACGGTTTGCAACGCATCGCTCTGGCCGATCATTTCGCCGAATGATTCGCCACGCAGTTCTTCTTGCAAATAGTCGTTCTCGAGTTCCAAACGATCACGTAGCGACTCGATCTCTTCCCACGCCTGAGCGTTGGCGATCGCGGACGCGACATGGTCGGCGATCATTCGCAGCCATACCAAACACGAGTCACCAATCGTGGTGCGGGAAAATACGGCGAGCACTCCGAGCACCTGACCTCGATGAACCAAAGGTTGCCCGGCAAACCCACGAACGCTTTCCGTCTCCGCCCATTGTGGACTGACCAACCAATCGGGTTCGCCCTCTATGCTGGGCACCTCGAGTGCAACGCCGGTCGAGGCGATCCGGCCGACCTTGCGAATGCCCAGCGGAAAGCGACGAAACATCCCATCGATTCGGCTCAAGTCGGCGTCAGGATCGACGACCGAACCGCCGCCGCTGGCGACCAGATGAAGACAACTTGTTTGATCGGGACATTCCGAACGC
This sequence comes from Aporhodopirellula aestuarii, assembly GCF_023701485.1. Lineage (GTDB taxonomy): Bacteria > Planctomycetota > Planctomycetia > Pirellulales > Pirellulaceae > Rhodopirellula > Rhodopirellula aestuarii. The sequence continues at coordinate 63,298 of NZ_JAMQBK010000006.1, forward strand.
ATCGGACAGGTTGGGCAACCTTCGCCTGGTCGGATCAACCAAATCCGTGCTAGCGCGACCGCTTGAGACCCCGCCATATCGTCAACCACCAACCGCAAAACGTCCGTGACGCTCCGCTGCTGGGCCATCGCCAACAACAACGCTTTGGGATCGCGGATCAGGGGAACGTGGCTGTCAATCATGACCACTTCATACACGACTTTTCGTGGTGCGACAACGAGTTTTCGTGAAAGCACGAGATGTCGTGCTCGCAAGGGAGCCTCCAGGAAAGCCCTAAGCCCTTTCGTAACAGCCACTTGCGACTTGCGCAATGCAATCGGCACGGATTGTGCCTAAAAGCTTACGCAACGCCAGGAACGTTTCTGGAACTTTCTTCAATCACCTGGATCCTCAAGGAGTCCACCCATGTCCCGAATCGAAACCGTGAACCCAGCCCAAGCGACCGGCCAAGCCAAAGAACTTCTCGATGGCGTCAAGGCGAAGCTGGGCATGACGCCCAACCTGATGCGAGTGATGGCAAACTCACCCGCCGTGCTCGATGCGTATTTGAAGTTCAGCGGCGCGTTGAGCGAAGGAGAACTCTCCGCCCCAACACGAGAACAGATCGCACTCACCGTCGGGCAGGCCAATTCCTGCGATTACTGCCTCAGTGCCCACACCGCGATCGCCAAGATGAACGGTCTCTCCGCTGATCAAATTCGTGCCGCTCGCCTCGCTTCGTCCTCAGACGCAAAGACCAATGCGATCTTGGTCTTCGCATCGCAACTGATCGAAAAACGCGGCTTCGTCTCCGGCGCCGAAATCACCGCGGCTCGTGACGCGGGGGTCACCGATGCGGAGTTCGCCGAAGTCATTGCCAACGCGGCTTTGAACATTCTGACGAACTACTTCAATCACGTCGCGCAAACAGCGATCGACTTTCCCGTCGCGGAAAAGATCACGTCGGACACGCCAGCGGACTCGCACAGTTGCCACAGCGACGCGTGCAGTTTGGCGTCGTAGGACGCCGGCGATTCACCAAGCGTTACACCGAAAGTAATTGAGAACCAAGATGCCGAAACCTACCGACATCCGGCCGCCTTTTACTCGCGAGACCGCCATCGCGAAAGTGAGGGCGGCCGAGGACGCCTGGAACACCCGAGATCCGAACCGCGTCGCGTTGGCGTACAGCGTCAACAGCCAGTGGCGCAACCGCGACTCGTTCGTCCAAGGACGTGATCAGATCGTTGCCTTCCTCACCGGGAAATGGGACGCCGAACAAGAATACCGGCTCGCCAAACAATTGTGGGCATTCACTGACAACCGGATTGCGGTTCGGTTTCAGTACGAATACCGCATCGCGTCGGGCAAATGGTTCCGCGCCTACGGCAATGAAAACTGGGAGTTCGACGACGACGGACTGATGCGACGGCGTGAAGCCAGCATCAACGACTACGCCATCGACGAATCCGATCGCAAGTTTCATTGGCCTCTGGGCGCACGCCCCGCCAACGATGCCGGTCTCGAAGAACTCGTGAAATAGCGAACTCATTGAGACGTAATCACAAACGTCCAGGGCAGTGGATCGTATCAAGATCCGTATTTCGCCCTGGGCGTTTTTTGACGAAATCGAGTTCGAGCGTTGCGGAAGACGTCAAGAAATCTTACGTGCTGGCGTACTCATGAATGCGTCGGCACCCTGACTTTAACTTCCCCGCAACTCCTCAAGACCATCGAGAATTAGCTTCAATCCGAATTCAAGGTCATGCAACCCGTCGTGACGTCCCGCGATCACTTCTTGCGACATGCCGTGCAGGTACGGGTATTGTTCCTCAGGGATTTGTGGCAGATACGCTTTGGCAACTTCGGCGTACTCCTCTGGAGCAAACGGGAAGTTCAGCTTCTGCAACGTGAAGCCGTACACGTAACTATCGATCGCGTTCCAGGCATGATCGGCGGCTGCATACGAAAATCCTGCCTCGACCAGACATCCGATCGTGGAGTCGACGAAGTGCAACATGGCAGGGCCGACGTTGACTCGGGACACGATCAGCATCGTTGCCCACTGGTGTCGCATCAAGACTTCATGAGCCGACGTGGAGCGACGGTGCATTTCGACACGCCAATCGCCGCCGACCGTGGGCACCTCAATTTCGCTCACGATCTTGTCGACGATGCCGTCGAGAATCTCATCCTTGTTGGCGACGTGGTTGTACAGCGACATGGCTTCGACCCGCAGCCGAGAGGCGAGTTTCCGCATCGACAGCGATTCAATGCCTTCCGAGTCCGCAAGCTTCACGGCCGCCGACAAGACGCGATCCTTCGTCAACGCGGTCCGGCGTCTCACTCCCTTTTTGGCCTTGGTCATGCATTCTCCTCGCGGCAGCTTCACCGAAAAATTGCGTTTCAAACTTGACTCACTTACAGCGTAAGCGTAGTATCACTTGCGTGCAACTTACAGCGTAAGTATCAATCGCCTCCTCGCGATCGGAAAATGCCATGAATTCCAATGTTCTCGCACCTCAAAACGTCCATAAGCACAGCCTCCACACGTCCGGTTTCGTGCGAGCGGACCAACCGGTGCGGCAATCCGACGAGCAAACGATGAAGGCGGCCTATCAAGAGAAATACGGTTCTCCCGATGGCCTTCGAGTGACCGACATCGCGAAACCAAACGTTGGGGATGACGAGGTACTGGTGCGAGTCCACGCCGCCGGGCTGCACGTCGGTGATTGCTTTGGCGTTCGAGGAACTCCGCTGCTGATGCGGATCGCGACGGGACTCCTCAAGCCCAAATACGGCGTCCCAGGATTCGATGTTGCGGGGACAGTGGAATCGATCGGCAAAAACGTGACGCGGTTCCACCCCGGTGATGAGGTGTTCGGAGCCTGCTTCGGTTCGTGTGCCGAGTTTGTTTCGGTCAACGAAAACACACTCGCGGTAAAACCCGCCCACGTTTCCTTTGCCGATGCCGCCGCGGTGCCGACATCCGGTCTCGCGGCGCTGCATGCGCTCCGCGATGTTGCCAAGCTGCAACCAGGACAACACGTGCTGATTAACGGAGCATCCGGTGGCGTCGGGAGCTACGCCGTACAAATCGCCAAGTCATATGGTGCAATCGTGACGGGGGTCTGCCGTGAAGCAAACGTGGACACGGTTCGCTCGCTCGGTGCGGATCATGTGATCGCGTACGACCGAGAGGATTTCACGTTGGGCGGCGCCCGATACGACGTCATTTTTGACAACATCGAAAACCGCTCGCTTTCGGAATGTCGTCGTGTGCTCAAGCCCACTGGGATGCTGATACTCAACAGCGGCACCGGTGCCAAGGGGATCGCGATGTTCATCCGTTTGATCAAGCCGTTGTTGTTGTCGCCATTGCTCAAGCAGAATCTGCGTCGATATCTATCGTCTCCCAATCATGACGACTTATGTGTCTTGATGAAGTTCATTGAACAGGCCCAAGTGCGACCGCTCATTGATCGGACTTACACGCTTTGCGAAACACCGGACGCGATCCGGCATATCGAGACCGGACACGTCCGAGGAAAGGTTGTCGTTCGCGTTCTCGATTCACTATCACCTAAAAGATCGGAAGAACCAATCTCATGAGCGAACTACGTGAGCTGCGATTCGATCACTTGGGCGCCGCTGTCGACGAGGCCCGCGAGTTGCTTCGCAGTGGGTACACGCGTCAAGGCAACTGGTCACTCGGGCAAATTTGTCGCCACTTGATTTTGGTGCAAGACCCGAGTGTGGACGGCTATCCGAAATGGATGTCGTTATTCGTGTTCATGCGTCCGGTAATGCGTAGGCTGCTGCTTCCCAAAGTACTCGGTAACGATTCGCCTCGCGGCATTCGCACGGCTTCGATCTTTGTCCCGCCCGCTGACGTGAACGACGCGGCCGAAGTGGATGCGTTTGCGAAGAGTGTCGAGCGTTTCCACGCTCATGTTGGCGACTACGCACCGCACCCTGCATTCGGCAAGCAATCACGAGAAATGATCGAACGGATCCACGCCTGCCACGCGGCCCATCATTTACGGTTTCTCCAACCGGCCGAGACCAGCACCGGCGTGATTTGACGCAAGCCCGATTCGGCTTACTTTGCTCGAAATCAAACTTTGTCGACTTCGCGTTGACAATTTGCGTCGGTTGATCAATACTTCGCCCGTTCGTGGTGACTTGCTAGCAATTCTTGTTAGCAGGTGAACAGGGAACTCCGGTGTGATTCCGGGATGGTCCAGCCGCTGTGAACTGCCTCGGGTGCTACGGCATCCGAAACGTATTTCCCTTTCTCTTTTGAAAGGCCATTGCCGAAAAAATTCGGCGAGAAGGTCGGGAAATCGGACGGCAGTAAGTCAGAAGACCTACCACGAAATAGACGTTAAGTGCCCTCTCGGATTGGGGCGGACGTTGCAGCGAATTTCTTTATGCCGGATCGTGCGATACGACCGCGCATCGACTGCGATTCGCTGACCAATGAAACGCCGGTTTGCCGCACCACCTGTAACACCGTTAACTGCACGACGACTGTCTGTTAGCACCGTTGTGTGTTGTTGCGTGAACCCGCCGAACCGATGCATCGCCACGTGAAGCTGAACTCACGAGGTGCGTGCGCAATCATAGGAAACGTTGGCATGGGTTGGACGGCCGAACAAACATCCACATTGGCATCCACATGGATGGTTTGCAAACGAGACGGACGTGAATCGGAATTCGACCGCGAGCGGATTCATCAAGCGATCCAAAAAGCGTTCCGGGCGGAGATGCCATTGGACGAATCTCAACCGTTGCCGTCCGAAATCGATCGCGACATCGAGGCGATCATCGATCAAGTGACCGAACTCGCCGAGTCAATCGGTTCGGGAGGTTCGATCAGCCCAGGGGGCTCGATCAACGTCGAGCAGATTCAAGACGTTGTTGAAATCGGATTGATGCAGCGACAGCATTTCCACGTCGCCCGCCGGTATATCTTGTACCGCACCGAACACGCCCGCATCCGGGCGGTTCGCGGAGAAGTTCGTGGACTCGATAGCATTGATGCGGTGCCCAACACCAACCGTATCGAAGTTGAGCTGGAACCCGGCGTGAGGGTGCCGTTTGACCCTGATCGTTTGGTCCGTTTCCTGGAGCGTTGCCCCGAATCGCACCTGCCCGAAATCGATGCGAACGAAATCATCGCCGAAGTCATTCGTGGTGCGTTTGACGGGATGACGCCCAACGATATTACTCGCGCCCTCGTGCTTTCATCCCGTAGCCGCATCGAGCGGGACCCGGCATACGATGCCCTCGCCGCGCAGTTGCAGCGATGGATCATCTACCAACAATCACTCGGCAAATCCCAGTTTGCCGATGATTTTGAAACCGTCTATCACGAACAATTCGAACACTACATCATCGAGGGAATCCGCTGTGATCGATTGTCGGAAGAACTACGCGGCTTTGACCTCCGGCGGTTGTCTGATGCTTTGTCGCCTGAACGCGACACGCAGTTTCAGTATCTGGGATTGCAAACCATCTACGATCGATACTTGCTTCATAAAGATGGGCGGCGGATCGAAACGCCGCAGTATTTTTGGATGCGAGTCGCGATGGGACTGGCTCTTGCTGAAACCGACGACCGCGAAGGCCGGGCAATCGAGTTTTATGAATTGCTGTCGAGTTTCCGCTACACGACCGCCACGCCGACGCTGTTCAACTCGGGAACACAGAATCCGCAATTGAGCAGTTGTTATCTGACCACGGTCCAAGATGACTTGGAGCACATCTTCAAATCCGTCGGTGACAACGCGGTGTTGTCGAAGTGGGCGGGTGGGCTCGGCAACGACTGGACGAACATCCGTGCGACTGGAGCCCGGATCAAAGGCACCAACGGCGAAAGTCAAGGCGTGATTCCGTTTCTCAAAATCGTCAACGACGCCGCCGTCGCGGTAAACCAAGGCGGCAAACGCAAGGGTGCCGTGTGTGCCTACATGGAACCATGGCACCTGGACTTTGAAGAATTCCTCGACCTACGAAAGAACACCGGCGACGATCGGCGGCGAACGCACGACATGCATACCGCCGCATGGATTCCGGACCTGTTCATGCAGCGGGTTCGCGACGGCGGTTCGTGGACACTTTTCAGCCCTGACGAAGTGCCGGATTTGCACGACACCTATGGAATCGATTTCAAGACACGCTACGAGCAACACGAATCGGATGCCAAAGAAGGAAAGCTGCGGTTGCATCGAACCGTTGCGGCGACGGATCTCTGGCGAAAGATGCTGACGCGACTGTTCGAGACCGGGCACCCTTGGGTGACATTTAAAGATCCCTCCAACGTTCGCTCACCCCAGGATCACGCCGGTGTCGTCCACAGCAGCAACCTGTGCACTGAGATTCTGCTCAACACGAGTCCTGATGAAACCGCAGTTTGCAACCTAGGCTCGATCAATCTCGGAGCTCACATCGTCGACGGCCGGCTCGATTATGAGTTGCTTCGCCGCACGATACAGATCGCGATGAGAATGCTCGACAACGTGATCGACATCAATTTCTACCCCACTCCCGAAGCACGCAACGCGAACCTGCGCCATCGGCCGGTCGGTTTGGGGCTGATGGGATTTCAAGACGCGCTGCACAAAATAGGCATGCCCTATGCGAGCGATGATGCGGTCGCGTTCGCTGACATGAGCATGGAAGCGATCAGCTATTACGCGATCCTCGCTTCGAGCGAACTGGCCAAACAACGCGGCAAGTATCAGTCCTACGCCGGATCCAAATGGGATTGTGGTTTGTTGCCGATCGACACGATCGATCTGTTGGCCGAACATCGCGGTGAACCGATCGATGTCGACCGGGGCAGCACCCTCGATTGGAACATCGTGCGGGAGTCGATCGCCCAACATGGAATGCGAAATAGTAACTGTTTGGCGATCGCACCGACGGCGACGATTTCGACAATCGTCGGTGTGACGCAGTCGATCGAACCGACCTACAAACAGCTCTACTCGAAGAGCAACCTGTCGGGTGAGTTCACCCAAGTGAATACGGCCTTGGTCAACTGTCTCAAAGAACACTCGCTTTGGAACGCCGAGATGGTTGATGCACTGAAGTACTACGATGGCGCGGTGGGGGAGATCGCGATCATGCCCGAGCAGCTTCGTCGGTTGTTCGCCACCGCGTTTGAAATCGAACCGCATTGGTTGATTGCCGCCGCGGCTCGTCGCCAAAAGTGGATCGACCAGGGGCAATCGTTGAACTTGTACCTTTCCGCACCGAGTGGCAAAGCGATCGACGCGATGTACCGGGCCGCGTGGCAGCAGGGGCTCAAGACAACGTACTATTTGCGTTCGCTCGCGGCGACCCAGGTCGAAAAATCGACCGTCGATGTGAATCGGTTTGGTATCCAACCACGATGGATGAAATCGCAGAGTGAATCGAGCGGCATTCGAATCGACCGCGGCGATGTCGACTTGATCACCCACGAACGACAACCCGCCCAGGTTTGTGACGTCGATAACCCTGATTGCGAAGCGTGTCAGTAACGCCGCTTGAGCATCATGCGATTCTACAGCCACTGGATCGAACGGGCGTTTCGCACGACGCACACGCCCGGCATCGCTCGTTCCTGGCAGCGGGTCGAACCCAACGGAAGTCTGATCGTCTTGACCGACGCAGGCGGTTTCGACTTGCCGTCGCGAGATGGACCTTTTCTCGCGACCCATCTTTCCGCACACGATGAACTTTTATCCGGTCCCGAACTATTGCCCACGCGGCTATCACTGGCCGTGTGGCTGCGTTCGCGGTCTACCTGTCCGATCCCAACCGACCCAAGAATGTAAACGATGACGAACCAAGCCACCTCGGAAATCAACAGCAAACGATTTTCTGCCGCCCAAAAACGACTGATCAACTGCAACCAAGTCGACGTCAACCAACTCATGCCGCTGAAATATCACTGGGCGTGGGAGCACTACCAAAACGGATGTGCCAACCACTGGATGCCGACGGAAGTCCCGATGACCAAGGACATCGAAACGTGGCGCAGTGATCGGCTGTCAGATTCTGAACGCCACGTCATCATGCGGAACCTCGGATTCTTTTCGACCGCTGAGAGTTTGGTCGGCAATAACCTTGTGCTGGCGATCTTTAAACACGTCACCAATGCTGAATGTCGCCAATATCTGCTGCGTCAAGCGTTTGAGGAGGCGGTGCATTCGCACACGTTCCTCTACGTCGTCGATAGTCTCGGTCTCGACGAAGGGGAAGTCTTCAACATGTACCACGAAGTCCCTTCGATCGCCCGCAAAGATGCGTTTGAAACCGAACTCACTGCGGAGGTGCTCGATCCCAACTTCACCACATCGACGGACGAAGGGGCACAAACGTTTCTCAAAAATTTGATCGGTTATTACTTGATCATGGAAGGCGTGTTTTTCTATACGGGATTTGTGATGATGCTGTCCTTTCACCGACGGAACTTGATGACCGGGATCGGGGAACAATTCCAGTACATCCTTCGCGACGAAACCATTCACTTGAACTTTGGTATCGACCTAATCAACGGCATCAAGAGCGAGAACCCGGCTTTGTGGACCGAAGAATTCCAGGCCGCCATGATCGAACGAGTCAAACAGGCGGTGGAGTTAGAAATCGAGTACGCTGCCGATTGTTTGCCCGGTGGGATTTTGGGGCTCAACGAGTCGATGTTCCGCGACTACGTCCAATATATTGCCGACCGCCGTTTAGAGCGCATCGGACTGGCCAAGCAATATGAATCGCAAAACCCGTTTCCGTGGATGAGCGAAACGATGGATTTGGCAAAAGAGAAAAACTTCTTTGAAACCCGAGTCACTGAATACCAATCCGCCGGCAGCCTGAGCTGGGACTGAACGATCCGTTCTCCTCAGACTGGCGGGCGGCCGCCTGGTGTGGCTACTAAAAGAGTTCGGAGAAATCCGAACAACGGTGGAGTGGACGAATTGTCGCAGTGGTCATTTTTGAATGATAACTTGCATTGACGTTTGAGCCATGGAAACATTTTGGCCAACCCAGGCTCGTTCCCAATCGCTGCTTGCATGCATCGGGGCGATAAAACTTGGGCCGGTATGTTTGTCGCGGTGCCGTTGATTTAGGCTTAGTCGGAATTGCGGTTGATCGCTATACTTTGCCGCTCGCATCCACCTTTTCGAGTACGAGGGCCGCGTTTGTCAGTCGCGATCGAGTGCCTGCAAACCAAATCGAGGCTGCGGGTAGGAATCGATGGGTGGTGTACAAAAGCTGCCGGGTTCACGGTGGGAGTCGGGATGGAGTTTGTCATCGACTCGGTACCGAACAACTCAGAATTAATAGCGACAAAGCGGAGAAAGATTGATGGGACCACTGAGAGGACTTTGGCGAGATACCTGGTACGTGTGGCTGGGGTACCTGACCATGCTGCTGGCGCTCTCGATTTTTTTAAGTTGGTTCTTCCTTCTCGCCTTACCCGCCCTCTCCGTCGCGTTCTGCTATTTCGCCTACATCCGCTACGACGAAAACGCCCAAGAGAAATCGGAGTTTTGAACGCTGGGCTACGAGCTACGAGCTACGAGCTACGAGTTGGGAGTTGGGAGTTGGGAGTTGGGAGTTGGGAGTTGGGAGTTGGGAGTCCGGTTTGCAGCGTGAGCGAGAGGTCTTCCGACGACGTCATCCACCCCAGTGCCAACGGCACGACAGGCATTAGCCATGGACGCAAGTCCTTGTCATTACCCACA
>NZ_JAMQBK010000060.1:0-328655 GCF_023701485.1 Aporhodopirellula aestuarii
CAGGACATAAAACACGGCGCTTAAAACAACAGCCCGCTTGCGCCGTTCCGCTAAAAAGAGCATTAAAACAATCAACTTCCCTCGACGACTTCAACAGACTCACTGCCGTCGGTAGGTTCAGCGGTCTCGGCCGTTTCACCGGCCTCGGCGGGGGTTTCCTCGACCGATTCCGATGATACTTCCTCAACTTCGGAGGCAGGTTCGCTGTCGCCGGATTCCGCCTCCTCAGTCATCTCGGGAGATTCATCAGCCGATTCCTCTCCCGAATCGGCTTCGGGTTGCTCGGCATCCGCTTTATCAGCCTCAGCCTCGTTCGACTCAGGCTCGCTGGCCTCGGACTCACTGGCCTCGGCCGGTTCTTCCATCTCGGCAGATTCTTCCACTTCCGTGACTTCCTCCACGGCGGCGGCAGGCTCGTCCTTCATCTCAGCTTCCTCGGCAGCGGCCTTCTGAGCGGCTTCTTCTTTGAGCAACTCTTCTTCGCGTTTGCGTTCTTCCTCGGCAAGTTCCGCCTTTCTCGCAGCCAACTTCTCTTGCTGCGTCTTGCGGACTTCCTCGTACATCTGTGGGTTGACGTCGCCGTACTCACCCATCAGTTCCACGAACGTTCTCAGCGGGAAATCCTCAGGAAGTTCGTCCGAGTCGGTCGCCTTCATGTAATCCCGAATCGATTCGAATAAGTCCTGCGCACTGTCATCGATCACGAGAATTGGATAGTCGTCAAAGATCTCTGCCCACTGCTCGAACGATTCTTCGTACAAGCGAATCGACTCTTCGAGTTCACCTTCTTTGCTGAGAGCTTGCTCGGCTTCGTAGATCAACCGACGGGCGTTAACAGTCCGTTCCTCTTGCTCTGCCAACGCGAGCGTTTCCCAGTAGGCATAGTTGATCTGCTTGCGGTGACCGTCTGTTTTCGTGATGCGTTCATCGAGGTCTTTCACGAGGTCGACCAATTGCAGCACTCGTAAGCGGACATTCGGAGCGGCCTCGCGAGCAACGGTGTTCAAATCCGGCACTAAGCTTCCCGTATAGTTGTCCGCAATCGACTGCTGCGATTTCGTGCGATCTTCCACGGGTGTCCGCAACGCATCTTGGATAACCGGATCCAGCGTCGTGATGAGAGACTCTTGAGCGCGTTCGTATGCCGGCTTTGCGATCTTACGAATCTCTTCAATTGCTTCGGCTCTGCGGCGTTGCAGCTCGCCGATCTGCCCCATCTTGATCGTGAACGACGCGGTCGTCGGGATCGAGCGTTCGCCGAGACCTTTCCAGTCTTCGGATGCCCGCTGCCAAGCTTCTTGAGCTTGGTCATTGAGAACGCCTTCGCTCTCGATCGCCTCGGCGTGCTTGATCCGCCACTTAGGACCGGTCTCGTAGAAGTTGATTGGCGTCTGACGGCGAATCGGAATACCGGCTTCCACCAAATCGTAACCCGAGTTGAGCCACAACCGACCGATCAGCCAATTATCAGGTTTGCGGAAGGGACCAAGAGCCTCGGGACCTTCGACATCGATGCCTTGTTCTCGCAGGTTTTCGTGCAAAACCTCATCATCGGCGAACAAGCGACGGAACTGTTTTTTCTCGTCCGAGAGACCGAGTTTGGATCCATAGAACCAACCGGTGTACCAAATCAATCGTGGAGCCTTACGGTTTTGCTTGACGCCCTTCGTCAAAAACTCGGTTCCTTCACGGACCATCTCGTAACGTTGACGGTAATCATCAAACTCCGTCGAAACGTTGTACGCGAGGTTGTGAGCTTGGAATTCCCAAACCTTGTCAAAGTGCGGTTGCAACAATGCGATGTTATTGAGTGATGCCTTGAGACGATCCCACTCATGCATCACGCGATACTCGTGCGACTTCTTCCACAACAGCGACGCGGCGACTCCACGCATCCCTAAGGACGCGAGCTTCATCGTTTCGCTGGCCGGGCTGATCTCGCCGAGATCACTCTCAGAAATATCGAACTCGTCCCGCATCTGCGCGAGCCGACCACCGCCATCGCTACCACCGCCAGCGGGCTGGCCGAGCAGGTAGAGCGGGATCAACATCACGACCAAGATGGTCAGGTAAGTAAGTTTCCGACGAAATTGAGTCGTGCGATTCATGCCGCGATCTCACGTGCTTTCAGAGTAAAATAGCTGATTAGAAAAGCGAACAGGACATAGCCCAACGTCGCCACCGCATGACGTGCGAGGAGCGCACCGAAAATATCGAACCCGGATGCCGCAAATTCTGCGGTGTTCACCATCTTGGGCAGGTTCGGCAGGGCCGTTGCGATCGCATCGAGCGTGTAAACGATTCCCGCATCCGCCGTTTTGATCACCTTAGCAGCTACGGTGTCGACATCGAGTTGGGTCGTCATGGCGTCCTGTTTGAGCAGACGAACCATCGATTCGATCGGTCCACCACCCCGCTCGATTCCGGCATCGATGTAATGCCGCGTGTCGTATACCTGCTCCGCAGAGAATCCGAGCAACACACACACCGCGGTTGCGACCATCGCCACAGGACCGGTCAAGAACGTACTAAACATGACACCAAAAGCGGTCACCATGGTCATCTGCAACCAGATCGACATGTAGGCTTTGGCCAGGTTCCATGCGAACGAGTGGTCTGTCGGACGCAAATAAACACTCGCGGGGGTCATCCCCAAATACTGGGAATCGTCGAGACAACGGACAACGATGGTCATCCGACCTTTCTCGTCGACCAAATCCTCAAACACGTTGAGCATCTCGGTTTTGTTACCGTTGGTGCCTTCGACTTCGATCGGCAAGAACTTCTGATCGACTTCGTATTCGTTCACCGTGAATCCGATCGGATTGCTCTCGATCGGCTTGCTCGGGTGCTTCATCGTGATCGAGCCGCGGATCCCTTTTTCGATGTTTCCCTTGTACGAACGATAGGCTCGCAACGAGAGGTCGACCGGAATGCTGCTGCCATAACGATCTTTGGTAACACCTGAGAACGTGTACTCAGCCGTGCCGAGGCCGCCGCCTTCGACGTAACCGTGTTCGATCTTTCGCGTCCCGTGAGCGACACCGATCAGACGGGCGATCCCGGCACTACCGTAACCACCGGCCAGACGCTCGTTGCCGACGTCAATTCCCTCTTCTTGAAGGTTCCCGGAACGGTCCCGGAACACCAAACTGCCGTAGGACGGCACGCGAGCACGCAAAGCGCCTTGCGGACGACCAACACGGAAACTGCCATCGGCGTTCTTGGTCACCACGTGACGGTGGCCGCGAACCATGTCTGTCACGCCTTCGCCGTCTTCGTTGAGTTCGAAGTGATGCGAGTGAAACCGCGTGTAGTCCGTTTCACCCTCGAAACCGCCCGATGCGAGCTCGCGCACATCCGCGACCTCGGCGTGAGTGTGATCTAAACCGCGAGTCACAAACAAGTAACTCAGTAAACCCATCGGAACCAGGATGACGGTCCCCATGGCGACGAACCCGAGCATCCGTCCGAGCACGATCTCCGTCGCCCGAACCGGCTTCGTGACGATCGTGTAAAGCGTCTTGTTCTTAATGTCTTCGGGCAGCGAGAACGCACTGATGAACAGAGCCAACGCCAGCACGAGATAGTTGGTCGCCGTCAACACGAAACTGATGTAAAGCCGGGCCGGATCGTCACTCTGCGGGTTCAAATACCAACCGGCGAGCAGCAACAGCACGACAAACAGGCCGACCACATACAACACTTTGCGGCGAATCGCTTCCTTAAACGCGAGCCGCGCCAGAGCAACGATGCGACGAATCCGAGTGCCGGGCAAGTCAAATCGAAACAGATCTCGGACCGCGCGAGCGACGGCAAAGAAACCTTCACCGGAACCGTATCGCGAGGAAGAAATCACGTAACCAACAACCAGTCCCAAGACGATCCCGAGAACGCCCAGCACGATCCCCTTCAGGGCCGCGCTTTCTAAAAACGCTCCTGGTCGGAAGAACCATTCGTAAAATGACCAGAAGTCATCGAGTTGCAAATTCATGCTTGGTCTCCGTCACTCGACGATCCGCTCGCAGCATCATTTGCTTCGGCCGATTGCGAAACACGGCGGGCACCCGGACGTGCTTCGCTTTCGCGGACGATGTTGAGGAACAAGTCTTCCATCGTTGCGGTCGGGTTATCGATCGATTCCAGCTTGCCGCCGTGACGGGCGATCACTTCGGCAATTTCAGCCTTCGCCGCATCATCCAGGCCGGTGGCATGCACCTCGGTCACGTCTTGAACCTTCAACAGATCCGAAACGCGTCCGAGTTCTTTCAACTCGCCCTGGTGCAAAATCGCGACCCGATCGCAAACATCTTGCACGTCGGCGAGCTGGTGCGAACACAGCAACACGGTCTTGCCCCGGTCACGCAGACCGAGAACCAAGTCCTTCATCTCGCGGGTTCCGATCGGGTCCAGACCCGTGGTCGGCTCATCGAGCAGAATCAAATCGGGGTCGTTGATCAACGCCTGAGCCAGACCGACCCGGCGGGTCATTCCCTTGGAGTACTCTTTGAGTTGGCGGTGTTTCGCCCCTTGCAATCCGACCAATTCGATCAACTGCTTGACCCGGTCGCGACGTTCTGCCGCCGAGAGATCGAAAAGCCGGCCGTAAAAGTCGAGCGTTTCTTCTGCGGTCAAGAATTTGTAAAGGTACGACTCCTCGGGCAGATACCCGATCCGTTCGTTCTTCCGCGTTTCGCTCGCGTCCTGGTCGAAGACCAAAACCCGGCCACTGGTCGGAAAGAGCAAACCGAGGATCAGTTTGATGGTGGTCGATTTACCGCTACCGTTCGGACCCAAGAGGCCAAAAATTTCCCCGGGTCGGACTTCGATATCAAGAGATTTCAGAGCGTGAACTTTCTTCCGCCCCCAGAAATCGCGATAAATTTTGCTGAGGTTGCGGGTCTCGATGACCACGCTGTCGGACGATTTCGCGGTCGTCGGCGTGGAGTCTTCGGACGTTTCGGCGACGGCGGTACTGTTATCGGTATCCACGTAATAATGATCCCGACGAGGTTGGGAGACAAAAACTTGACAAAGAGAGTCCGATCGCTACGGGGGAGGTCCAAAAACGGTTCGCAATTTTGTTCGCATCCGGTGGCTCGGGAGTGGCATTCTATGCAGTGTCGTTACAATGTCGGGTTTGCCGGGGGCGCGATCGCCTCCTCGTCCATCGCCTTGCGATTGCCATCCCGCTCTCTTTTGCGACGTTCTGCTGCCATGCCACACCCGAAATCGGCCGCCTATCAATCGGCGACCCGGTGGCTTTACGACCGGATTGATTACGAGAGGATGGCCCGGCCGGGAACGCGATATCGCTTCACTCTCGACCGCATGCGAGACCTCATTAGGCGGCTGGGGCACGCAAACTGTCTCGCCGGCGACAGCCCTACGTCCCAAAAATCGGCCGCCAAACGCGCCGGAATCGTGCACGTCGCGGGGACCAAAGGAAAAGGCTCCGTCTGCACGATGATCTCAACCATGCTGACGGCGGCCGGATACCGCGTCGGTCTCTACACGTCGCCCCATTTGGTCGACCTGGAAGAGCGATTTCGCGTAAATGGGTGCCCGGCATCCCCCTCCGAAATGACCGACCTGATCAATGCGATGCGTCCCGTCGTGGAGGAAATGTCGAACGAAGAAATCGGCGGCCCCACGTTTTTTGAGCTGACCACGGCAATCGCGATCGAGCATTTCCACCGCAGCGGGTGCGATTATTGGGTCCTGGAGACCGGGCTCGGCGGGCGACTCGACAGCACCAACGTCTTCCAAAGCGACGTCACGGTGATCTCCAGCATCGGGCTCGACCACCAACACGTCCTCGGCAACACCGTCGAACAAATCGCCAAGGAAAAAGCCGGCATCTTCAAAACCGGCGTTCCCGCCATCAGCGGTGTGACTCGCCCTTCCGCCCGAGATGTCATTCGGCAATCCGCCAAAGATACCGGCGCCCCTTTGATCGAAATCGGTCTCGATTTTCAAATCGAGGGGATTCGCGACCACGCTTTGACAGCCGACCCACTCGACGCCCCGTGGGGCAGCTCGTTTGACCTGGTTCACCGTCGCAGCCACAAGGCCTCTGATTCCGCATCCGCCACTACGACGGAAACTGTGGATGCCGCCCAACCGATGCGGACTAGCGTTTCCCTATCACTTGAAGGGCAACACCAAATTGGCAACGCGGCGATCGCCATTCTCGCACTCGACCGCCTCGGAATTCCGGTCGGACCGGAATCGCTCGACGCCCTGTCGGAACTGCAGATGGACGCGAGACTTGAGCGGTTTCAATTGCCTTCGGGCCCCACCGTCATTCTCGATGCCGCTCATAACACCGATTCGGTGGCAGCCCTCGTCGCCACGATCCAAAAACGATTTGCCGGTCGCAAAACGATCGGCGTCTTCGGTACCAGTGTCGACAAAGACGCCGGTGCGATGCTCTCAAGTCTGCGGCCCTGCCTCGATCAAGTCATCCTGACGCGTTATCACGGCAACCCGAGGTTTGTCCCGACCGAAACTCTCATCAATATCGCGAGCGAAACACCCGCCATCACAGATCCAGCTTCGCCGAACCCCGACACACCCCCGGCGCCTTGGTTCTCAGCCAACGATACCCCACTCGCTGCTTGCCAGACCGCCATCGATGCCGCGGGCCCGGACGGGATCGTTGTTGTTTGCGGTTCCTTCTTCCTCGCCGCAGAACTTCGTCCCTGGCTCGTCGGCCTCGTCCTGCAGGAGTGCTAAACGCTCGCCCAGCCAGCCTGCTCGGCAATCCACGTCTCAAAGTCGGTGAGCTTGACAGGCGACTCAGCCGCTTCGGACTCGTCCTCCACGCCGACCGCGACAGCCGCCACAAAACCCGCCCGTGGCACGAAACTCTCAAACCGCCACTGCCGACCACGGGCAAGCGCCGGGTCCTTTAATACCAATCTCGGTTGGTCGCTGTTGGCATCCTCGAACGCGAACTGATCCAGCGGCGTGTACAACCCGGTCCCGATCGCTTTGATGAACGCTTCTTTCAGCGTCCAAAGTTTCAAAAACAAATGGCGATGTTCGTCCTCATCCTTGGTCGCGTCCAATTGACGAATTTCAGCGGGTGCAAAATACCGACGCGCCAGATCCGGATCGGTGCGTCGGTCCATCCACTCGACGTCCACGCCTAACCATTGATGCCGATTCCCCAACCCACAAACGACCAAACCATGGGTATGAGCGACGTTAAAGGCGCGACACGCTACCTCCGGTGACTCGACAATCGGTTTTCCATGATCGAGCACCCGAAACCCGATCTCATGGGTGCAGCATCGACCCGCCGAAAGCAACGCTCGAGCCATTCCTCGTCCAACGACGTGTTGATGGCGAGCCGAAGCGACCCGGAACCGATCCGCACGAACCTTCTCTTCGTCGAGCAACAATCGCTCGCAGAAAGCTTCCGTCGGGCCGGGATGGGCGGTCGCCGCAGGAGCGTGCCAAACCTCCACCGGTGCCGGTCGTATCGCTGATCGAGATCTCATGTCTGGCATGATCGTCAAAAACGAACTCGGACGTCAATGAGTCTCAACGAAACGCAAGCAAGTATTGAGTCACCGGGGTGCGCATTGACGATGACAACGAATGAAGAATTATCGCTGATTTTACCGCCAAAACTTGTCGTCATGCTCGAATTACCGCTCACCCTCTGCCCCGTCGCGATGGCAATCGTCAACCGCAGCGGGTTGTGGATGCTCGCGGGTTTTCTGCTGCTCGGCTGGGTGATGGCCCGGATGACCGTGCAACGACGTCGTCGACGAGTACGGCAGAACGGCGAAGACCGCGAGATCCAGCGACGACTCGACGCCAAAGTATCCACGGCGCTACCGCTCAGCGACGCCCCCATCGAAGTCCAACGCTGGCAAGTCGCCATGTTCGATCTGCAACGCGAACTCAAAGGCGAGCTCGATTCGCGGATCGCGATCACGCAGTCCCTGATGCGGCAACTCGACCAACGGATCGCGGTCCTACAAGAATTGGAAAAAGGACGTTAGGCTACCGAGCGAGCGAACCAAAACTCCAGCAGCCTTTCATCTAAGAAATCGATCGCATGTTGATCGCAATCGTCGCCTCCACCCCCGACGGAGTCATCGGACTAGACCAGACCATGCCCTGGCGGTTGTCATCGGATCTGCGCCGGTTCAAGACGTTGACAATGGGCGGCACCCTCCTAATGGGCCGCAAAACGTTTGATTCGATCGGACGGCCGCTTCCCGGACGAAAAACCTGGGTCCTGACGCGCAATGAACAATGGCATGTCGATGGCGTGCGAACAATTCATGGAGACACCGAGGTGATCGCCGCGGCCGAACACGAAGACATCTTTGTCGTCGGTGGCGGCGAGATCTATCGCCAGTGGCTGCCGCATTGCGAACAACTTTGGTGGACCCGTGTCTGGGCGAAAGTCCCCGGAGACACCAAAGTCGATCTGCCGCTGAGTGAATTTGAAACCATTTCACAAACCAGCGTTCCCATGACGGCCAAGGACGACTACCCGACCGATTGGCTGAAGATGCGTCGCAAGAAGTAGCAACTCTTTTGCATCCTCTCATTTTGCGTCCCCACATAAGCATCACGCGAGAATGCTGACTACGCATCACTCGTGAGACTACCGGGGTGAGGATCACCGAGCTGATCTTCGACATACAGCATCTGCACGAACACCATGATCACCACCACCAAAGGTGCCGCCATCATGATTCCGACCACCCCCACGACCACGCCCATCAACAACTGAGCGGCGATCGTCAGGATCGGCGGCAGCGTGACTTCGTGCCGCTGGATCATCGGCGTGATCACGTAACTTTCGATTCCCTGCAGCGCCAAATTCAATACGATCACGTAGACAACCGTGTCGCTGCCTACGTTCAATGCAAGCATGATCTGGGGCACGGCGGCGAGCAACGGACCGAAATTAGGAATAAAAGTCAACAAGGCAGCCACGACGCCAAGCGTCACTGGCAAGGGAACACCCAACACCGCCAGACCGATCGAAGTCAACACGCCCACGATCGCCATCGACATCAAGCGCCCCACGATCCAACCCGACAAAGCCTCATTGAGCTGCTTCAACACCTCCGCACCACGTTCTCGCTTTCGCATCGGAACGAGCTTCAAGATTCCCGTCCGGTACAGGTCGGGTTCGTATGCCGCGTACAGACCAACAAACAGGATGACAAACATCGCGGTGATCGCCGATCCGACCGAACGCATGCCGCTGAGCAGGCCCAACAGTGCTGACTTGCCTTGGTCAGACAACATCTTTTTCAATTCAAAAGATTCTTGCAGCGATTCCTTGTCGACCCCCACCTCGCTCAGTTGGTCGGTTGCCTTCTTAACAGCCGATTGCAACTCCGACCCCAATTGATCCGCACGCTGGACCGTTTGCGAGCCTAGGTAAAAAACCCCCAGTCCCCCACCGACTAACATCAACGTCACGATGAGTAGGTAACTGGCGATATACGGTAGCGGAGTGTGCTTGGTCAGCCATCCAGCGATACCGTTGACGAAAATCCCAAAGAGCACTCCCGCAAGAACCAACAACAGCACGTTGACTGTCTGAATCAGAACGCCCGCTGCCGCCAATACCAGCATGACTAGCAACGTCACAAGGATCAGTGATTTCGACTTCGTCGTGTTCTCGAGCATGGAGTGTTCCGGTGAATGACATGATTCGACACGCTGATCGGCGCAGCGAGACAGACCGCCACGATCAATTCATTCACAAGGCCACACGCAACTGACATACCAAAAACATGCCCGTCGCACGTCAAACCGACCTACACTCCAAAATCTCCATGCTTCACCGCAAAATATTTTCCGCAGTCAGAAATCCCGGTGGGGCTGTGTTCGCGATCAGACTCCCTTTTTCAACATCGCGATCAGCTCGTCGTTGCTGAGTTTCGCCGCGGCAGCGGTGCCTTCCATCACGCCCGCGACCAAATCGCGTTTGGTTTCGTGCAACGCCAGAATCTCTTCTTCGATCGTGCCCCGCGCGATGATCCGATAAACCATCACCGGCTGGTCTTGCCCGATCCGGTGGGCACGATCGGTCGCCTGATCTTCCACCGCCGGATTCCACCAAGGGTCCATGTGGATCACGTAATCCGCCGCTGTCAGATTCAAGCCCGTGCCGCCCGCCTTGAGCGAAATCAGGAACACATCGGCGTCTCCGTTTTGGAACGCATCGACACGATTTTGGCGTTCCTTCGCCGGCGTGGATCCGTCGAGATACTCGTAGGAGAATCCCGCTCCCTCGAGTTCCTTTCGGATTAGCGCGAGATGTTCGGTGAACTGGCTGAAGATCAACGCCCGGTGCCCTTCCTCCTTGAGGTCGGTCAGCGTTTCGCGAAGCTGCTGCAGTTTTGCCGCTTCGCCTTCGTACGACGCATTGACCAACTTCGGGTGACAACTGATTTGCCGCAACCGCGTCAACAACGCCAGGATCCGGAACCGTTGATCCTGGGTCTTCACCAACGACTCGAGCTGATCCACTTCGCCGATCGCTTCGAGCCGCACCCGTTCGTACTCCTCCCTTTCGGCCTTCGAGAGATCCACGTAAAGATTCATCTCGGTACGAGGCGGAAGGTCCTTGAGCACTTCCGATTTCTTTCGACGCAGCACAAAAGGTTTGAGCCGATCGGCGAGTCCGGCTCGGGCCGACTCTTCATTGTTCTTTTCGATCGGTGAGGCAAACCGTTTGCGAAACTGCTCCCAGCCGCCGAACACACCCGGTGAAACAACATGAAACAGGCTCCACAATTCACCAAGATGGTTCTCGACCGGCGTTCCTGTTAGCGCAATCTTCCACTGCGCCGGAATCATCGCGATCGCCTTCGACGTTTTGCTGCGGCTATTTTTGATCGCCTGCGCCTCGTCCAAAACCATCGACCCCCACTCAACCGCTGCGAGTGCGTCGCTGTCCCGCAGTGCCAAGCCATAACTGCAAACGACCAGATCTCCGGGTCCCACCGATTTAAGGAACTCCGTTCGGTCGGTTTCTCGATAGAGGTGCACCGACAACCCCGGCGTGAATCGTTCGGCTTCGCGAACCCAGTTGAATCCGACACTCGTCGGCGCGATCACGAGCGTTGGACCTTCCTGTTTACGATCGAGCAAAACCGCCAGCGTTTGCAGCGTTTTCCCCAACCCCATGTCGTCCGCCAAGACGCCGCCAACACCCCACTCGGCCAATCGCCGCAGCCATCGAAAACCCTCGATTTGGTAATCTCGCAGCTCGGCATCGAGCCCCTTTGGCAATTTGGGATCGAGCGACTCAGCTCGGGCAAGACGCTCAAGGCACTGGTTCCACGCCTTCACCGCCTTGAACTCGATTCCGCCTTCGTCCAGAAAATCACGAATGGCGGGAGCCGCGGTCGCGTCAATTTTCATCGTCTTTCGATCCGCGTGAGTCGCGTCTCGCAAGCGAGTCAATCGCCGCCGCAGCTTCTCACCGATCCTCGCCCATTGGCCGTCTTTGAGCTGGATGAAATCGCCGTGTACGTTACCAGCGTCTTCACTGGAGAGATTCTGCAGCAGCTCGCCGAGCTCGAGCTTCTTACCGCCGACATCACACTGCCCTGAGATACCAAACCAATTCCGTTTGCGATTGATTTCGACTCGAACGTTGTTGCTCGAAATACTGCCGAGCACCGAGACCGGTTTCTCGCTGTTGCGATCCCAAAGCACCTCGGGGGCCGGCATCTCGTCCGCTTCTCGATGACGAGACACGTCCGTTGACCACGATTGCAATTGCTCGATCACGTTGAGCACATCACCAAAATCATCGATATGTGCGGCGTAGCGTTCCGTCTCAAGGGTTTCATTCTGGGCCATGTGGGTCAGCCCGAGCTTATCGATCAGTTGTTCCGACTGCCGTAACTCCTGCGCAACATCACGACGAAACTGCGTCGGTTTCCCATCCTGCTGCCCGATCGAAATGGCGGGCGAAGCACCGGGATAGCGGATCCGTCCCTCCGCGTCACGAATCCGCAATGCGACGTCGAGCGAACCGTCCGAGTTGCTCCGTAGCAGCACTACGGGTATCGAAGGAACATCAACGATTGTTCCCAACAACGTCTCCGGCAAACGAATCGTTAACCGATTCTGAATTCGCTGCAATCGCTTCAACAACTCATCGGCTTGGTCAATTGGAACCGGCGGCAATTCTGTCATCGCCACAATCAGCTTGATATCTTCGGCGTCCACATCGATGACGGATAATAGATTGCGTCGGAGGTTTAGTTGGAGGATCGCCCCGTCGCGACTGGCAATCAGAATCACGTCATTTTCAAATTGTTCGCCTGCAATTCTTCTTCGATACTTCGCGACCGCGAACTCGCGGTCAACTTGCTTGGTCGCCTCATCATCTCCGGCAAGCAACGTGAACATTTTGTAGTGGCCATCCACCTGGATCAACTCGAACTCTAATTCATCCGCTCGCACCACCATCTGAGCTGAATCAACATAGACATTGGGCGCACCGACCAATCGACGGGCAGCGTCGAATGGGTCGAGAATGGTGTCATCGCGATAGCTGTAATAGCTTTCCTCGTACTCGACGCAATCGAGTACACGCCGATCTTGGTCGGTTCGATGAATGGTCCGATCGCGCACCGCCGACTCGAGTTTGATCCTGCGGCCTTTGGTGTATCCACCGCCACGTTTCTTGGGCTGCTGGCTGACCGGAAACAGATCCAAGCCATATTTGCCGTTTTCGATTCGCCACGCCAACCGATTCCCACCGACAACCTCTCGCCGAGCAACGGTATCGTTCTCTAGGATCGTATCGGTATCGAAATCCCCCGCGTCCTGCATTGCCAAATCGAGTTCGCCCAACGCCTTTTGAAGGGGGTCACACTCAAATTCTTTGTAACTCGGCTCGCCGCGTGTGAACTGTTTCGTCTGAACGCGATGGTATAGTTTCGATCTGGAGTTCGCTAACTCCTGGGCAAGATACCGAACGAACTCAACCGCATGCGGACAGGGTGCTTCTCCCTGCGAGATGGGACAGCCACAGGCCGCAGGGGGCTCAACTAAAGATGCCTTGGCAAATACCGGGTAGTCTCGCTTTGCGTCGGTGCAGACCCCGTGGAACTCGCCGGTTGAATAAACCTCGGTAACGCGATATCGAAAACCATGCGATTCACGCTGCAGATTCTCCGGAGCGGCGTAGTACAGACCTTCGAGATAGTCGTACCACTGCTCGGCCAGCGTCAGCTCGTCATCATCGTCGTCTAATACGTCCGGTGCGAAACCCTCGAATTCCAATTGAGAAACTGGAATCCCGAGAGATTCCAAACTTTTTCTAAGTTGCTGCGGATTTCGCCCTATAAAACCGGCCAGTTTTTTCAATTCCTCGAAACTGGGAAGCGTGTTTCGTCGGTTCATTCGTCCCGTCCGTGTGAAAAAAATGCAAAGAAAATCCGCTCAAATCCAGCCGATCAGCCGTATGGCGGCGATGGCGGTGAAACCGAGCAAGATCAGATTAAACCATTTTTGCGAAACCCGACCAACCAACCATCTCCCCGCTAACATTCCCAGCGGAATCGCCGGAGCCATCACCGCCCCCACCAGGAGCGTCGACTCACCAATCAGCCCCAACTGAAAACTCAGCGGCAGCTTGAGCACGTTGAGCACGAGGAACAACCACGCACTCGTCCCGATCAATTCCCATTTCGGTAGCGTCACGGCGAGTAAATACAGCGCCACCACCGGTCCAGCGGCATTGGCGAGCATCGTCGTCACCCCCGCGAGCAACCCCAGCACCACCGCAAACCAGGTCTGGTGGGGAAACGCATCGAACCAACCGGGCCGATACGTCCGCACCAACTGAATACACGTCAACACGAGGATAATGCCCCCGACAATCAGCTTGAATTGCCCGGCGTCGAGCCGATCCATCATCGCCCAACCGATCAAGATGCCGACGATCGTTGGCGGCAATAATCGCCGCACATGTCGCCAATCCGCTTCGCGACCAAAGAAATAGATGGCACAGACATCACCGACGACCAACATCGGCAACAACACGCCGGTCGATTCGAGTGCCCCGAAAACGAACGCGTACAACACCACATGCAGCATGCTGATGCCGGGGAAACCCGATTTCGAGACTCCGATCCCCATCGCCCCGATAATCAAACACGCCCACTGAACTAGCGTGAATTCCGTCAGCATAAAAACATCCGTTGTGAAACCGAAGCGAGTTATTGAAAACTCCGCTGAGCTGACGTCGGTCTCGTCTAACGACTCCGCGGCCGTGCTGTTGCCGCCTAACCGAAACGGGGCAGAGTGACCAACGGAGCACGGCCCCGTTATGATCCCAAACCCGCTGGGGCACAACCAACGAATCACGATCGCTGCGACCGGTGACGCAAAAAATCCAAAAACGGCTCCGCAAACTTCGATGTCGAAGTCGCGCGTCTACTCAGCCGAGTACCCGGACGTTTGAATCCGCTTCAGCATCGCTTTCATCTTGTCGATGCGTTCCGGGTGCATTGCGGCAACATTTTCGCGTTGGCCAATATCGGCCGAAAGGTCGTAGAGTTCCACAGCCTGCTTATCGTCCGCAGAATACTCGTGCTTGGATTCCCACGCTTTGTTGCGGGCGCTGACGTATCCGTCCTTGGCATCCACGAGCAGCCACTTACCGTCCCGGATCGCGTACTCTCCTTGACGTGTGTTATGCACCAAAGCGGAGCGGACGGTATCTGATTGAGCCTTCAATACCGCCACCAAACTAAACGAGTCTTTTGCTTGGCCTTCGGGCAATTCGAACTGCAACATTTCCGCCAACGTCGCCATCAAGTCGACCTGTGAAACGAGCGAGTCGGAAACGCTTCCCGGCGAGGTGACGCCCGGCCATCTAATTAAAAATGGTACGTGGTGCCCACCTTCGTAGATATCTCGCTTCAGTCCGCGAAAAGGTTTCGAAGACCAATGGTCGTACTTGGCGTCGCGTGCATATGCGTATTTTTCGGGACCGTTGTCCGCCGAGAAAATCACGATCGTGTTGTCTGCTTGGCCGGACGATTCGAGTGCCCTCAGCAACTGACCACATGCATCGTCTGTTTCGCATACGAAGTCACCATAGGGGCCAGCCTCTGAACAACCATCGAACTGGTCGTTCGGAATGATCGGCGCGTGAGGCGATGGGAATGCGAAGTAAAGAAAGAACGGTTCCTCACGATCGCTTTGCGACTCGATGAAAGCCACACCTTTGGCGGTGATGGTGGGAATGTTTTGGTACGGATCCCAATCCGACACCATCGGGCCAGGACGACATTCCCAATTGCCTTCTTTAATTGGCTTCCACTTCGAAGTGTCCATCATCACATCGGGTGCTTTGACCACACGATCGTTCTCGATCCAACAATACGGCGGGAAATTTATCACGGTATCGCCAAAGTAAGAATCGAACCCATGTGCGAGTGGTCCATCGGGAATGGGCTGTGTCCAGTCAAACGCGTCGAGTCCGTAGGCGCGTCGCCTTCCTTCACCGACCAATTTCGCATTCGGTTTCTTGATCGCGTCCCAGTCCCAACCAAGGTGCCATTTTCCGATCGCAGCGGTCGTGTAACCCCGCTGCTTCATCATTTCCGGCATCGTTAGTTGTTCTGGTTTGAAGACCGAATCTCCAAATGCGTTGACGATTCCGTGGAAATCTCTCCAGTGATGTCGCCCGGTCAACAACGCGTATCGGCTCGGCGTGCATATGCCGGACGAGGAATGACCGTCGGTAAAACGCATGCCTTCCTGTGCGAGACGGTCGAGATGAGGCGTGGGAATTTTTGATTCGGAATTCTGAATACCGAGATCACCAAACCCCATATCATCCGCATAGAGAATCAATACGTTTGGTCGCTTTGCAGATTCGGCTCGGACTTGAGCGATTCCAATAAAGAGCCACGCAAGCATCAGGCTAGCCATGGCTAACCTAACGGCAACATCCTGAACGCTGGAACGATGCAAACGAACCTGACGAACCTGACGAACATTCAGCGATAGAGTCTCGGCATTCATATCTTGTTCTGTTGTTATCGTGGGGAGATCGGAGTTCACCAATATAGTTTCCGGACGGGTCGTCGGTGGGACAAAGAAGGTCGAAACGAGGTGTGAATCACAACCCGCCTGCAGTCTACCAACATATAATCCAGCGCCGCTGTACATAGATTGCCCCCAACTACGCGTGGATACATTTGATGGGTCAACCCGACGACGCCTTGCAAGATCTAATCGATGACGTCATCAACGCAGCTGGCATGCAGCGCGGAGAGCAATGCAGCGATGATCTTCGAGACACACTTAACTCGCTCGCTGAACATCCGCGACGAGGAGATGCGCGAGTGGCGATCGCCGGGCGGCTCGGCGAGATCGACTCTGCCGCAGGAGCGGGCTTTCTCGCCGTGTGGCTGGGAGCGGGAGTGGAAGGCGGAGCCGATCCTGAAATGACGGCGCGTCCGATTCTCGATGCGCTGTTGAAGTGGTCAGCAACCGTCGAAACGGGGCCGGACAGCGATGAAGGGAATAACGACGACAGGCAAGAAGAGGAAGAAGCCGATCCCGAGACGATCGTCGGGATGGAGATGCTCGGCCAGGGACTCGTTGCTCACGTGTCTCGCTCACCTAGCCTGCGTGACAACATGGCGGCGGATGCCCGCATCACCGCCGAACTCGAGCGGGTAGAACACGTCTCGGCGGGACCGATGTGGGTACTTGAGTTACTACGCAAGTGCAGCGGTTCGCTGGTGGTGATCCACATCGAACGGCGTCGTGGTTTTCGAGTGACATACGAAAACATCTCGAACTGCTTTCATCTTTTCACGTTGCTCCAGGATGCCCTGTCCGGGGCGAAGATGGCGAGAGGAAAACGCGTGTCGCCGCAACTGCTCGCCGTCGCCAATGGGCAGACGATGGAAGACTGTCACGACAATGCGTGGTGGCATTATGGTGTCGGCACCCATCCCGCCGCCGACCTAGCGGGCTCGGTATGGGGAGAGGCCAGCCCAAATTCGATCCCCTCGGTCGATGGACAGCAGGTCCTTTTGCTTTGGCCACCGATCCTCAGCTCCCGAGGATGGGGAGCCGGCTTTTTTGGACCGTTTCTGATGGCGTCGCCTCCCAGCGTTTCAATCGTGGAGGACTTGAGCCAGGACGAAGTGCAGCAATGGTGGAGGACGCTCGAACTTCCCGAGGCAGACCCGCCGCCGTGGTGGAAGTTCTGGTGAGAACCGAGTAGCCAATAGTCGCGTAGAGCCTAAACTCTGAAATTCTCGTTTCGATCCCCCCGCTTCCTATCCATTGTCGTTCTCTGAAGCCATGTCTGACGAAGTCCAACCGTTTTCCACCCCTGAAACCGTCGATTTCCCCTATCGGGCGATCAGCCGCGGTGCGATTTGGTCGATCGTCTTTTTCGTCGTTGCGCTCGCCGGAATCGTGCCGACGTTTGCTCCGATGCTGATTTTGGCGGTGCCGGGCATCTTTTTCGCCGCCTTCGGGCTGCGGTCGATCAAACAATATCCCGAAGAGTTCAGCGGCCGAGGGCTCGCCATGTTCGGCCTGATCGCCTGCTCAGTGCTGTTCATCGGAGGTGTGGGCCAGCACACGTACATTTACTTGACCGAGGTCCCCGAGGGCTACGAACGGGTGCCATTCTACAAGTTGCAAGCAGATACCCAGGGTGCCGACCAGCCTACCGAAACGGCGCTTGCGATTGACGGCAAACCGGTGTTTCTGAAAGGCTATATCCACCCCAGCAGTGGCAGCGGGATGTTGCGGCAGTTCATCCTGGTTCCCGACCTGGGGACCTGCTGTTTCGGCGGCCAACCGCGGAGCAGCGACATGATCGAGGTCAACTTGCCCCCGGGAAACACTGTTCGTGCCAACGTGATCAAACGAAAATTGGCGGGAACGTTTCAGGTTAACCGCATGCCGCAAAAGAAAAGCGACTTCGATAACGCGTTGTTCTATAAAATGCGGGTCGACCAGTTCAAATAAAAAACTCAGGAACGCGTGATGCCGAAAACGAAAATTAGCCCTCGATCGACCTCAATCGTTCCTGCGGCTGTCC
Organism: Aporhodopirellula aestuarii; assembly: GCF_023701485.1. Lineage (GTDB taxonomy): Bacteria > Planctomycetota > Planctomycetia > Pirellulales > Pirellulaceae > Rhodopirellula > Rhodopirellula aestuarii. The sequence continues at coordinate 18,095 of NZ_JAMQBK010000060.1, forward strand.
GGTTGGTTTGCGGCTTGGCAGTGATCGCATCGCTCGCCTTGGCCTCCATGCCGACGCTTCGTGCCGAAAACCCGAAAGAAAAACAGCTTTCGATCATCGAGCAACGCCGCGCCATCATGCGTGGTGACGCCGCCGGCCGAACCAAGGTCGAAGTTCGGAAAAGCAGCCAGGCGGAACTCGAGAAAGGTGAGATTACGTTCGACGATCTCAAATTTGACATCGAGAAAGACGAGCCATTCGACGCCGAAAAGCTGACCGATACGCTTCGATTTCTCAACGGTCGCAAAGTCAAACTGAGCGGCTACATTCTGCCCAGCACGCTGTTCAAAGAAACCGACATCAGCGAATTTGTGCTCGTTCGAGACAACCTCGAATGCTGTTTCGGCCCAGGCGCGGCCCTTTTCGACTGCGTCATGGTTGAAATGGTGCCTGGGAAAACGACCGATTTCGTGACCCGACCGGTGACCGTTGAGGGCAAATTTGTCTTCGACCCGACAAAATATCAATATCCGCCGGGAGTCGGCCCTGACGGCGCGAGCCATTTTGCCATTTTCCGGATCGAGGGCGTCCAGGTTCGCTAGGCGAATCGGGAAATCCTCACCACGAGACCCCCTCTAATGGGAGTGCCGATTGGGCCGCGTCATTACGCCGCCCGCCGCACAGATTGATCGCCGGTTTCGGTCGACTCCGATGTTCGTGACGGCATCGGCAGGGTGCTTGGTCCGATTTCTTGCAGCTTTTGCTCCATCTCCGTCTCGTCCCAACTTGCTAGACAAGAGCCGTCGAGCGAGTGGATTTTGAGTTGATCTTCTTCAGCAAACCAGATCGCGGAGACTTTTTCACCGCGAAATCGGCGTCCCCGATAAAACCCGTCGTTGATGAAAATGCTATCACGTAGCTGCGTCTCGTCTTCGGGAAACTGTTCTTGGCAAAAAGCATAAACGCAGTTTCGGGCCCGAGCCAGTTTTTGCGACGGTGTCATGCGTCTGTTCGACCTCGATAGAATGCGGCAAAATATTGCCACCGGCGAAGAACCGGCTGCCGGAATTTATCGGCAACCCTGACCTTCACGCATCGGCGAGACCGTCTTTCGCGGCAACGTCGCCCCAATCACCATCATCGGCCCTTCTTGCCCAGACTGACTCGATCCCAAGCCTATATCACGTGCGAACCCTGATTACCGAACCCCAACTTGCTGACGGCGTCTCGCGTTTGGCTGGTGAAATCGACCGTCACTACCAAGGGCGCCCGATCACGGTCGTGGCCGTGTTAACCGGATCGGTGGTCTTGTTTGCCGACCTGATTCGTCGGCTTTCGATGCCCCAACGTGTCGGTGTTGTTCAAGCGTCGAGCTACCGTGGTGGCACGAGGCCAGGAGAATTGGTCATCGATGCCAAGATGTTGATCGACGTTAAGAATCGCGACGTGCTTTTGGTGGATGACATTTTTGATACCGGGGCAACGATCGCAAAACTGCGTGACGAACTTCTAGCGTTCGGGGCAGCGAGCGTGGCAACCGCGGTGCTGCTACGAAAGGTCCGTGAGAACCAACACACCGTTCGCCCGAACTTTGTCGCGTTCGAAATTCCCGACGAGTTTGTCGTTGGTTACGGCTTGGACTTTCACGACATGTACCGCAATCTTCCTTTCATCGCGGTGCTAGAACCCGATGAGATTGCTGCGACGGCAGCCGAATTCGGATGAGTTCTCAGCTCGCCATGACATCATCGAATCGCCCGACGGCCTCCCCGCCAGCTGTGTTGTGGGTGACGCGGCGATATTGGCCTCACGGCGCAGGACACCACGCCCGCGCCGCCGCCTCATTGGCGCTCTCGAATGCGTGGTCAGCAATGGGTACCCAGGTCGAAGTAGTGACCCCTCGCTATGCCGCCAGTTGGTCTGACGAGCTGTTTTACGACACGATCCACGTGCACCGCATCGCATCGGCGCCGAAAGGCGAATGGTCCATGCAGCGCTATGTGCGTCACCTCGGCAATTGGCTTTCTGAGCAAGCCAACCGCTTTGATTGGATCATCTGCGACGGAATCACCGATGACGTTCGGAGCGTGGCCACCGCGATCATCCACGCGCGAGGTGAGAAACAACGCACCCGCGGCGGCGTACTCTGTGACGGTTGGGGTGCAGACAGCGACGAAGTGTGGTGCCGCCAGTCGCGCGCTGGCAAGAGATGTTTGCATGCGATCACGACTTTGGATCAGATTTTCACGCGGCATTCCGATACCGATCGAGCGTTGGTCGCCAAGGGAATTCCGTCGCACCAGATTCACCGGATCGCTTCGGGTTTTGCTCGTCCCAATCGCGTTTCGCTAGACCAACGTAATGCATCGCGTCGGTCACTCGAAGGTATCAACACAGACTTGCGCACCGACGGCGAAAATCAAGTCTTGCTGTGGTGCGGCCACATGACCGGACGACACAACACCGCAGGTGGAGCGAAATTGATCGTCAGTAGCGCGAGACTTCTTTGCGCGAAATATCCCAACCTGAGAATCTGGATGCTCGGCGATGGCGAACTCCACGATTGGATCCACACCGAACTGAAAGCCGAAGGTGTTCGCAGTGTTGTTGCTATCCCCGGCACGTTTCCCGACATGACGGACATTTGGAATGCAGTCGACGCAGTCGCTGTCACCGATGAAGATCAACTGCGATACACTCTGCCCAACGCGATCGCCCACGCATTGCCGACGATTGTGGCCGATCATGCATCAATTCGGGCGTGGATGAGCGATAAATTCGCCACCGATATCGTCGATTCGTTTGCGTGGTACGATTCGAATAAGCCCACTTCGTTTCGAAAAACCTTCCGCACCGTCTGGGACGATCTCCCCGCAGCGGTCGACCTCGCGTGGGAAGTCGCAATCGACGCCTCACGGCGGTTCAGCATTACCGAAGAACTCAATCAGTGGGCGTCCGTTTTTTCGTCAGACTCGCACGTTCATTCCTCCTAACCGATCAACCGTTTTGTCTTCCTCTTCGTCCACTGCAGACTCTGCGCTCGCTTCTAGCCGAAGGATGAAGATCGCGTTGGTGATTCCGACGATGGACCGGGGCGGGGCCGAAAAGCAAGTCGTGCTTTTAGCGATCGGTTTGCATGAAGCCGGACATGACGTCAGGGTGGTTCTATTGACTCGGGACGGACCACGTAGTGAAACGCTCCGCCGCGCCGGAGTGGAAGTTGTGTTGATCGGTAAGAAGTTCAAACTCGACCCGACTGCACTGTGGCGACTGACGAAATGGATGAAAACTTGGCAACCCGATCTCGTTCACACGTGGTTGTTCGCCGCAAACAGTTTTGGACGAACAGCGGCGAAACTGGCTGGCGTTCCCGTAATCGTAGCCAGCGAAAGATGCGTGGACCCTTGGAAACGTGGCTGGCACTTTTTCATTGATCGATATCTGCAAAAAATCACCGCCGCGATCACGACCAATAGCCATGGCGTTGAAGAGTTTTATGCCGCACACGGAATCGACGAAAACAAATTCGTCGTCATCCCCAACGGCGTGGAAGCAAACTCGTCTTGCGATCTGGATACGGAGATCGATCGTGCAACCGCACTCAAACGATTGGAAGTTACCCCCGGACGCAAACTAATATTGGCCGTGGGACGTCTCTGGCCGCAGAAACGCGTACGTGATTTGATCTGGGCAGGTGAATTGCTGGGAACCCTCCGTCAAGACACGACGCTTGTCATTATTGGTGATGGCCCTCAACGTGAGGAAATGTTGCGTCACCGTGACGCCGTCTCTCGTCCCGAACATGTCCGATTTGCGGGTGCCCGCGAGGACGTTCAGCAACTATTGCCACACGCTGATGCGTTCTGGATCGCTAGCGAATATGAAGGCCAAAGCAATGCGGTGATCGAAGCGATGCTTGCGGGCGTCCCCGTGATTGCCTCCAACATCCCGGGCAATCGTGACCTCGTCATCGATGGACAAACCGGTTTTCTCTTTGAAGTCGGAGACGAGGCAAAACTCGTTGAGAAGACCAACACACTGCTTAACGAACCTGACCTGGCCGACCGGGTCAGCACGGCAGCGAAGACACGTATCGAAACCGAGTTCGCGGTGACGACCATGGTCGATCGTCACATCGCCCTCTACCAACGATTGCTAAACGATCAATAAGGTTTGCCCTCCCCCAACGCGATCAAAACGTGGTGGTAAGCTATTTGGTCGTTGGATGCGATTGATCAAGAATGCCTTGGCGAAGTTCCTTTAGATTCCGAGGATTCTGGCCGAGATCTCCTTTGCCCACTCGCGACCGGCTTCCGGCGTCAACGCGAGTTCGCGGCCCCCCGCTTGGTCCACTCTCAATCGGCGTGAGTTCGATTTGGATGTCGTCCACGAATCGAAAAACGGGGGTGGTGCGGGTCAGGTGCAAACGTCGCATACTGGACGACGCTCCGATGGAAGGCTGTTGAGATAATGGGCCTTGTCCGGTTTCTGTCTCGGACACAATTGCCCAAGCCGGTTGCAGATCAACCCAATTCTGGATCACCGTTTCAACATCTTTGACGTCCGCATCGATTTCGATCGGCTGCAGCATTGGATCTGTTTGCGTCGCCGACAATCGGGCATGATTGGTAGTCCAATCACGCCCCCAATCATCGATCATCCAAAACAGCCGTCCCGCCATCGCGGCCCCGACACCGATCGCAACATAACCCAACATCATTTTCCTTCGCTGACTTGGTAACTCTGGTGGACTCAATGGATTTGTTTGCACAACAAGAAGCCGATCATTTATTCGCCGCCCAACCTCTGGCCGCTCGCATGAGACCCCAAAGTCTCGAAGAGTTCGTCGGCCAACATCATATTCTAGGCAGCGGCAAACTGCTCAGGCGATTGATCGCCAGTGGCCGGATCGGATCGATCATCCTGCACGGGCCACCGGGTAGCGGAAAAACCACGTTGGCGCGGCTGATCGCATCAGAAACCGGCTCCAAATTGCTTTCGCTCAACGCCATCAATAGCGGCGTTAAAGAAGTCCGCGAAGTATTGCGAACCGCAACCGATGACGTCGCTGCGGGTGAGCGGCGTCCGATTCTGTTCATTGATGAGATTCATCGCTTTAACAAATCGCAGCAGGACGCGTTGCTAGCTGATGTCGAATCAGGGGTGATCTCACTGATCGGCGCCACCACCAGCAACCCTCACTTTGCCGTCAACGGCGCGTTGATCAGCCGCAGTCAGATTTTTACCCTCGAACCCCTGCCACCCGAATCGATGGCCGGGCTTCTGCGGCGAGCGATGAACGATTCCGAACGCGGACTCGGCGGACGCAGTGTTGAGGTAACTGATGACGCGGTCGAGTTTCTAGCGAGTGCGACCGACGGCGATGCGCGGCGTGCCCTGGCCGCCCTCGAAGTTGCCGTCGAGAGCGTGGTCGGCGAAACGAAAAAGGTTGATCGCGAGGTAGCTATGGAATCGTTGACCAATCGCGTCGGCGGTTATGACGCGACCGGCGATGATCATTACGACCTCTCAAGCGCATTGATCAAGAGCATTCGGGGCAGTGATGCTGACGCTGCGATTTACTGGCTTGCGCGGATACTAGAGGGTGGCGAGGACATTCGTTTCCTATGCCGCCGCCTCGTGATCTTGGCGAGCGAGGACGTCGGCAACGCCGACCCGCAGGCATTACCGCTGGCGGTTTCGGCCATGCAAGCTTGTGAGATGATCGGATTACCCGAATCGCAGCTGATTCTCAGCCAAACCGTCGCCTACCTTGCGCTCGCACCCAAAAGCAACGCTGCCACCACAGCGATCGGAGCGGCGCGGCGGGATGTTCGCGACCAACAAATTATCCCCGTTCCCAAAATGCTACGGTGCACCCATTACGCGGGTGCGGAAAAACTCGGTCATGGCGAAGGTTACGTCTACGCTCATGACGAAGAGGACGGAATCGCGGAACTCGATTACCTCGGAGTGGATCGCGAATATTACCAACCAGTGAACCGAGGACACGAATCACTGATGCGTGAGCAACTCGAATCAATCCGCAAACGACTCAGACCTTCGCGGGCCGCAAGCGACAAGGAATAGCGAGAGATCTCCTCGCGGTTCAAACCCGATGACACTCTCGCGTTCCAACATCCCGCCCGGCAAAATCGCCTAACGGGTGAACGGAGCACACGAACTGCATGCTCCGCGATGCTCGCAATTTGACTAGCTCGAGGAGGCGGCAACCGGCATCGGGGCAATTTGGTAGGCTCGATTCCGGAACAGAAACTCGATAATGTTGCCCTCGTGTGGCTGCAGCCAATTCAAACGATTCGTTGGCAACGGCCCGACATTAAGCCGGTCGATGTCAACGCATCGGCTCGCTGCCGTAATGAACGATTCATCCGAGGTGATGACCGTTCCCACAAGCGTCGGTCCAATATGACGCAGCATTTGTGCCTGAGGACATTCGACCACGCTCACAAATGGGAACATGTATTCTTTTGCTGCCACCGCTCTCTCATGCGAATTCGCATGCACAACCATCGGGCGGAGATACGCACAATGTTCCCGCTCGATCAACTTCTCACCGTACTCGGCCGTCATATCCGTGACGCCGTTCTCAGCGAGATCTTGTTCGACCATCGCCCACGTTCCCGTCGCCATTGCTGGCACCGTGAATGCTGCCAATTGAGCATTCGAATCACCCGGAGGCAACACACCAACAGGACCGATTTTTTCAGCGATCGCGGCGGCGATTTCTCGCGTGTGCCGACTCGCCCAGATTCCTGAACAATTGATGCAGCTTCGCCCCGAATTACTCAGCACGCTCTCGACCATCACATCGAGATACATCTCCCAATCATCAACGATGTCATCACCGAGGAGAATCTTGGAAAAGCCCGGTCCGTGTGCTTGAACCCGTGGATTACCCGAGTGTTGAGCGACGGTCTGCGCACTACCGAAAATCATGCTGCGTGGAGCTTTGGTCATGATCGCACCACCGGCGTCATGTCCGCCCGGATACAAACCGAACGCTGCGGCAGGCACGCCCGCTTCCATAAACGCCGAAACCATTCGGTATGGAGTCCAAGGTTCTTGCGAACCAGGCTTCAGCGCCAACCCGATTTGCAATGCGATTGCCGGCAACCACAGTGTGTGCACACCCGGCGAGTTATTCGGCAGGATCGCACCGAGAATCGGCGTTTGAGCTTGGTAGCTGACCGTTACCCCGCGTCCCTCGTCGCCGTAGCCTTTTGATAAAATCGACAGGTCCAATCCGCGGGTCAAGCACTGCAGGATCTCGTCCATCCGGCTGAGCACAAAGCTGTTTTTGGCCATGTTCGAACGGCACATGTGTTCGGGCAATCCGGTGCTCGCAGATTGCTGATGAACGAAATCATCCACACTTTGCTGCGAGTCACCCACGGTGAGCGTTGCGTGCTCAAATAGCTCCGCCGCCTTCTTGCTCATCGCGATCAATTCTTCCGTGGGAACTGCGAGCAGAGCTTCGCGGGCGAGGTGGGCCTTTAGCAAATCTCGCGTCACGATTCCGCCACCCACCGTTCCGACGCGAGCGATCGGCTCACCGGTATCAAAGTGAACGACGTCGTTGAACTCGAGGGATTCGTATTGTTTGCCCCATCGAAGCGGGTTGAGAGTAATCATGCGAAAATTGGTAGCGGGTAACAGGAAACAGATACGTGAATTAAGTTGCGAAAAGGTCAGCGACCAGAAACGGTCGGCAGCATGCTCGTGCTACCGACCGACAATCGGTCACCGGTCGACCGTTAATACACACCAACCGTAGTTGCGCTGGCGAGTTCGTGGAAAGGACGCACGCCGCTGACGCCGTCCCACGGGTAGGTGTGGAACGGACGCTCCCGTTCACCTTCGTCCCGTTCCATGAAACCAGGCACAAAGAACTCATCCGTCAACGTATACAGCTTCACGCGGCCCGTCTCGCCGTATCCGACAACCGAGTTGTAATCGTCAAACGTAACGACCTCGGTAACGGCGCGAGGTTGAGGCGCGTAATAAGCGATCTTGTATCCATCGGCAGCTGTAATGGGTTTACTGCAAGCCAACCCCATCAACGTGTTGCCATAGGTTGGCGTCATGTAGATGCCACTTTCCTCCGGCAGTCCACCAAGCAATTCTTCGACACAGAAACGTGTCCACTGCGATGTGAACTCAGTTCCGCCGGAGAAGATTCCCGTGATCCCGACTTCCGCCAGATTCGTTCCCTTCTCTTCAAGAGCTTCGCACAGCGACTCGAGCAATTTCGGGGTTGCGAACATGCACTTCACGTCGTGTCCCGCAGTCAAAATCGTGACCGCTTGATCAATGCAGTGTTTCTTGTATTCCTCGAGATGCTCCATCCAACCTTTCTTAATCAACTTGACGACCCAACGCGGGTCGAGGTCGATGCAAAAACAGATTCCGTCACGGTGCTGGGCCAAGTGCTCAACGGCAAGTCGTAAGCGACGCGGGCCGCTCGGGCCCAGCATCAACCAGTTGGCTCCTTTTGGAAAGTATTTGTCTGGCAGGGTTTCACTAAACAGTTCGTAATCCTTCCAGTGATCTTCGATCACCATACGGCTCTTAGGGATCCCGGTCGTGCCGCCCGTTTCAAATACGTAAACCGGCTTCCCCGCATGTCCCTTGGGAACCCAGCGACGAATCGGGCCACCCCGCAACCATTCGTCTTCGAACTCTGGGAATTTCTTGAGATCATCGAATGATTTGATGTCCTTAAGAGGATCGAAATTCAGTTCGGCTTTCTTCTCGAGCCAAAACGGGCAACCCGTGTCGTCGCTGAAATGCCAATGGACAGTTTTGAGCGTGTGCTCGTTGAGACGGTCGCGTGCCGCAGAAACGGCAGCCTGGAGTTCAGCTTCGGAAACTTCCCCAACAACACTCATGTCTTCCTCGGTTGTTTGATCAATTGAATCGGAATATCGCGTTGATATTCTGAGTAGGATGTGTCGTCACCACAACCATCGGAACCATTGTCCAAGGTAGAAAAGGGGGGCAACGACTGGTCTGAGCCTTCAGCGAGGCACCATTCAGAATCTTCGCTGCAAATTCACGCGGGCATTGCTCGCATCGATTATCAGACCACCCCTGCGTCGCCCCAGGTGCAGGATGCGGCACGCGGACCTCAGAACGATACCCGGGAGCGAACAGCAATCCATCCAGAAAACAAAAAAGCCTCGGGAGAAATCTCCCGAGGCTTTACTATTCAGATTGTCCGTTTGCCGAAACTATCGGGTCGGGCTCGCTGGTGGTGCTGGAGCAGGCAAGGGGTCGTTGTCGTCGCTAGATGCGATAGCCGCGATTGCGGCCAAACCGGCTAGGCCACCGAGACCACCAAAGCCGCCTCCACCGCCACCGCCACCGAACCCACCACCGCCGCCGGCGAATCCGCCACCACCAACTCCACCGCCGCTGAGTGCGCCGTTTCCGCCGAGGGCTGGGTCACCAAAACCTACACCACCGATTGGATTGCCAAATTCATCGAGCAAAATTGGATCACCGATGATTTCCTCTCCGTACACCACTTCTTCGTCTTCTTCGGTTTCATCGAATGATTCGATGGCTTGTGGAAGCGGCGCAATTTGCAACGAGAAAGTCCCACTTACCTGGACAGGTAAATCAGCCAATGCCGCAACAAGTGTTTGACTATTCACGGAATTCGTTGAGATCCGATTTGCTGTCTGTTCTTCGACGAGTTCGAAGCCTGCCATCCCTAAACCGGTCTGACCCAAGGCCAGAATGGAGTATTCACCAGGAGCACATTCATCGAATTGGAAGGTGCCATTCTGGCTGGAAACAACTCGGTCGATGACCTCACCCTTGTGTACCAAGAACACATTCAGCAAACCGGCGTTATCGAGCGAAGACCCGCTCGCACCTGCGACATGGATATGTCCTTTCAGACCGCCGTCAGTCTGAACAACCTGGAACAAGTTCTTAGCCGTCATCCGACCAGCGATGCTCTTAAGGTCCGCACCCACGAAAGAACGCGGCTGTTCGCTACTATATGGGGGCAAGTAGCGAATGATCGATGACTTAATGATCGAGTAATCAATCGCGGCCGCAGCAACTTCGACCTGCCGTGGGAGCATTTCAACCATTGCCATATCGCTGCTGACAACATGCATCGCATAGCAGGCGAATATACCTTTTGCACGAGCGCTCAATGCGTACACACCCGGTTCAACACCAGTCATTACGAACCGACCAGCGTCGTCGGTACGACTGCGGACGGTTTCGCCTTCACTATTCGTCATCACGACAGTGGCGTCCGCAATTGGCTCTGCCGATCCGTCCGCTGCGGGCAAAATGACCCGTCCACTAAGTTGTCCCGGTGTTTCTGGGTTGACCCACTGCGGTACAGTGAGGTGATCAGTCACTTCGAGTGAAGTGGACTGAGCGGTGGCAGTCGACGATGTGAGACCGCAAACGGCCCAGCTGCAAACGGCAACCAAGGCAAGTAATCGTTTCATGTTGAGTTTCATAGTAGAAGGTGCTCAGCCCGGACAACTGGTAATTTAGGCAAACTATTCAGGACGATAGTAAGCAAAAGGAACTTAAAATTCAACACTGCTCTTGAGAAGAATGTGGGAAAAAACAGCGTCAATCCGTTCTCGATCAGCACCGCCGCCCCTTTGGAGAAAGGAGTTTTCGCTGACCAGGCGATTCTCAAGCGTCGTGGGTTCCTATTTCGGGTGATTGTATTCGAAAATCCCTTCACTGGGACACTTACGTACAGTGGATGGTGGTTTCGCCAAACAATCGAAATTGACGGGCAATCGTGCTGGTTTCAGATCAGCTGGCTGAAGATCCACTCGCGTTTTGAATTCCGTCTTCCCGAAACGATCAAGGTCGATCCCAAGTGGGGGGACCCTGACGACCGGAACATGGTCGTCGAGATCAACTTTTCGCGAGGGCTGACGATCCGTCGTTTTCGAATCTGGCTGGCAGGCCGAATCCTGTACGACGAAATCAACTAGCAAACGGTCGAAAACTCTCCGCGGGTGAGCCAATCGTTTCAATTCCATACCCGCGAGCATTCAGAACGGTCGCGCGGTGGGACGAAAACACACAGCCCCCTTAACTCTTCGGGGCCGAATTATCTCCCGGTCAGAATCAAACGTCGAGGTTGCGGACATCGAGGGCATGCGTTTCGATGAATTCTCGTCGCGGCTCGACTTTGTCCCCCATCAGCAAACGGAACATTTCGTCTGCGGCGCCGGCATCTGAAAGATTGACCCGAATGAGCGTCCGGTTGGCGGGATCCAGGGTCGTTTCGCGAAGTTCTTCCGCGTTCATTTCACCAAGACCTTTAAAGCGCGTCACCGAGAGTCCCTTTTCCCCCGCCGCACGTATTTCCGGCAACAGGGCACGCAAATCTTCCATCGGTCGGCGGATATCTTCGCCGCGGATCAATTCGAATCGCGGTGTCGTGGATCCGGTACGGTCAGCAGGGATGAGATCATCCAACCCGAAACCGAGCGGCTGCAGGTCTTTGAGTCCACTGTTGATCGTTCGCACCTCGTGCAATTCGGTCAGGTGTGCGACAACCCGTTCCTCGGGCTCCGAGTCCGCTTTGCTGGCTGCGACTACCGAATCGGGACCGACTTCGCCATCACTCGCTTCAGCATTTTCTGTCTGAAGATCTTCCTCAATGTCCAAGTGGGCGCCGCGCTCGGTCAGGAACTGCTCGACTTCTTCGAGCGTGTGGAACCAGTGTTCTTCGCCTTGGAAAGTCACCAGGAAGGTCGGCAATTTGCCGGCGACCGGGTCGAATCGCATCGCATGAACTCGCAAACTGACGCCACGTCGTTCAAGGGCGAGCACGGCATCTTCCATGCTCGCGAGCGCGTCGGCGAGAGCCCGCATTTTGTCGGCTTCCACACGTCGTCCGTCTTCGGCTTCGAAGATGGTGTCGTTGATACCGCGATCGAGCAACTGAGACTTCATCTCTTCTTCGCTCTGCACGTAGTAGCGTGTTTTCCCGTGCGAAACGCGGAACAACGGAGGTTGGGCGACATAGACATGTCCGGAGGCCACCAACTGATACATTTGCCGGTAAAAGAAACACAGCAACAGCGTACGGATGTGACTGCCATCGACGTCCGCGTCAGTCATGATGATGACTTTGTTGTACCGACGACGCGTCAGGTCTTGATCGACACCGATCCCGGTCCCGATCGCCTGAATCATCGACTGGACTTCTTCGTTGGCAAGCACCTTGTCTTCGCGACTCTTGTACGCGTTGATGATCTTACCGCGGAGTGGCAGGATCGCTTGAAACTCGCGCATTCGTCCACCCTCGGCTGACCCGCCTGCCGAATCACCTTCGACCAGATAGACTTCGCATTCTTCCATCTTTTTGGAAATGCAATCTCTCAGCTTGCCGGGCAATCCACCCCCGCCGAGCGCATCTTTTCGCTTGCGAAGTTGATCCTTCGCTTTGCGGGCTGCCTCACGTGCCTCAGCAGCGAGCAATCCCTTACGAACAATTGTTTTGGCGACCTTCGGGTTTTCTTCGAGGTATTTCGCCAACGCTTCGCCAACGCCGCTGGTCACGATGCCGTCGACTTCGCCGTTGCCGAGCTTTGTCTTGGTTTGCCCTTCGAACTGTGGATGAGGCACCCGGACGCTGATAACGGCGGTCAACCCTTCTCGGAAGTCGTCTCCGGTCGGAGTGGTGGCCTTAAACAACCCCTCTTTCTTGCCGTAGTTATTAAGCGTCCGAGTCAGTGCGGAGCGATACCCCGAAACGTGTGTCCCACCCTCGGTCGTGTGAATGTTATTGACGTATGACTGCACCGTGTCGGTGAATTCAGTCGTGTACTGCATCGCGATATCGTACTCGACCCCATCTCGGTGCCCGACGATATGGATGACGTCGGGATGCAACGCATCGCTAGCGCGGTTGAGATGCTGAACGAACTCAACGATGCCTTGGTTGTACTGGAAATCCCCGCCTTCGCCGTTGCGTTCGTCGAGGAACTTGATCCGCACGCCACTGTTGAGGAACGCGAGTTCCTGCAATCGTTTTAGCAACGTGTCGTAGACGTACTTGGTCGTCGTGAAGATCTGGCTGTCGGCTTTGAAAGTCGTCTTGGTACCGGTCTTCTTGGTCGCTCGACCTTTCTTGACAGGACCGGTCGGGACACCTCGCTCGTATTCCTGGGTCCAGGTGAACCCGTCACGGCTGACCTCCACTTCAGCCCACTGACTGAGGAAGTTCACCACCGTCACACCGACGCCGTGCAGACCGCCGGACGTTTGATAGGCCCCTTTCTCGAACTTGCCCCCGAACTTGAGCACCGTCATCACACCTTCTAGGGTGCTGACCTCACGGTCCAACTCTTCGGACAACTGATCGTGTCGGGTGACCGGGATTCCACGGCCATCATCTTCGACGGTAACGCTGCCGTCGGTGTGCACGACGACCGACACCGCTTTGGCAAAACCCGCCATCGCCTCATCAATCGAATTATCGACAACTTCGTAGACGAGGTGGTGCAGGCCGCGTGAAAACGTATCCCCGATGTACATACTCGGGCGTTCGCGAACGTGCTCGAGGTCCGAGAGGTGCTGGAGATCCTTGTCGGTGTAGTTGGAGTTCGCCGACACAGGCACATAAGCCTCCTCGTTCTCGGCACCCGTCGGCGGCGAAACGGCCACGCCGGCCTCATCCGTCACGGGGACATCCGGGGTCGATTCAGGATTGGAAGGATCAGAAGAGGAAGAGTCGCTCATAAAACGGCGGCTGCTAGGCCGACCAACACGGACGAAATCACACGGAATAGGGGCCGGATTGTAGCAAAAATTCGGCCCGAGCGTGAGGCGTCTCCGCTGGTCTTTCACCAATCATCTCGACGATTTCGTCCCTTCCGCGACGAACGGTGACGCAAGCTTCCCGCGGCTCAGAATCCGCCGAAGGGGTCGGCACCGCCACCTCCGGAAGGCGCGAACGGGTCAACCGCTCCTCCACCTCCAAACGGGTCTGCGCCACCACCCCCGAATGGATCAGCTCCGCCGCCGCCAAACGGATCGACGGCTCCATCACCAAACGGATCGCCCGCTGCAGGTGTGTTGTTCTTGGATTTCTTGGCTTCCTCTGCCTTCATGGCTTCTTCTTCCTCTTCGCTCACCGGTTCGACTGCCGCCGGGAGGGTCGGCATATCAGCATTTGGATGCCGCAAACACTGGATCGCTCCTTTTTGATCGATGAGATACAAACGATCGCTAACGATGTTGGTCAGCAAGACTTCGGGACGGCAACTCGGCACCTGATGCACGACATGCCCATCGGCCGCGTCCAAAACAACCAAAGCGCCACTCAACGAGGAGGCATAGATGCGATCACCGATCACTCCCAACACCTTCGAGATGCCGCCAGCCAGCCGATCCCACAGATCGTTTCCTGTTCCTGCCTCGACGCACATCAGATTGCCGTAAGTCGTGAGAAAAAGAACCTTTTCATCGAAAAAGATTGGCGAATCAAAAATCGGGTCTCCGGTGGGCCGGCTCCAAATCACTTCTCCAGAACGAGTCGCACGGAGGCCGTAAATCTGGCCAGCCGCCGAACCAAAGAAAAACCGACCGCCTGGTGCTGCTGCCGGGGCCCCACCTACAACTCCGTCGGTGTTCAAACGGAATTGGATCTCAGGCTCGCCAGTGGCCTCCATCACGTAGACGAAACCTTTTGAGGTTCCCCACGCTAATTTCTGTTGCCCCATTGCCAACGCGGGCGGAGACAATGAATCACCTGAAACAATTTCTGCAAACACATCGCGGTGTTCGTTATCGAGCGGGTATCCGACCACTCGACCTCCCACCGAAGGGATGACCGCCCAAGCTCCGCAATGACGGGGGCCACGCATCGGGACATATCGCAATCCAATGACCCCAAATACCTCGCCATTGACGACATCCATCTTGATCAGATCGCTGCCGTTAACGACTGTCAAAAACTTGTCGTCCACCCCCAGACCACGGTAGCCGCGAACGCGATCTCCCACACGCCGCAACCACACGATTTCGCCGGTTTCCGCATCCCGGCATTCGACGGTTCCGTCGTCCGAGAGCGTGTACATCCGGATCGCAGGCACATCACGAGAACTGATCTCAGCATCAATCCCGCGCAGCTTCAGCCGTCGGATGTCATTCCGGGCTCGGCGTTCGGCTTCGGCACGATTGAGCAGTCCGCTGGTCGCAAAACTCGCACGTCCTCCAAATGTCATCCGATCCAACATCGATCCGGTCGCCGACTTCTTCTGCACCGATGTCAGCGATTCGCCTTCGGGAGCATCGGGAACCTCGAGGAGATATCTCGCATAAACCGTTTTTTCGACCGGTTTCTCGATTTTGCTGTCTTTTGCGTCGTCGGTTTTCGCGTCTTTCTCTGCGGGAACTTTGTCCACCACCTCGACAAACTGTTTGGCCAGTTCGTTGTGGACCACGATCGTGTGATCAACGATGGACTGGGTGCCCGCCGGTACGCTTAAAAGCCGTCGCCATGCCTGAACGAGCCCCACTCGCTCCATATCATTTGGCGATAGTACGCTGGGTTCCCCTGCGGAAATCGACCGTTGACCGGCAACACCGACCACCACAAACGAGAAAAACACCGCCAATGCGGCGACCGAAAGCCCGCGGGACGAAATACGTGAATTGACCGAATGCGACTGGAGGACGCGATTCATGGAAAGGATCCAAAGATCGGTGTGAATAGGAGAGAAGGCAGGATTCGTGCAGCACGAACGCAAAACCATGATAGTCGATGCCAGTGAGAAACGCCAAAATATTCACTCAGACTTGGTCAACTCCCGACGACAATCCGGTAAGCTGATTTGATTCCGCGTCGACTTGATCGCATTTTGTACACTGCCTTGAGTCTGTCGAACGCACCACCCTTTTTGCTGAAAAACACGTCCCGGAACGGAAATGGCACGCACAGGAAAGAAAATATTGATGATCGTCGGCGACTTCGTAGAGGATTACGAAGCGATGGTGCCCTACCAGATGCTGCTAATGCTCGGTCACGAAGTCTCCACGGTTTGCCCAGGCAAACGCCCAGGCGATACCGTCGCCACGGCAATCCACGACTTTGAGGGTCATCAGACGTACACAGAAAAGCCGGGTCACCGATTTGCCATCAACGCGGAATTTGCCTCCGCCGACCCGGCCGCCTTCGATGCGCTGATCATCCCAGGCGGGCGGGCACCGGAGTATCTGCGGCTCGATCCGCAGGTCCTCAACATGGTCCGTCACTTCGCCGAAACATCCAAACCGCTCGCCGCTATTTGCCACGGCCCACAAATTCTTGTCGCCGCAGGCGTTCTGGCAGGACGCGAATGCAGCAGCTATCCAGCCGTCGCACCCGAAATCACCGCAGCAGGCGGGAAATACATGACACCGGGTGAAGGACTCGACACCGCTCACGTGGAGGGCAACCTCGTCACCGCACCGGCATGGCCCGCCCACCCGGCGTGGATTCGAGAGTTCCACAAATTGCTTGAGACCGCTTAAATGAAGTAACCGCGATGAGCGATATTCCATGAACGCTCCCGAACCGAACGGCTTTTCTGACCCGGACGCCATCAATCCGGGCGAGACGAGCCAAACCACGGACAACCAAAGGGCGATCATTCTTCACGAACTGATCCGCGTTCGGCGTGAAGCGGAAGCCGCTCGTCTGGAAGCCCAAGCAACCCGTCTGGATGCTTCGGCCGAACAACTTCAATGTCTGCTCAGACGGCTTGATGCCGGAGAATCGATCCCTCCCGCGAAGCTCCTCGAGTTCGGTATCAGCGACGTCAAGTCTCTCGGATCGCTTTCCCGCACTGCTTCAGCATCGATTGCTTCACCGGAACTCGCGTCAGACACCTCCCTCGGCGATCCGGCCACCTTCTCCACGAACGCCCACGAGCAAGACGCTACATCGACGCCAACCGGTGCGGTTCATTCCAGTGATCCCCAACCTGACGTGCCTGAAGAAGGTCTCCCGCGATTCAACAGTTGGGATGCCATTCGCAGTGCACAACAGAAGTCCAGAGAATTTGTGCGGCCAGACAGCCCGCATCCCGCTGTCAGAGCGCCCCGAATGCTGCGGCGAACAGAACAAGACGGCAGTGAGACTCCTTTAGAAACGGGAACCGCGCCGGAATCGATCAATGACGGCAACCGTCAACACGTAAATGCACCGGAGAATTCGCTCGATCCCGATTCTAAAGAAATCGTTGACGACCGCGAGCTACTGGAGCCTGATCCCGATCCAAGTTCCGCTGAACCGGCCCTCCATCCGCCTCCCCTGACCGACGTGGTGCTCGATGAAAACGAAGCACCACCACCTCGTCGACGACAATCCGTTGCGGTCATCGTCAGCGCCGTTGTGCATCTCGTCATTCTTATCTGCTTGGCGGGCTTTACTCTCACCAGTGTCATGCCCAAGGACCAAGTTGCTTTATCGGCCTCAGTCAGTGAAGCCAGCGAAGAGGCGATGGAAACGTTTCAAATCGAAACGGTCCAACCGGCCGAAGATCCTTCCGAAACCACGCCGGATGAAACTCAGTACGAACTCGATCCACTCGGCGAAATGGCGGTCGTCGAAGTCACGCCTGGTATCGCCGCCACAGCCTCCACACCGCCCCCGTCAACGCAGGCATTTCGCAGACCGACTGCTGCCTCCACGGCATCGCTGAAATCACTGAAATCCGATTCAAAAAGCAAGATGCAGTTTTGTGGCGTCGAAGGCGGTGGCAACCACTTTGTCTATCTCGTCGACAGTTCCGGGAGCATGGGCGAGGCTTTCATCTCCGCTCGGCGGGCTCTCATCGAGTCCATCGGCATGCTCACCGAATCACAGCGTTTCTATGTCATCTTTTTTGACGCCAAGTGTGACTTCATGCGTATTACGCGGGCCGACCAGGATGAACCCCGAAGTGTCTACGCCACCTCTGAAAACAAACAACGACTCAAGAGCTGGGCGATGCGTGTGGAAATGGATCGCGGCAAAGCCCCTTACGAACCGCTGGAATACGCTCTCCAAAAGCTCAAACCCGACGTCATCTTCTTACTCTCCGACGGCGAGTTTCCGCAGGGTATCGAAGACCTGCTACAGGAGAAAAATCGGGTCACCAATCTGTTTGGTGACAGCAACCCGGTCAGCATCATTCACACGATCAGCTACCACAGTCGCGAAGGCGAAAGTCGCATGCGACGCATCGCCGAAAACAACTTCGGCCAATACCGACACGTCCCCAAACCCTGACGCGGAAGGGTTCCCGGCGGGGACCCTCGACGCCGCTTCACTCACCGCTGGGCGAAAACTACTCGGAGATAACTACTCGGAGATCGGCAGGTCGAAATCGCCCGTCAAGTCTCGGTAGAAACAGTGAATATGGTTCGCCGGATTTCCGGCCGGATCGGATTGAGTGTTTACGAATTCGATCAAGAATCGTTTGCCCGTGATTCGGTAGTAGTGACCAATGCCCGGTTCCATTGCTCCCGCCCACGCGAATTGCACCTGATCCCAGCCGTCTTCTTGAATTTGCGCCCGTCGCGCTGCCGCGACCGGCCCCGCAGCAACATCGGTGTACGCCGAAATGAGATCTCGCAAAATGTCTTTTTGAGATTGATCGAGCTTCGCATATTCAATCCCCTTCGCAACCGTCACTTTCGGCTGTGGCTCTCCCGCGAAGCGCACCTCAGCGGGAGCCTCGTCGGCGATCACAGCGAGCTCTCGTTGCTCGTCCGACATTGCGTTGATGAGCTTGAACCCGAGTTGCTCTTCCAAGCTTAGCACGGCTGTCCCTTTGCCGAGCGTGACCGTCGTTTCATTCATCACGGTCGCTGGGTTTGACGCGAGAAACTGGGGCGTGCTGTCGAGGACTTCGTTACCGCGGCAAACGAAGTTGAGCGACAGATGGTGCCCCTCGAAACTGAGCCCCCATCGGCCCGCTGATTCATCGTCGACTGAACCTTCGCTTAACCCGCCGTCGCCACGTGGATCACCAAACAGCGTCACGAAGTAACGCTGCGGGTTGCGTTCCCATCGCCCCTTGCCGCCTTCCATTTCATTGAGCACTTCTTCGAGCAGCATGATCCGGTTGGCCTTGCTGTATCCCGCTTCACTGAGTGCGGCTCGCAACAATCGAAGTGCGGCGGTGCGTTGGGCATCGTTCATCTTGCCGAGCATCAGCCCCTTGCGTTCATCCTTCGGGATGAAGTGCCAACCGACACGAGTGGGCGAGTCGAAGTCCTCCATCGTCAACTCTCGCTGAGAGTCATCGAGAGTCTCGAGATAAGCCACCGCAAACGTCTGCATCTGTTCGGCGGGTGATTGCCCAATTTTTAACCCAACGACGACAAGGCCGACTAAGCAAACGACAATCGGCGGAACCACACGCGCCAGCAGCGATGTGTTTTTATTAGCAGAGGGAGATGCCATTGGACGGGAGACTCTCGATAGGAAGGAGGGAGGTGGGGGAGGCAGGCGTGCGTGGAGATTCTAGTTCAATCGGGCGACTGAAACACGCGGTAGGGTGCCCATTGACCAAGTTTCATTCGCAACACCCCTACCAACCTTCCCTCCGCGTCAACGGCAATGCACTCCTCAGGCGGTGCGTTGGTTTGGCCGTGCTCCCCAAACGGCTTCGTGATCGACTCGGCCCGAAAACCCGTCATAGCCAAATCCGCCTCCGGTGGTTGTTTCGGCACTCCCGTCACCGGCAAGCCCGTGCAGACGCGTTGCCTATCCTCGGCTGAAAGCGTTAGACAGGGCATGTGCCCCAGTCCCGACATGGGTGAACAAATGCGAGTCCTCAGTTCGGTGAAATCGCCCATTGGTGTCAGACCCTGGGACAGTTGCTCCAAATTTTCAGGCGGCGGATCGTTGGGAGGCACCTCGGCCACAGCGGCTTGAATGTGAAACGGCCCGACCTCCGTCCTTGTCAAACCGGTCATCACCGCCACACTGCCACAACGTCGAGCGATGTCCATACCAAGCGAACGCAAGTAGGTGCCCGACCCGCAACGCACATCAATGACCAAGTGCGGATACTCGTAGCTGACCAGCTCGATCGAATCGATCCACACCCGCCTCGTCGGCATCTCGATGTCTTCACCGAGACGTGCCCGCTCATGAGCCCGTTTCCCGTCGACCCAAATCGCCGAATGTGCCGGTGGAGTTTGGTCGATCCAGCCATGCAAATCCTGAACCGCACGCTGTATCTCAGCGGTCGAGGGTTGGGGCGCCCCGACCAATGGCGTTGTTGGCTCCTCGAGGTCACCCGAGATGCTCGAAACGCCGAGCTCGAAACGAGCCAGATACCGCTTGGCGTGCTGCAACATCCACGGCGTTAGACGGGCACCACTACCGACCGCAATCACAACCAACCCATCGGCCAACGGATCAAGGGTACCCGTGTGTCCGACCTTCAGCTTCCGACAATTCATCTCGCGACGAAGACGGCGTTGCACCCGATTGACGAGATCACGCGACGTCATTCCGACCGGTTTGACGTATGGAAGAAAACCAAAAGTGTTCAACGTCGATGTGGGGGTCATCCGTGAGGAAGTGGTTGGAGCATGTGGAGATAAAGGGCCGCCAATCCCGCCAGTAGCGTTTCAACGGCGATAAACATCAGCCGAGCCGCGATGACAGCGAGCAGAGCCTGCGTCTCGCCAATCACCGGCATCAACACCAATAAGGTGACATATTCACGCACGCCCGCACCACCGGGCAACAACGACGCAAAGCCGATGACCATCCCCAGCGAGATCGCCGCCGTGGCCATTGGAATCAGCCGCGTCATTGACGGGATCGGCTCGAACGATGGGATCGCGGTAATCAAAACCGCAAACGACAACCCGATCATCAACCAAGACACCAACGAGATCAAATAACACCCACCTAACAAAGTCCAGGTAATCGGAGCTGTGGAATCATCCTGAGATTTGGTGTCAACGGGTTCGGATGACGTGTCCGCTGCCGAATTGCCCGCGGGCTTCTCATGAGGCTCCGCTTCGCCGGGGCGACGAGCCTCTTTGATGCGTCGCCGAGCAGCAACGAACTCGACCAATCGACGCAGTACAGGGGGACAAACAGGAATTGCCGAACCGATCGCCGTGGCCGCCGCGAACCAACGAACCCAGGCAGGCAAATCCGAATTCCAGAGCAAAACGCCCGCGAGCGCGCCACCCACGCCCATCATCAGCAGGGTTTCGAAAAACACACATGTCGCCACGCGACCGATCGGACGCTTCGCACGCGGTGATTCCTCGTCCGGAGCCGGCACCTCGGATTTATCCAGAAGGGTTTTATCGAGAGGCTGGGCTGCCGCAGCATGCTGCGTTTTGGGCAAAACCGCGTCGATACGCAGAAAAACCACCATGGCTTTGCCCGGGATGTACTTGCCGAGATGGCCTAGCAGTTGAGCCGCGAGAGCCCGGCGATGCGTGCAATTAACCGCAAACGCCCTCAGGCACCGATGCAATACCAAGCCCGCGGGCATCAGTCCTAAGGCGTACAAAAAAGCCGCCCCTCCGACGCGTGTCCAACGGACGCTCGCTAACGAAGGAATCGAGGCCGCCCGCAGATCGGCCTCACGCTGCCATTGAGCGGCAGCGTGCGGATCCGATTGCTCCGCCGCTCGCTCCTGAAGAGCCAACACGTCCGCTCGTAACGCAGACGTCTCGTTCTGCCATCGCTCCACCGCCTTATTCGTCGCACTGAATAATCCGATCAGAACGATCAGAAAAACGAGACGCTTGATCCAGGCGAGGGAGACCACTGAGGATTAGTTATCCGCCAATGGTTCTTGTTTTTCCGTGATGACTTCGCACTTTTCCGATTCAATCGCGTTGATTTCGATATAGTTCTTCCACTCTTCGGGAAGATTGTCTTCGTGGAAAATCGCTTCTACCGGACATTCGGGCACGCATGCTTCGCAGTCAATGCATTCCTCAGGGTGGATGTACAGCATCTTTTCGCCCTCGTAGAAACACTCCACAGGACAAACAACAACGCAATCGGTGTACTTGCATCCCGAGCAGGGTTCGGCGACGACGTGCATAACTTTTTACCTTTTTAAGTTTTGAAAAAAACGTCTTCTGGTCTCGCAACCATCAACGAGCGTCTCGTCGAGTATCGGCGTGGTAGCGTCCAAACCTTCGCATAAAAAAGTTCAGAGACTGACTCAATCGACAACCCAACCTAACCGCCAACGTCCTATTTTGCCTATTTAGCAAGTTTCAGCAAACCGCCCAACGAATAAAATTCTTTTTTACTAGCATACTTTCCTATCCGTCGCTTTTAACACCTACGAAATAACCCCACGTGACATCGCCCTCAGATCAATCGTCGTCCGCAGACCAACCGTCCTCAGATTCCGCATCTCTCGACCCAACCTCTCGCAATTCAGCCGTCCACACAGAGCAGCTTTCATCCGATTCTGCCCCGGCGGCAGCCAGCACGCCTCAAACAGTACGCACCAAACCGAACCGGCATTTCCCGTTTCTGTCTCGGCACCCATGGGTATTGGCGACCGCGCTCGCTGAAACAAAGAAACCCGCGTCGGACAAATCTGCGGAGACGGCACCCTCAAACGACGAACCCGCGGCCGGGGCACCGGAGGCAAATCGGATCTCTCAACAGGTCGATTTGCTCGACCACGACGGAAACTGGATCGCACGCGGGCTGGCCAACCCGGCCAGCAGGTTGCGGTTGAGGCTGTATAGCTTTTCTCGCGACCAACCCATCGATGACGCCTTCTTCGCACAGCGGATCGACGAAGCGGTTGCCCGTCGCCGCCTCGCCCGATCCACTGATCACACCGGCGTGCAAGAATCTGGATCGAAGCTCGCCGAGATGGGTGAACGGTTGATTTTTAGCGAATCCGATCGACTCAGCGGGCTCATCGTGGACCGGTACGCGGATTGCCTGAGTGTTCAGTTCACCGCCGCAGCACTGCTGCCTCGCGGAAAATTCTTGATCGACCAAGTCCTGAACGCGTGCGAGAAACACGGGACACCGTGTCGACGCGTGATCGCCCGAATGGACCCCGCGACTGCCAAACACGAAGGCGTCGCCGCCGACCAAGTCGCCGAAGTCGAATCTTGGAGCCGAGGAATCTCGCCCGCCGCAAACGGATCAGACGCGGCGACCGACGACTCGTCGCCGATGGTTTGGTATCGCCACAATGATTTGAAAATGGGGATCGACCTGCGAGATGGCCAGAAAACGGGCGGCTATCTCGACCAACAAGCCAATCACGCCGAAGCGGCCCGATACATGGCTGGAAAACGGGTCCTGGACATCTGCACCTACACCGGCGGTTTCGCGCTGGCGGCCGCAAAAGCCGGAGCGAGCGAGGTAATTGGGGTCGACAGCAGTGAGAAGGCTCTCGAGATGGCACGGCAAAACGCGGAGGCCAATTCGCTGTCCCAAGTTCGATTTGAGAAGGCCGACTGTTTCGACCACCTCAAGAATTGCGCCGGACGCGGTGAAACGTTTGACGCGGTCGTCTTGGACCCTCCCCGCTTCGCCGGTTCACGTCGCCAAGTCGATGCGGCATTGCGGGCGTACGCGAGATTAAACATGTCCGCCGTGGACCTACTGCCACCCGGCGGGATTTTGGTCACGTGCAGTTGCTCAGGGCATGTTTCGCGAGCCGACTTCCTAAATATGCTTGTTGATGTGGGACGAAAACGACAAAGGGACATTGTAATCCTGCAGTCCAGAGGGCCCTCTCCAGATCACCCATGTGCGGTATCTTGCCCGGAAAGTGACTATTTGAAATGCGTGATCGCGCAAGTTCACTGAGTCGCTAAGCGGGAAATTTGGTTATCCTATGATTTTGTTGGACTATCGCCTGCGGCCTGAGCACTCAAATTTCGCATTACCAAATTGGCGGCACGCTAGGCGCAGCGTTTGCGCATTTGGATGGAGTCCTGACGATTTTGCCCGCTATAACTTCTTTTAATCACGATCGAGGCTATCGGTGACGAATGTAACGATCAAGGTCTTGCACGGGTCGGATCGCGGCAAGGTATTTGAAGACATCAATACCCCGCTGACGATCGGTCGCGAAGAGGGCAACGACATTCAGCTCAACGACGAGCGAGTGAGCCGGTGTCATCTCAAAATTCAACGCGACAACGATCGCCTTGTACTGACCGATCTCGACAGCACTAACGGAACCAAGGTCAACGGAGCCGAGTGCCAACTGAAGATCCTCAGGCACGGCGATTTGATAGCGGTCGGCCGCAGCTTGCTGCTGCTCGGATCAGAAGAACAGATTGCCGAACGGCTAAGGTTGATGGGTGGCGGCAGCGGTTCGCAAAGTCGGGACGTTAAATCGTCCGATGAATCCATTGCCGTTGAATTGCACCAGGAGCCTGAAAGCCCACTCCCGGTCGAGGTCCTGCAGGTCGACGAACTTCCGGCGATCCCTGACAGCCTGACCCCTGGCCAGAAGGCACAGCTGTGCGAGATCCTAGACTACCTCCAAAACCGCCTCGAACGATTGATTGAGACGGCAGAAACCGACGAAGCCACGGAACAGGTTTTGCTTAAACAGTCCGCATGGCAACGCCTGCTCGACGTACAATCACGGTTAGCCACGCTCAATCGATCGATTACCGACCCTCAATGGCCCTGAACTTCGCACTTTGACTGACACCCTCACCCCTAACGCAACGCCGACACCTCCCGATTGTTCCATGGGCTTGGAGCCCAATGGCACAGACGCCAAAGCCTCTGATGTCGGATACCTTGCCTATCGGGCCCGTGGTGAGAACCAGACCGCTTTAATCGCCCCGCCATTAGGCGACGCTGAGTTGCTGCTAAAAAGCAACCTGTCCCGACGCGGAGCTCTCCCCCGCCCAAATGCTTCCGCCGCAAGCCCAGGGGCCGGAGACAAAAGATCAGCTCCACCGTCGGATTTTTGGGACGACCTGCGAAATCTAGCCCGGACACAGCTTCTTTCGGACGCACGGCAGTACACGTCCGCCTACCGCAACGTGCCTTCTTCGTTGCCGGTGGCAAGCAACACAGGCTCGCGTGAACCGCTGCAACCGGAACGTGCCGCGGTGCCGATCGTCATGGCGGGTCACCAGCCAACTTTGTTCCATCCCGGCGTTTGGTTCAAGAACTTTGCCCTCAACCGAATCTCTCGGGATGTCGGCGCCCACGCCGTCAATCTCGTCATTGATAACGATGTCGCCGCGAGCCGATCCATTCGGGTTCCCGTACGCGATTCGGCAGGACGCGTACGCTACGAAACCGTCAGCTACGACGCCGGGGGAGCTGGAATTCCGTTTGAGCAGGCGAGAATTCGGGACCTCCGGCAATTCGACCAATTCGATACGGCCGTTCGTCATGCGATCTCACCACTGGTATCAGATCCATGCGTGACCGATTTGTGGCCGCACGCCCGCGCGGCCATTCGGCGGTGTGAAATCGCCGGATGTGCGTTGGCCCAAGCCCGACATTCACTCGAGGGCGAATTCGGTTGGCAAACACTCGAGATTCCGCTCGGTGTCGCCGTCCGAGGATTGCCGTTCGCCCGTTTTGTGATGGAAATCATCGACGATGCGGACCGCTTCCACCGCGTCTACAACGGCGCCGCGAATCATTACCGTGCCTGGCACGGCATCCGCAGCTCCGCCCACCCGGTCCCCAATCTGGGACGAGAGGACGAATGGATCGAACTACCGCTGTGGCTCTACGGCAATGACCGTCCCGTTCGTCGCGCCGTTTGGGTCAGACGAATCGGTAATCAGTTGGAATTGAGCGATCGACAATCCGGTGCCAGACCGGCCTGCTCGGTGCTGCTACCCGCCGACGATCGCGATGCCGCCGCGACAGCTCTCGCCGAAGCTTCGTCACCCGAATTCAAGCTACGGCCTCGGGCACTGATGACAACCATGTTCGCCAGGTTGTTGTTAAGCGACCTGTTTTTACATGGAATCGGAGGCGGGAAATACGACCAACTCGCCGATCGAATCATTTGTCAGTTCTTCCAAATCACCCCTCCCGCATTTCAAGTCGTTTCGGCAACCGTTCGATTGCCTGGTCAGGATCGCGACGCGGACCGTCCTGCGGCAATGGAAGAACTTTGTCGCCAAATTCGTGACACTCAGTATCACGGCGAGCGGTGGTTAGCCGATGGTAAGCCAGAGCTGAGATCGTTGGCCGAGCGAAAGCGTGAGCTTCTCGAGCACCTTCCCCCGAAGGGACGACGTGGCCAGTGGCACCGCGAGATGGACTCGGTCAACCAGTCGCTCGCAAACGGATTGCAGTCCGAACGTCAAAAATTGCAGGCGAAATTGCAGCGACTGAGGCTAGAAGCTGCCGAAGAGCAGATTTTGGCCAGCCGGGAACTCTCATTTTGCCTCTTTCCCATCGATGAGCTGACCTCCGCGTTTGAGCAAATGCTGCGTTAGCTTCCGATTGCCGTTGCCGATCGCAGAAATTTCGCTATTCTGCGGGGCCAAAAACAAAATCCCTTACAATCGCCCATCTTCCGAGAATCCATCCCATGAAGGTCGTTAGCAGTATTGGCGCGTTGAAATATCGCCACCCTGATTGCCAAGTCGTGAAGCGTCGCGGCAGAATCTACGTGATTTGCAAGAGCAATCCGAAATTCAAAGTCCGCCAAGGCGGAGCCAAAGTCAAAAAACGCCGCAGATAGCCCCGCTTTCTATTGGCTAACGGGGTTCCTCGGCTAATCTAGGTTCACGCGTCCATCGCGAACGTATCAAGAACCTTTGCCGAGTAGAACGTCTCCCAGGTGTTGCCCAACGCTTCTCCCGAGCCCCCCGCTAATGTGGGCAAGTCACCCGGGTCCCGTAGTGATTCACGGGGCGGCGGTCGAAGCGCGCACCTCCAAAACCCTTTGCCCATCGCATCCGACGGTGCGGAACCGCTCAAGGAGTCCGGGCCCCAGGCGGAAAGAGATGGCGAGCCCCTGAGTTGTGCGGTGGTGCCGTTCGATCAACTCAGCCCAGAATGGCTCGCGAGGTGGGAACAGCTGCGGCAGCAGAGTGGCCGTTGGAACCAGCCTTTCTTTGCTTCTCGGTTTTCCGCCGGCGTCCACCAAGCCCGCGGTGATGTTCTCGTCGCGGTGATTTCTCCCGCAGGCCCCGATGGCTCAAGCGAACCCGTCGGATTTCTACCCTTTCATCGCGTGGGGCGCGTGGGCGTTCCGGTCGGAAGATTCCTCAACGACGCCCAAAACGTCATCGGACTTCCTCCCGAGAAAGTCGACTGGTCCTTGCTGATGCATGCGTGTGGCGTCCTCGCATTCGACCTGCACGCGATCGTTGATCCTGCGGAAAGCTGGATGTGTGAGTATCGCCTGAAGAGCGTCGGAGCGTTCCGCGCAGATTTTGGAGGCGACTCACGCGGCTATCTTCGGCGACTGACCAAAGACCATCGGACGATCGGAAAGCAGGGACAGAAAACACGCAAACTCGGTCGCGAGGTCGGCAAAATTCGGCTGGAGGTCGACTGCAGATCTCCGGACGTCCTCTCCCAAACGATCCAATGGAAGAGAGCTCAATATCAACGCACGCACATCCTCGATTTGTTTCTCCCCGACTGGACACGTCGGATGATCGACGTGCTGCACGGAGGCCAGGATATTGCTTCTTCCGATCGTCTCGAAAACGAATCTCTGCGTGGACTCCTGTCGGTACTCTGGGCGGGAGACCAAGTGGTTGCGGCCCATTACGGGATGATCGAGCAGGGGCGGCTGCATTATTGGTTTCCCACCTATGATCCCGTCTTCTCCCGCTATTCGCCTGGCACGGCGCTGTTCACCGAACTGGTTCGCGAATCAACTTGCCATGGCATCGACTGCATCGACATGGGTTACGGCGAACAACCGTACAAGCAGAAACAGACGGCGACGGCGACTCGCGTGGCCTACGGGACGATCACCAATTCGAACTGGCATCGCCTGACTCACTCGGCCGGTAACGCTCTTTCGCACTGCGTCAAACGAATGCCGATGAAGGAGAAGCTCAAAAAGGCGTGGCGGGCAATTCATCCCACCGCTGGGATCAAGAAACTCGGCTAAATTCGCCAATCAGTGACCCTGCGAAACTTTTTCTAGGGGGAAGTGTTTTATAGGAGATAGACCATCTTGCGAGGGTGTGCTAGGGCGTACTCCCCTTTGCCGATCACCTGCGCGAGAACACTGCTACAACCAACCCTTGATCATTTTTAGGATCCTCTACCATGAAAAAACGCTTCGTCCTTTTCACCGCTGCGATTCTGGCTGTCAGTTTCGCGATGGAACTCCCGATTTCCTCGATCGCTTCCGCCCAACCTCCAGGAGGCGGTGATCGCGGCAACCGAGGTGGACAGGCTGGTGGCGGCATGCGAGGTGGAGGATTCGGTGGCGGAGGCTTCACCCGGGGCGGTGGAGGTGACCCTGCCATGGCGTTGTTGCGATCGCCTGAGGTTCGCGAAGAGATCGGCTGTGACACCGAACAAGAAGTAGCGCTCAAGAAAATCGAAGAACAAATCCGCAACCAACCGCGCGAAAACAGCGGCATGGATTTTCGAAATGCCAGCCAAGAAGAACGAGCCGAGTTCTTCAGCAAGATGCAAGCAGAACAGAAAAAACAAGCTGCCAAGCATCGCGAATTGCTCGAAGAAGTTTTGATGATGCCAGGGCAGATGGAGCGTCTCGACCAACTCGTCCTGCAACGGCGTGGCTTGATGGCCCTCGCTGACACCGAAATCCAAGATCAGCTCGAAATGACCCAAGAGCAACGCGAACAACTACAAACCGTTCGCACCGAACAAGAAAACAAAATGCGCGAACGGATGCGGTCACTGATGCAATCGGGCGATCGAAGCGGCATCCGTGAAAAGATGGAAGAAATTCGCGACGAAATCGAAAAGGACGTTTTGGCCGTTTTGACAAGTGACCAAAAAGCCAAATTCGAAGAAATGAAAGGCAAACCTTTCGACTTCGGAGACGTGGGCGGCCGCGGTGGTGATCGTGGCGGAGATCGCGGTGGTGATCGTGGCGGAGATCGAGGCGCTCGGGGTGGCGACCGAGGCGGGGATCGCGGTGGCGACCGCGGAGCTCGTGGTGGTGACCGGGGCGGCGATCGCGGTGGCGACCGCGGAGCTCGCGGCGGTGACCGGGGCGATCGTGGTGGTGACAACAGTAGTGATGATGAGGCCTGAGACTCTTCATCACCACCCGTCACTCACTCGACAACAGCCGATCTACTAGCGAATGCATGTTGTCGCGAAAACCCGTTAGGGTTGAATCGGCTAACACCTCGGAACGGTCGCTATTCAAGATCGCAGCAGCCAACGGTTTGTGCTGCTTCCAGTCTTCGAGTGTGAACCCGCGGATATCAACGTAGACGTCACTCAGATCACTGGTGACTTTGGGAACCATGAAAATACCATCTTGTCCACGGACAAGATGGTAATGCATTGCGCCGTACATCATCGCCGCGCCCAAAATGATGCCGAAGAAAAATCGTGACATCGATGTCGTTCCTTCTATGGTGACCGATAAAAAGTCCAAGTGTGACCTGTCGTTCCAGGTTCGCTGAGACAGGCTATCCTTGGCTCCTGCCTCCGTAAAGGCAAGCCGTCATGCGGTCATCGGTTCGGATGATCGTAATATCCGAGCGAGCTGCGAACCTGCTTCGGATCAATCAAGAAATCGGCAACTCGCCCGCGATCACGTGAAAATCGGGGCAAGTAGCGGACGCATCCCCAGGCTCCCGCCGCCGCAGAGAGCATCAGCCAGACGGCCCCAAAAGAGGGCAATCGGGCCACTTCCAGATCCCAAAACACGCTCATGCTCAACAGGGTCGGGCCGCCGATGACCTCGGTACCGAAAATCATCCCGATCACGATTTTGAGCGACACTTCGGCGCCGCTCTGCGATTTTTTCCGGCGACCGGGTGCCCATTTCGCTGAATGAAAATCGTTTCTTCGGGACGTTTGGGTTCGCATTGTTCGCTTCCGTAAGATCATCCAGTGATGCGTCGCGGAGCGATTCTCATACCAGAGAGGCTACAGTTTTTCAGCAGCTGCGCCGTCGACATAGAAAACGACGTCGCCCTCATTAATGTAGGAGGCCGGATAGGTCTCAAAGGCACCTCGATGTTGAATGACGTCCGCGAGCACGTCCGCTTTTGCTTTGCCGGTCACCAAAAACACAATCTTTGCCGCCGCCTTAATGACGGGGCCGGTCAATGTGATTCTTGTTTGGCCCGAAACGGGATGTTGTGCTACTTCGCACACACGAGACGACTCTAACAACTCACGTTGGTGCGGAAAGATGGAAGCCGTGTGCCCATCATCGCCCATTCCAAGGAGCATCAGATCGAATCGCGGCAACCCGGTCTCATCGGATGCTAAAGTCGCCCGGATTTCGTCTTCATAGCGGCCCCGCTCTTGCTCAGGATCTGCCTCACCATGAACGCGGTGGATGTTTTGATCAGCGATCCCTACTTTGTCGAAAAACAGTTCTTTCGCGACGCCGTAATTGCTTTCGGGATCATTAGGAGGAACGCATCGCTCGTCTCCCCAAAAAAAATGCAGTCGCGACCAATCCACCGCGTCTGAGTACTCACTCGCCCACAAGTCGAACAGCATTTTGGGTGTGCTCCCGCCGGACAACGCGACGCAAATTTTGTCCTGCGATTGCGATCCCACCCACGCGGCGAAGTCCTTCGCAAACCCTGCGGCCAGCGATGAGGGATCGGCGAATTTTTTTGTTTCGACAGTCATGATGCTTTTGCAAGGTTAGGGAGTGAGTGATTTCTCGACGTCGCGTCTCACGTTGTCACCGGAACCGGATCGGGTGACATCAGCGTGAGCCGGATATTCGCGACTTGGGCGACGTGCGCAGAAGATCAATGATTCACAGCGATTTAAATCTTAGTGCAGCAGAAACGCGTTGAGAGACCATCCGGTATCCGTCGTCTCGACGAAGCTCGATGCGTTTTTGAAGAACTTCTTCACCTGCGAATATGGCGGCCACTTATTGGCATTCGGCCGTTCGATTTCTTCCTGCTCATCGTCTTCGAACAAACGACGAATGACCGACGCGAGCACCGAGTCACTGTCCTTGAGTTCCCCTCGACGCCGCAACTCGTACTTCGCTTGCAACGATTCTCGGAGCCGCACGATGCGTTGAATCGCAGGCTTCTCCCCACCAAATTCCTTGGTCGTTTTGAGCAGCTCCTTGATCTCATCTTGTTCGTTCAAGCCGTCGCCTGCCCCCGATCCGATTCGCTCAGCGACTTCGATCAAAAAGTCAACGTGGCTGGAAAACATTAAATAAGGCGTGGTCGAGCCGGGGCCTTTGCCGACCATCGCGATCGCCCATGTATCGAGCAGTGGCGGCTGTTTCTCTTCCATATCGTCCTCGCCGCCGAAATCGTCAAAAAAGACTTCTTCCTCGATTTCACCTTCGCCACGTTGGACTTTCCAGATATCGACACCCTTTACCGACTCGACCAGCTGAACGTCGGGTTCGACCTCCATCGCCTTGGCGATCGCGTTGGCGATCACGTCTTGGTCGATCACTTCGATCGCGACCAGCAAACGCTCCGAATCGACGGTGATCGGTTCGGTATTGTCCGTGAGCAGCAACAGGTGCTCGCCGAGATTCGGCATCACGTTTTTCTCGATATCGATTTGTGGTCCTTCTTCGTCGTCACGAATCCCAGCAATAGTCGGTCGAAAGATCTTGTCGTTAAAGGCTTCGTTGACGAGCGACTCCAAAGCCCAGAACGCTTCTTCCATTTTCCAATTCATTTGCGTGACTGTCGCGGTGGTTTTGGGGATCCAACCAGGCAACTCCTGCAAGTTTCCGTTGGGAAACTGCAGCACTCGGGCGGCCAAGCGATACCGATCCGGAAGATCCGTCACCGGGGGTGCGTGCACGTATCCGCGATGCAACAGATCAAATTCGTCCTGGCGAACAACAACGGTCCCTCCCATCGCCTCTATCGCGTCGAAGCCTTGATTCTCAAGCAAATTGAGAATCTTCACTTTGTTACCCCGATCGACTTTGGCAACATCCCGCAAGATGCGGCCCATCGAAAGCGGCCTCACGTACCACTGAAATGTGGAACCCGGCTTCTTCACCTCAATTCGATCGCTAACTTGCTCGGCAACCGCCTTGAATAACGGAGCCTCCTCGACGGGTTCGGCGAGTCCTCCGTTAGGAATCGCCTCAAGCATGTCGATCACGACCGTGTCTCGGTTGGAGGCGATGATACGGTCTTCGGTCACCGCGATGACGACCTGTTCGATCTTTAGCTGGCCGGGGCGGGTTTTCGGCTGGTAAACCCGAATCGTTTCACCGAACTTCTCAACATCGGTGCGCGTTGCCCCGTCCGCTTTCAAATCTTGATCAATCCGATCGACGACGCTGATCGCTTGCTGATGATTGCCACGAATATCCGCGACCACGCACAAACACGAAGGTCGACGCCGATCATTCTCAAATGGCAACCAAGCGACGACGACTTCCCCAGACGCAATCTCGTAGAATTCTTTCGGTCGTACACCGATCTTGTCGCCCACGTTGCTCCACAGCGCGCCGTCGGCACCCAGATTGGCCTCGATCAGAGGTCGCATTAAGTCATCTTCGCCCAGCTCGTGCAGCGTCGTTTCCTGCCAAGACGCAGCTAAGACCGGCATGTTGGCGACCCAGGCGACTCCCGCCGCATCGGCAGGCAATAACCGCAATCCACTGACGTAACCGTTGGCTACGGCGTTTTGCGGCCGTCCACCGAGTACTGTCGCGACGACGAACAGCGAAAAGAACAGAAGATGGAGATGATTCGATTGAAAACGATGGATCACGTTGGATTCCGCGAAAGATTGTTTTGGGGGGAATTCGAGGACTATGCATGGTATCTCACGCATATTACCAGCGAAATGGTGCCAGCCAACCGCCAGCCACAACAAGTGGAAAACACCCCTCCCGCAGAGGTAAGACACCCGTTCAGGCTCATGCAAAAAGACGAGTACGGCAACAATCGTTACCGCCTCGTCTTAAATGGTTCACAGAGAACAACGATTCAGCGATGTGCTGACGTTTTCGTCTAGAACAAGAAAATGGTGTCGATCCCAAACGTCGTTTGCTGATCGTCGTCGTTTTCCAAAATGCCTGTCGCAACACCATCGACCCAGTCCCAGCGGACTTCAGGTCGGACCAACACGTTGGCGTGTGGTTTGAAGTTAGCACCTAGGGTGCACGCATAAATGTCGACCTCATTGTCAAACACGCCTGAGGCTTGATACCACTCGAAGCGTGAACCGAGAGCCAAGCAATCGCTCACCGTATAGATCAGATAATTGTTCATCCCGATCGTATCGCGGAGAACATTGCCCGCTGCGTTTTTGGTGCGAAGGTAGTCCGATTGGCCGATGTACTGGATCTTGTCCGTGACCGTCACGTCAGACACGATCGAGTGCATGTATCCACGTTCGCTCTGACCACCGTCCGGGAAAGCTTTACTGAAACGACCCGCGGTCGTGGCGTACGTGACGGTGTAGTTATCCGTCAATGACACCGTCGCTCCGCCCAAGAACGAGTCGCCGTTGTCTTCAAAACCACTGTCCCAACCAAGCGTGTAACCACCGTAAGCCGTGATGTCATCACAGGCTTCATAAGTGAACAGCGCCCCCGTATGGGTAAACGGCTCGCTGTTGTACATCGTGTAGGCGTGGCTGTAGAAGAAGTTGTCTGGTGCCGCGACGACTTCATAACCGATCAGGGTGAAAAAGTGACCAAACTTCACCGACAGGTCGCCATAGCCGATCTCGCCGTAGACCTGTGGCAACGCATGGCCGTAGCCATTGTCCGTCGAACCGTGGTCCCAATCGTTGTCCCAGTGGTCGTTATTGATACCGAATGCCTGGGTATCCTGAGCATCGGTACCGTAGACGTAATCAATACGTCCACCGAAATCGAACCCTGAGCTCGTGTCGATGGCTTTTTCGGCATACAACCAAGCTTGATGCAATTGGTACTCATCAGGACGATTGTTAAAAAGTGGCACAGCCTTGGTGTGATACCCAAACTGAGTCCAACCGCCGACGGTAATGCCGTGAGCTTCGCCGAAGAGCGAGAACGGCTCGCCGAGGTCGCACTGACAACCGTTGAGCAAGAAACCACCGGCTTCGTCGCAGCCACAACTTTCATCAGTACAGTAACCGCCCATGTCGCAATCGCATGGCGATTCGCAACCACAGTCGCTTTCGTAGACTGGCGATGCGTCACATTCAGAACCGCCTCCGCAGAAACCGACCTGCTGGATTTGTCCAGCATTCTGGCTCGTCTGCTGATAAATCGCGTCGGAGACAAAGGTATCCTGAGCTGTTGCCATTGTCGCCGTGGGGCCGACTGAACCCCAGGTCGCAGCGGCAATCCCGCAAATAGCCAACAATAATTTAGATCGTTTAGATTTCATCTTTAGTGGATCCTTCCCCCGATGGTGCCCTTGATTTCAACGGTCTACTTCCATCCCGCCCACTCTGTCTCGCTGTCGTCCGTGAACAGCGGTTTGAGGGTCGTCCACCCTACAAAATAAGGCGACTGAGTGATGCAAGTCCCTAAATCAAGGCGTTAAGTTCACAACAGTCGTATCGGCCCGCATAATCGTCAAAATTAAGACCATCGGCACGAAAAGACCTCTCAGAACGCAATCCGACGGCCAGAAAGTTAACCTGTTCCGATTACGGGGCTTTTAACTCAGCTTGTTTGTGAATTTTCGTCGCGACCACCCCCGACGCGGCCAGAGAAATCTAAATTCTCAGCTGATCGCGGCTTCTCAGAACGAGGCGATGTTCAGCCCTCTAAACCCAATTCGTCGAGAATCTCTCGCACGAGGTCCACTTCGATCTGGCGATGCCCCTCACCGTCCGGATTGAGCAAGATCCCAAGTTCATCGTCGAGATAGTCCAGCAAAGTGCGGCCATCGACCCAAAAACCGCTCACCTCCGACTCCTCCTCAAACAGATCGCTTCGCGATTCGACAAACCGGCTGGCGTGTTTTTGGCTGGAAAACGCGACCAAATAATCGCGTCCCCCGCTCGTCGCGGTCAGCGCGCCCAAAACGTCGTCCGACTCTGCTTCCTCCGCCAAGTGAATCAATACGAATTGGCTCTCAACAAGCTGCTGCGTAATCGATGCGACGTCATGGCGCAAAATCGCTTCACGAAAGCTCTGACCGTTCAGCTCCGACTCGGCACCCATGAATGAACGTGACCCAAAAAGAGTATGGCAGGAGGCACTGCATCATCCATCGGGCAGCTACTGTTGACGGGAGAGGTCCGTTCCCACCGACCAAAAGTACTCACTTTCTCGAGTCGGCCCTGACAATATAACCAGTTTGGAGGAAATACAGAAGCAATGCATACCGTCGCGGCGCTACCACCCCCAATTTCCTGGCGATCGCGTCGAATCAATCGGCCCCAAAACGCTCCAAAACGGCTCATTCCATCCTCAAGATGGCGAGCCCGCAGCCCAAAACGCTGACCTCGAGCCCCCGGATCAGGTATTGGCTTCATCAGGTCAAACTGCCCGAACAACTGCTTCCGGCCCCCGCGGTACATCCGTAGCAGTGGTCAGCCAACGCAATCGGCCGCTCCACAAATTCGCTTAGCGATTCGATCGTCCACACTGTGGGCGACTCGATCGACAAATCCACCATCTGGTTGAAATCGCAATCGTAGATTCGGCCATCCCAACCGATCGAAATCAGCGACCGACACATCACTCCTTCGATAGCTGCGGGATTAAATGCGTCAGCCAACATTTTGAGGTAATCGTCAAAGACTCCTCGCTTGCGGAGATACTGAGCGTAACGCCGGATCGGAATGTTCGTGATCGCGAGCAACGAATCGAATTCAATCGCGTACCGATTTCGAAGCTCGCGTCGATAATCGACCTCC
This sequence comes from Aporhodopirellula aestuarii, assembly GCF_023701485.1. GTDB lineage: Bacteria > Planctomycetota > Planctomycetia > Pirellulales > Pirellulaceae > Rhodopirellula > Rhodopirellula aestuarii. The sequence goes on from NZ_JAMQBK010000060.1 coordinate 54,048, forward strand.
AATGCGTCCTGAGCCGGTGGTAGATGCGGACCGGTGGGGTTGTAAACGAGGTCCAACCGAAGCCGACCATCGGTTTTTCCGGGAACGGCATACCCGAGTTCATTGAGCCGGCGCAACCCCTCGATGCTCCGCGTGAAAACCCCCTCACCTCGCTGTGAATCGACGTTGTCTTCCAAGTAACAAGGTAACGAGGCGATCACATCGATTCCGTTATCTGCCAAAAACGGGGCCACCCATTCGTAACCCGGCTCCGACAAGATCGTGAGATTGCATCGATCGATGACGCGAATCCCCGCATCACGAAACAATTTGGCCATCTCGCGAAAATGCGGATTCATTTCGGGGGCGCCACCCGTCAGATCGATGGTCTTCAAACTCGGCGTCTCCATGGCGAGTTCCATCACCCGCCGGGCTACGTCGGCAGACATGTTTTCGCGTCGCTTGGTGGGCCCCGCGTCCACGTGACAATGTGTGCAAGTTTGATTGCAGAGTTTGCCCAAATTGATCTGAAGTTCGCTCAACTCACGACGCAAAAAACGCTCCCCGTTCGCTCGAATCCGCTGCGAGAAAGGCGTGACGACGCCCGTGGGCGAGTCATTCTGAACAATCGGGAGCATCGAAGATTGCCTGTAAAAAACTAAGCGGAGAGATTCGAACCGACGTCGGTGCGATACGCCGCCATCGCCGGAACGATCCCGGCCAAGAGGCTCAGAAGGATCACAAACGGCAACAAGAGCCACTCAAACTGGCTCACCGAAAACAGCCCCACCTGGACACCGGTTTGCTGTTCGATAAACGTTCCTGCACCATAAATCGCGATGTGCGCGAGCAGCCATCCGGCCGCACCACCGATGATCGCGATGATCAAACTTTCAAACAGGATCACCCACGTGACGCTGCCACGCCGCGCCCCAAGAGCTCGCATGACGGCAATGTCCCGCCGACGATCATTCATCGAATTGTAGATCGCGACCAACACGCCAAATGCCGCGACCACGCAAGTAATCAACGTGATCACCAACAGCGCCGACAATAGGGGTCCGACGATCATGGACATCAATTTATTGATCTCGCCGATTGGTGCGGCGGCCTGAGCACGACCGCTCTCGTTGATCCGGTTCTGCATCCCTGGCGCAAACATCACGTTGCCGTTTCGAACCAGGATCGAAGTCACTTCGCGTTCGGGAATCATCAACAGCGGCGGACGTGGATCATCGGGGTCGCGTTCCGGAGGTACGATAATCGCATCATCTTCAATCGGTTTGGCGTGACCTTCGAGCAAATAAAAGCCTTCCAAATTAACAAACACCGCACGATCGTTTGGTGTCCCCGTTGGCGACATCACACCGACGATTTGGAACCCCTGACCGTGCCCTTTCCCTTCCGGATCTCCGTGGGTCGGATTCATCGTGTCGCCGACACCGAGCCCGGTTTGAGCCGCAACGCGAGACCCCAGCACACATTCGAAATATTGGTTCTCCGGGGTGAATGTTTTTAAGGCGCGGCCATCTTGGAATGTAAACGGTTGATCGACCTCCGGTCCGTGTCGCAACTTTTCAAAGAAGTCCGGTGTCGTTCCCACCACGCGGAACTCACCGAAATAGTCGCCCAACGCCAACGGGATCGCATACCCGCCGGCAACAAATCCCGCGTAGACTCCGTCTCGCTCCCCGAGTGCTGGATCGCCACCATATTCACGCACCATCCGGGCTCGTTCCTCGGCGGGAAAGAACTCCATGAATTCGGTGTATGGCAAATTCTCGATCGGTTGGCTGAGGTAGTACACGCTGTTGAGCGTCAACTGCAACGCACTCCCACGCGGACCAACGACGAGGTTGTATCCCACCGCCGCATTGCGGACGAAGGCTTCACTGACGATGCCATAGATCGCCATCACCAGCACGACCAATCCGACCCCGAGCATCAGGGACAACGTGGTCAAGAAACTAGACAGCGCGCGATAACGAAAGTTTCGCCACGCGATAAACAGGAGATTCATTCGGTCAGACCTGTTTCAGAGCGGGAATGTGGTTGATGTCTTCGAGTCGGTCGATTCGTTCAAACCGACCCGCTACTTCCATACTGTGTGTCACCATTAACAACGCGATCGATTCATCGCGACAGGAATCGATGATCAGATTCAGCACCAAATCGGCGCTGGCGGGATCAACGTTCGCAGTCGGTTCATCGGCGAGCAACAACTTCGGCCGCCCAGCCAGCGAGCGGGCGATCGCGACCCGCTGCTGCTGACCAACGGATAACTGTTTGGGGCGGTAGTTCGCCCGATCCGCCAATCCCACTCGGTCGAGCAAGTCCATCGCGCGAGCATGGTCGACTCGCCCATTGCCGAACGACATGCCGAGCTTGACGTTCTCCAGTGCGGAAAACGCCGGCAGCAGATTAAAGGTTTGAAAAACGTAGCCGATGGTCGCCGCTCGAAACCGATCGCGTCCCTGTTCGCTGAGCCGCGTCAGCTCAATATTGTCGATCCGGATCGATCCCGACGTGGCCGCCAACATCCCAGCGATCAGATGCAACAGCGTCGTTTTGCCGCCACCACTTTCTCCGATCAACGCGACCTGTTCGCCGTTCGCGATTTCGAACCGGGGGACGTCGAGCACGGTCAGCTCCCCGCCACCGGGCTGCTGAAACTTTTTGATGAGGTTCGCGATCGTCAACATAGACGGGAATCCTTGCTAATTGGCATCTTGATAGGCAAGCGAAGAAACGGCGAGCCCGTGAAATGGGGCCGGGCTGTTGGATTTCCCGGCCGATAAGAATCATCCACGCCGTATCGCTCGTTGAAGTCCGCGATCGGCATCGCGTTTCTTGATCGTCTCGCGTTTATCGTGCAGTTTCTTACCTTTGACCAACCCCATCACGCACTTGGCGATGCCGCGGTCATTGAAATAGACCCGCAAAGGAATCAACGTGAGCCCTCGTTCGAACGCTAGACCGGCGAACTTGTTGAATTCTTTCTGATGGACGAGGAGTTTGCGGGGACGGCGGGGGTCATGATTCCACAACCCGGCGTTGGAGTATTGTGCGAGGTCAGCGCCCACCAGCCACAACTCGCCGCTCGTGACGCGAATGTGCGCTTCATCGAGCGACAATTTGCCTTCGCGCATCGATTTCACTTCGCTGCCGGTTAGCATCATGCCACACTCGATCGAATCCAAAATCTCGTAGCGGAATTTCGCTTTGCGATTCTCCGCGACCGGCGTGGTCGACGGTGCCGCCGACTTAGCGGATTTCGAGCCCTTGCCACTTTTTTTGGCTTTCGTATCGGCTTCCTTGCGGCCGGCGGCCGTCAGGGTGGTTTTGTGCGATCTGGTTTTTGACTTCGACATGGCAGGCATTGTATCGCGAAGACAGGAATGGGAAGCAGTGGGGGCGGCAATGGTGAGATTTTGGTCTCGTGTCTACAATGGGTTCGCAGCCGATCCCGAACACTCGGGAACTGACTCCGCAACCTGCGTCCTCCGCAAAATTTTCTCTCGTTTGAACTGATTGATCCGATGGCTTTTCGATTGCCCGTTGTTTCCGCCCCCGAAATGCCCGAAGGCACCTCCGTGAGCGCCACCGGGCGTCTACCGCGATGGCTGAAACGGCCGATCCCGAAATCGAATTCAAACCATCTGACGGATCATTTGATGGATGAACTCGGGCTCGAAACAGTCTGCGAAAACGCCAAATGCCCCAACCGCATGGAGTGTTACAGCCAACAAACGGCAACATTCATGATTCTGGGAAATGTCTGTACGCGGCCCTGCGGATTTTGTGCGGTCCATCGTGGACGCCCCCCCGAAGCTCCGGCTGCCGATGAACCAGATCGAATCGCCCAAGCGGCCGAAAAGCTGGGACTCAAACATGTCGTGATCACGTCGGTCACCCGCGATGACCTACCCGATGGCGGGGCCGATCACTTCTACCGCTGCGTTGTCGCGGTGCGGGAACGGACCGGGGCGACAACAGAGGTGCTGACCCCCGATTTCGTCCATTGCAAAGAAGCGTTGGGTCGGGTCATCGAAGCCCGCCCCGATGTTTTCAATCACAATATGGAAACCGTGCCACGACTCTACCGCCGCGTCCGCGGACCCAAGAGCGACTACGCGTGGACGCTGCAAATGATGCGTGAGGTCAAAAAATATGACTCGCGCGTCAAAACCAAGAGCGGACTGATGCTTGGTCTCGGTGAAGAACGCGGCGAACTACTCGACGCCCTGTCGGACCTACGTGACCACGGCGTCGATTTCCTGACACTCGGCCAGTACCTCCAACCGGGCGAAAAATATTTGCCCGTCGTGCGTTACGTTCCACCAGAAGAATTCGACGAACTCGCCGACCTGGCTCGCCAGATCGGATTCACCAAAGTCGCCGCGGGCCCCTTCGTACGCAGCAGTTACCACGCCCGCGATATGGCGGAAACGGAAGTCGAAGGGACACCAGCCGGAAACGGGATCTGAACCGGTGCGAACGCGCGGGCGGTGCGGACGCATGCTAGCAGTCCCATCCGCCGGCAAATGGCTTCACCGAAATGCGGGCAGACGCCTTTGTGATTCGAATCTGATTCGGTGATCCGTCTCAGACTGGGTGATCCGAATTGGGCGTTCAAACAGGCGATTTCGAGTTGGGCGATACGCGAAAAACCGTGCCAAAGACGCCTCGCGTCATCGCTCGGGTTACAATCGGTGCTGTTCTTACAGCTCCTGAGCGCGTTCTCATCGTCCACGCCTTCCACACCCATTTTCTCGCCGACATGCCGTCATCCGATGAACGACCGCGAGCGGCACTGCCGTGGATCATCGGACTGATTTTGATCGGGGCCGCCGCCCTCAATCCGCTCGACTTCATCACCAGTGCGTCCGAGTACGATCGAGCGACCAGCTCCACGGGCGTCCAAACACTGCTGAAACTCGTTTTGGCCGGAGCGGCGTCGCTGATCGGTGCCGCCGGACTGCTACTGAGCCCGCTCACCCGAAGATTGCTCAACAGCGTACCGGGCGCGGGGCTCCTAGCCCTCGGCGGAGTGTTTTGTCTGACCAGTTTTTTTTCAGCTCCTTCGGTTCGGCTCATCGGCATCGCGTCCGCGCTGATCTACATGGGTTACTTACTTTTCATCACGACAGCACTCGCCACGCTGGGCGTAAAACGCGTGATGATTTGTTTGGTAGTTGGCACCTCGTTTTACCTGTTGTTCACTTGGGGGCTGCTCATCCTGATCCCCGAAAAAGGGATGTTCATCGAATACATCAGTGCCACCGATACGGTGACACGCATGGGAGGAACCGGACATCCAAACCTGATCGCAAAAGCCGCCGTCATGACCGGTTTGATGGGCCTCGCATTCATGACCGGCCGGTCCGACGATCCCGCGCCGCCCGACCTTTCTGAAGCGGGGCCTGAGCCTGGACAAGGGAAAGATCCACTGGCGGTCGCGACACTGGGACCGTGGTGGCGAATCATTTGGAGCGGTGTCGTGCTGGTCGCGGCCGCGACCACTCTGGCGACAATCAGCCGAACGGCCATTCTCGCTGGCATCGCTGCGGCCGGCATGATGTTGATCAACCGCATCTACGGTCGCGGAGGACTCGTGATCGCGATCACTTCAGTTGCCTCCCTTTCGCTCCTCATTGTGGCCGTTTCACTTTGGACGGGTGAAGGCCCATTCTCGGAGTCCGCAGTCAGCGTGGTCACCAAAAGCGGTGACGTCGAAGAACTCACCTCACTAACCGGGCGAACTGTCATTTGGAAAGAAGCGATCGGTTTGATCGCGGAGAGACCGTTAACGGGATGGGGCCTCGATAGTGCCGCAACGATCATGAGCCGCGAAGCCACCGGGACTCACAACCTGCTGTTGCATGTTTCGTTTTCAGCGGGCCTGATCGCGGGCGGATTGATGTTCGGATTGTTGACGTGGTCGTTGCTATTCGGCGTCACATCGCAATATGAATGGATCCGCGGCGTGATGGTTTTCATTCTCATATCGGGTTTGGTCGAAGACACCATCTTGGAATCCTTCCCAACGATGTTGACGCTCCTGTGGATCGTCGGGCTGCTCGCCCCAATCTTGGCCTACCCGAGGAATCCTATTGAAGCTCTTTGATCGAACCCGGCCCGCGAACTTCGCTACCACGGCGTTTTTGCAGACTGTCACCCAGAGTTTCACGATACCGTTCAGCTTCCGCACTTAGCCGAGATGCGACCTCGGGGTGGCTGTCGATGACATTCACGCTCTCATTCGGGTCATTGTCGAGGTCGTAGAGTTCGAGCCCTGCATTGACCATCTGATAGCCGCTCGGCATCCCATTGGTACCACCGCTTTTTCCAGCGAGCGTGCGATAGCGATGAGGGAAAACGAGTTTGAATCGTTCGTTTCGGATCGTTTGCAATTGGCCACCCCCGTAATAACCAACCAGCGACCGATGCGGAGTCACTGCTCCCGGAGCACCGATCAACAGATCGACAATGGACTCACCGTCAATCTTCTTATCCGACAAGGGGACACCCACCAGTTGAGCGATTGTGGGCAGGATATCAATCGTCGAACAAAGGTGCTCGCAACTCGAACCGGCTGGCACGCGTCCGGGCCAGTGCATTAGCGTCGGTTCACGACAGCCACCCTCCCACATGGTTCCTTTGCCCTCACGCAGCCTACCCGTGCTGCCGGCATGATCGCCATACGATAGCCATGGCCCGTTATCGCTCGTGAAGATCACCAGTGTATTGTCGGCATGATGACTTCGCTCGATCGCACTCAAGATTTCGCCGACAGACCAATCCACTTCCATCATCACGTCGCCAAACAAACCCGCGCCACTCTTGCCGGCAAATCGCTCGGAAACATATAGCGGCACATGAACCATCGGATGTGGAAGGTACAAGAAAAACGGCTCTTCTCGATCGGTATCCTCAATGAACTGCACGCTCCGCCGCGTGAGTTCGACGGTCATCTGTTCTTGATCCGAAGGCTGAACATCCGCATTCACGATTTCAACTTGCGAGCCAGCCTTGGCCTGCATGATCGGCAGCGGCGGCCAATTCCCTGGGTCATTCGGATCTTTTAAACGCCTGCGGATCGTGTCGGGATGCAACGGCCACATGTCGTTGCTATACGGAATGCCGTAAAACTCATCGAACCCTTGGTGGTGCGGCAGGAACGGTTCCAAGTGCCCTAAATGCCACTTTCCGAAACAAGCCGTCCGATACCCTGCTGCTTTGCATATCTCGGCGATCGTCGTTTCCTCAGGAGCCAGACCGATACGAGATTTGGGACCGAGTGCACCCGAAATACCAACGCGGCGGTGATAACAACCCGTTAAGAGTGCCGACCGGGACGCTGAACAAACGGCCGACGATACGACGAAATCCGTAAAGCGGCGACCTTCATCTGCCATGCGATCAAGATTCGGCGTCGGGTACTCCGATGCTCCGAATGGGCCGATATCTCCATATCCCATGTCGTCCATGAATATCAAAACGATACTCGGACGTGCCCCCGAAACATCCTCAACAGAAACACCAGATGCTGCGGCCGCAAAACTCGAAAGCGGTCCAGCGCAGAGCAAGCTCGTAATGAAACGAATAATAAACTGATTGATTCGCGGCATGACCGATCCCATGAGTGACCTTGCGTGCCGAGTCCAATACAAAACGGCTCGGCGACGCTGCCACCATAATCAATTCAGAAGCAAACGTGTTGCTCCGGTCGCCCACGCATCCACGCCCTGCACAAATCCACGAATGACGACTGGTCCGTTCCAACTCTCAGGAAGCGGAATGACCGCCATCCCGCTTTCGCTGACATCGACCGGAAGAGACACCTGGCCGAGTGTGCATCCGTGAGGGTCATCGCGATCGTTTGTATCACCGCCGGATTCAATCGGCGGTGCAGCGGTGAGCGGCCGGTCAACGCACACCGTCAACGTACCCGCGATCGGACTCGTCACGCTCACACATACTTTGCGGCCCGCTGACTCCTGCTCATCGGTCTCACTCTCGGTACTTTCAACTGTCATCGTGAGTTCCTGAGGTCGCTGCAGTCGCAGCGTGGGGTCTCCGAGCAGTTGATATAAACCGGCATGCTCACGGCGTTCATCCGCCAGATTGCTGCCGGCCGGCGAAATCAATCCAGCCAACCCGTCCACCATCATCTGGGTCGTTGAAACGGGAGCGGCAGTACCCTGCGGAGCCCCACCCACGGCAGGATTTTTCTGTAGCCGATGAATCGCAGCGAGCATCGCATCACCAAGCCGTTCGGGCGAAGTCTCGTCACCAATCGGCTTGTATGCCGACTCGAGCAAACCGAGACCAAACCTCGCGTTCCCATAAGGCATCGTCAAACGGCTCGCCGCGATCACCGCGATCGGTCCGCCTTCGGCGAGCAGCATACGTTCTGACAAACAATCCCCGGGGGCATCATACGCGCCCGCATAACACGCCAACAACACAGCGATCGGCGATCGATGAGGATCACCTTCTAAATGGGCGGCGGTCTCGTTGTTGAGCAAAGACTCGACCTGCCATTCTTGGTCGCCGGTCTCGGGATTCCCGTTCGAAGGTTTTGTCGTCGGCTGTGACAAACCATTCGCATCCTCAGTCGAACGCGTCAGGAAATCGAGACGATCGACGCTGCCGTGCCCCGCATACACCCAAAACCTCGCGCCGCTGCGGTATCGCTGAATCACCGCCTCACCAAACGAACGACCCACCGGGCAAAACGCATGTCCGGGACTCGCATAAGCGATCTGAGGTTTAGCATCCGCCGGCAAAACACTCGTTAACACCGTTCGCGTCACCGATTCGATCGCGCCATCCACCAGTGCGCCAAAACCGCCCACGCCCGCCGTCAGTTGCAGACAACGGCGCCACGAGCCGAAATCAGGCGACGACTCATAAGAAACAATGCGACTGACCAAACCTGCCAACTGCTCCGGTGTAACCACCGGCAACCTACCGACGATGACATCCGAAATACCATCTCGATCGAAATCGGCGTATGGTAAATCAGTCGGATAAGTCGGAGTGGATCCGTATCCCGCGGTAACTTGGGAACGCAAATAGAATGTCGGAATTCGACTCAATTTACCTGAACCGGTTACGGTACCCGCTCCGCCTTGGGAACCGAATGAAGGTGCATCCCCGACTAGAACGACGTACTTCGTGTCGGGGCTACTGGTCTTCTGAATCGCTGCAGACATCCCATCGGTAGTCTGCTGTGGCTGACAAAATGCGAGCGTCAACCCTTCGGCCCGTCGAAGTGCACACCATGGTGCGAGTGCATCACGGTATTCATCGCCGCACACCACCACAACGTCTGCGGCCTGCGTCCATGTTGATAGCGCGAGCACGCAAACAACGCTGAATGATCGGACTAACGTCGACACGAATTGAACCCCATGACAACCGCTATTAAATACAAACCATCGGCTCATCCAACTTTCCTTCCGTGTAACCACATCTGTAATCCCTTTGTTTGCATGACGACGAAGCTCTTTCACATCGCCGCTCCGCCCTCTAATCAATCAACGATTCCCCCGTTGAGCTCACATCTTCCAAATCGTTGCCTGCTAGCTCGCCACGATACCGACAGGCTTCGAGGAATGACTCGAGTAGCACCTGTGCGGCAATGGCATCGATTCGCTTTTTGGTTTTCTTTCGTGTCGTTTTACTCTGTCTTATCTTCTGGTTCGCGGCCACCGTGGTGTATCGTTCATCAAACAAACGCGTGGGTAGCTGCGTGACCCGCTTGAGCCAAATTGCAAACTTTCTCGCCTCCGCGCTCTTATCGCTTTCCCCGCCGTCGCAGTGAATCGGAAGCCCCACGACCCAAGCCGAAACACGCTCCTCGATGGCGAGTTTGCAAAAATATTTCTCGTCGGCTTCGTACCCGCCCGCGTCAGGTTGCGTCACCGGGTGAACCTCCAACGGACTCGCCAAGATCCGATCCGGATCACAAATCGCAATCCCGATCCGCACCGTACCGTAATCCACCGCTGCAATTCGCCCCTCGGTCGGGAAATCGCTGGTCGGAGCTGCTGTTGTGTTATTCATACGCACTAGTCAACGCAAGGTTCGCTACCACGTCAACGCCGAAAACAGCCACATCGCGACGATTTCGGCGTGGAGACACGCCGCGACGGCCCAATCAGGGGTTGAGGCTGGTCTTTTCCTTCCCAAACGCCATCTCAACCGCTCGTTCGAGCCGCCCCCGCAACAACGTCATTTGGTCGGCACTGAGCCCCTGTCCGATCATGCTCGCGACGTGCAAACAGGAAATAATTAGCAATCCGATCGGTACCGCAGCGAGTGACCAAGGCGTGTAGCCGAGCGCCCACTGCACGTACCCCGCGATCATCGCCAAGCACATCAAAATGGCGACGACGAAATAAATCGCGATGAACATCGTCCAGACTTCCGGACGCGGGGAGAATCTTGCGAACAGTTGGGTGCCCGACTCCGTTTCGCTGAACTGGATCGAAAGATGCGGAGACCAAAAACGACGGTCTGGTCGATCAATTTTAAAATCGAAAACCGTTCCGGCCGATTCAGCAAATCCGCATAACTCCTCACTGGCAATCGCCGATTTCAATCGCTTGATCGCCTCTCTCTGATCCAACGGGACCTCAATCGTGAACGCGGGTTGAAGCTGAAAAATCTTCATCGTCGATAAGCTCGGACAAAACAGTGACTCACGGACATCGATTCGATCAGGCGCGGATCACTTACGACGTGATGTGATGGTGTCGCTGCAATTCCTTAAGCGGCACGAGGAGTGCTTGTGGCTCGAGCAGTCGCCGCAACTCAAACAATCGCTGATCCGCTTTGCGAAGACGGCGACTAACCTCTCGACCCAAATTCATCATGATCATGGTGTACTGCTGGAGATCATTCTTACATAACGCTGCGATCGAGTTTCGCGAAATTTCGATCGAGCAACAGTCTGTTTTGGCGACCACGCTCGCCGATCGTTTTTGAAAGTCGATCAATGACATTTCGCCAAAGCAATCACCGGCGCCAAGCGTGCTCAGCAGTACCGGTTCGCCCTCCCAATCTCGCAAAACGTTCACGTTACCGGACTCTAAGATGAAGAATGATTCGGCGGTATCACCTTCACTAAAAAAGACGTCACCGACTGCTTTTTCAACATCCTTGGATTCTGCCAGAATGGCCTCGAGGGATTCTTCTTTCATCCCGCCAAAGGCGGCCATCCGACGCAATAATTCGATTCGTGTCGCAGTCACGTCGCTTTTCCTCGTTGCACTTGGCGAATGCGGTAGTCCGATTCAGACGACGTGTGACGACATCGGAACCGGCTGCTGGAAACCTACCGCCTAATCAACCGTTCCTAGTCTAACCGTTCTCCTTCCCGCAGGCGACAAATTTGCACCATTTTCGCACGCGTCCAATGTCGCAGTCGCGAGCCGCTCGTGCCCTCACGGATTCAGCCTATTTCAACTCATAGTAAAAGCGAAAGCGGCCGCCCGGTGCGGCATCACCGTTGGTGTATGTATCCATGATGTCACCGGCCGACTGGGCGTTATCAATCCATTTGAAACCGAGCGTTTTGGATCCCGACTCGAGATCGAGCACCTCCTTCGAAAGGGCCAAATGCCTCTGATTTCCTTCCGTACGTTCAACAACTCGTCCGACCGTTTCCCAACTCCAACCCCCTTGGCATCGTTCGATCTTGCCTCCGCGAACCAAAAACTCAAACCCTTCCCAGTTCTGCTGCCCAGGAATGTCCAGGTCGATCAACAACCGCATGCCGTTGGAATCCTGAGGTTCGGAGATCGTCTCGCGGGTTTGCATGTAGAAGTAAACGTTGTCCGCATCCTCCGTCACTTTCGCGACGTGAAAGTCGTTACGCCCCGTATGGATCGTGTAGTGATATCTACCGCACCCATCGAAATCTCGCGGGTCGGTATCGTGCACATGATCGCGATAGGTTGCGGAGACATCGTCCCACTGTGCCATCGATCCTTTGATGTCGATCGTCTTGTTATCCGTCGAGGTCGGTGCCGGTTGCATCCCTTTGAAACGACGAATATTGGCAGACATCTGCATGTAGTAGTTGTCCCCATACCCGCCTTTCATCATCTCCACATCCCGACTGTTTTCGACATCAAACTGATCGCAGAAGACCGGACTTCCAGACTCGTCGTCATTGAGCTGCATAGCGATCCATTCATTCCACCCCGTTACAAAGGTCACTTCGGGGTCGAGCTTCAACGCATATTCCCACTGCTCCTGAAAATTAAGACCGTCTAAAAACGCATCTTCGCGTGTATCGACCTTTCCATCGCTGAAGCTACGTCCGCGAGCTTTTCCGGAACTCATCATCTCCACGCGTCCGCTATCTTGATGCAGGTTCTGACCGACAGACACATTCACCTGCTCAGGCTGACTCGGATCTTTGTCATACGAATACACCTGCGGGTAGGTCGATTCCCAGTGCCACGCGTTCTGCGTATTGTCGAGTTTAAAAGGCCAGTGAGCTTTTCGCAGGGTGAAGAATTCCAAAACCTCATCGCTGGCTTTTTCAGGGTCGCAAATCAGCAGCGGTTTGCCTTGCCACCGAAACCACAGCTCAGGAGACCGGGCCTGTTGATAAAATGTCTCATAGATACGTTCAGCGGTTTGCTTGGCCCGCGAGTTGACCATAAATGTGATCTGCGGCACGTGTTCACCAGCCAATCGTTGTTCCTCGAACACTTCCATCATCTTTAAAACAACATTCTGATAGATCAAACCATTCGTTGCATCGAGCACTAGGAAATCGACCCCCGCATCGGACAACAACGCGGCATGCCGGCGAAGAACCCACGGGTCATCACTTCGGTAGTATCCGAATAATGGCTCGCCCCAAAAGTGAAATGATTTCTTGCGCCCCCACGGCGGTGTCGCGCTGGTGGTCATCGCATCGGGATGTTGCTTTAGGATCATTGAGATGTCATGCACCGGGATGTTTTGCATCCACGCGAAATAAAAAATGCCGACATATCGATCCGATCGGAACGGCCGCACTTCCTGAGGTAACGGCATCGACCGACCTAACGCATCATTGCCTATTAAGAGTGGGGGAGCGGCACTTTGAGCGGCTGCGTGGTTCCCAACTAACGCGGCAAAAACAAGCGTGCCCCAAAGCATCGCCGCCGCCAAACACGTACTTTGGAAATGATCGCGTTGCCGCTGTGAGTTCGATGGAATGAAGACCAAGCGGAACAATATACGCAACAAAATTGGCTTCATTTGATTCGCCGGGAGGGATGGCGGAGGTGGGAATTCGCGTTGGAGGGCAGCAAACTCTAATGAGCTCACACCAATCACTATAGATTAACGCCTCGCAAGTTGGAAACGTTCGCGTCGTCATTTGTAGCGAACGCTAGATCCCCCGCATAGATTGGATTTCCGACCGCCATTCACGAACAAGACCGACACCACGTGTACCTTCGCGATCGCCAATTGCGGGTCGACCAGCGTAACAAACTAAATTTGGGTTTCCCGTCCGCTCACGTTGTTGATATCGGTTCCCACTGTCGGAAGAATCATTCGGAAGCAAGCTCCTCCATCTGCGGCATTGGTCACCTCAATGCTCCCTCCATGCTCTTGCATAATTTTTGCCGTCACAGGCAATCCCAGCCCGGTACCGCGAGCCCCTTTTTTCGATTCGAATAGCGAAAATATTTGCTCGCGTTCATCTTCATCGACACCTTCTCCATCGTCCTCGACGTCAACAATCCATCCGACTGCGGCGTCGAATCGGCTACTAACACGAATGGACGATTCAGCCGCATCGATCGCATTGGTAATCAGGTTGAGCAGTGCACGATGGATCGCATCGGGATCGAAGCTGGCAGTCGGTAAATCTTCCTCAAGATCACGTTGGAGACGAATATCCGACTCGTCTGCTCTGCCTTGCATGAGTTCCAGTACGTCGGTGATCGTCGCATTCAAATCGGCGTCAACTCGCTGCGGTTCACGCTCTTTCGAAAACGTGAGCATGTCGAGCACTAAGTTACTGATCCGTTCTTGATTCCGATCAACGATCGCCCACCCACGACGGATCGCCTCGGTATCGCCTTTGGAGAGTCCGGATTCGATGAGATAGCTGCCGCCACGAACGCCTTGCAGGATGTTCTTGATGTGATGCGACAGTGTTGCGATCGTTTGTCCCATTGCAGCCAGACGTTCACCCTGCAACAGCGCCGAATAATAAAAAGTATCTTCGATCGCCAACGCAGCCTGATGCCCGATTGCGGTAATCAGTTTGAGGTGCTCGTCATGAAAACGCGTGGCCCCTTTCTTTTGAATCCACTCGCCGGGCGGCGTGTAGGTATCAACGTACAAGGCCCCGACCACGTCATAGCGACCTTGCAGCGGCACACAGAGCGCTTCGCGAACTCCTCCTTGCACAATTGAGGCTGCGTTATCGAAACGTTCATCATCGACCGCGTCGCTGGTTCGCACGCCCTCTTTATGCTGGAGAACATAGTCGAGGATCGTGTGGCTGATCGTGATTCGCCCAGGCGGCTTGGCCGGCTTGCCGGGGTTCGATGATGCCGACCGGCTCTGCTCGCGGTCACACCGAGCTGCCGGGGTCAGCCGCTTGGTTTCTGGGTCCCGCAACATCACGCAACCGCGATCCGCTTCGAGCCAATCAAAAATCAACTTCAAGACCCGATCGAGAACTTCATTCAGATCATCAGTACGCCCAACGGCGAGCGCCGTCAGATACATCACCTCGAGCGATTGATCGGTATCGAGAAAGCTTTTTGTTGGTTCATGAAGCGTTTGGATAACCGACGAGGCCGACTCGTCAAGCGAAACCTGATCACCTAAGTCATCGGCGACTGGCTTTGTGCGATCGATATTTTCTGGTGGTGACTCGACCTTTCGGACTGCCGACTTGTCGCCAGAGGATTTCGATGTGCTGGATGGGCTCGCTTTCGAACGGCGTCCCTTGGCCAAGATTTCACTTGCCGGCGAACCGCCTGGAGTTCTCCCCCGGGCCACCCCACCGCGTGAAAACGACGACACGATGCGGCTGGCATCTCCCGCCCGCACTTGCCGAACGATGTCGACACCATGAGCGGCGTCCATCGCCGCGACATTCCCACCACCGGTAAAAATCAGCAGCGTCCCGCCGATTTCGATCCGGTCCCCACTGACGAGTTCGCGGCGAGATACCCGGTCACTGTTAACGAACGTTCCGTTGCTGCTGCCTAAATCGATCAGTTCATAACGTCCCGCCGTCAGATCTCCCCGGATCTCAGCGTGTCCTCGCGAAGCCTCGTTATCGAGCAACTGGATATCGTTCGTCGAGTCACGCCCCAATCGCGTGACCGGTGCAGCAATTTGAAAGTGCTTGCCCTGGTCACGTCCTCGAATGACAAACAACGAGGCCATGATGGGGTGGTTCCTATGAGTTTCACGCAACAAGAAAAACTGCCGTCATGTCGAAAACAAACGGCTCGGGCTCCCAAGATAGCTTGTCATTAGCGGGCATGTTTGGCTACCGTCGGACTTTTCTGAATCGACCTCGTTTGCGTTTCGCAGGGAATCCTCAAGCCCGTCCATGTGTTGCCGCGGAATCTATCGACAATGGCGTCGAAATGACCGAAATAACCACATTGCGAGCCCCATCGTGGGGGCGTTGGTTGCGTGCGTCTTACTGGGCTGCCAAACGACCGCACCGATCAACCTTTGGCAGCCGCCCCAACTTGCTTCGTTGTCGGGCGAATCGCTCGTCCTGATGGAAATCGCCGGACCGACCGACATTGCCACTGGGCTCCGAGACGAATTATTAGCCCAATCCAAACCGATAGCTCAAAAAACTCCTACGCAAACGGTCCCTGAGAATACGGTCACGTTTCTTTTACCCGAACAAATCGCGGACGAATCCACCATCCGGCTCGTCTCGGGCTTTGAAAACGAACCGAGCGATCTGGCGATCGCCGCGGCAGCCCGCCGGTCGGGGGTTCGCTATCTGATGCGAGGTGAAATCATGCACGCGACCGGCAACTCTCATTCCGGCGAACGGTTAAGCGTCGTCTGGAAACTGGTGGGACTCGATGCCGATAGCCCCACGGAAGGAATGCCCATCACCATCAGTCAGGAACAAATCGCCCAAAAGTATCCTGATCTGATGCAGGTCATCGATCCCCACACCCGCCTTCAGAAGGCGATGGTTCGCGAGACCCTCAGCCTCATCAATCAATCCGTGACCCGAAAAACGGCAATTCTGTCGGAGCCTCGCTACACGCTCGGCAGCGCCGCGGTGCGAGAAGGAAACCTCTTAGCTCAACAAGGCAAATGGCCAGCTGCTGAAAAAGTTTGGGTCCTGACGCTCGAGCGATATCCCGCTCAAGTCGGTGCCTGGATCAACGCTGCGATCGCCGCGGCGGCACGCCAAGACTTTGCCCAAGCAAAACAGCGGATCACGCGAGCGATCCAGTTGTCCGCGTTTTCGCCTGCCAATCGATCCTTGGCCAAAGAAACGCTCGTTTGGCTCGAGCTCCAACAACGCGACTACCACGAAACCTTTGGTCTACCCGATCCTGCTGAAGGGTGGCGTGTGACTCACGGGGACGAAACGTCGCTCGAAAATTCAACGCTCGCGAATTCCACAATCGTGAGTGCAGCAAGCACAAGTTCGACGCCCGCGAATTTCACCCCAAATCGCTGAACAGCTGCCGATTCGCCTTAGGTTTCGTTCCGCTGGGCGACGCGTAATTTGGCACTGCGACTGCGTGGGTTACTTTGAACTTCCTCATCGGTCGGACGCAGCGGCTTCTTCGTCAACACAGTCCACCGATCGTCTTCACGGAACGCGTTCTTGACGATCCGATCCTCAAGCGAATGAAAACTGATCGCAGCAATCCGTCCTCCGGGTGCAATCCAATCACCCGCCGACGCCAAGGTTCGCTGCAGAATGCCGAGCTCATCGTTCACCGCGATCCGCAACGCTTGAAAGGTACGCGTCGCTGGATGGATGTCATGATTTTTTGAACGTGGCACACACCGCCGGCAAATCTCGACAAGGTCACCGACCGTTCTGACCGGTGACTTTTCTTTCGCACGCAAGCAAATTTGCCGGGCAATTCGACGACTGAATCGCTCTTCGCCGAACTGATAGATCGCGTCGGCAATGTCTTTTTCGCTGTGAATGGCAAGCCACCGGTAGGCGGGTAAATCCGATTCAGGGTCAAACCGCAAATCGAGCTCCGCGTCGGGAAGCGTAAAGCTGAATCCTCGCTCTCGGTCAGCGAGTTGATCGCTCGACAATCCGAGATCGAGTACCAAAGCATCCGCGTGCGTGCGGCCGCAATGCGAGATCGCTGCCGGAGCTTTTTCGTAGCTACCGAGGAATAATTCGATGCGAGGATCGCCTCCTGGTCCGTCCGGAACGTCGTCACGACGAATCACCGCCGGATCACGATCCATCCCGATGATCAACGGACTCTCACCGTCTGGACCTTCGTCGCTGGCGAGGACTTCACAAAGCAAACGGGTGTGCCCCCCGCCCCCGTACGTTCCATCGACGATCGTTCGTGGACGCAGCTCCCCGATCCATTGAACGATCTCATCGGGCATCACAGAAACATGTTCAGTAGTCACGATCAAAAATTCTCGATCGTAAGAAGAACACCGCCAATATTCGCGGACATGACACAGAGAGATACGATGGAACGAGGCGACTTCGATCGCAACGGTATGGTCATGGACGATGCTTCAATGGTGAGTGCGTTGGGAACCGCTGCCGAAGCTCATTGTATCAACGATTCAGGCACGCGTTGCAATCGCCCTTCGCGGTCAATCACCGCCAATGTCACCGTCGCCTCAACCAAAATCTGGCCGTCTCGATGGATCTCGTACTCATGAATTATTTTTGCCGCGGTGACCCTTGCGATCCGAGTAGTCAACTGGATCTCATCGTCGTATTTTGCAGACATCCGGTAGCGACAATCAATGTGGATGACGACAACAAATAAGCCCGCCTCTTCCACGTCACGATACCGACCGCCGGCCGAACGAAGAAACTCGGTTCGGCCGATCTCGAAATAGCGTAGGTAGTTGGAATGATGAACGAACCCCATCGGGTCACATTCATCGTAGCGCACTCGAAGCGTGATGGTCTGCTGGTTGCTGTCGGACATGTAGATTTCGCGTCCTCATTTGCAAAATCGAACTTATGATTCGCGGCAGAATAACAGCATTCCACTTTTACTTACAGACGCGATATGCCGTCTCGCAAGACTGGTGTTCCCAAACAGCACGACTGACTATGCGCTATACAACTGAAACTATGCGCCATACCACTGACCACCTCGTTGCTGTGCGAGTTTTGCAAGCGCGTTCAATTCCGTTTCAGGTTGATGGATTAGCAACCAACTCACTTTTCCATCGAAGTGATTCTCAAACGAGAACTCTTTGATTGATTGCACATACTCATACGAAGGAGATTTCTCGAAACTCCCATCCGTCGGAATAGCGAGCACCAAGTTATGGCAATCTCGGAATGCTTCATCATTGAAAAACTGATCCGTCAGTTCTTTAATTTGTTCCATAGACACCGTACCGCAATCAATTGCGATAGGGCAGCGATCGGGATGTTCGAGCGTACGAAACAAACGCCGACCCATGTGAGCAATTTCCTCATCCAATAGACTTGGCGCGGATGGGGAACTCGCCAGTGGAACCGGCACTGGCTCAGACGGGTTGCCTTCAGGCAACGATGCTGAGGAACCAATCACTGTCCCCGTTTTTGTCGGGGCCATCAAAGATGTTCTCATGGTAAGAATCCATGGAGGACGAAACGGGATGATACACCACACCCCTCCAGCGGCATCACATATCTTAGCAATATTTGTACCAAGCTGGTAGAAATTAAATGACCCGCCTTGCTTCCCGCCATTACTGGAATCCAATCTGCCATGAGCAACCCTAGCAACGTTCGACAAACGGACGCTCGTGCGGCCATCGACCTCGCCGAAGAACTCCTGATTGCGGCTCAAAAACTGCAAACACCCCAAGAGCGGCGACAGCAGGCTGAACTCAATCGGATGATCGATCACGATGCAGATAAGGCAACATTGGTCGAAATGACCGACCAAGCCTTCCGGACGAACACGCCGGCACGCGTCGCCGATCAACTCTCTTTTCTGCTGGACGTCCAAGGGATTCCACGCTTTTTCAGTCCCGTCGAACAGGCAATGCTGCGCGGATTCCAATCGTTCGGCGAATACTTGCCCGGCGTCGCCGTCCCGCTCGTCAAAGACAAAATGCGGCAGGAAACCGCGAACGTCATTCTGCCTGCCGAACCGGAGTTATTGGTCAAACATCTTCGCAAGCGACAAGAGACGGGCGTTTCGATGAACGTCAACTTGCTCGGCGAAGCGTTGCTCGGTGAAGACGACGCGCGAGGCCGGTTGCAGACATACATTCATCTGCTGCGGCTACCCGACATCCGATGCCTTTCGGTCAAACTCACGACACTCTATAGCCAAGTCTCGTCGCTCGCATACGAACACACAATCAGCATCGTTTCGGATCGACTCGAATCGCTCTATCGAAATGCGAACCATCATTCGCCCGCGAAATTCATCTATCTCGATATGGAGGAGTACAAAGATCTCCACCTCACGGCCGATATTTTGAAGCGAACGCTCGATCGTCGCGGACTCGAGCAGACGGCCGCGGGAATCGCTTTGCAAGCATATGTCCCGGACTCGTACGGAGTCATGCAGGACCTCATCGCGTGGTCGAAAAAACGGGTCACTCAGGGAGGTCGCCCCCTGACGATTCGGCTGGTCAAAGGTGCCAACTGGGAAATGGAACGGGTCCACGCCAGCGTGTCAGGATGGCCCATGGCGCCTTACTGCAGCAAATTGGAAACGGATGCCAACTACAAGAAGATGCTGCGGGAGCTAATCGATGCTTCCGCCGAGGGTTTTTTGAGAGTGGGGGTGGCGTCACACAATTTATTTGACGTTGCCTTGGCAATGATTTGGTGCGCCGAAGCGAAAACGTCGACAAATGTGCAATTCGAAATGCTCGAGGGCATGGCAAATCACCAACGGCGAGCGATCACCAATCGCGGCGTTCCGATGTTGCTTTATGCACCGGCATGCCGACGCGTCGATTTCCTCAACGCGATCGGCTATCTGATCCGCCGCCTCGACGAAAATACCGGTCCCGAAAACTTCCTCCGCCACTCGTACTCGCTCCAAACCGGTTCAGAAACCTTCGCTCGACTCGCTCAGGGATTCGAAAGCTCGCTGCAAAACATGGATTCGGTATCAACCGAGCCAAGAAACCCACAAGACCGCACCAAGCCACCGGCCCAACCGCCCGCCGCCGCCCATTGGACCGACTTTGTCTGCGAACCGGATACCGATTGGTCGCTACCCCATCACGCTCGTTGGGCCTCGGACATATTGCAACAGTGGAAAACACGTTGCGATGAGAACGCAGTCGACATTCAACCTGTTCTCGCCACCGAAAACACGCTGGACGACGATGCGTCGAACCCATGGCTGCCGTCGTATGACATTTCGCGGCCAGAAAAACTCGTCTGCCGAGTCCAACAAGCCTCATCCGCTCAATTGACGGAGGCCATCCACGCCGTTAGCCAATGGACTCAGTGGCGAGACAAACCGGCCGCATCTCGGTACGCGATACTGCGGCAAGTTGCCCAAAACCTTCGCGAACGCCGAGGCGATTTGATTGGTGCGATGGTCGCTGATGCGGGCAAAACGGTCGCTCAAGGGGACCCGGAGGTCAGCGAAGCGATCGACTTTTGCGAGTTTTATCCACTCACCATGGTGAACTGGTTGGATCGGAAAGAAATCGACATCCAACCGCGTGGCATTGTGGCGGTGATCACACCGTGGAATTTCCCATTGGCGATCGCCTGCGGTGGGATCGCGGCGGCACTGGCGGCGGGAAATATTGTTGTTCTCAAACCTTCCGCGGAAACCGTCTTACCCGCATTTCTACTTTGCCAAGCGTTTTGGGATGCTGGAGTTCCGATCAATGCGCTGCAATTCGCACCGTGCCCCGATCAGGTCGCCGAACAAACGCTGGTAGCGAATCCCGAGATTGATACCGTTATCCTGACCGGAGGTACTGCAACCGCCAAACGGATGCTCCACGTTCGCCCAGACCTCCATCTTCTTGCAGAAACCGGCGGCAAAAATGCAACGATCGTTACCGCCATGGCTGATCGCGACTTAGCGATCAAGCACGTCCTGTACTCCGCCTTTGGACACAGTGGTCAAAAATGCAGTGCAACATCGTTGTTGTTGCTCGAAGATGAAGTCTTCAACGACGAATCCTTCAAGCAGAATCTGGCCGATGCCGTTCGCAGCCTTCATGTTGGATCCGCATGGGACCTGCACACCGCGGTCACGCCACTCGTTTCACCCCCCAACGACGAACTAACCCGAGGATTGAGAGAACTCGACGATGACGAATCGTGGCTGGTCATGCCCGAACACGTCGATGGAAATCCCACGCTCTATCGTCCCGGTGTGAAATGGAACGTGAAACCAGGTAGTTTTTCCCACACCACCGAACTTTTCGGGCCCGTGCTCAGCGTCATTTCGTACGGCAGACTCGAAGAAGCCATCGAAATCGTCAAGTCAACCGGATACGGCCTCACCAGCGGCCTCGAATCTCTCGACAAACGCGAAATCGAACTCTGGCGAGAGAACCTCCCTGCGGGAAACCTTTACATCAACCGACCCACCACGGGCGCAATCGTACTTCGACAACCCTTTGGCGGCGTTGGAATGAGCGCTTATGGCCCAGGCCTCAAAGCCGGTGGCCCCCACTACGTTCTCGCCCTCTGCAAAATCACCGACTCCAATTTGCCGGAGACCTCAGTTGAGCCACCATCGGAGTCAAAACCAACCGCCGGCCATCCACCCCTGGATCGACTCACCGACTGGCTCGAGCGTAGTCCGCATACCCAATCGTTCCCGACGAGCGAAAAGAACGTCATTCAATCGGCAATCGCGAGTGCACGCACCGCCTCCGACAGCGATTTCTCTCGGGAACACGATACCTTCCAACTCGTCGGTCAAGACAACCTGCGACGTTACCTCGCCGCACCCGACCTCACGCTCCGAATTGCGCCGACGTCAGAGGAAGATTCAGTCGACGAGCTAAGAGAACGAACTCTGATTGCAGTGGCCGCCGCAACCGCCGTCTCGGCCCAGCTCACGTTATCGATCGACCCAAAGGTTTCCGATCCCGATCGCGAAACATTCGAGTCGATTGCAGATTGGTTGCCAGGACTCATCGACCCGCTCGAAGAATCCGAATCTCAACTTGCCAAGCGAATCCGCAATTCCAAGGTATCCCGTTTACGAAGTGTCAATCGACTCAGACGAGGACCCGTTCGCGACGCGTGCGCTGAAATGTTTGTATCCATCATCGATGAACCGGTCCTACGCGACGCAAGAATCGAATGCCTGCGATACATCAACGAGCAATCGATCTCATACGACTATCACCGCTACGGAAATCTCGGCCGCCGGCAAACCTCGTAGATAGTAACCAACTCACATCAACGCAGCGAAGGTCGTCACGACTTTCGTCGTGTTTTAAATCCACCGCCAAGAGCAACGAAATGTTGGCTCAATCACACTCACTGCATCGTCTCGGCATCGCGATCCGATGTCTTAAAGAATCGATCAATCGGTAAACACTGACACGTTTGCATCCGGCAAATTCCGTTCACGGGCGCTAAAGGTGCGGGCGCGAGTATGCTGACCCTCCCGGGACGACGGCGTGCCCAACATCACGCGGTTCAGTGGGCTCAATCACCCGACTCCAAAGAGACGTTAACCGGCAACGAGCACCGGAATGAATCAAATACGTCAATGCAGTGACATACGATCCGCGCATAAAAAAACCCTCCGATCGAAACCGGAGGGTCTTTTAAAAATCTGGCAATACCTACTTTCACGCTGGTGGGCACTATCATCGGCTCACAAAGCTTGACTTCTGTGTTCGGGATGGGAACAGGTATAACCTTTGCGATATGGTCGCCAGAAAGACCAAGCGACGAGTATTTCGCCGCCGCTTGGCCGAGTTGTTTGGTAGCTGCATATGATGTTCTTGCGGTCGCCATCGATTGGCACTTTTCTTGAGTGCGGGATATCGGTGGCCAAACCTTCGCCCGTTAGTATTGGTTTGCTGAACACGTTACCGTGCTTACACGTCCAACCTATCAACCTGGTCGTCTTCCAGGGGGCTTTCGACTAATGTCTACGAATCTTAATCTCGAGGCGGGCTTCACGCTTAGATGCTTTCAGCGTTTATCCTTTCCGAAGTTAGCTATCCAGCCGTGCCGCTAGCGCGACAACTGGTACACCAGAGCTTCGTCCAACTAAATCCTCTCGTACTAAAGTTGAATCCTCTCAAGATTCGAACGCCCACGGCAGATAGGGACCGACCTGTCTCACGACGGTCTGAACCCAGCTCACGTACCACTTTCATTGGCGAACAGCCAAACCCTTGGGAGCTTCTACACCCCCAGGATGTGATGAGCCGACATCGAGGTGCCAAACCGCATCGCCGCTGTGGACGCTCGGATGCGATAAGCCTGTTATCCCCGGAGTACCTTTTATCTGATGAGCGATAACCCTTCCATTCGGGATTACCGGATCACTAAGACCAACTTTCGTTCCTGCTCGACTTATGGGTCTCGCAGTCAAGCACACTTATACCTTTACGCTCTACGCCTGATTACCGACCAGGCTGAGTGTACCTTTGCACTCCTCCGTTACTCTTTGGGAGGAGACCGCCCCAGTCAAACTGCCCGACTGCCACTGTCCTTTGCCCCGATTCAGGGGATCAAAGTTAGAATTAAAATATAACCAGGCTGGTATTTCAACAACGGCTCCCGATGCACTGGCGTGCAAAGTTCAAAGCCTCCCAGCTATCCTACACAAATTATATCTCAACCCAATAGCAGCCTACAGTAAAGGTTCACGGGGTCTTTCCGTCTAACCGCGGGTATGTGGCATCTTCACCACAACTACAATTTCACCGGGTCTGTGGTTGAGACAGTGCTCCAATCGTTACGCCTTTCATGCAGGTCGGAACTTACCCGACAAGGAACTTCGCTACCTTAGGACCCTCATAGTTAGGGCCGCCGTTTATTGGGGCTTCGGTCGCGAGCTTCGCCGTGAGGCTAACCCTCTTCCTTAACCTACCAACACCGGGCAGGCGTCAGTCTCTATACATCCACTTGCGTGTTAGCAGAGACCTGTGTTTTTGATAAACAGTCGTTAGAGCCGATTTTCTGTGGCCTCTCTCAGCGTGAACCAAAAGAGGCGCCCCTTATCGCGAACTTACGGGGCCATTTTGCAGAGTTCCTTAACCACAGTTCTCCCGAGCGCCTTAGAATTCTCATCTCGCCTACCTGTGTCAGTTTTAGTACGGTCAGTTGCTTAATCATCGCAGCTTTTCTTGGACGTCCTTCCAATGACTTCGAGAACTTGGATGCTCTCGAGCTATACCTTGGCTATAACCGGACATTTAACTCCGGTCACCTCAGTGGTCGCTACGGACATTTCTATTCGTACCGCTCACTTTCTGGACGCCGTCCTTGCTTTGAATACACAACCGGCGAAGGAATATTGACCTTCTATCCATCCCCTACGCTTTTCAGCCTCGGGTAAGGTACCGGCTAACCCTGGGCGGAATTACCTTCCCCAGGAAACCTTAGGCTTTCGGCGAACAGGATTCTCACCTGTTTTATCGTTACTCATTCCGGCATAATCACCCGATGACGCCAACACCGCTCGTTACCGTACGGCTTGTATCTCGTCATCGGCGCTCTCCTACCACTCTAGATAAATCTAGAATCCGCTG
Organism: Aporhodopirellula aestuarii; assembly: GCF_023701485.1. Lineage (GTDB taxonomy): Bacteria > Planctomycetota > Planctomycetia > Pirellulales > Pirellulaceae > Rhodopirellula > Rhodopirellula aestuarii. The sequence continues at coordinate 78,936 of NZ_JAMQBK010000060.1, forward strand.
CTTCGGTGAATTACTTACTCCCGTTCATTATCGGCGCAGAAATGCTCGACTGGTAAGCTGTTACGCACTTTTTAAATGGTGGCTGCTTCTAAGCCAACATCCCAGCTGTCATAGCACTTCAACTTCCTTAGTGACTAAGTAATTCTTCGGGACCTTAGCAGGCGATCTGGGTTGTTTCCCTCTCGACCCTGGAGCTTATCCCCCAGGGACTGACTGCCGAGGTACGGCAACCGGTATTCGGAGTTTGGTTCAGTGGGGTACCCCGGGAAGGGCCCCCATCCGATTCAGTATCTCTACCCCCGGTTACTAATTTACTCGACGCTATCCCTCAAGATATTTCGGAGAGAACGAGCTATCTCCTGGTTTGATTACACTTTCAGTCCTCCCCACAAGTCATCCCCTCAGTTTTCAACCTAAGTGGGTTCGGTCCTCCACGCAGTTTAACCCGCGCTTCAACCTGCTCATGGGTAGATCACACAGGTTTCGCGTCTGCAGCAAACGACAATCGCCCTATTCAGACTCGGTTTCCCTTGGGCTTCGTTCCGTCAGAACTTAACCAAGCCGTTTACCACAACTCGCCGGATCATTATGCAAAAGGCACGCCGTCACACATTAAAATAGTGCTCCGACCGCTTGTAGGCACATGGTTTCAGGTTCACATTCCTCCCCTAGCAGGGGTTCTTCTCACCGTTCACTCACGCTACTGGTTCGCTATCGGTCGTTAGAGAGTATTTAGCCTTACGGGATGGTCCCCGTGGATTCAGTCTAGGTTTCACGTGACTAGACCTACTCAGGTGCTTCTAAGGTGTGATGAAGTTTTCACTTACGGGGCTGTCACCCTCTGTGGCCGACCGTTCCAAGTCGTTCTGTTAACCAATCACAATCCCATATCGAAGTCCTACAACCCCGAGAGGGAAACCCCCTCGGTTTGGGCTATACCGATTTCGCTCGCCGCTACTGACGGTATCGATTTTTCTTTCTATTCCTCTAGTTACTTAGATGTTTCAGTTCACTAGGTTGTTACAGACATGCCTATGTATTCAGCATGCTGCGGTCGGGAATCCCGGGATCATCACTTGTGTGTCAACTTCCCCAGGCTTTTCGCAGACTTCCACGCCCTTCTCCTTCTAACGCCAAGACATCCCCCATGTGCCCTTGATAGATTGGCCACCGAAATCCCGAACTCAAGCGGATCAACTTTGACCGCGGCGAACCGCGAACTCAATCGACCTTGCTTCAGATCATCGATTTCAATAGTATCTATTAACGATATCACATAGTGGCCAAGCTCTTCTAAGTGAGCCTGGCCTCTCAAGAATCCAATCGAAATTAATCACCAATGCTCAATCACCCGTGCGAACACAGGAAACAAAGATTGGCGACGCTTCCGAAGAACTTTATAAACTACCTTGCGTGAATGCTTTGCTGAGCCCCGGAAAAAGGCCAGCTCAACACCCACATATGGTGCTCTTTTCAGATGCCAACTACCAAACAACCAAATTGTCAAAAATCATTTTCCTGGCCAAATCGCCTTAACGATCGAACCAAGAGACGCTACTGAAAGCAGCCGGCCAAGATCAATCTGCCTCATGAAGGAGGTGATCTCGGCCGGTCGTTTTCGAGTGAGCGGAGAAGTTAGCGATGGGCCAACTTCGCGTCAAGCGGAAGACTGAAGAATTCTTTAAAAAGTTTTCATCAGGTTTTCCCTCGAATCCCACAATCAAAATCAGGCGGAGCGGTGAGGCTCGCTGCCGTTTCTTGGCTGCGGGTTGAGAAGAATAGCGATCCGTCGCCGGAGGTCAAGTGTGATTCGAAACAAAGTTTCAAATTGTTTTCTTGGGCCGTTTTGACTCGTGTTTCTCGGCCGATTCGGGGATCTGGAGAGCGGCCGTAGACCACTGACTCCTCCTCCGACAAACCGACTGAGCGAATCAAAACTCACTCACTCTTCTCTTCTTCTTCAATCTCTTCTAGTGGAGGTAGACGGACTTGAACCGACGACCCTCTGCTTGCAAAGCAGATGCTCTCCCAACTGAGCTATACCCCCGGGGATCTGAGAAGTCTGAAGGGTGAGGTGTGAAAAAGATAGGGGGTTTCACCCTACATCACTTCACTCTTCAAACTTCTCAAAGTGGGCGTGCCAGAACTCGAATCTGGGACCTCGTCGTTATCAGCGACGCGCTCTAACCAACTGAGCTACACGCCCGTGCGTTCCGGCCTCGCGACCAGAGGGGACGAAGTTTAGGAACTTTTTGACGCTTGTCAAAGGCTCTTTTGCCTCCAAGCGGTCCGAAAATTGCCAAAACTTTCTCCCCCGCACGTTCACGATCTTCAACTCGTCATTCTCGCACGAGCAAGTTTTTTCGGGTTCTCGTAGGGGAACTCTTGAATCGACATTCCCCTGAACGACCTAGTTTGGGCAAAATATGCCGATCTGGTGCGGAAAATCCAGATCCATCGCCAGCGATTCCCAAAGCAAAACGGCACGGTGCCGTCGTTTGGGGTTCATCCGGCGAAACGATGCTGCATTCCTCCCGCACTCACGAAACTGACAAACCTCAACGTTAAATCGGTTACCCTCAGAAGGATTTGAAGCGTCACCATGAATCATTTGCTGTTCCAGCAGTCTCGATGCCTGCTCCCCACCGCCCTCTCACTCGGGGTGATCGTCTCCCTTCTGTGCTGCAACTCGAGCGCGCACGCGGCTCCACCCTCAGCTGCGGCCGCGTTGGGTCTGAAGCCAGTCCAAGCCGGAGTGGAATACGACGAAGTAGCCGGTGACCAGATTGCGCGATGTGAAGTTCGCGATATCGAACGAAAAGATTGGTCTGGCTGGGAGGTTATCGCCGCCGATGGCACGCTTTTGCGTCGATTCGCTGACACCAACGGCGACAAAAAAGTCGATCTTTGGAGCTATTTCCAATACGGCGTCGAAGTCTACCGCGATGTCGATGCGAACTTTAACGGCAAGGCCGACCAGTATCGCTGGATGGCCACCGGCGGGTCCCGTTGGGGTCTGGATTCCGATGAAGACGGTGTGATCGATCAGTGGAAGATGATCTCCGCTGAAGAAACGACGATGGAATTGATCGCCGCTTTAGCGACCGCAGACGCGAACCGTTTTGCACTCCTGCTGGCATCTCCCAACGAGATCAAAAGCGTCGGAATTACGGGCGATATGCAGCAAAGTCTGTCGAAAAAAGCGGTCCGCGCGGCCTCCAAATTCAAGGAGTTCGCAGCATCCCAGAAGGTGATCGATCGAAATGCCAAATGGCTGCAGTTCGCTGCAACGACCCCCGGCGTGATGCCGGCGGGCGAACCAGGGTTCGACAAAGACGTCGTGGCTTATGAAAACGCGGTGGCGATGTTTGAATCGGGCGACCATTCGGGGCAATTGTTCGTCGGAACGATCCTGCGAACCGGAGATACTTGGAAACTACTCGACCTCCCCGTCGTCGCCGAAAACGGCGAAGCGATTGCCCAGTCAGGGGGCAACTTTTTCACTCCTGGCGGAACCACCGCACCGACCACGACCGGCTCCAGCGTTGGTGACGTCAAAACTCAACAGCTCGTCAGTCAACTCGAAGCAATCGATTCCCAATTGGTTCGAGCGACCGAAACGAAGGACTTGGCTGTCCTCAATGCCAAGCGTGCTGACGTGGTCGAAAGCCTCGTTGACGCCGCAGCTACTCCTGACGAGCGCGATACATGGACTCGCCAATTGGTCGACACCGTCAGCGTCGCGGTGCAAAGTGGTGCCTACCCGGATGGACTGGTACGACTGCAGGCACTTGCCCGATCTCTCGCGAAATCCAACTCTCCAGAGAGCCAATCGCTCCGCGCCTACACCGAATATCAATTGATCGGGACCGAATACATTGCCCGCCAAAGCCCCAACGCTGACTTCGCCAAGATCCAAGAATGGTGGTTGGGCGAACTGACTGAGTTCACGGACCGCTACCCGCGGGCTCCTGAAACAGCTCAGGCGAAACTGCAGTTGGCACTCAGCAAAGAGTTCGAAGGAAACGAAAAAGACGCTCTTAAACTCTATAAGGAAGTTGCCACTGATTTCAGCGGTACCGATACCGCCGAACGAGCCGCTGGGGCTGTGGTTCGCCTTCAATCGGTCGGCCGCGTGGTCGAGTTGGAAGGCCATACGATTCAAGGCAAATCGTTCCGTCTGAGTCAAATGCGTGGACGTCCGATCGTGCTGCACTACTGGGCGACTTGGTGCGAACCTTGCAAACAAGACATGAAACGACTTCGCGGCCTGCAGGCTCGGTATCAGCGTGCCGGCCTCCAACTCGTCGGCGTCAACATCGACAACTCGCGTGATCAGGCCATCGCGTACCTCAAAGAAAACTCGGTCCCGTGGATTCAGCTCTACGAAGACGGTGGACTCGAGGGAAGTCCCTTGGCCAAACAGTTCGGGGTGCAAACACTCCCCACGATGATGCTGATCGACAGTAAAGGACGCGTCGTTCGCCACAATGTGGGTGAAGCGGAACTCGACGAAGAATTAGCTGAATTGCTCAAGTAGCCCCAGTTGACCGGCAAACAAACTGGTTCGATATCTATAGGCTCGCACCGTTAATTCGGTGCGGGCTTTTTTTATAGCCGACCACTTTCACCTCCATCGAAACTCATACACCCGACCAACAAGATGCGAATAGGCGTTCCCACCGAAGTCAAGTCTGATGAATACCGTGTGGCAATGTTGCCGGTTGGCGTGGAGGAATTGTCGGCACGCGGACACGAGGTGCTGATCCAAGCAGGAGCGGGGGCCGGATCGGGTATGCCCGACGAAGTCTACCGCGCCGCAGGCGCATCCATTGTCGAAACCGCGGCGGAGGTCTTTGCAGGCGCGGACATGATTGTCAAAGTCAAAGAACCGCAGACAGACGAATATGATTTGATCCGTCCTGATCAGATCGTATTCACTTATTTTCACTTCGCTGCCAGTAAAACATTGACCGACGCGATGGTCGCATCGGGAGCTTCGTGTTACGCCTATGAGACCCTGCGGGACGATGAGGGACGTCTGCCGCTGTTGACTCCGATGAGTGAAGTGGCAGGCCGCATGAGCATCCAACAAGGAGCCAAATATCTTGAGCGGCCACAGATGGGGCGCGGCATCTTGTTGGGCGGAGTACCAGGCGTTGCACCCGCCCACATCACCGTTCTCGGTGGCGGAATCGTGGGTGCCAACGCGGCCCGAATTGCGGCCGGTTTCCAAGCAAATGTGTCGATTCTCGACGTGAATCTCGATCGGCTACGTTATCTCGACGACATCATGCCGGCTAACGTCAACGTGCTTTTTAGCGATCGATATACGATTTTGGAAGAGATTCAGCGTGCCGATTTGGTCGTCGGCGCCGTGCTGATTCCGGGTGCCAAAGCACCGTGCCTCGTTCGCGCCGAAGATTTGAAAATCATGAAGCCCGGAAGCGTCGTTATTGACGTGGCAGTCGACCAGGGCGGATGCATCGAAACCACTCGTCCGACGACCCACAGCGACCCGACATACATCATCGATGAGGTCGTTCACTACTGCGTCGCCAACATGCCCGGGGCAGTAGGACGCACAAGCACTTTTGCGTTGTGCAATGCAACGCTTCCCTATGTGATTCGCTTGGCAAATCAGGGCAACGCGTCTCCAACAGGGACACTCGCCTCGGCACTGAATATTCACGGTGGCGAGATCGTACATCAAGCCGTCGCGGACGCATTCAAGGCCGCCTAGCGACCGTTCCAAACTACTGTTTCCCTCAATCGTCGCACCGGCTCACGCAGGACGACGATTGCCTTCCGACCGCCGAAGCGGGCGGATCACAATCCTTTGCCTAGTACTTCAGCGTTGCACCCACGTTGAAACCAACGAATAAGACGTCGTCTCCGGTTTGGATTCCACGACTTGGAGCCCGGGCCCCGACAACTCCAGGGAGTTGATCTTCTACAGTTGCGATCTCTGCGAGATACCAAACTTCCGAACCAGCGTGGACTGAGAGCATTTCGCCGAACTGATAGCTAACGCCGTTGCTCAACTCGAACATCGCGGCGAAGTTGCCATCATCATCACGAGAACCGTACAGTCGCTCGTCTTGGTCGTTGACGATTGTGGTGGCTTCGGCAAGGTTCCAATAGCCGCCCGCACGAGCTCGCAGGTAGGTCGATCCGAATCGGCAAACCGGGGTAAACATGTCCAAACCGACTTGCAATCCGATCAGATCATTGGTGGTATTGGAGTATAGGATGCCATTTTCAGCTGGTGTCGGACCGTCAGATGCGGTGTAGGTGTACTCTTCTTCAAAGCTGATGTATCGGGCACCAAACAGTAGTTTGGCGACATCCCATGCGATCGACGTTTGGCTCGCTTCGATGCTCCAATAGGTCGACTCGAAGCGTTGGGTTTGAAGAGCCACGGCGTCGTTGGGGTCATCGGCAGGGCTGATTTCCGGATCGTAGAGGAACGTGAATCCGATATCCTGGTCAGGGATGGTACTCCCCAGCAACACGCCAGGAACCCGCTCTGAAAGAAACGTATTTCCACGCAATCCGGCTACACTATTGGCCATTTCCCATTTCATTGGGCCCGTGAGGCTGACTTCCGTACCGCTGACGCAATCTGGAACACTACCGATGGTGATGCGGGGTCCGAGTTCGAAATCATACTCGTCGAGATCGAAAAATCTCGAGCGGGTGAACCCTGATAGCCCTTCACGACGCATCATTAGTGCATCTACTTGACCGTAGTAGTACGGCTGGCAGGTCGGACAGCTAATTCCGCAAGCCGCCCCGCCGCAATATCCACCGCATTGACCGCTGCACTGGCTCGAACCGTATTGCCCAGTGTTACACGAATTGCCACGGTTTGACCGAGCTCCTCCCAGGCAAGCAACCTGGTCGATTTCAGAATCAAATTGTGTGATTTGCTCTGAAAACAGGCTCGACGCTTCCGAGGCTTGCACCACGGGGAACGACTGTCCACCGTGCTGAAGGCTCTTGAGTTGTTGAGCATCCGCAATCGTCCCGGTGAGCGAACACGCGAGCGTTGTCAGAGCGACACCCAAGGAGACTCGGTAGCGGGCAAAGGTCCCGCCGGAGCGTTGAAGGGTGCGAGGAATCCAAGTAATGTTCATGATCGAACCTCGAGACATTGATTGACGGTCACCAGACCGACACGTTGCGAATGACAGAATTATTTTGTTGCTACTAACGGATAACCAACTGGTCATCCACCGGAACCAAGTGGTGACTTCGAATCAAACGAATGATTTCAATCGCCTGTTCTCGGGTGCGACAGATGCCCCGAACGATCACCTTGTCCTTCACCTCCGCCATGCTGACGCGTGCCGTCGGGTGAGTTTCACGAATTTCTCGCATCAAAGCCGACTCCGGAGCCTTGGCGACTGGAGTGACGGTTTGCTGTGGCATCACCGATTCTTCCGCCTCAGCAGGTTTTGGCATGGTGAAACCTGCCAACCTAGCCGGAACAATCGGGGCGGCGGAAACCGTCCCGGTCTTCCCATTGCGGGCGATCGGGATCATCGGTGGCGCTGCCACCTCCACGTGTCGTCGATGACGATTCGGGTATTTTTGCGCCGACGCTGATGACGGCGAGGACGCTACCCATTGCCGACTCGGCTCGGGTAGTAGCGGCAACGGCTCGAGCTCGGCGGCGAACGGATTGGACCGCGTGCCGTCTTCAGGGGCCTTTGCTTTCGTTGCCTGAGCAACGACGCGTGAATTGTCTTTTGGCGGAGGTGGGATGAAAAACCCACCAGAATCCGCTGGCGTCTTCACCGATTCAGCAGCGAACTGGTCGGCATTTGCCTCGGATTCGGATGCTTCGGTGTCCGTACTCTCAGCGAGGTCGCTGAACGAGAAAAACACCGGTTCGTCGGTGGTGGCCGCTTCGGATGAACTCGGAGCGGCAGCAAGACCGGGCATCCTCGCTTCGGGCTTGGTCGCTTCGAGAACGACCGCTTCAGGCTCGGATGCTTCGGGAACAGCCGCCGGAACCGGCGTTTGCACAACGTGCGGGATCCCCCATTGAGGTCCGGCAGAACTAGCGACCGCATCATCCGGCATCTCGACCGGGATTTTATCCGCGGCAGGAGCACCATCGTTGCGGCGAATCGATAGGATTCTGGGATGATTGCTCGAATTTTCCGGGCTCTCATCCAATGCAAGCACCGGTTGATCGATCAGCTCAGGTGAACCACCCGCCATCGGATTGACGCGAATTTTCGACGGATGAGGTTTGGTGATCTCGATCGTCGGAGAGACTGAGCGTGGGTTGCCGATTGGCACCAGCCCGACCGCGGTTCCGATGCTTTTGAGTCGCAACTCTGAATATTGCAAATCGGAAGTCTGAGCCACATGCGTGGCCGATAGGCCTGTGGCGAACAAACCGCCTGATGGAGACGTTGGGGCAACATACGGGTTGCTCCGAACCACACCAGCGGATACCTGTTTCGAAGACACCGCAGGACGAGCGTCCGCAGCCAAAGCACTTGCTCCGACGAGGCCGCACGAGGCAATACCTACCGTCACACCGGCTCCCAGCTTGAGCAAGTTTGAATCGATCAAACTTGCCAGCCAAATTCGCTTCTTCGAAACCCGACGACACTGACGGTTTTCTCGAGGCTTGTCTCTGTCCATGGCGGAATCCTTACGCTCACGATCTGTGGGATCATGTACCCCCCCGGCACATTTTCCGCTCCGACATTCAGAGGTATTCACCAACGGATTGTCGAACAACATCTGTATCGTCGACCGATCGCGTCGACATTAACGATTCTCCGAGATGCAACAGTGGTTCGGCTAGAAACAGTTATTCCGAAGGTCCGTTTCGCCCGGATTATTCCTTTGGCGGACCGTTTCAAATGCCACCAAAGCCGCCGACACCGACACATTCAGGCTATCCACCCGCCCCGCCATGGGCAGGCGAATCCCCGCGATGGGAGCATCCACCGACGCGTTTTCATGGGTTTCGTCGGTCTTTTTCCAGGTTTGCCACCGAGGCCCCAGGCCATCGGACTCACTGCCTAAGACGACCGCAATTCGTCCCCGAGAGCCATTCGCCCTCAAATCCACCGTATACAGCGGTGTCGAACCCTCGACACGCATCGCAAACACGCCATCCACCTGCCCAGCGAGAAAATCTGCGATCTCCTCCGCGGTCCCTGACGCCGACGGCACTGTGAAGACGGCTCCCAGTGAACCGCGAATCGCATTGGAATTGAAACGATCGCTCGGACAATCGCTCAACAGCACGGCGGAAACTCCGGCCCCGTCAGCGGTCCGAAAAACCGCACCGACGTTGCCAGGCTTCTCGACTTGGTCGAGCACCAAGATCAATCCGGGAGCCAGGGGCGGCAGATTCGCGATCGAATCTCCCGGGTTTTCAAACTCCGCCAAACAGCGATCCTCGGCCTCCCCGTAACAAACCTTCGCGAATAACTCGCGGGTAACACCTCGATATACCCCCAAGTCCACCGCGTGTGCCCGGACAATCTGCAACTCGGAACCGCCACCGACCGGAAGAGAGCCCGAATCGATCTGCTCATAAAACCCCAGCAGACGCAGCCCCGATTCGATCGCCCGTAGCGTTTCCCGAGCCCCATCGACCAAAACGACCCCGGCCGCCCGACGACGACGATTGTTGCGTAGGCCTATCAATCGGCGAATGGTCGCGTTTTGGCTGCTACGGAGAATTTCCAATGTTGTCGGCCTTTCCAGTGCTCGTTTCAAATGTGTCGATGGGCTGATCGGGTGAGGTTTGCTATTCTTGGCGCGTCTTATCGTTTGCGATACCCACGACCGGTTCAACACCAGGTCGCTCGTATCGTAGTCGCCTCATTTCATCCCCGCCTCAGCGAAGTCAATCCAACCATGTCGGAGGTCACCTGTCACGCCGTCGAGAGTCGCCGCGACCAGAAAGCGTTCCTGGAACTCGAACGACGCCTGTATCGAGACGATCCGAACTGGGTCCCGCCGTTGTGGGATGAGCGAAAAAAACTCGTCGGATTCAAACCTCACCCGTTCTATCTCGATGCCGAAGGTCAAACCTTTCTCGCCCGCCGCGGTGACGTCGTGGTTGGCCGCGTGCTCGCCGTTGTGAACCACGCTCACAACCGAGCTCACAAAGACAAGATCGGATTTTTCGGTTTCTTCGAGTGTGAAGACGATCAGGAAGCCGCCACGTCGCTGCTCAACACCGCCTGCGACTGGCTTCGCGAACGAGGCATGACGGCCGCACGCGGCCCGGTCCACCCCAGCCTGAACTATGAGGTCGGATTGCTGGTCGATGGATTCGATTCGCCGCCGACGTTCCTGATCACCTACAACAAGCCGTACTATGAAAAGCTGATCAAGGCGGTCGGTTTCGAAAAGTCGCAAGACATTTTCAGTTACGAAGCCTCAATCGACATCCTCAGCGAACTCGACCCCAAGATGATGTTCATCATGGAAGAGTCGATGAAACGATTCAACGCGACGACACGGCCAATCCGCCGTTCGCACTTTCGCGAAGACGTGCGAATCTTTCTGAACATTTACAACCAATCGCTCAAACAAACGTGGGGATACGTCCCCATGAGCGAAGCCGAAGTCGAAGAGCAGAGTGACGGGCTGAAGCATTTGCTCATTCCTGAATTGACGAGTATCGCTGAAATCGATGGCAAACCTGTCGGAGCGGGTTTCGGGCTGCTCGACTACAATCCGATCATCCGACGTATCGGCGGGAAACTGCTCCCGTTCGGTTGGTTGCATCTGCTTTTGGGACGCAAGAAGCTCAAACGGCTGCGGCTCGTCAGCGCGAACGTCCTACCCGAGTATCAAAAATGGGGCCTCGGCCTCGTCACGCTTTACCCGATCGTCCCCGCGTCGATTAATTTCGGTATCACGGTTGGCGAATTTTCCTGGGTACTCGAAAGCAATCAGCTCTCACGCGGAACGATTCAACGTGGTGGAGCGACCTGCACGAAGACGCATCGGATCTACGACCGCCCGCTGACTGATCCCGATGCGGAAGGTCAAAGCCGTGATACTCCACCGGATGCCGCTTCGTGAGCCCGAGTCCCAACGGGCCGCCGAGCGGGACGGGGCTCGACGTTGATTCCATTCTCGGCCCCGCCGGCAGCATCAGCCGTCGACTCCCCAATTACGAACCACGCGAACAACAACTCGCGATGGCTCGTGAGGTCGCCGCTGCAATCGCGGCAAAAGAGCACTTGGTCGTCGAAGCGGGAACGGGGACAGGCAAAAGTTTTGCCTACCTCGTCCCGGCAATCTTGCACGCCACCGCAGACCAAGCCGAGGGCGCACCGAGCAGACCGGCGTCCGATGATGAGCAACTCGACGATGTCGTTTCCAAAGCGAAGCAAGCTGCCGGCGGAGAGACAAAACGTCGTCGCGTATTGATCTCCACCCACACGATCAGCTTGCAAGAACAGCTCATCGGAAAAGACGTGCCGCTGCTCAACAGCGTCATGCCGCGAGAGTTTTCCGCCGTCCTCGCCAAAGGACGCGGAAACTATTTGTCGATCCGTCGGATGGAACGAGCCATCGCCAAATCAACTTCGTTGATGGCTAACGATTTCCAAATGCAACAACTCCGCGGCGTTCAAAAATGGTCCAAGCAAACCGGCGACGGATCACTGGCGACCTTGCCGATTAAACCTGATGCCGCCGTTTGGGACGAAGTCCGTAGCGATACTGGGAATTGCTTGCGAAGCAAATGCCCTCATTTCAAAGAATGTTTCTACTTTCGCGCCCGACGCCGTGCCCAAAACGCGCAAGTTTTGATCGTCAATCACGCGATGCTGTTCACTGACATGGCGATGCGGCGACAGGGCTTCTCGCTGTTGCCAGACTACGACGTCGTCATCCTCGATGAATGTCATACGATTGAAAGCGTCGCGGGAGACCACCTCGGGATCCGGCTGACCAGCGGGCAATTCGATTACACGTTCGATCGATTGTATAACGATCGACAACAAAAAGGTTTGCTCGTCGCGCATGATTTGCAAGGTTTGCAAGGGGAAGTCGACCGATGTCGTTTCGCCGCCAGCAATCTGTTTGCGGACATTCTCGATTGGTTTGAGCAAACCAAATCCCGCAACGGACGCGTGCATCACCCCGACCTCGTCAGTAATCCGCTCAGCGAACCGATGGAGCAACTCGCTCGTAAACTGCGGGCACATGCCGACGCTCAAGAAAACGATTCCGACCGACAGGATTTTCAGTCCGCTCACGATCGTCTGCTCGCACTGGCGGGTGGCCTTCGTGAATGGCTCGCTCAAAAAAGTGAACACGAATGTGTTTACTGGGTCGAAACCACCGGTAACCGTCGGGGCATGGACCGCGTGTCACTATCCGCCTCGCCGGTCGATATCGGTCAGACGCTGCGAACCGAACTGTTTCAAAACGAGGACATTGATTCGGTCATCATGACGAGTGCGACGCTCGCCAGCGGTGACGAACAAAAGTTTTCGTTCTTCCGAAGCCGGGTGGGTCTGACCGGCGGTCGCAACCTACAAGTCGGCAGCCCATTCGATTATCAAAAGCAAGCCAAGCTCGTGATTGTCAACGGATTACCCGATCCGTCTTCACAGCGAGAAGAATTCGAACGCTCGATCCCGCAACAGATCAAACGGTTTGCCGGCTACTGCGACGGGCACACGTTCGTACTCTTTACCAGTTACGCGTTGCTGAGACGGTGCGCCGAAGCGATCACGCCCTGGTTGATCGAACGCGACCTGGAACTGTACAGCCAAGCCGGCGAGCGAAACCGAACTCAACTGCTCGATGCGTTTCGCGAAAACCCTCGCGGTGTCCTGCTCGGTACCGACAGTTTTTGGCAGGGCGTTGACGTTCCTGGTGACGCCCTGACGAACGTCATCATCACCAAATTGCCGTTCTCCGTTCCGGATCACCCGTTGCTCGAAGCTCGGCTCGAAGCCATCAAGGCGTCCGGCGGTAATCCGTTTTCAGACTACCAGCTTCCCGAAGCGGTGATCAAGTTTCGTCAGGGTTTTGGACGACTCATTCGCACGCGAAGCGACGAGGGAATGGTTGTTGTGCTCGATGGACGCATCAAAACCAAACCCTACGGCCGACGGTTCCTGAGTTCGCTGCCGGACATGCCTGTTCTCAACGTCCAACCGACGAAGAAGAAGTCCAAGTAGCAGAACGCAGCGGAACAAGTCATCTCCTCAATCGCACCCATTCGGCGTGCTCGGGCCGGTTATACTTCGATTCGGTTATGACTCGATAAAGCCGTTCAGCCTCTAAAATCCCCGCCATGCCTACTCCTCCGATCATCGTCCGTTGCGGCAAATGTCAGCAGCGAATGCAAGTCGTTCCGCTGGCGACGGATTCCAAGGTCACCTGCGTCGGATGCGGCGCCGTGCTGCGAATCGCCGGCACGAACCGATCTGCCACCCATTCGCCACTGCAATCGGATCCAGCTCCGCAGCAATCGCCGCGACCGCAGACACCACCGAGGCAACCTCCTCAACCGACGTTCCATAACCCGCAACCCGCTGCGTTTACCACCCATCCGCAGGTTCGCTCACCCGTGCCTGCCAGTCGCGGTGCGGCTCCCAAAAACGGAATCCCCAAATGGATTTTCTTCCTTATCGGCGGCGTGGTACTGATCCCGATCGTGTGTTGCGGCGTGCTCGCGCTCGCATTTTCATGGCGAGTTAACAGTGGCAAACCGGTTCCGATCGCCGTCTCGTTGAAAGCCGCGCTCCCGCCCCATCAGTTCCCGCCGTTGGGAGCTCCAGAAGAGACATATCCATCGGGAGTGAAGCGGTATTTCATCCGATTTGCCTCCAACCCTGATCTTCCCGGCCACACGATGCAGATGTGCGTCTTCGTACCTCCGGGTGAGCACGCCACTCATTCGCTGCCCTGCGTGCTTATCGCGCCCGCGGGCACACCCATGCTGCACGGCGTGACGTTAGAAGAAAACGACAGCTACGACGATGAAACATTGCCTTATGCCGAAGCCGGATTTGTTGTCGTGCAATACTCACTCGATGGTGGGTTGCCCGCCGGTTCCGAAAACGCAGACGAAGACGACATGACGGCATTGATCGGCAAAGCGTATCCGGCATTCAAGGCATCCGGAGCGGGGGTCGTCAACGGACGAAACGCGATCGAATTCGCTCTCGCCTCGCTGAAGATGGTTGATCCACAGAAAATCAGTTGTGCGGGGCACAGTTCCGCGGGAAGTTTGTCGTTGCTGCTCGCCGCACATGATCACCGCATCCATCGCTGTGTCGCTTACGCCGCGGCCTACGATTTGGAATCACGTATGGGCGAGATGACATCGAACATCGTCGTGCGAACGATCTTTCCCGGCATTAACGAGTTCATTATCGAGACATCCCCGATGAATCATGTCGATAAACTCGATTGTCCCGTCATGATTTTTCACGCCCGCGATGACAGCAATGTGCCGTTCTCCGATGCCGAAGCGTTCGTCAGTCGATTGAAATCCGCAGGCAAAGACGTGACTTTTGAAACCACGCCAACGGGCGACCATTACGAATCGATGATCAACCCCGGCATTCCAACCGCGATCGAATGGCTCAAGACGCGTTAGCGCTCTCTCAAGCGATACGTTTCCGCGGCGGCGCAGTTGCGCGTCTGGGATAGCACGCTCTGTTTACCAAACGTAGTCCACTCGCCACTCAGTTCCAGTCACCGGCGAGTTGCAATACAAAATCGATCGCCTCAATCGTCGCCGAATCCTCCGCGTCGTCGATGTTCGAAATGGCTTGAACATACGGGACATCCACCACACCGATACTCTGATCCCCCGCGAGATTCACTAGGACAGCAGGTCCCGCGGCGGTGAGCTCGTCCGACCCCGCAGAGTCCCGAAGGATCGCAACGTCATCACCGCCACCGCCTTGAACACGGATGTCATCAACGTCGAAAACGCCCAGCGATTGCGTCGGTGTTGTGACCGAAAACTGCGACGGACGGGCAGACACCTGTTCTGCCTGGACGCTGCCGCGATATTCCACCCGATCTTGCCCGCCGAGCCCATCAACAATCACCAATGACGCTTGCTCGGGCGAAACGATCACACCCGGATCGTCGTTAACAAAGATTTGAAAACCTTGATCGTCTAGATTTTCGATGATGATGAGATCGTCACCACGCGTTCCGCGGATGGTCAAACCAGGACTTCCCGCGTTAGAGGCAAGCTCACCCCGCAGATCCGCCGACGCCACGAACATCCGTTTGGTAACCGCGGTCAGGACCTCGCCAAAGTTGTAATCGATCGCGGTTTGGTTTTCGCCCAGTTCGACGCCGCTAAACTCGCTCAAACCATCGGCACTACCGCGACTCTCACCGCTCGGTAAAACCTTACCGAGAGAGATCGAAGCGTCTCCAAAACCGCTCGGCTGATCTTCAATGATCCGATAATTGCCTGCCGGCACATTTAAGAAAACGTAGCTGCCATCGGCCGCAGTCGTCGTCGTCCGCATGACTGAGTTATCCGCCGAAGCCAAACGAACGGTCACACCCGGCAGCCCCATCTCGATCGGATCAAAAACCCCATCAAAGTCATTGTCGGTGTAGACGAATCCTTGGATGCTGCCATCAACAGGCACCTGACGAAGGTTTGCAAAGTCAAGATCATCTCGATCGACACCGCTCTGATTTGCCACCGAGTACTCTGCCGGTGTCGGCGGCGCAACAAAACCGGCCGGCACAACTTCGGTAACTCGATGAGAGCCCGGACCGACACCATTAAATTGATAACGACCATCGGCATCGGTGAGAACGGTCGCGTCGACACTTCCGTCGCTGTCGAGATCCAACTCAACGGTGGCCTCTATCCCCGGTTCGCCTGGATCTTGAACGTCGTTCTCGTTGATATCTTCGAACACAACACCCGCCAAACTGGTCAGGGTAAAGTTTCCGAACAACAAGCCATCAACGATTGCCGGCGGGTTCACGTCGATGTTGAAGATCCCCGTTCCTCCAGGTGTGGTTTGGACGGCGTTGACCGGCAGCATCTCCGCAACGCTGTGCATTCCCGCGGGGACGTTCTCAAACATAAACGATCCATCGGCGGCAGTAACAACACTGCGGACGTCGCTGCCGTCACTATTGATGTTGAGCTGAATCGTGATGCCACCGACGCCATTTTCACCGGTCTGCCGGACACCGTCGCCGTTGATGTCGTTAAATTTGGTCCCCGAAACGGTCGTGGTCAGTTCGGAATTGCCGAAATCGAGTCCTGAGATATTCTCGCCACTGGTAACCGTTTGGACGTACCCATTGTCGTCGATCGGAAGAGTTTGCACGAATCCGGTCGGGACAACTTCGGTGATCGTGTGTTGTCCAGGACCGACACCGGTGAATTGGTAGTCACCGTTGGCATCGGTGGTGGTCGTCCTATCGATCGTGCCGTTGCTATCGAGATCGAGGTTGATCGTGACGTCCGGAATCGCGTCTTCACCCGTGTCACGGACACCATCGCCGTCGAGATCGTTGAACTTCATTCCCGACAACACGACTTGGGTGAAGTTGCCGAAATCCAAACCGCTGCGGTTCTGGTTGGCTTGGTCGAGGACCACGTTTTCGAATTGGTCGAGGGGCGTTGTTGCTTCGGTGCCCACGGGCACCACTTCGTTGATCGTGTACGTGCCTTTGGCCAAATCGCTAAAGACATAGTTTCCATCGACGTCTGTCGTCACCGAAGGGATGTTCATCGCGACGTCGGTGCGAGTGATTTCAATCGTGACGCCCTCCACACCCGGTTCGCCGGCGTCGCGTGTTCCGTTGCCGTTGAGGTCTTCGAATTTGGTACCGCTAATGGAACCGCCGACAATCTCGGCTCCGGCTTGAACAATGTTCAACTCATCCGAGAGGACAACCGTTTGATCCAGACCGACGACGTCATCGAGCACCGCGGCATCGGCAAACGACATCGCTCCATCAAGCCCCACGGTAAAGAACGTTTCAGTTGCATTCGCGACTGCGAGGAACTGCATTTCGCTGAACGTCTCGGCCGAACTTTGTCCGATCGCCTGGCCCTGTCCGAGGGCGGGCAACGCTCCCCCGCGGATATCTTGCAAATCAAAATCAGGATTGTTGATGTCGAATTCCCCGTCACTTGCTGGCACATTGAAGGCACCAGCGGATCGCTGCAACGGAAAGTTCGACGTGACGAGCGGATCCGATAAGGGAAGTGACGGGTTGCCCGATGCGCTGAGATTCGCGTCGCCCTCGAACTCGAGCCGGTCCCCATTCCAATCAAAGTTCAGTGGCAACGCGATGATGCCCGTTGGGTCGGCATCACGAACATCTTGCACCTGGACTTTGACGTAAATCGTCTCGCCGCGGAGAACCGGGCCGCTGATCTCACTCGCCGGAGTCGCTCCCGATTCGGTGAAAAATCCGACATCAATTCCGAGCGTTGCCAGGACACGACGGTCTTCGAGCGACTCGACTCGGAGACCACGATCGCGTCGGCGGAGGGAGCGTTTGGGTAGAAACGGCATGATAAGCATGAATAGGCGGATCGAGGCGTCTGCCCAATTCAGGATAGACCGAATACCCCAAATTGCCACGAAGCAGCCTCTGGATGCCAGAAAAATCCATCCGGCTTGACTCTTTTCGCTCAAGTTTGCTACCCCCGACGCCGACACTCCCCGCCTTTGCGAATTTTGCCGGTTCGGGAGCGCCCGAGACGTCGCCCGCAATCTTCGGGTCCAAGTCCTCACTAGCACATGATTTATCCGATGCAATGGCTCCCTATCACGCACCGCAGCAATCGACTTTTTGATGAATCCGATCGGAAATCCGAAGTGAATCGGTCGCCATCCGTCGTCGCTTTCGCATTGATCTGCGTGATTTCCGCAACCGGATATGGGCCCCCAATTGCTTCGGCGCAGAATGCGTCGAACGGTACCACCACGCCGCGGAAGATACCCGTCCGCCGGTATTCCGGTTCCGCCGTGCCGGCCTCACGAGTCCTCAAAGAAAAGCCCGGCGAACAACCGGGAGTCGTCACCAGCATCGAAATCCGCAACGAAGCCGGCGAACTGATCGATGGCACGCTCGACGAAAACGAATATTTCCTCGGTGCCGAACCGATGCCGATTAACGTTGGGCAGAAAATTCCCGCCCGCGTCGCTTCATCACCGTCAACGTCCTTTGAGCCTGATTTCAATGGGGACATGGAATATGTCGAAATTGATGACGGGATCCCGCTCGAAGGTCCTGCAGTCATGCACGACCCTCCAATCCTGCACGACTTCGAGGAGGGAGCGTGCGATAGCTGCGGCGAGATCGGCCGCTACGGACCGAGCGGTCACTGCGATTCCTGCCGACCCCATCACATGTCGGTCGACCCCAGGGTAGAGCGAATTGCGAGAGTTCTCGCGCACCCGCTCTCGGGATTCTGGGCCCGCGCCGAGTACATGCATCTGATCCTTGACGGACAGATGGCCCCGCCGTTGGTAACCACGAGTACCGCGGGCACGCTCCGAGAAGACGCCGGTGTTCTTGGTTTGACCAGCACGACGACGCTTTTCGGCGGCAATAAATTGGGCGATGAAGAACGCTCGGGCGGAAGATTCGAGATCGGTCGTTACTATGGCGACACCGGACTAGGAATCTCTGCTTCATTTCTTTTCGCCGAAGACGTCCACGAAAATTTCTCTGGCGACTCGGTCACCTATGGAATTTTGGCTCGTCCCTTCGTTGACGTTTCTCCCGGTGGGCTCGGCAACGACGCCGAACTCGTGGGCTTTCCCGGTGAACTGATTGGTGACGTCGACGTGCGATCGTCGACCAGTTTTCATGCCGGTGACGTTTTGCTTCGTGGCATGCTGCTCTGCAACCGCGATCGAGAACTCGAAGGCTTTTTCGGGTACACCTACATACGACTCGATGACGATCTCTCGATCCACGACTTCAAACGTGTGGTCGGAGGCGGTGGTGGATTAGCCATCAATACCACCCTCGATGAAACCGATCGCTTCGCTACCGAGAACAATTTCGATGGCGCCGCGTTCGGCATTCGTGGCCAGACATGCTTCGGCCGATGGTCGCTCGCGACGATGATGAAGCTCGGACTCGGCGTGACACGATCGACCATCACGGCCAGCGGATCGACAACGACCTCAGTGCCAACCGCTGGCGGCACGGACGTTTCCACTCGCAATACCGGCCTGCTCGTCCAAGACAGCAACGCGGGCACACGCGACGATGACGAATTTGCCGTCGCCCCCGAAATCCGATTGGTTCTCAATCGTCGTTTCAATCGCGACTGGAGCATATCGGTGGGCTATCAGCTGCTGTATCTCAGCCGGGTGATCCGCGCTGGCGAACAGATCGACCCTCTGCTCAACCTCACCGCTCTCGATCCGGGCGGATTGCAAGGGTACGAAGCACCTCGGCGAGATGCGTTTTACAACGACCTGACAGCGCAGGCGATCACGTTCGGACTGCTCGGCGAATTCTGACTCTCAATCAAGACTCAGAATCAACTTGCACCGATTTCCTACCAGATCCGAATGCGATCCTCGGGTGCGACGTAAAGCGGATCGCCCTTTTGAATGTCAAAGGCGTCGTACCACTCGTCCATGTTCCGGACGATGCCATTGACGCGATACTCGCTCGGGCTGTGCGGGTCGGTGACTAGCCGCTTACGCAGCTCTTGTTCGCGGTACAGCCGACGCCAAATCTGCGACCACCCCAAAAAGAATCGCTGATCGCCGGTCAACCCATCAATCACGGGCGCTTTCTTGTCACCGAGCGAAAGCCGGTAGGCGGCATAAGAAACGGCGAGTCCACCCAAGTCACCGATGTTTTCGCCAAGCGTTAACTCACCGTTGACGTTCATGTCTTCATACGGTTTGAACTCGTTGTACTGCTCGACCAGCCCCGAAGCGCGTTTTTCAAATTCCTCGCGATCCTTCGGAGTCCACCAATTACGCAGATTCCCGTCACCATCATACTTGCTGCCTTTGTCGTCAAACCCGTGGCTCAGTTCGTGACCAATCACGGCGCCAATGCCGCCATAGTTCACGGCATCATCAGCGGCCATGTTGAAGAACGGCGGCTGCAAAATCGCGGCCGGGAACACGATCTCATTCATCGTTGGGTTGTAGTACGCATTGATCGTTTGCGGTGTCATGTGCCATTCATTGCGATCAATTGGTCCTCCAAGCTTCGCGAGATCACGCTCGAACTCAAACTCCGCCGCCGCAATCATGTTTGTGGCCGGTGACGCGTCGGTGATTTGCAGTTCCGAGTAATCTTTCCACTCATCGGGATACCCAATTTTCGTGGTGAATTTTGCAAGTTTAGCCAGTGCTTGCTTCTTGGTACCTTCGCTCATCCACGGCCGCGACATGATTCGCTCGGCAAAGGCCGCTTTGAGGTTTTCGACCAATTCGTTCATGCGGGCTTTCGCTTCCGGAGTGAAATGCCGCTCCACGTAGAGTTGCCCGACGACTTCGCCGAGCACCGAACCGGTTGCATCAACCGCCCGCTTCCACATCGGCTGTTGCTCATCAGTTCCCGTGACCGCTTTGCCGTGAAATTCAAAGTGACGTCGTTCCAGATCTTCGGTCAAAAACGCCGCGTACGAATCAATTACGTGGAACGCAAAGTAATGCTTCCACGCGTCGATAGACGTTTCCGAGATCACGTCGTCAATTTCGGAAAAATAGCTCGGTTGGCTGACAACGACGGCTTCTTGATCCGTGATTTCGGCGGACTGCAACATCTGTTGAATCGGGAACTGCTCGACGAGTTCGGCGAGCTGCGACATGTCTTTTCGGTTGTATGTCTTTTCAGGGTCGCGGTTCGCGGTCTTGGTCCACTGTCGCTCGGCGATTTGTTTTTCGATCGCAACGACTTGCTCGGCTGCTGCTCCGGGATCGGCAACTTCGAGCACCGTCAGCATATCGGTAACGTACGTGTCGAGTTCTTGCCGCAAGTCGGCATAACGCGGTTCGTCTTCGAGGTAGTAGTCTCGGTCGGGCAGGGTCAATCCGGACTGTGTCAGGTAGACGATGTATTGATCGCTGTTTTTGGCATCGACGCTGACATAAGGTGCAAACGGTCCATAAACGCCTTGCCGCACGAGTTCGCCGAGGGCTTCTGCTAGGCTCTCTTTCGAATCGATTCCGTTGACGATTTGCAACAACGGTTCGATCGGAGCGATTCCGATCTGATTGCGGTTTTCCATGTTGAGAACCGAGCGGTACATGTCGCCGACCTTTTGGCTCGGCGTGCCTTTCGGAGCGTGATCCTCTGCGGCTGATTCAATCAATGTTCGAACTTGCTCGCGAGTTTCATCATCGAGCACCGTGAAAATACCGTAGTTGGATTTGTCCGCCGGAATGGGCGTGTTCTCCAACCATTGTTCGTTGGCATAGAGATAGAAATTCTCGCCCGGGCCCACCTTTTCGCTGAACAAGGATTGGTCGATGCCGGATGCTTTCTGGGCGATCTCGACGTCCGTCGCGAGACTATGTCCCTCCCACGACGCTAGAAAAAGTGACTGAGCTGTGATCCAGAGAACCGCAGTGGAAAACTTCGTCAAAGTGCGTGTCATCGATAGTCGCGTGGGTAGTGAGGAAAGGTCGATGCCCGTCGCGAAATTTTAGCGCGGATGGTGCTTCTCAATCGAAATGACCACCGGCGCACCGATTTCGCGGACTCACCAACGATTCTGTGCCATGAATCAGGAATTGCCCAGAGGGCCCCTCGTTCGGTTGCAACCTACCGTTTGCAACACGGCAACTTCCGCGCCCAACAATTCAAAGTGCTTTGGCTACTTTCGCTCCCAACACGGGCACCGATGCTTACGAAATCCACGTTTCGCGCACAGTCGCTGCCATCGGGTCGGCCGAAAAATCGCTTATTTACTCCGATAACAGCGGATCGAAGCTAACCTCGATTTGACGGATTTCGCCCCGGCGGGCGAACAACGCGTCCGTCTCAGACGGCAACAAAACGAGGTCGTCGCGAATGATTGATTCATCTCCGACGCGGTGGACGACGACCTGCTGAAGCTTGTTACGGCGATAAACGATCGGAACCTGACACAGCGTAAACGCAAAACATCCCACCGGAATCGGTAATTGCTGCCGGTGGCCGTGTACGTCGAAATAATCGAGCACCGATTCGGATTTGAGAAACTCAGTCGCTTCAAAGAAAACGGGTTCAAACCGCAATTGCCCGCCATCGATTCGGATTCCGATTTCATCCCAACGCGAAAGGATGTCCTCCTTCACTTGGCCGGTCATCCCTGGTTGCTGAACACCTCCGCCTTCGGGGGTATGCGAATAAGGGTCCGACGGAAAAGCACCGTAGTGCAGCGGCGTTTTGGTGAGTCCGATGCCGTCGCGAATTTCACGATAATGAGTGTGCAACCTACGAAGCATCGTCGAATCCCGATGCTCGGGGTCTTCGTGAACGTTGACACAGTGTTCCATGACCGCGAGAGCGAGTTTGGACACCATATGCCAATAGATCGATCCGAGCCCTTCGTATCCAAAGAACGTGCCCGAACGCCCGGTGAACTGATGATGCCCGAACGTCTTTTCGAACAGTTCATTCAACAGATCGCGTTCCAGACAAACCAATTCGTGATACTCGGCCCGAGACTGTAGTCGGTCGAGCGACGAGTTCAGATCGGCGACGTTACGAAACTTCCCGTGAAAGTGAAAATCGCCGTGGACGTCCTGGCGCACGATCGAATTTTCGTTTTCGCTCGTCAACTTTTTCAACAACCGAGAACGCATCGCATCTTTCTGCGGCAACAAGTTCTTATTAAGGAAACGAGGCAACTGCCGATTCGGATACAACATGTAACTCTGCTGATCCTCTCGGTAAATCTTGCTACGTCGCAATGCATCGAGCACATCGACTACTTCGGAACCAGACAGCAAACCGCTGCTGAGCACCGCGACCTGCCCCTCCAACATCTCATAGAGATGAGAGATCGGAGCGATCTGGGGCTCCAAATGCAACAAGTTATACGAGTGATACATGCCATCGTCGCGACGATTGGCACGAATCGTATGGTCGATCATCCTCACCGCTCGCCCAAAAAGATCAACGAGCCAACTCAGCGAGACCTCCTGCGCATGATCGCCGATCCCGCGGTCATAGAGCCCCTCGCGATAATCCGAACCCGCCATCGCCAGTTCATCGAGAATCTGTCGTCGCCGCGAATCATTGATCGCACCGTCAAATGCGTCAGCGTGGTCGCCCAGAACTTGCTTAATGCGGTCAGCAAATTGATAAACGCTTTGAGAAATCAGTACCGACTCCGGAATGGAATCGCGTCCACTTGAGAACCAATCAATCAAAAACGTCAGATAGCGTCGAAGGTGACACGCCGTTACGACGGACATACCGCGGCCGACGAGTGCATTGTTCGCATCATTCCATTCGGGACGCTGGGTATTGAGCCAGATACCGCCTTCGGGCACAAATCCGCTCAATTTGGCCAGTGCCGGAACGAGTAATTTTTCGACCAGGTTCACTCGCACCGTTTCGTCGTTCACACTCCACAGGAGCTTCCCGTCGCCACCGATTCGCTCCACACGTTGTGCGATTTCAGCCGCGCCGGCTGAATCAAAATCGATCGTATCCTGCGGATCTCGGCAGATCGCCTCGTGGGATCGAATCCGGTAGGGAATGTTGGCGTAGGCGCAACGTTGACCGCTCAAACATTCATCCAGTCGATTTGGCGTCATCGCCTGGCCACGTTGCAACAGTCTCAACAGATAGACGATCTGGTGGTCACCCCAATAACCGATGTTCGCCCACGGATCATCCGGATCAGGAACTTCCCAATCAAAACCGTCTTTCGTTATCCGGTACGGGTTGTAACCGTCCGCCGTCGATGCGTTGACGAATCGGAGGATCATGTTGATGGTGAAGTAAGGATAGGCGACCGAGAGGGCTTCCCAGTTCTGGAAAATATCCCGCCAATTCCCTTGATAGCTCAAATTCTCGGTACCGTCCTCGGCACGCAAATCGATCGAAAACTTGTTCCACGGACGCGTCGGATCACCATGTCGCCGGCTAAAACGTAACGGCAGATACTCCGACGTGATCCGGATCAGATCCGCATCCTCGGTTACCGCAACCTGTTGTTGCAGTTCATCCATTGTCAGGGTATCGGGCAAACACGAGAGGATATTTTCGCATCGCTGTGCGACACCGTGATTGGCCTTCCGCACATGCTCGCAAAAGTCTACGACGTTGATCCGATATCCATTCGCGGGAATCCCGCCACGCATCACGTTAAAGAGTACGTTGGATTGATGGCGCTGCGCTCGGAGTCGGTCGTCTCCAACTTGGCGTCCGTCTGACGCCGATACGATACGCAACAGGTTATCTTCCATGGCGGTGATGTCCTGTTCGATTTGGGAAGCGACGTTGTTTTGACCGACGATGTTTTCGTGTAGTTCGATCACATCGCAATGGTCGTAGTTCACATCCGCAATGACCTTCCAACGCAGCGGCTCCAACGAAGGTAATTCCAACGTTTTCGATATAAAATAGGCGCCTCGCTTCCCGCGAATATCGCTTTCGGCAGTGAGCCCGTTTCCCCGACGAACCTCCTCGACCTGAACGCTGCTGATCGCAACGGTCGGATCATCCAAACCGTGTTGCCACGCGACCGTGGCCAACAACCCTTCACTGGGTTCGGCACGGTCGGTCGGGATGGAGCTGAGATAGAAGATGCCCAGCGACGAATCGCTGAGCCGTTCGCTCTTCTTGTAGGCATCGGCCAAGTTGCTGTAGCGCAACTGGAAGTCTTTCCCAACACCGCTCGGTAGCAAGTTTTCTAAGCCATCGGTGAGTTCAACCTGCACCGGGCGATCGTCCAAATTCACCAGCTCACAACTGCGAATGAAGCCGAACTTCTCACCAAACGTCCAGGAATACCGGAACGCGAGTTTGAGTGAATGATTAATTTCCTCGAACAGAATGCGGCTGCCAAACCAATTCTTGTAAAGGTTCTGGGAACAATCGCTGGCAAGGGAATTGGCCGCAGAAAAGGGCTCCCAAAGCACGCTGGTTCCATCGTCCTGGAGAAGTCGCACGAATGTTTTGGGACCGGTGCACCCGGCCGTATCGACAATTTTGTCAGCCGAGTAATACGGAAACATCGCCGAATCGGGATTTTGTCTTCCCGCCGTCAACGCGCCACGGCTCGAAACGAACATCCAATGATCGCCCGAGCTGATCGCGGTCAAAAAGAAACTCGACATACGATGACTGTTCACGATTTTGTACCAAATCGTGTTATCCATCGACACGTATTGCCCTGTCACAGCGTTCGTCGAATCGGTTTTTTTGGAACTCGAAAGAACGGAATCAGATGGTGAATGCAGATTACTCATGGGTCAGCTTATAAATAGATTTCGATTGATTGTTTTAGCGAGTCGTTGATGATTCGATTGATTTTCGAGCCTGAAGTTCAAGCTCGATTTTCTCAGTGAGATGTTTGTCGATGCCGTAAAACATCAAACAGGCGGCGGACATAAAGAGAAACGCCGCAGGTATCAAACTCATCATCATTCGCAGCCCTTGCAGAGTGGTATCCGATTGAACTTGATCAACACCCTCGAGTGGTTGCGCGTACAAATAGAAGTCGAGAGCGAAGCCGGTCATGGCCGCACCCACCGCACAACCCATCTTTTGTGAAAACGTTGCGGCTGCGAACACGAGTCCTGTTGCCCGACGTCCACTTCGCCACTCGGAATAGTCCGCGGTGTCGGCGTACATCGCCCACAGAAGCACTGGAACCGGTCCACCCACAAATGATGCCGCCACCTGCAAACCGATCATCCAGTTGATCTGATCCGGCTCGAGGAAAATGAAAGCGGCGGTAAGAATCGCGACGCTAGCATTCATTCCGATCATCAGCACCTTCTTACCGAAGATGCGTGTCAACGGTTTTGTCAACAACATGCCCGCAATTGCCGCAAAACTGCCCGAGACCCAAAACGTCGGTGCGATGCTCGCATCCCCGCAGTAGTACTTGAAGTAGTACAGAATCGCGCCACCGCGGATGAAAAGCCCTGACAGTTGCAACAACCCAAAAACGAACAGCACCATCCACGGACGGTTGGAGAGTAGGTCGTTGAAATCCAATTCGAAGGTGGATGTCTCTGTCGTTTCTGAATAGTGTTTCAACGCCAGGGCACGAATAATCAGCGAGACCACGCTCAAGACGACATACCCGATCACGATCGGAATTAATGTTTCGACCGCAAACGCAGTCGCCAAACACGCCAAGAGAGCGAGACCACCGAGCAATACCTGGTGCAGACGCAGACTGGTCAGGAGGAATTTCAAGTCTGCCCGGAAGGTAGAGGCTTCCTCGCTAATCGGTTGCACCCGTTCTCTGGTTGTCGCGAACGTGATGAAAAACAAAACCACCGAAGCAAGCGAAAAGACAACCATGGTTAAGAAGAAGCCACGCTGCTCGTTAAGAACAACGTCTTGGGCCACCCCATCGACAATCTTCGTCTCGGTACCACCGAAGAACGCAACAAGGTCGAGTGTGCAGTACTGAACGACGATGCCGCCGCAAAACGCTGCGATGAATCGGTACGTCGAAACACTCGTCCGCTCGATCGAATCGGACGAAATCACCCCCATCAATGCGCCGTACGGAATGTTGATCGCGGTGTAAGCCATCATCACCAACGTGTAGGTGATGTACGCGTAGATCAGCTTCCCCGTCGGTCCAAGGTCAGGCGTGTAGAACGTCAACATCCCCGTGATCGCGAACGGAACCGACATCCAAATCAGATACGGGCGAAAACGTCCCCAAGTCGTGCGTGTGCGATCGGCGATGTAGCCGACTAACGGATCATTGATCGCATCCCAGATCCGCGTGACCAACATCAGCGTGCCGGCGGACTTGGCCGTCAGTCCGAAAACGTCGGTGTAGAAGTAGACGAGGAAGAATTCGAAGGTCTTCCAAAACAGATTGGAGGCGGTATCGCCCAACCCATATCCGACCTTTTCGGTAACTCCCAATTTTTGGCCCGCGACGGGACTCGGATCGGCGGTGGGCGGTGGCCCAGGTTCGATGGATGACACGAAAACCCCGTTTTCTGGTGAATCTATGGATTGAAAGGCGCCCAATGCTGCAAACAGTTTCATGTTTGCGGCGATTCTGGGCCCTCTATAAGTACCTACCGTAGAGATTATTGCAACCGGTTGCAACAAATGAGCACATATTCTGCCCTAGAAGGCTATTTTTGGATTTATTTACTGAAACCGGTTGCAATCAGGTGTCCAGATGGATACATTTAAGTGAAAGCGGTTGCAGACACCTCCCGGCTCACTGAAAACGGTCATGAAACTCAACGACATCACCATCAAAGACATCGCCGAGCGAGCCAACGTTTCCAAGAGCACCGTTTCTCGAGTGCTCAATGACTTGGCAATCGTTAACCCCAAAACGCGACAAACGGTGCTCGAAGCTGTCGAGTCATTGGGATACCAAGCCAACGTGTTCGCCCGGGGACTCGCCAGCGGACGCTCGATGACGGTCGGCATCGTGACCCAAAAGATCGGCAGCCCCTTCTACGACATGATGATGCAGGGTGTGATCCAAGGCTTCACCGGAACCGGTTACTCGCCGATCTTCGTTGATGGCCAGTGGGAACAAAGCACCGAACTCGACGTCATCCGCACCCTGCTGGGTCGCAAAGTCGATGGGCTGATCCTCCTCGGAGGCGACATTTCACAGAAAGACCTCGACACCCTGCGAGATCGATTACCAACGATCGTCGTCGGTCGAGACGTTCCCGGTTGGGAAAATCAATGTGTCTACGTCGATAATTTTTCTGGTGCGTATGACGCGACCCGACACCTGATCGAATTCGGACACCGCAACATCGCCATCATTCGCGGAATCACACACCACCAAGATGCGATCCGTCGTTTCCAGGGATACGCCCAAGCCTTGTCCGACGCATCCATCGAACTCGATCCGGACCTGGTTCTCGACGGCAATTTTTCTGCCCAGTCAGGAATATTGGCGATCAACTCACTGCTCATGCGTGGCAAATCATTCTCGGCCGTGTTCTGTGCCAATGACATGGTGGCCTATGGCGCCCGGTTGGCATTGCAGCGGAAAGGCATCCGCGTCCCCGAAGATGTCTCGATCGTCGGCTTCGATGATCAAGCGGAATCCTCTTACGTTTCCCCACCTCTGACCACCGTCCGGCAACCCGGTGTCGAAATGGGTGGCGTGGCGGCAAAAGGTTTAGTGAAGCTTATGCAAGGCGAGACCTGCGAATTGCCTGTCATGAAAGCCGAACTGCAGCGAAGAGAATCGGTTTCGCGGATCACCACCCCCTAACACTGGGGCTTAGAGTAAGCCGTAATCATAAAGACTTCGGTTGCAATTTTAACATACACATTAACATTCCATCCACATACAGTTGATCGAGGCGCCTATGCAACTGACTTATTAGATACGTGCTCCATGCACACAGAATTGGGTTGCGAATAACTTATTCCCTCCAATTTTTTTCCAGTCTTTCGATGTGTTCATAATCCCCATCAATTACCTAGAGGTAAATTAACATGCCACGTTCAAACCAAACACGATCAGGTTTTACCCTGGTCGAGCTGCTCGTCGTGATTGCAATTATCGGCGTCCTGGTTGGACTCCTTTTGCCGGCAGTCCAAGCTGCTCGCGAAGCCGCCCGTCGTATGAGTTGCAGTAACAACTTCAAACAAATCGGTCTTGGAGTTCACAACTACCACTCCGCTTACAACCAATTGCCAATCAACAAAACCGGCACGGGTATCCTGCCGGGAGCCAACTGGTGGGACGACTCCACCATTGCGAACAACCAACAACTCAGTTGGTTGGTCGGCCTGACACCTTTCGTCGAAGGACAGGCGTTGTGGGAGCAAATTTCTAACCCAAGCGTACAAGGTGGTACCTGGCCAGCGATGGGTCCCAAACCTGTTGACTTTCGATACTCGTATCAACCTTGGATGACAAACATCCCGACCTTCCGTTGCCCTTCGGATCCCGGGTTTGGTTTGCCTGCACAAGGCCGTACGAACTACGGAGCCTGCTTCGGTGATTCGATGTACAAGATTGAAACTGCTGCACGCACGGGTGGCGACCTTAATAAGACTGACTCGACCGCAGCTCAAGAAGCCCGTGCTGGGTGCCGTGGTATGTTCGTCAATCACCAAAAGATGGCTTTCCGCGATGTTCTCGATGGTCTCGCCAACACTATTATGGCTGGCGAATTGACCACCGACCTTGGTGACAACGACACCCGTACCAACGGAGCCCGCCAACTCAACGCAGCTGGCACCCCTCCGATGACCAACCCGCTGGCATGTGTCGATGCAAACCTGCCCGACCCACAACGTCCTCAGTTCTGGGTCGCAGGAACCAACACCATGGGTAGCGTCAATGCAACCTTGGGACGTGGTTACCAGTGGGCCAACGGCGAACACTACTACTCAGGTGTGATGACGATTCGTCCGCCAAACTCGGAAGTTTGCTACGGTGCCGATTGGCCTGGACAAGAAGGCATCGTGCCACCAAGCAGCCGTCACCAAGGTGGTGCACACGTTCTGATGGGCGATGGTGCTGTCAAGTTCATCACTGACTCGATCGAAGCTGGCAATCAACGAAACGGTCAAGTCGGATTCGGATTCACCGGCAACCGAAGCCCAGGTTCGAAGAGCCCTTACGGTCTCTGGGGAGCACTGGGAACTCGTGCGAGCAAAGAGGTCATTCAAGAATCTTTCTAAGCTCAGTTAACTGACCGATAAACAGCCCCGGTGCAGCTTTTGGTGCACCGGGGCATCTTCGGTAGCTCAAACCTTTTTCTAACTTCTTGCAACGATATGAATTCAAAATGACAAAAATGCTCTCTAAAGCTTGTTGCGGCGCGGTATTACTGGGTGCTTTGATGACGATCGGTTGCGAAAGCAACACTGGTGTCGTCGAGCCGCCTGAAATGACAGCCGAGGACCAAGCCGCCCTCGAGGCTCGGCAAGCCGAATACTCGAAATCAATGGAAGAAGCCTACGGGAAGAAATAATCGTACGGACCGCGACCCGTTCCATCCCATAGCCGGTCGGCCCTATGAAAATCCCAACGCGGCAATTCGATCCAGTGCGGAAAGTCGATACGACCAACCGCAATCTCGGCGGTCGCTTCTGGGTCTTCAGCCTACTGGCTTTCTTTTTTCTTGCCGGTTGTGCACCCCATGTCGAGGAGCAATCCTCGACGCGTGATACGGAGCCAACCGATGCGTTGCTCCTACTGCGTGCGGCGGTCGATCGTCAAGATTGGCATGAGACCAGCACGCTCAGTCGTGCCGTCCTACTGCAACACCATGACAACCCCGACGCGATCGAACTGACCGCACGTGCGGCTCATGGCAACGGCGAAGCTGATGTTGCCGCCACGTTGATGTCCGATGCCTGTCGCGTGGAGTCTTTCTCAAATCCGACTCGGTTGAAGCACGCAGTGGCCGCGCTCCTGGCTGTCGGACGCGTTTACGATTGCATCGAATTGTTAGAGTCCGCGATGCTCCAACAGCACGATCAACACGACATCCGCCGGATGCTGTATCAGATGTGCTGGGGCGTGGAGGATCGTCCACGCGCTATCGTCCACGGCCAGTACTTGGTGATGCACCGACAGTTTGATGTGGACCTGCTTCTCGAAATCAGTGCGACCGAAGCCAGAACCGAGAGTTCCGATTCGCTGGTGGAAATGGCGAATCGTCATCCCCGCGACAACCGCCCGCTTATCGCTGAAGCGAGGATTCAGTTCGATCGAGGTAATTTCGATCAGGCCGCTGAGTTACTTCGCAACATCCTTCAGTCTCACCCTGACCACGCCCCCTCGTTAGCGCTGCTCAGCCGTGTGCTTGTCAATTCTGGTAGCCACGATGAGTTCGCAGAACTGTTGATGTCCGCGCCGAAGAGCGTCGAATCCTACCCATTCTTTTGGTTGGCGCAGGGCGATTGGTGCAGGGCACATCAACATCACGACCAAGCCGCGCGGGCCTACTGGGAGGCGACTCAGCGAGATCCAGATTTGCGGGAATCCTGGTCCAAATTAAGCACTTCGCTGGCACAACTCAGCGGTTCCCGAACCGACTTATCCGCCGAAACAATGCAGGCGGTTGAACATCGGGCCGTCTTACTGACGCGTTTCAGCCATTCGCGGGCCAGTTTCCTCAAAACCGGAAAGAAATCTCGTAGTGCGGCAATCGAGATGGCCTCGACACTGCAAGATTTGGGACGTCTGTGGGAGGCGGAAGCTTGGGCCGCGATCGCAACGACGCTTCCCGAAGAACAATCCGTTGACGTCGATGCTGTTCGAAACTCCATTATTCGCAAGCTTCGCAAAACCACCCCATGGCAAACCACCGCGAATTACCCAGCGTTGAATCTTGATCTGAGCAATCTGCCATTGCCACAGATTTCACCCGACGCACTCGCGGATCCAAAGGATCGGAGAATTCTCTTTTCCGAAATGCAAAATGCTGCGGATATTCGGTTGACCGATGAAGCCAATTCAAGAGGCTTGAAGTTTTTTGGACGAACCGGCGATGATTTAGATCAACCGGGAATCATGCACTATCAAACGCTTGGTTGTGGGGGTGGAACGATCGATTTCGACCTCGACGGATGGAGCGATCTGTATTTGGCTGCCGCGGGCGGAACCCCACCGCATCGAGATTCGCAACCCAACTCGCTTTGGCGAAACCTCAACGGTGAATTCACCCAAGTAACCACCCCTTCACAAACCGGGGACATGGGGTTTGCCCAAGGCATCGCCGTGGGTGACGTCAACGAAGACGGATTCGCCGATCTGTTGGTTCTGAACTACGGCCCCAATACGCTCCTGATCAATAACGGCGACGGCACATTCGCGGATGCAAGCGACCGGCTTGGTGAAGACGAATCCAAATTGGCATGGTCTTCCAGCGGCGCGATTGCCGATCTCGATGGCGATGGACTGGCCGACCTTACTATTCTGAATTACGGCGCAGGGCTCGACCCGGTCACGCGAGAATGTCGGCAGGAGAGCACCAACCTCGTCCGCGCCTGTTCGCCACTAATTTTTCCCGGTGCAACGGATTGTTTTGTTCGCGGCACCCAATCCGGGCAATTCGTGGACACGACCCTCGCCTGGAGCGCGATCCCGTCCGTTATCGGACGAGGACTAGGAGTTACGATCGGATCGTTGGATACCGAACCCGGACTCGACGTTTTCATCGCAAACGACCTGACCAGCAACCATTACTGGAGCCAATCTTCGCACGATGACCTTGAGCTACGTGAGTCGGCCATTCTGCGGGGACTTGGATCCGATGACCGTTCGCCTGGCCAAGGATCGATGGGCATGGCAACCGGCGACTTTGATCGCGACGGAGACATCGATTTCTACATCACCAATTTCGTGGGTGAATGCAACACCTACCACGAGCAAGTCGGCGCGGGATTGTGGCGTGATCAAACCGCACTGCAAAACCTTTACGCTCCGACATTGCCTTTTGTCGGGTTCGGCACCGAAGCGATCGATCTCGACAACAACGGTATCCTAGAACTCATCGTGGCCAATGGTCATATCGATACCTACCCGGGTGAAAAAGCCGCACCATACGCCCAATTGATGCAGATTTTCCAGCGACAAAGTTCAGGCGGTTATCAAGCACTCGCGGCATCCAGTGAATGCGACTATCTACACACGCCTCATGTTGGTCGCGCCTTGTGGACTCTCGATGTCAACCGAGATGGCCTCACTGATTTCGCCGTCACGCATCAAACCGAACCGGTGGCATTGCTCGTGAATCAGACTCGTGATGCTGGGCATTGCATCGAGCTCCAACTTGTCGGTCGCGATTGTTCGAGAGACGCGATCGGCGCGACAATCGAACTGCATTCCGACGATCAACGCTGGACTGTCCCCGTAACGTCAGGAGACGGTTACCTATCCAGCAACGAACGAATCATTCGTATTGGGATCGGGGAATCGACCGATGATTGTGACGTTACCGTCACTTGGCCTGACGACTACCGGCAAACTTACAGATCACTAACCGCGAACGCGAGTTGGATGCTAGTCCAAGGCGACGAAAAAGCCTTTCCGATGTCACCCGCAAATCCTTAAAACGCGGTTGAGTACGAATGGCATCCGACAAAGCCATCGACATCAACTATCACGATTTTAATAGTCGTCATTACATAAAAAAACTGGTCCGTCCGCTAAACGGAAGGACCAGTGTTCGCGATGCCTTCTTCAAGGCATCGGCTTTGAATCACAGATTGTCTTCTCAACTCGACTACTGATCGTCTTCACTTTCGAGCTTGGCAAACTCAAGCATTTTGACTTGTTTTTTCGCCGCGTCGGCAGGCTTCCAAAACCAACCTTGTGGATCCCAACACTGGGCAAACGAAACATTCTCTAATAGTTGTTTGTACGCCTTGATGGCCTCGTCGGTCTTATCAAGTTTCTCCAGCGACTGCCCTAAGATGAAGTAACAGGTTCCCACGTCATTGAGCGCCCACTTGCTCAGCACGGCATCCTTATCACTCGCAGGCATTGGCTCCTTGAGTTCTTTTTGCATGGCGATCGCCTCCGTCCGATATCGATCGATGCATTCCTTCGCATAGGCCGCCGCATCATCATAATTTTTCGCGTTGTACGCATTCCATCCTTTTGTGGTGAGCGTTGCTGAGGAGTAATCTCCAAAATCCAGTTTTTTAACAGCGGTCACGTCATCAGCGTGCAGCATTGATACGAACAGGGAAGCCAAGACAAGGGGGATGACAGATAGACGTTTCATTGATTTTCTCGGAAGTGGGGAAAGGACACGTTTTCACGATTCTTCGTTCTATGCGACGCACGAAGGCGCATCAATAGAATAATGTAATTTTATGCACACAAATGTTTTTTTCCCGCATTTTGCTAGACTTTTCGAGCCCGCGTCCGGTCAAAATCACGTTCAATTTGAGTGTCCGACGCGTCGTCTGTTGGTGGCAA
Organism: Aporhodopirellula aestuarii; assembly: GCF_023701485.1. Lineage (GTDB taxonomy): Bacteria > Planctomycetota > Planctomycetia > Pirellulales > Pirellulaceae > Rhodopirellula > Rhodopirellula aestuarii. The sequence continues at coordinate 113,017 of NZ_JAMQBK010000060.1, forward strand.
AAACGGAGCCGCTTATTGAATCGGTCCGACGGTAGCGCCATCGCGAAGAGCACAATCAAGCATCGTGTGCTGGGCAGACCCGAACCGCTTCACCGCAAGGTCTTGAAGTCGTTTGCAACCGATTTGGCCAATCTCATAATAAGGAATGGAGACCGTTGTGAGTTGCGGTGCGCCTTCGGGAGGATCAATCCCATCAAAACCGGTCACGGAAACATCTTCGGGTGTTCGAATACCGTTATCACGGAAATAGGAAATCAAACCGTATGCTTGATGATCGGCCGCACACACCCACGCGGTGACACCATATCGCGTTCTCTCAAGTGCTCGCGCGTAGGTTTCCTCAACATCAAACCTTTCGCTGGGACGCACGTTCAACACATTGGCAGGATCGATCACAAAACCGAGCCGTGTCATCTCTTCCACATAGGCTGAATGACGTCGCAATGCCCAGTTGGCATCGACGCCATAATCGTGGGTCAGGAATCCGATTCGTTGATGTCCCAACTCCGACAAACGTCCTAAAATCGCGTAAATTCCGCGGTGATGATCGACATCGACGCAGTTCACCGGAGTGCCGCTGTACTGCTCAACGAGCGAAACCACGGGCACCAAAAGATTCAGTCCGTCCACGATCGTTTTGGGAAATGGGTAAACCAACAATACGCCATCCCAAGACCGCTGATGTAAGGACTCGATCTCTGCATAAGACGGATCCGTAAGATCAGTATGCGACGGCGCGACATAATGAATCTCTAACGATACGTCATTGAGTTGTGCGTAATCGCTGACACCGGCAATAAGATTTTCGCCAGGACTTTGGTAATCCGTGTTGAGATAATCTTCTACATCGGTACAGATCAAAATACCAAATCGATTCGTAGCAGCTTTTTGGCGACCTTTCCCAGTGCGCGTCTCCAAATGTGTGTAACCAAGAGCGGCGGCGAGACGAAAAACTCTTCCGCGAGTTTCCGGGTTGATGCCGGGGTGATTGGTAAAGCATCGCGACACGGTCGCGCGGGAAATCTTTAGTTGATCGGCGATCAGTTGTTGGTTGACCGTTTTTGCCATAACGAACTCTTTTTGGAACACTCAGGGCGACACTGCTGATACAATGCAATTTTATGCACACAGTAGTCTCAGGAGAACAACACACAATGAATACCGCTAGACGATTGACAATTTTTCTTGCCGGCTTGTTGTCGGTAGCCCTCTCAGTACCTGGGGCGACCTTCGCGTCGGAAGTAACCGTCGAAAAAGATGACCAAGGGCACTTTTTCCTCAAACGGGAAGGAAAACCCTATTTCATTTATGGGGCAGGTGGAACGGATCATCTGAAAACGCTGGTCGAATGTGGCGGCAACTCCATTCGCACCTGGGGAATCGAATCACTTGAAAAGCAGATCGACGGCAAACCGTTGCTTGACTATTGCCACGAGCTAGGAATCACCGTCACCGTGGGGTTGTGGCTTGAGCATGAACGGCACGGGTTTGATTATTCCGATCCTCAACAAATTGCCAAACAACGCGACGCGGTCCGCCAAGCCGTACGTCAGTACAAGGACCATCCGGCGATTCTGATGTGGGGGCTTGGCAATGAAATGGAAGGCCCCGAATCCGACAGCGGTGCGGTCCGGATTTGGAAGGAACTCAACACTCTGGCCAAGATCGTGAAATCAGAGGATCCGAATCACCCGGTCATGACGGTAATTGCGGGGGCTTCGGCGGCAAAAATCAAAGGCATTATGGAGCACTATCCCAACATCGATGTTCTTGGGGTGAATTCGTACGGGGCCGCCTCTTCGGTCGCCAGCGACGTGAAAGCGGCGGGTTGGAACAAACCATTTGCTTTGACCGAATTTGGCCCTTCGGGACACTGGGAAGTCCCCCAAACATCCTGGGGCGCCGCGATCGAACCGAGCAGCCGAACGAAAGCGGCCAGTTATTACGTCACGCAATCGATGTTGGCCGATGACGCGGGCGACATCTGCGTCGGTAGCTACTGCTTTCTTTGGGGCCAAAAACAGGAAAAAACATCGACCTGGTATGGGATGTTTTTGCCCTCAGGCGAAAAGCTGCCGCAGGTGGACGCAATGTGTCGAGCCTGGACCGGGAAATGGCCCGCCAACCGTTGCCCAAAAGTCACGAGTCTTGAAACGGAACTTAACGAGGCCAAGGTTGCCCCGGGTGCACTCGTCAAGGCCCGCGTGAATGCAACAGATCCGGAGCAGGATCCCCTACAGTGGACTTGGTTTGTGCAAGCCGAAACGACTGAGATCAGTGTCGGTGGCGATCGCGAATCGGTTCCTCCGGTTTTTCCGGAATGCATCGTGGAGGCCAAAGACGGCGAAGCTGTCATTCGAACACCCACCAAACCCGGCAATTATCGATTATTCATCATCGTGCGGGACGGCCAGGGTAACGCGAGTGCCGACAATGTTTGCTTCCAGGTGACTGCAAGCTAACTCCGAAAAACCGATTTCTGAATAGGTTTATCGCATTCCTGCTATAACTAAACGCAGCTTGCGCCACTGAAATCAGTTGTCACCGTTAATTTTTATAGCATCCGGGGGGTTCCCCCGGTGGTCTCTGATGGTTCGGGCTGTGAGAGAATGGCTTGAGGAATGAACGTCGTGTGTGCAAATTCGGTTGAGTCGTATAAATGGTCAATCCATTTGCGTTGGATCTTTGCCTTCGTCTTTTTCGCGATCCTATTCACATTCGCCGGCCATCGAACATGGGGTGGTGATGCCGTCGAAAAGGATCGAAAACCTCGTGTTTTATTATTCAGCGGGAGTGATAAGGACGACCCGTTTTGGATTCTGTTTACTGATTTCATGAGCGTCGCAGCCGATCAACTCGGCTTCGAACTGAAGGTCCATTTCGCTGACGGCAGTCTCAACGCGATGGCGAGTTTGATGCGCGTGGAGTGTGAAAGAAAGGTGAAGCCAGCCGGGATCGTGATCCAAAGTTTCAAACGTGGAGGCCCGAGATTTTTAAGGATCGCAAATTCTTATCGCATTCCGGTCTTCCTTGTTAACTCGGGGCTCACCGCCGAGCAGTCCGCCATCACCGGTGAACCGAGAACCCATCTAGAACATTGGATCGCGGAAATGCTGCCGGACGACTACGGCGCAGGCTTTCAACTGGCCAACGCGCTGATCGATGAAGCCCGCAAAGATCCGGCTAAAATATCCGCCGACGGACGCGTTCACATCATCGGGCTGAGTGGAACCGTCTCTCACGGTGCCTCGGTTCAGCGAGCAGCAGGGTTGATGGACGCGATCGCTGCGCGTGAGGACGAGGCAATATTGGATCAAATGGTTTCCGCTGATTGGAAGCGAGGTTACGCAAAGAATCGTTGCCGGATCTTGCACCGGCGGTATCCGGAAGCGTCGATTGTTTGGGCGGCGAGCGATCAAATGGCGCTGGGTGCCGCGCAAGCGATCCGTGATCGCGGCTTCGTTCCGGGAAAGGATGTGGTGATCGGAGGCGTTGATGCCACCCGCGAAGGTCTCAAGGCGATCGAAAAGGGCACTCTCGCGGCCACCGTGGGTGGCCACTTTCAGGAGGGCGGATGGGTCGCCGTGATCCTTCATGATCTGGTTCACGGATTGGATTTGGAGAAGATTCCGACGCACTTTGTATCTCCCATGACGCTCGTCACGGCGGAAAACATGGCCACCTATCGCGCCGGATTACGAGCCAAGCAATGGAAACAGATTGATTTCTTACAGTTCTCCCGTTTGCACCAACCCGAATCAGACAACTATCGTTTTCGTTTTGACTTAGGGGAAAATTCAGCGGAGACCTCGATGCCGTCCATCAAGGAGTCGCCCCCCGTTGAAAAACCCGCGCGAAACGAATGACCCCGCTACCACCACGTGTATCCCAATCGAGCAACGACACCGATGAGCGTCAAATCGCGCTTCGCTATATCATCGCGCTCGTCACCACGGTTCTGGTCACGCTCGCGATCTTCGGCGGTGTTGCGGCCTTAGTCACGCTGCGACAACTCGACGATCGGATCCGAGAAGAGGCTGAACGAAGTGCCGCTGCCATTGCAACAAGTACCGCAACGCCTTTGTGGAACGTCGACGAACAGACCATTGGTGATTTGCTCGGGGCAATGCTCACCAATCAAGAAATCGTCTATTTGGAAGTCAACGATGGAACCGAGATATTGGCTTCTCGTCGGCAAGCAAACACACCACAACTCAATCTGAAGGGATATACGCGGACACCACAATATGCCGTCGCCAGCAGTCCCGTCACCTACAACGCTCAAGTGATCGGCGAAGTGAATTTGGTCATGTCACGTCTGGCGATCATTGATCAAGTTCGCCGCAATGTATGGTCCGCAGTCGCGCTCGCAATGGTCCTGAGCCTCGCCGTATCGATCACCTCCGTCATCATTACTCGCCAGTTCGTTTATCGGCCGCTCAAACAGCTCAAAAACGAAGCGATGCGTGCGGAAGAAAAGGCCGAAGCGGCTAATCACGCCAAGAGTGAATTTCTTGCTTCGATGAGCCACGAGATTCGAACCCCCATGAACGGAATCATCGGCATGACCGATTTGTTGCTGGGTACCGAACTATCACACGATCAGCGAGATTATCAACTGATTGTGAAGCAATCCGCCGAATCATTGATGCAATTGCTCAATGACATCCTTGATTTTTCTAAGATCGAGGCCGGCAAACTGGAACTCGAGTCGATTCGCTTCAGTCTTCGCGAAACACTCGGTGATACCTTATTAACACTCGCCAATCGTGCAGCCGATAAACGCATCGAACTGGCATTGCAGATCCCCACATCCGTCCCGGATTTTGTCGTCGGCGACCCTATGCGTCTGCGACAGATCGTGATGAACCTAGCCAGCAATGCGATTAAGTTTACCGATGTCGGTGAGATCGTTGTGGAAGTCCACGTTCGTTCACGCACCAATGAGAGCGTTGTTTTGGACTTCGCGGTGCGTGACACCGGAATCGGAATCCATGCCGAAAAACAAGCGGAAATATTCAACATGTTCAGTCAAGCGGATATCGCGACCGCTCGACAATTCGGCGGAACTGGACTGGGATTAACCATTTCGCGACGACTCACGGAGTTAATGAATGGAGAAATATCGGTTGAAAGCGAGGAGGGCAAAGGAAGCAAATTTCGGTTCAACATCAAACTAACACTCGCTGAAAATCAAACATCACTCATACTCCCAGAATCCATCAGGGGGCGTTCGGTATTGATCGTTGATGACAACGATACCAATCGACATATACTCAAAGAATTACTCGGCGAGTGGGGACTTAACGTGACCACCGCTGGTAACGCGACACAGGGAATCGCGGCAATGGAAAGTGCCGCAACATCCAGCATCCCATTCCAGCTGTTGCTGGTCGATGAAGTGATGCCTGATATCGATGGGTGGGCATTCTCAGAACGGGTTCGCAATCATCCCGACGCTCGCATCGCTAAGACGCCAATGGTGGTCATGACTTCCGCGACCGATGGTCGCAGCGGTTCGGAGGTGCGAAAATGGAACATTGCTCGCTGTCTTCCCAAACCGCTGAAACAGTCCGTGCTGCGTGAAGCGATTATCATGACGTTGGCCCCGGTGGGTTCACCGCAACACCAAGACGCAGTCTTGACGTCCGCCAGTCGTACCGCTTCACCGTTGAACGTGCTGCTCGTCGAAGACGGGCTGGTGAACCAAAAGGTCGCCAGCACGATGCTGCGACGACGCGGACACTCCGTACAAATCGCGTGCAATGGCCAGGAAGCAATCGATGTCCTGTTCTCAGACGAAGCCCCTCAATTTGATCTCGTGCTGATGGACGTGCAGATGCCAGTGATGGACGGATTAGAGGCGGCGCGAGAGATCCGACAACGAGAAAAATCTCTAGGCAGTCATATCCGAATCCTAGCGATGACAGCCAACGCGATGAAAGGTGATCGCGAACGCTGCCTCGACGCCGGCATGGACGGATATCTATCGAAGCCGATTCGGTCGCATGAGTTTTTCCTCAAAATTGAACCGGAAAACCCTCCTCAATCCGCCCTCAATCACGCTGACAGTCCAGCGAATTGAGTCTCTGAATAAAAAGGACGCTGTTGGTAATTTGGTCGTTTTGCGACGAGCTAATCTTCTCCGCTTGATCGTCCTACTCATTACTGGTTCTTGAGACGATTCAACGCATCAGCGCCGCCGTTCTGGATTTCGATCAGGAATCGAATCAAGTCCGAAAACTCTGTCTCATCGTTCAATTGATTGACCAGCCCCGCGGGCATGGCGGATACCTTCAGTGGCACAACGTCATCGATGTCATCCTGGAGGATCTGGATTTCCTTACCACCGGCTGGTTCACGAATGACGATTTCTTCGTCGTTTTCTCGCACCAAAAATCCTGTCAGTATCAGTCCGTCCGCCGTCACCACCGACACTTGCTGGAAGTCCTTGTGAATCTCCTTCGACGGATCCAACACGGCCTCGACCAAAACTTGCTCCGTGACTCCATCGCGTTTCACAGTCAAGTCTGGACCAAGTCGGGGGCCTGAGTCAGGATCATGACACTTGGCACAAGAGATCGATTCGCCATAAAACAAACTCGCACCGCGCATCGCATCGCCGTCCCGTGTTGCCCGCTTCGCCAACGTGTTCGGATCGATCTCGGCGAGCGACTCCGCCATGGAAACAGGCGGCTTGGCGTCGGCAGGGATTGCTTTGATTGAGAGTTCGTGCACCGACCAATAACTGGTATCGGACGCACCGGTTTGTGTGATGCGAATGTGCCGCACTAAACCGGGACTATCAAGCTCGATTGTCGTGATCGGACCGTCGCCATACCCTTTTGCGACTGGCCCGGTCCAAGAAATGCCATCTTCGGAGACTTCCGCGACATAACCACGTGGATAGTCTCTTTTCGATTTACGGGTGTCGAGCTCCACGCTCATCACGATCATCGGCTCGGGCAACTCAATCGCGAACCACATCCCCGGCGATTGACGAGCGGCGGTGTCCCACCGCGTTGAGTTAACACCATCGATCGCTTGGGAAACGTTTTTTTGGTTAGCGCTCGCCGTGATTTTCCACTCGGTCCGATTCTTCAGCGACGGTGGATCGTAATAGTCCAAATCCTTCATTGTCCAAGGTCCGATCCGCGAAGCCGTTTCTTCGCGGATACGGCGGATATCCGATGGCTGAATCATCGACGCTTGGTTGTCCCAACTGTTACGAACATAGTTCGCGACGTCTGCGATCCACGCATCTGGATTCGAAGCCAAAGGCATCATCAGCCCGTCGGCGTAAGTCTTATTGTCTATCGGACCAATCAAACCTTGCAGGAGGATTCGACCCAAACGTGCCTTATGGCCTCGCACGCGGGGTGAACCGGCCAGCGGCGGAGCCAAATGTAAATTGCCGCCCTGGGGTGATGGATGTCCCTTTCCATTTTCGCCATGACAGGTAACGCACAAGGTGGAATAGATCACTTTGCCACGGACGACCGAATCGGCGAGTTCCTTATTGCGACTTTGCATCTCCTCGAATTTCCTGCGTTCGGCGAGGATCGCTTCGATTCCCGATCGATATTGTTTGGCAATCGACGCGATGTTCTTGTTCGCCTGATTGGCGGCCACGATCCAATCGGTGATCTCCTCCGCCTTAGGATGTCGACCGTGGTTGACCGAAAGCAGCGTTTGAATGACGACTAGGGCCGAAGGGTCTTTACCTAATCTCTTGATGGCGACATCGAATTGATCATCGGATGCCAAAAGAGGCTCGGCAATCCGCATCGCCGCCGCGCGAACTTGAGCATCGTGATCCTGCATCCCCTTTTCGAGTAACTCCGGCCTGATGGCACCGAGTCCTTCGAGCGTCCAGAATGCATGCAATCTCGCCAACGGATCACTCCCGTGCAGTGCGAGTTCTTCCAGTTCCGGAACCACACTCTTGTCGCGATGCAGAATGATCAGTTTCTGCGCTTCACTCCGCCACCAACCGTTGGGATGCGACAGGTGCGCGACCAATTGAGCGGGCGTTTCATCGAGCATGTGAGGTTGGGGACCCCGTTTCGTCGTTTCGTGATCGACGCGATAGATCCGGCCTCGTCCGATGTTTTTGTCCAATTCGTACTCTTCAACGACCTTTCGCAAATAAGAACCCTTGCGCACCCAATTGCTCTCTTGAATGATGCCGCGATACATGTCAACGAGATACAAACATCCATCCGGTCCGGTCGCGCTGTTGACGGGTCGGAAATTGGGGTCACGTGCGGCGATGAATTCTTGCCCGTCGTAGGCAATCGATAACGTGATACGGCCGTCGTCGTTCGTTACTTTCGCACGTCGAATTAAACGGCCCACCGGTTCGCAAAGGATCAAGTCGCCGTCGAAGTCTTTCGGTAACGCATCACCACGAAAAATCGATTGCCCGCCGCCACCTGTAAATTGTGTCAATGTGTTGTCGTCGCGAACCCGGATGAGGCCGCCCTGAACGTCAGGAATATTGTCGATCGGAAACACCTCACGAAAGCCATCAACCTGCTCACCGGGCAGTTCGATGCGGCCGTAAACAATCGGTTGTTGGAACGCGAGGGCGGGGTTCTCGCCACCGGCAGTCGAGAAAAACATCCGCCCCACATTGTCATGGGTTAATCCCCATTGACCGGTGTTGTAGACCATCGGGTCCATGACCACGGTGCCGTCCGTGAATCGAAGCCGGTATCCCGTGTAGGTCGTGTAGATCCAGTTATCGATGTTCCAAATCAATCCGCTGGGTTGATGTTCGAGGTTGCCTCCCCGGTCGCCACCCTCGTGCCAAAGCTCAATTTCGTCGGCGACCCCATCCTCGTCGGTATCGCGATAACTCTTCAGGTCGAGCGTGTTGGTTTCTCCAATGATGACGCGATCCAAAAGGGGCAAAACCATTCGAGGCAAGACGAGATTGTCGGCGAAAACGGTATGTTTGTCGTAGACACCATCACCATCGGTATCTTCGTGCCGCGATACTCGACTGGTCGGCGTCAATTGGCTTTTACCGTCGATATTCTGCATGTAGGTCCGCATTTCAACGACATACATACGGCCGTTGCCGTCCCACGCGATTGCCGCTGGCTCTTCGACCGCGGGTTCGGTCAGCACCGGAATCACGGAGTAGCCGGGCTGGATCTGCATCGTGGCGATTGATTGCTCAGGCGACAACGGTGGAGCTTTGGAGCTCACATCCGCCGCGTCGGAACTGGACGCCAGGAGTCCCAGGCCGAAAACGACGAAAATAAATAAACCCGGACTTTTCGCGGAGAAATACGTTTGGAGGGTCAAACTTCAGTACTCGGTTTGGGTGAAAGACGACGTTACAGAACCAATCATAGATCGAATTCGACCGGTTACCAACATCGCCGGATGGGCTCGCAAGTTAACGGTCGTCTGCCGAGCTGAAATTTTCGCGGTCAGGTTTCGACTTCAAGACGGTACTCGTCGCTACGATATCCTTCCAACCGATCGAACCGCACAGTCCCGTTATGCTTGGCCGTTCTCTTCCGGATTATTTCTGCCCGCGGCAATGGCAACTTTCATGCTCGACGAAGTTCTTCAACACCGGTTAACGACCTCAAACGATCACGCTTTGCGAGCCGACGGTGATTATGTGCTGTACTGGATGATCGCCCAGCGGCGATTGACTTACAATTTTGCCCTACAGCATGCAATCGATCGTGCAATCGAATTTAGCCGTCCACTGCTGATCTTTGAGCCGCTTCGTGTCCGTTATCAATGGGCGAGCGATCGCATCCATCGTTTTGTTATTGAGGGGATGCGGGACAATGCCCAATCTGCGAGGCGCGTCGGTATTGCGTACTACCCCTACGTGGAACCCAAACCTGGCCACGGCACACCGTTGCTACATCAATTGGCCAACCGCGCCTGTGTGGTCGTGACAGACGAATACCCTTGCTTCTTTTTGCCGACGATGATCGAAGCGGTCAAAGAACGGATCCCGGCGAGACTCGAGCTCGTCGATGGTAACGGTATCCTACCGCTTCGGCTTGCTGAAAAAACATATACCGTCGCTCACAGCTATCGTCGGTATATGCAAAAAAATGTACTCGATGCTCTCGATCGAGTTCCCTCTGCAACTCCCCTGCCCTGCCCTGCTCTGCCCTCCCCTGCCCCGATCGAGTCCAAGAACATCCGTCCGGTCGATGGCTTCCTCGCATCGAATATAATTTCACGGAAGATACTCGATCGCTGGCCGGCCGCCGATTTCGAACGGCTCCTTGATCAAGGCGGCATTTCAGAAATACCGATCGACCATGACGTGGTTCCTTCACCGGTTTGTCCAGGCGGGACGATCGAAGCGGAACGACGATTGGCTGATTTCCTTGATCATAAACTCGATCGCTATGGCGATGACCGCAATCATCCTGATGAACACGCCACATCCGGTCTCAGTCCACATTTGCATTTCGGCCATATCTCCGCTCATGAGATGGTGCTCAAACTCTTCGAGCGTGAAGAATGGTCTCCTGAGAATGCATCCAAGCCCAACGGGAAAAACCATGACTTTTGGAACGTCAGCGAACCGGCGGAAGGGTTTCTTGACCAGGTACTGACATGGCGTGAGATCGGGTTTAATTGGGCGTTCAAAAATCCCGACACGTATGACAAGTTGGAATCGCTTCCCGATTGGGCTCAAAAGTCACTCCGGGCGACCGCTGACGACGAACGGCCCTTTCTCTATTCACTCGAACAATTTGAGAACGCCGACACGCATGACGAATTGTGGAACGCCGCACAAAATGAAATTGTTCGCACCGGAATGATGCACAACTACATGCGGATGTTATGGGGAAAGAAGATCTTTCACTGGACGCGGTCAGCCCAAGAAGCTCTTGATGTCATGATTCACCTCAACAACAAATATGGACTCGATGGGCGCGACCCGAATTCTTATTGCGGCATCTTATGGGTTCTCGGCCGCACCGACCGGGCCTGGGGACCGCGGCGACCGGTTTTTGGAAGCATCAGGTACATGACCAGCGACAGCGCTCGGAAGAAGCTCAAACTGAAGAAGTATCTCGAACGATTCGCTTGAAACCGTCTGAAGATCAGCTCACAAGAGCCCGTTCACGTTTAACACATATCAGTCGCTCTTCAGTAGGCAGGCAGGAGTCATTCGCTAGTTTGCCCAATGATTCCTGCCAACCGGCTTAGTCCTTAAGGCTATTATCAACGTTTGACTTCGATTCGTTCGCCGAATTGGCGGGTGTCGGGTTGGCTCGATCGGCCACGAAGCTCAGCACGGTTCCCTTCATGCCATCGAATTTGAACGTGGCTGACGCATCGGCTGTTCCTTCGCTTCCTTCGAGCAAGGCGTGAACTATCAATCCTTCGTCTTCGCTGATCCGGTTTTCGACTTCCGTGATCATTACGGTTGGATTCTCGCCCAACCAAACATCCACTTTGTCGACGATCCCATCGAGTACCTCATCATTCGCGACTTCGATAAAGGATTCATGCATGAGAGGTTTCATTTTCTCATAATTTCGCTCTAAGAGTTGGGTAAAGAACTCTTTGGTACGCTCACGATATAGCTCGTCGCTCGCCGGTCCGGTGAACCAATCGTTACCGAGCTTGTCTGGATTGATTTTGAATTTGATCAATTTGTCGTTTTGAAAAACGAACTCGCTGCTCGCCACGCCATTCTCAAAGGTCATCTCGCCTGAGGTGGTCACAACACTTTTTCCGGGTGAGCCGTCGTAATGAATGTTGAAGTTCGTGCCGGATTCAAATTGACACTCTCCCATCACCGCGTTGACTTCTTTCATCCAAGCCAACATGACAGGTGCATCGACTTCGGTGCGGAGTGTTGGGTCGCAGAGATCGAGGAATGCTTCAGGGTCTTCCGCAACAATGGTTTCGAAGACCGGACGTTGGTAAGCTTGGGTGGCGCTGGTGGCAAAATAGAATCCAATCCCACAAAGTGCCAGCAACAAGAATCCGGCTCCCAATACCGCAATAATGACCCATTTCATTGCAATCTCTCCCCCCTGAAATCAGCTTCCGTTTTTGAGAGAAGCCGTGGTTGGTGGACGTTCGAAAATCATCAAGGAAGCGACCGGGCTTGATGCTGCCCAGACACCGACCGGTCACCCTCCTTGTTTCCCAAGATAGTTAACCGAGGGACCCCCGTATAGAATAACCGCTCACAACAAGCTCGATATGCGGTGTATAACAATCTCTCGCCACCTTTTAGCAATCCTCGAGTGATGTCTCCTTTGCACACCTGTATTCCCACTTGTTTATCACCTGTGATCGACAATCGTCGACCACTCGAGCCCGCCCCGACCGAGATCGAGACGCAGTTATCATCACTCGGCAACGTCCGCGTGGTCGTTTTGGATGTGTATGGCACCTTGATCATCAGCGGCAGTGGCGACGTCGGCACGGCGGAAGATGTGCCAACGGCAACCGCCAGCCCGATCGGTTCCCACGATCCCGTTGCTCAGGCCGTTTCGGCGTCGGGCGTCAAGGTTCTCGATCATTTGCCGTCGATGGAACAGATTCGGGCTCGCATCGAACGGGTCAATCGATCCCGGTTATTCGACACCAATCCCCGACCCGAAGTAGAGATTTTGGATATTTGGCGAGCCGAATTCATCGAAGCCGGTCGGAGCGATATCGCCTTGGATCCTCCGCTCCTGGCCAACATCGTCGCGTGGTTTGAATCAATGATGAACCCGACATGGCCGATGCCGGGCGCCGCTGAGGCACTTGATCATCTACACGCGAGCGGCAAATCGCTCGGGATCGTCAGCAACGCCCAGGTTTTCACCATCCCGTTGGTGGAAGACTTGATCGATGGTCCGTTGGAAAGTCGGTTTGATTTGAATCTCTGCCATTTTTCGAACCGGTATCGGGCATCAAAACCGGGGCCGTTGATGTTCGATCGTCTGGTTCGCGAAATGGCTCGCCGCAATATTGCCGCTGAAGAGGCGGTATACGTCGGCAATGACATGCTCAACGATGTCTTTGCGGCCAAAAATGCTGGATTGAAGACCGCTTTGTTCGCGGGCGACGCCCGCAGCTTGCGATTACGGCAAGATCATCCCTCTTGCGCTGACTTGTCGGCCGACGTGGTGATCACATCGTGGAATCACCTATTAGAGTGTATTAGGTGAAGGTCATTTAAACCCTCGATCGTGAGTAGTGATGGGCGTTCAAATTGGATTCGTGGGAACCCGTTTCGCGGGCACCGATGGGGTGTCTCTCGAAAGCGCTAAATGGGCACAGGTCCTCTGGGATCATCGCCACGTCAGCCACTGGTACAGCGGGCTGAGCGATCGTGACCCCACGGTTTCGATGGTGGTACCGCACGCCTATTTCAACCATCCCGACATCCAATGGATCAACCGGCGGGCGTTCGGGACGCGGACGCGAACGCCCGATGTGACGCAGCGAATCTACACGCTCGCGGACTATCTCAAGGGGACGTTGTACGATTTTACGCAGCGATATCACCTCGATCTGTTGATCGTTCAGAACGCGTTATGCATTCCGATGAACATCCCGCTCGGCGTCGCGTTGACGAACTTCATCGCCGAGACCGGATTCCCGACGATCGCCCACCATCACGACTTTTATTGGGAAAGAGATCGTTTCAGCGTCAGCGCGGTCACCGACATGCTTTGGATGGCGTTCCCCCCTGCCCTGCCCCAAATCCAAAATGTGACGATCAACTCGTTCGCTCAGGAAGACCTTTCCCACCGGCGAGGTGTTTCGTCAGTGCTCGTTCCCAACGTGCTCGATTTCGAAAACCCGCCCCCGGAAGCGGATGATTACGCGAGATGCTTTCGCAAAGACATCGGTATCGCCGAGGACGACATCCTTTTCCTGCAACCCACCCGCGTTGTCCCTCGCAAAGGCATCGAACATGCAATTTCGCTGGTCGCCGCCCTGAAGGATGATCGCTGCAAGCTCGTGATCTCGCACGCCAGCGGCGACGAGGGAAACGAGTATCTGCAAGTGTTGCATGATCTCGCCGCCCAAAGCGGCGTGGATTTGCGATTAGTCGACGATCAAGTCGGTGACAAACGCGGCCTCAACGCCGATGGCAATCGCGTCTACACCCTCGCAGACGCCTACTCACAAGCCGACTTCATCACCTATCCGAGTATCTACGAGGGATTCGGTAATGCGCTCTTAGAAGCGTTTTATTACCGCAAACCGTTGCTGGTGAATCGCTATTCCATCTACGTCGCTGACATCGAACCGAAGGGTGCGAGAGTGATTTCGATGGACGGCTACCTGACCAAAGACGTGGTCGCCAAAGTCAAGCGGATCATCAGCGACCAAGCGTTTCGTGAAGAAATGGTGGATTTCAATTACGAAATCGGCCGTGCGTTTTTCTCTTACGGGGTGCTGCGTCGGAAGCTCCGCGCACTCGTCACCAACTTCACCGGACAGGATAACTTGTGAGTGAATCAACCGCTGAGACGCTGCGACATCGGATCAAGGATGTTTACGGGCATGTGCCACTCTCCTTGTTCGACGGATTGCTGCACTTAGTGGGTGAAAGCTCAGGATCCGATGGCGGGACGAATCGAGACGGGGAGAACGCGGATTCGACTTTAACGCCCTCGGCGGCACCGGCACGATCAACCGCACCGGGCAAGTTATGGGATCATCGAGATGTGGTGTTGATCACCTACGCCGACCAAGTTCGCGAGCCAAATCCTGGTGATGGACGTGAGGATGCTCCTCCCACTCCAGCCCGTTCGCCGCTCGCCGCCCAGCATCGTTTTCTCGTCGATCACGGTCTCAATGAGTTAATCCGATGTGTGCATTTGCTGCCCTTCTGCCCTTCGACGAGCGATGACGGGTTTTCGGTCGCCGATTACCTCCGCGTCGATCCTGACTTCGGCACGTGGGAGGACATCGCCAACCTCGGTGGCGATTTTGACCTGATGTACGACCTCGTGCTCAACCACTCGTCCCAGCAGCACGAGTGGTTTCAACAGTTTCTCGCTGGTGATCCGGAGTATGCCGATTTCTACACGACCGCGGATCCGACGATCGACCTATCAGAAGTGATCCGCCCCCGAAGCCTGCCTTTGCTGACTTCGTTTGAATCCGCCGAAGGGCCGATCTCGGTTTGGACGACATTCAGTGCCGATCAAGTCGATCTGAACTACGCCAACCCGGATGTCATGTTGGCGATGATCGAGACGCTGGTCGAATACGCTCGCCGGGGTGCCAGGATTGTTCGGCTCGACGCGATCGCGTTTTTGTGGAAGGAGATTGGCTCGTCGTGTTTGCATTTGCCACAAACCCACGCCGCGGTGAAGTTGATGCGGTGGGTGCTCGATCATGCCGTGCCGGGGACGTTGATCCTGACGGAGACCAACGTGCCGCACCGGGAGAACGTGAGCTATTTCGGATCGGGCGATGACGAGGCCCACATGGTCTACCAGTTCAGCCTCCCACCGCTGCTGCTCGATGCCATCCACAGCGGCGACACGAGCGTCCTGACTGAATGGATGGGCAGCCTCACTCTGCCATCGGACGAGACTACCTATTTCAATTTCACCGCCTCGCACGACGGCATCGGTGTGCGGCCCGCTGAAGGTTTGTTGCCGCCCGAAAGGATCGACGCCCTGGTGAAAATAGTCCGCGACGCCGGTGGCAAGGTCGGCATGCGGGCTCAGAGCGACGGTAGCGAAAGCCCCTACGAACTGAACATCACCTACCTCGATGCGGTCGCCGATCGACGACAGGTTTCGCCGGCGGAACACTCCCGCCGATTCTTGGCGACGCAGGCGGTGATGCTATCCATGCGAGGGATCCCCGCTATCTATTTCCACTCGCTCGTTGGTTCGCCCTGCGACTTTGCCGCCGTCGAATCGTCCGGCATCAACCGCCGGATCAATCGCCACAAATACGATCGCTCGGAACTCGAGTCGGCGCTGCTGGGACCTGATTCGCTGCAGCGTCAGGTGATGGACGGCTACCGGCAATTGCTCGACGTCCGCCGGTCCCAGACCGCGTTCGACCCCGCCGCCACACAAACGATGCTAGACCTGCCCACCGACGGTCTGATCGGTTGGGTCCGTCAAATTCCCGGCGAGGCACCGCTCATCGTCGTCGCCAATTTGAGCGGTCAACCTCGATCAATCGACCCCGCGCTGCTGCCTTCCGGGTACCGCCTCGACGTGCTCGCGGAGGAGGACTTAGACCCGTCCAAGCCACTCGATGTCCGACCATTTCAGGTGCGTTGGATGGTCTGAGAGTCCGGGAGATTTTTCCCACTCAGGCACCGGTTTGCTCGGCGACCCAACTGGCATAACCTGGGCTCGCCGCGGTGACCTGCGTGACCAAAATCTGGGGCTCGTCATAGGGGTGATTTTCGGCGAGCCACTCCATCAACGGCGACGACAATGCGGCCCTGGTTTTGATAATCAGCCGGTACTCCTGATCGACGTGCAGCCTTCCTTCCCACCGGTAGTGACTCTCCACCGGCGAGTCGATTTGGACGCAGGCAGCCAACCCCTTTTCCAACATCGATGATGCAAGTCGCCGCGCCGTTTCTTGCTTGTCGACGGTCGTCCAAACGATCGCCAACGCCTCCATCTGTGAATTATTTTCGCTCATTTTTTGCTCCTGTTTGGGGGCGTTCCAGCTTACCTAGCCCGCTGTTCACCCTGTGGAAAAGCTGTCTTTTCAGTGTCTGCTTACTGTCGATCTCTGTCGACCATTTGACCACCCCTGAGCCGCGACTGTCTGGAACTGTCCAGAACGCTGACATTTATCGACAGCTTCCAGACATCGGGAAGACAAGTTATCCACACGTGAACAAGACGTGGTTTTGCCCTGTTTCGCCAGTGATTTGCGTCCTTATCGTCCAACCGTCGACACTCGATGTCCGCACATTACGACGACGACGAAGAAAGATATTAAGTTCTTTGATAGCAAAACCTCTGAGTGAGTCAGTTGGTTGCTAGCAACCTCCGTGATGGCTCCCGAGTCGCTTTCAAATTTGAGGGGGTGCGTCGCTGAGGCCGCCCCGGTAAAACATCCACTCGACCAACGGTATCCGTCGCTAACGAAAACACTCGCCCATGAAGATCACCTGTCAACGAGACATTCTTGCCAACGCGTTCGCACTGGCCGCTAGCATCGCGCCATCTCGGTCGCCCAAGGAGATTTTGCAGAACGTGAAGATCACCGCCGCGGGTAGCAAGTTGACCCTTTCGGCGACGGACCAAGAGGTGGGAATCCGGTTGGATGTGACCGAGGGGGTGGAGATCGAAACTGAAGGCACGGCGTTGTTGCCGGTGCAGCGAACCGGGGCGATTTTCCGGGAGAGCAACGACGAAAAAATTACCATCGAAACCGACGAATCGGGCATCCGAATTTCGGGCAGCCGCAGCAAGTTTCGCCTGCCCGGGAACAACCCTGATGAGTTTCCGACGGTGCGAGAATTCGACGAAGAGAAGTACCATCAAATCAGCACGCGGCTGTTCCGTGAAATGCTCAAACGGACCGCCTTCGCGACCGATTCGGAGTCCAGCCGATATGCCCTAGGCGGGGTGCTGTTGGAGATGGAAGAGAACACCGTGATCGCGGTCGGGACCGATGGCCGTCGCTTGGCACGGATGGAAGGCACCGGTGAACCGGTCGGCGGTCACCAGACCAACGGCATGACAACGATCGTTCCGACACGGGCGATCGCCCTGATCGAAAAGGCACTCAGCGACAAGGACGATACCGTCGAGGTCGCGTCGCGCGGAAACGATCTTCTGATCCGGACCCCGCGGGCGGTGATCTCGAGCCGATTGGTCGAAGGTCGATATCCGAACTGGCGGCAGGTGCTTCCCAAACGCGAGAATGCGGTTCAGATCGATGTGACGGTGGGGCCGCTGTTTGCCGCTTTGCGTCAGGCCGCCATCGTGACTGATATCGACAGCCGCGGGGTCGATTTCACGTTTGCCGACGGGACACTGAAATTGGAGGCGTCGACCGCTGACCTCGGCGAGTCGCAGATCGAACTTCCGATCGTCTATGATGGTGAATCGATCACGTTGACAATGGACCATCGGTACCTAGCGGATTTCTGCAAGGTGATGGATTCGGAAGCGACGTTTGTGATGGAGATCGAAAGCTCGAAGTCCCCTGCCCTGCTCAACACCGACGACGGGTATGCTTATGTCATCATGCCGATGGCTCGCGATCGTTAAGGCTAGCAATTGAAAAAGAACGTCCCAAACCCGGATGATGAACGGGGACGCGGTGCTCGCCGTATCGGGACCATCGTTTCCCAATTGATGAGCCGGCGGGGCTACGCGAGTGTCGCCAGCGACAATGCGATGACCGCCTCGATTGCCAAGAGCGTGGGACCGGCTCTGGCGGGCAGCATCATGGTCGGCAAGCTCAACCGCGGTGTGTTGCAGGTCTACGCGGTCGACAGCGTCGTGATGCAGGAACTCACGTTTCAAAAACGTCAGATTCTCCGAGCGCTGATCAAGGATCACCCGCAAGCCAAGATCACAGATATCCGGTTCAAGCTAGGCGCACAAAAATCCGGCGGGTGAGTGGTCGTTTGGCGAGTCGGTTGGCGGAGTGTTCCCCGTTTGGACGAGCGTAGCTACATTGGGGCCATCGGATGAAGTCGCGAACGCTGAGTGAACGCTCGGCCACGCGATCCAACTAGGCTTCCGATTTTCAGCCCTCGACACTCACTCCGCATCCCATCCATGCTTGCAGCTCGAATCATTCCTTGTTTGGACGTTCATGGTGGCCGGGTCGTCAAGGGAACCAACTTTGTCAACTTGCGTGACGCGGGCGATCCCGTCGAAGTCGCTCGCCGTTATGAAGCCGACGGGGCCGACGAGTTGGTTTTTCTCGACATCACGGCCAGCCACGAGGAACGGGACATTCTGCTCGACGTTGTCCGTCGAACTGCAGAGCAAGTTTTCATGCCACTGACGGTCGGAGGCGGCGTTCGAACGATCGAAGACGTCCGGGCGTTGTTATCGGCGGGATGTGACAAGGTATCGATCAATTCCTCAGCGGTGACCGATCCGGAATTCGTCCGGCGGGCGGCAGATCGTTTTGGCAGCCAGTGCATCGTCGTCAACATCGATCCCAAACGGGTCCAACGAGACGGCGAAGAATTCTGGGAAGTCCACATCAACGGGGGTCGAAAACCCACCGGATTGCAGGCGGTCGAGTGGGCAAAGGAGGTCGAACAGCTTGGTGCTGGCGAAATAGTTTTGACGAGCATGGACGCCGACGGCACCTGCGACGGGTACGACATTCCGATCACGCGAGCGGTCAGCGAAGCGGTGTCGATTCCGGTCGTAGCCAGTGGTGGAGCGGGGAATCCAGACCATCTGGGCGAGGCGATCCGTGACGGGAAGGCGGATGCGGCTCTCGCGGCGAGCATTTTCCACTTCGGAACGTTCACCATCGAAGAAACCAAACGACGGATGCGAGAAATGGGAATCGCCGTCCGGCTGCCTTAACTCCTTGACCTGAACCGCTATCGCAAGGAACATGTCGGTCAAACTTTCCCGAAGGCGTTTTTCCCCCACCCGAAGTGATTGCTCGTGTCTGATGTGGTTCCAGTTCGTAATGCGTTGATTAGTGTCAGTGACAAGATGGGGCTGACCGATCTGGCCGCAGGTCTGCGTGCCGCTGGCGTGACGATTTACAGCACCGGAGGGACCCGGTCTCACTTGGAAAATTCCGGCATCGAGGTCGAAGATGTCGCGAATTACACGGGTTTTCCCGAAATGCTCGACGGACGCGTCAAAACGCTCCACCCGAGAATTTTCGCCGGGATCCTCGCCCGCCGCGATCGAGAAGATCATCTCGAAACGATCGCCGAACATGACATCGAGCCGTTCGACCTCGTGGTGGTAAACCTCTACCCCTTCGCAGCCACGGCGAGTCGTGCCGGTGTCAGCCGCGAAGAATGCATCGAGCAAATCGACATCGGCGGCCCCAGCCTCGTGCGAGCGGCGGCAAAAAATCAAAACGATGTGGCCATAGCGACCAGCCCCGAACAATACAGCGAGATCATCGAGCAGTTGCAGAGTATCGGCGGAACGACCGCCGAACTACGCAAACAACTCGCCGCAGAAGCCTTCGATCACACCGCGAGCTACGACCGGGCAATCGCGGATTATCTGCAAGGCGAAACTGTCAGTGGTGAGTTCCCGCAAACCATGCACGTGACGCTGCGTCGCAAGACCCAACTCCGCTACGGTGAGAACCCTCATCAACGAGCCGCCCTCTACAGTGACCGCAACGATCGATCAGCCAATTTGGTATCGGCACGTCAAATCAGCGGCAAGGAGCTCTCCTACAACAACTTGCTCGACCTCGACGCGGCGCTCGAAATCGTTCGTGGATTTGCCAATCCCGCCGCTTCCGTCATTAAGCACAACAACCCTTGTGGTGCAGCAACAGCGACGACGTTGGTCGAAGCGGTTACCAGTGCGATGGCTGGTGACCCATTGAGTGCGTTCGGAAGTGTGATCGGAATCAACCGGACCGTGGATCTCGCCACGGCGGAGTTCTTGTGCGAACCGGGACTTTTCATCGAAGCGATTGTCGCTCCCGATTTCGAAGCCAGTGCGGTGGGACTGCTCACCACGCGTCCGCGTTGGAAAGAGAATGTCCGATTGATGCAGGTCGGACGACTCGACAGTGACCCCTCCAAACTCGCTCGCCGTTTCATCAGCGGCGGGATGTTGGTCCAAGACGCCGATTGCATGTCCAGTTCGTCGTTGCAGTGGAAGACTGTCACGGAGACGCCTGTCGACAAAGAACTGTGGGACGATATTTCGTTCGGTTGGGAGATGGTGCGACACGTTAAGAGTAACGCCATCGTGCTCGCTAAAGACACGTCCTTGGTTGGCGTTGGTGCCGGACAGATGAGCCGCGTCGACAGCGTCGAGATCGCCATCGACAAAGCGGGTGAACGATGCGAAGGATCGATTCTCGCGAGCGACGCGTTCTTCCCCTTCCCTGATTCGATCGAAGCGGCAGCCAAAGCAGGCGTTGTCGCCATCATCCAACCAGGCGGATCTCGACGTGATAATGAAGTGATCGCCGCTTGCGATCAGTTCGAAATCCCCATGGTCTTCACCGGCCGCCGACACTTCAAACACTAAGTCGGCTGAGCTTGCGATGTGTTCGATCCAATACGGACACCGATACGGCCGCGGCGATGGCATGCAGTCTCGATCGTGACTAACCATTCACGAGACGCAGGATCCAACGTGACTTTAGTCGGATCGTTGATGCGTCTTGTTAGTAACGACGCTTTCGAAGTCCGGCGGTTGCCGTGGTGGAATGACGGAGCTGTGGTTAGCCGCAAAGACTAATAACTGAAAGACTCCTGCTTTCCTGCTTCGCGATGGTGAGCTAAGCCGACCTTCGCACTTGCCAGCCTAGTTGGAACTACTGGGCTGCTAGAAGTAGTACACCAACAACGAAGCCGCCAACAGCACCGATGCCCAAAACGTCATCGTGTTGGTCGACCATGTCCGACCGAGCAATCCGGTTTCGTTGAAGCCATCGCGAACCGTGTTGAGCGAACCACGCAGTCCGTTTAAGAACACGCTTCGGAAGCCACCGTCGATTTTCTCGATACCGAAGCGGAGCCCTGAAACGGCCTTGGGCATGGCGACCCGGTAAAACCAATCGGTGTCCAGCACCGTGGCACGTTTCTCTTCTGGATACAAACCTGTCTTGATCAAAAAGACAAACGCCAGACACGCAAACAAGAGTAGTTGCAACTGCGTGACAACGTGTGTGATCGTGTAGGGGTGGTAGTTTGATTCATACGGAAGCAACGCATACAACATTGGATATGCGATCCCGAGCGTGATGCAGCCCACCGCCGCAATGCCCATCGCCAAGAGCATGTTCCAGGGGGCTTCCTTGGGACGTTTCCCACTGTCGTGTGCAAAGAACGCAAAGAACGGAATTTTGATTCCCGAGTGTTCCATCACCCCCGCTGATGCGATCAACAGCACGATCCAAACGCCAGCAAGATGATGTTCCGCGGCTGCGGAAATGATCATCGACTTGCTAACAAACCCGCTCAACAACGGGAAACCCGAGATCGCCCCGGCTCCGATTAAACAGAACGTCGTGGTCCATGGCATGGATTTGTGCAAACCGCCCAGCTCGGTCGCTTTGGTCGTTCCCACGCGGTACAACACCGCGCCCATCGACATGAACAACAACGACTTGTAGATGATATGGCAAAACGCGTGCGCGACGGTACCGTTAATCGCCAGTTCGGTCCCGATCCCGATTCCGACAACCATGAAACCGAGTTGGTTGTTGAGGCTGTAGGCGAGCACTCTTCGCAGGTCATTTTCGATCACCGCAAAGACGATCGGAAACAATGTCATCGTGCATCCGACCCAAATCAAGGGCTCGAAACCGGCAAAGCCTCGGCACAGCGAGTAAACAGCGAGTTTCGTCGTGAAGGCGCTGAGAAACACCGTGCCGGTCACAGTCGCCTTCGGGTAGGAATCCTGCAACCAGTTGTGTAGCAACGGGAAGGCACACTTAATACCGAAGGCTGTCAAAACTAATTTGCCGGCGGTCGTGAGTCCGTCGCCCGCACCGTCGAGTCCCACAAACGATTCGAATGCGAGTGAACCCGTCTCGACGTATTGCACAATCGCTCCGGACAGCAGCAAGACGCCCGAGGTCACCTGGATGATGAGATATCGCATCCCCGCTCGGTAGGAAGTCTCTGAGTCGCTCGCCCAAACCAGGAACACGCTTGAGATGGCGGTCAATTCCCAAAACACAAACAGGGTAATCAGATCGCCCGCGCACGCCGCCCCGATAGCCGCACCCGCGTAGAACACGCCCGCCACATGTTGACGGGTATCACGCACGTGCAACGCATAAATCGCTGACACGATCGCCGCGAGATGAAACACGATTCCGAAGGGACGCGATAACTTGTCGATTCGAACGACGTTGAGTTCATCGCCAAACAGTTCGATGATTCCGTAGTTGCCCGCCGGTGTGCTCAAAAACAGGACCAGGCTCAGTGTTGAGAGTGCGAGCACGACCCATGGTTGAACCCGCCGCGCGAGCAGCGGCAGAAACAACGCACCGACCATCATGATCAGCCCAGGGGGCATACTAGCGATCGCCGTCATGATAATAATCCTCCGGACGTGAAACGATCATGCGTAGCAAGCGACCTAGAAAAACGATCACAACAAACGTGACGAATCCAAACCAAGCCTGAAAAGCGAAACTGCTTTCGATCGCAAAGTGAGGATGCGGGTTGGTATAAAACAAATCGGCGAGAGCCAGCCCGGCACAGATCACGACGAGCGCGATGATCATCATGCGAACGTTTTGGGGACGTTCGAACCAGCTCGGATCGGTGGGTTCATTAGGGTGATTCATGTTCGTCCTTGCGGCTCACTAAGAAGGCGTCATCGTGATGGGCAACAAAGCCTGATAAATCCACTCGGCCGCGAAGAACAACACGACACTGCCGATCGCGGTCACGCACAACGGCACCACGCACATCATCGGTGCTTCCTGCATGTTGGCCAACCAACTGCCGGTTTCTTGACTTGGGTCGTCCGGCGTATCAGATTTCGGCTTCATGAACGCACGCATCGGGATCGGAATGAGGTACGCAATGTTCAGCAACGAACTGACCATCAAAGCGGCTGTGAGAAGGTACTGATGCGTCTCGACCGTGCCGACAGCCAAGAACCACTTGCTCCACGCACCTCCGCCGGGAGGCAATCCGATGATGCTCACCGACGCGATCAAAAACGCCGCGAACGTCAGCGGCATCTTGCGTCCTAAGCCTTCCATCTCGCTAATATTCTTCTTATGCGCGGCGACATAGATCGCTCCGGCACAAAAGAACAATGTGATTTTGCCAACGGCATGCATCGCGATATGCATTCCGCCACCGATCACACTGTTGGGCGTGGCAAGCATCGCACCCAACGTGATGTAAGCGAGTTGCCCGATCGTCGAGTAAGCCAGTCGGGCTTTCAGATTGTCTTTGGTCATTGCCACCAGTGATGCGACCACCAAAGTGAATCCCGCGACGTAGGCGAGATACAAACTCACGCCGGTCTCCCGCAGCAGTTCCAATCCGAAGATATAAACGCATACCTTCATGACTGAAAAGACGCCGACTTTGACGACCGCGACCGCGTGTAACAAAGCACTGACGGGTGTCGGAGCGACCATCGCGGCCGGTAACCAACGGTGAAAAGGCATCAAAGCCGCCTTGCCGATTCCGAACGCAAACAGCCCGACCAGCACGGCCAAGCCCGTTTGCGAAATGCGATTTTCGGCAACCGCATCTGCCAAGATTCCGCCAAGTTTGAAATCAACCGTACCGGCCAGCGACCAGGTCCAAACGATCGCCAGCATGAAAAACGCAATCGATGTCGACAACAAAATCCCGAGATAAATGCGTCCGCCCCGTTTGGCTTCCTCGGTTCCGTGATGCGTCACCAGCGGATAGGTCGAGATCGTCATCACCTCGTAGGCGATGAACAAGGTAAACAGGTTTGCCGAAAAGGCCGCGGCGAGAGCCGCAAAAATGGCGATCGCGAAACACGCAAAGAACCGAGTTTGCTGCTTTTCATGGTGCCCTCGCATGTAGCCGATCGCATACGCCGTCGTCAGAATCCAGAGACCGGATGCCACCAACGCGAACAACATCCCAAGGGGCTCGACGCGAAACGCGATCTCGAAACCGGGCAACATTTCGCCCAAATTCCATTCAGGTCGTTCACCGGCAAACACACCGATCGACAGCGAAGCGGTGACGATAAACAAAAGTCCGGCGATCGTGCCTGATGAACCGTCGCGCAGGTCGGGTGTCTTCCCAAAAAAGACGATCAGTCCTACCGCCAAAATCGGTAGCGCCAGCGAAATCCATATCATGTGATCGGGAGACATCTTAAGGGGTTCCTCCCAAGAGAGCGATCGCAGCTTGGCGAGCTATACCCGCGGAATAAGACGTCCAAACCCCGAACACCAATGTTGCACCGATCAGGACATACGTCGGTATCAGCATCCGCAGCGGCGCTTCGGTTGCATTCGCTGCCGCTTCACTCGGCTCTGCAAAAAATAACGTCTCGACCACCCGCCAAATGTACACAACGGCGAGCAATGAGCTGAGCAACATCAATGCAGCGACCGGCCATCGGCCTGCTTCGAACGCACTGGTCAGCAGTAGCCATTTGCTAATGAATCCAGCCGTCAAAGGCACTCCAATCAATCCGAGCCCACCGATCGCCCATGCCAGCGAAGTCAGCGGCATCGTTCGACCGGCACCCTTCCAATCCGACAACTGCACACTGCCCAATCGTAACGCGAAACAACCCGCGACCATGAACAACCCGCCCTTGATCAACGCGTGGTTGAACATGTGAACGATGCCGGCGGACAAACCTGTTGGAGTGGCCATCGAAATACCGAGCAACATGTAACCGATCTGAGCCACACTCGAGTAGGCGAGCAGTCGCTTGACATTGTCTTGATAGATCGCCGCGATGGAGGCAATGAAAATGCCGACCAGCGAAAACAGCATCAGCTCGGTATCCAACGGCAACACATCGAATGCGAACCCCGGTGTGATGATTTCGAAGATGATCCGCACGAACGCATACACCGAAACCTTAGTAGCCGTCGCCGCGATGAAACAGGTTACCACCGACGGGGCATACGTGTACGCATTGGGCAACCAAGTGTGCAGCGGGAAGACCGCCATCTTCACGCACAACCCCACGGTTAAAAACGCAAACGCGACGAGAACCGTTCGAGGGCCATGTTCATGTGGTACGCGAGCGGCGATATCACCCATGTTGAGCGTGCCGGTCATTTGATACAGCAACCCGATGCCGATCAAAATAAACGTCGCTCCGATACTGCCCAGGATCAAGTATTGAAACGCCGCCAACGGTGCCCGTCGGGTCCGTCCGAGACTGATCAACGCGTACGACGAGAGAGATGAGATTTCGAGAAATACAAATACATTGAATAAGTCACCCGTGACGCACATACCGAGTAGCCCGGTCATGCACAACAGATACGTCGCATAGAACAGATAGTGCTTCGACTCCGATATCTCATCGCGGACACTCAGCGGAGCATAGACGAGAACGATCGCACCGATCCCGGATACAAACGACATGACGAAGCCGGAAAAGATGTCGACCCGATATTCGATGCCGTACGGTGGACTCCAATCGCCGAGTTCGTATCGCACCACTCCATGAACGAGTGTTTCCTCAAGCAACGTGATGCTGCAGGCAAACGTCAACAGCGAAACAACGAGCGCGAGCGCGTACGCAGCACGACCGTTGCCTGTGAGTACACAGCATGGGGCAGCGACCAACGGCATCACGATCAATAGAATCGGCAGATGGGCAAAGATCGCATCGATCATGTGATCTCTCCCAAAGTTCCCAAAAGACAGTGCCTCATTCGCCGCGATCCAATTCCAAAATACGTTCTTCGTCCACTGTCCCGTAGTCTTCTCGGATCCGAACGACCAGCGCGAGGGCCAACGCCGTTGTCGCGATCCCGACCACAATCGCCGTCAGCATCAGGACACTCGGTAGTGGGTTGGAGTAAATGATTTCTGTCGTTGTGCTCGCCAACTCGCCACCGTGCTGCAGGGCAGCATGAGCGACTTCATGAGCACCTTCCACGTGGGGCGTGGCGGCATGGCCGGCATCCGATCCGTGTGCGGCGTGAGCCTGAGCGGCTGCGATTGCCGGCGGCACAATCGGCGCGGTCCCGCCCTCGACCTTGCCCATCGTGATGTAGAGCAAGAACACCGAGGTCTGAAAGATGTTAAGACCGATTACCGATTTGATCAGGTTCTTACGCGCCAGCACGATGTAGAACCCGGTCATCATCAAAAAGATCACGACCCAGTAGTTGTAAAGTCCGGCGACGGATTCGAGCGTCATTAGACCTGCTTCCTTCCTGCGAACGCATAAAAAATCATCGTCATCACCGCGGTCACCGTGATACCGACACCGAGTTCGACGAGGAATATTCCGAGGTGCTGTCCGCTCGGCACGTGCCAGTGTGGCAAGACATCATGTTCGAGCACGCTGTAATCGAGAAACTTGCCGCCGAGAGCCATCGTGAGCACCCCGGTGCCGGCGTAGATCAACACACCGAGCGCCATGCATTTCTCAATCACGATGGGAGGCGCGACCTTTTTGATCGCATGAAGTCCAAAGACCAATCCGTAGAGAATCAAACCCGACGCAAAGATAACGCCCGCTTGGAATCCACCACCGGGACCGTAGTCACCATGGAATTGAACGTAGAACGCGAACAGGAGGATATAGGGGATCAGTAACTTGGTAATGATCCGAATGATTGGAAACCCGGTCATGACGATTTGTTCCTCGCCAGTGGAGCGGTGTCATCCTGTTCGTCTTCGTTTTTTCGTAGGATCAACAACACAGCAATGCCCGCTGTTAACACCACGGTGGTTTCACCCAAGGTGTCGTACCCCCGGTAGCTCGCCAGGAGCGCGGTGACGACGTTGGGGAGTCCATGCATGTCCGCTTCGGATCGTTCAACAAACGACGGATCCGGGTACACCTGGACGGGAGCGTCTGGTGAACCGAAATGGGGCATGTCGAGCGTCCCATATACCAGCGTCGCGCCGGTAACGATGACGACAAATAAGGGAACAACAGAAGATTTTCGCGGAATGTCTTCGGCTTTGCCCGTCAACGCCATCGTGCTGAGCATCAACACCGTCGAGATTCCCGCACCCACTGCCGCCTCGGTAAACGCGACGTCGGGAGCATCCAAGATGATCATCCAACTCGCGCTGAGAAAACTGTAGATGCCGGTGAACATGATCACCGCCCACAGTTCCCGGAGTTGTGCGATTGCAACCGCCGTGATGGCGAGCAGCGCGAGCAAGGCAAATACGATCAAATTCATTCGGGGTTCCCTCCGCTGATGGTCGGCAATTCGATGTCATTTTCGACATCGAGTTGCGGCTTGAGTCCATGGGAAATCGCCGATTTCGCCAATGCGTGACATGAACTCGGACTCGTGACCGTCAGGAAAAAAAGGATCACAAACAATTTGAATGCGGTGAGTGTTGGGCCGGCCAACAGTAGCAAACCGATGATCAACAATCCGGCACCCATCGTGTCGGTAATTCCGCCACCGTGCATCCGGGAATAGAATTCGGGCAATCGGACCAACCCGATGCCACCGATGACCGAAAAGATCGACCCGGCGATCAAAAAGAAATAGCTTGCGATTTCTAAGACGATCATCGTGTTTCGGATTCTCCCGGAGCAGCGACACTACCACCGAAGTCGTTGTATTGTGTGAATCGCAGCAGCGCGACCATGCCGATGAAATTCATCAGGCTGTATAGCAGTGCGAGATCGAGAAAATCACTCCGTCCGGTCACGAAGCTGACTACCGAAATCAGCAGCACCGTCTTGGTGCCGAACATATTGAGTGCCAACACGCGGTCAAAAACGGTCGGCCCGAGTGCCGCCCGAATGAGTGCCAACGTCATCGTCAACAGCACCGCGAATGAGGTGGCCATCAACACGCCCGCGGTCAATTCACTCGGTAAGAGATCCGGCGTCATCAGGAGGCTCCTTGGCCAGATGTGTTCGAATCGGAAACGATCGGCTCGTCATCGCATTCGTCAACCGCATCGTCGTAACCGCGCTCGATACGGCAAACCCGCTCACCCATTTCGTCCGTCATTTCGTCGGAAGATTCGCTCAACGACAATCCGTGAACGAGGACCTGGTTGCCTTCCAGACGCACCGAAACGGTACCCGGCGTCAACGTGATCGAGTTCGCAAAGATGACCCGCCCGAGTTCACTTTTTTGCCTCGCCGGAACAGAGATCAGGTTTCGCCGCAGCGGCATCTCACGCGAAAGAATGATTCTTGCGACGTTGATGTTGGACAACACGATTTCCTTGGCTAACCAAGGTGCATACATTAAAAAAGGTCGTACACCCAGATGAGCCGGGGCTCCTTCCTCGTCGACGATGTTCATTCGTGAGGAGAGCCACAGGCATATGACGCACGAAGCAATCCCTAGCCCGATTAGAAACGGGTTGTCAAAATGCCCTGACCAAAGTAGCCAGTTGGCGGTAAGAGCGACAAAAAGGGTGAGAGCGTATTTCACGTGCGAAGCATTCAATCCTTTGATAGACGCGTGTCGAGAAGCGGGTAGCCTACATATCTTTCGACCGACATAGCCTATACCGCCTGCACAAATCAAGACAAGCCGGGCAAATTGTATGACTATGGCTGGCACGTCTGGTTCGACTCGAACCTGAACCGCCTTGATAACCCATTGTCTAAAATGGTCAGGTTGACTTCTTTGCGTGTCCCCAACGGAAGCATCCTGGGTGTTCAACTAACTAAAATGGGCAATATGCGGCGCCTTGCCGCCTTGCTCTCCAATTCCATAGACAGCTCGCGTAGCCATGTTGATCCGAGTGGACCCAATCCTATTCTCGAATGTCTCCACCGCAATTCAGCGTACCGCCCACCTCACCGGCGGCGCCGTCCGCGGACTACCCGGAGGCAACGTGATCGAGGGGCTAAAGGGGATCAATTCCTTTAACTCTGAAATGGCCGAAGCCCAGAAGGAATTCAATCAGGGCCGACCTCAGTCCGCATTGCAGCGGGTGCGACAAATGGAAATGACGTTCAACGGCATCGCCGGTCGTTGGAATTCGATGGTCGGTTCGATCATCACGTCAGCCAGACAAGGGAAGACGAACCTCTCTTTGCAGAAACTCAACGAGGTCAAAAACGCCCAAGCGAAAATGCAGCAGTTAACCGGTCCGGTCACCAAAACGTTTCGGGACCTGATCTCGGCCCTCGATCACGCCGTCTCGAACGAGTCGGATGAGTCCGAAACGGAGTCTGGGCAAGACAGGGACACCCACGAACAAAAGATCGCCGACGGACAAGCCGAAGAAGCTTCTGTGGCGGGTGACGAAGGTGAAATTTCTGGGAATGAATCGCAGCCGTCCGAACCCGCTGCTATCCAACGTCCGCAAACACCGGACCCCAACCTGCTCGAGCGTTTTGCCGAGAAATATCATTACGGTCCCAAATTACGGATCGAAGTGGATGCAGATCGCAAGGTTCGCATTCGGCCAAAGCTCGAGAGTGGGCAGTTCTATTTTATGGAAGGACTTGAACCTCCGAGCGTTGTTCGCGTGCGCGAGGTACATCGTCAGTCGGTTGTGATCTATGATTCGCGAGCGAGCGTCGAAGTTTCACTCGATGCTGCGGAAATCAAGCGGCTGCTCGATAAAGGCATCTGGTTGCTTGAACCACGCTAAGGCTCAGATGGCGTTCGCCGCAGTTCTCAACGCGGAAATCGCAACCAACTCCGTTGGGCTAATCAAACTCGTGACTGTCCAGCTATGCCGGGTAAGGATCAACTGATTCTCCTCGTGAGTGATGTTCAGCGGTTAGGGATGCGATCGCACCACCAGCGGCGATGAAGGGTTTGGTATATTGCGGGTCTCGTTTGCAGGTCGTGTTTCTCTACCGACTGTCCCCACCCCTCATCGCCGAGCCTTCGTCGTATGGCCAAAAAGTCAGCTGCCTCCAAGTCGACCGGGTCTGAATCAAAGAACAAACAGAACACGAATACGGTGGATGACTCATCGGTGTTGCGGCAACCCGCTGAGGTGGCCTTCGCCGAAGAAATCGAAGCATTGATCGCCGCGGATAAAAATCCTCGTCCGGCCGGATGGCGGATGTCACCGCGGAGCGTGCTGACGTACATCACGGGTGGCAAAGTCGGCTCGCGGACGATTCTTCCCAAGTATGTAGGCAACGACCGCGTGGTGCAGATCGCCATCTCGACACTCGTTACCGATCGAGCCCTGCTTCTCATCGGCGAACCCGGTACCGCCAAGTCCTGGTTGAGCGAGCATCTCGCGGCGGCCATCAACGGTGACAGTACCAAGGTGGTCCAGGGGACAGCGGGCACGACCGAAGAACAGATCCGCTACACGTGGAATTACGCGATGCTGATCGCTCATGGTCCCAGTCACGAAGCGTTGATCAAAAGTCCGATCTACCGCGCAATGGAACAGGGCAGCCTTGCACGTTTTGAAGAGATCACCCGATGTGCGTCCGAAGTCCAGGACGCGATGATTTCCTTGCTAAGCGAAAAGCGACTTTCGATTCCTGAACTGTCAACCGAATTGGCAGCAGCGAAAGGGTTCTCGGTTATCGCGACCGCCAATACCCGTGACCGTGGTGTCAATGACATGTCCGCGGCACTCAAACGACGATTCAATATTGTTGTCCTGCCGACTCCCGCAAAGATGGAAACGGAAATCGAGATCGTGACCAACCGCGTCAAAGAGTTGTCAGCGGATTTGGCATTGCAGTCCGAAATGCCCGGCGAGGACGCCATCGAACAGATCGTTACGATCTTTCGTGAACTTCGCGAAGGGCAAACGCTTGACGGGAAAAACAAAGTCAAAACGCCCTCGGGAGTGTTGTCGACCGCCGAAGCAATTTCGCTGCTCACGGGAAGCATGGCACTGGCGGGCAATTTCGGCGATGGCAGCGTCTCACCCGCTGATCTTGCCGCCGGCCTGCAGGGCGCGATCGTGCGCGATGAGGAAAAAGACAAACTCGTCTGGGCCGAATACCTGAAGAACGTCGTCAAGAAACGCGGCTCGGCTTGGCGGCCGCTCTACACCGCCTGCGAAGATCACAATGGCTAAACGCAAGTCGGCATCCTCACGATCCATGCCCGCTTCGGCATCGAGGGCGTCCACCGCATCGCGTCAAGGCGTGCACGTTTTCGGTGTTCGACACTTGTCGCCGATGGCCGCTCGAGATTTGTGTTTGTTGCTCGACGAGATTCAACCCTCCATCGTTTTGATCGAAGGACTCTCAGACGCGACGAATTTAATCGGCGACATCACCCGCAAAGAAACGCAGCCGCCGATCGCGATTCTTGCCTACACCGAATCGGTACCCGTTCGAACGCTCGTCTATCCGCTTGCCCGGTATAGTCCAGAGTACCGAGCGATCCAGTGGGCAGACGACAATGACAAGGTCGCGAGATTCATCGACTTGCCGTCGAACATCTTTCTGGCGCTACAGCGACAGATGGTGCCATCAAGTGCACCGGAGCTTCGCGACGAATCAGACGACATCGACGAAACGCCGGAACCCGCACCCGCACCCGCACCCACGACGCTTCCTTTGCCGCTGGGCGTCTATGAGCGGATCGCGTCCGCCGCAGGGGAATCAGATTACGAAGCCTATTGGGAGCGTCGGTTCGAACATCTCGACACGCCCGGCGCGTATCGTCACGCGGCCATGACCTTTGGCGAACAACTGCGTGATCTTCGTGAAGATCAACCTCATGATCTCGCGGAAAACCTGATCCGCGAGTCGTTCATGCGACGTTGTATCGATGAGGCGATCGCCGAAGGTCACACGCCTGACAAGATCGTTGTCGTCGTCGGCGCGTTTCACGCCAGTGTGCTCGGCGATGAGTATCCATCGATGACGGACGAGGAACTCGCGAGCTTGCCGAGTTTGGACGCGAAGCGAACATTGATGCCGTATTCCTATTTCAAACTCTCGTCGCAGTCGGGTTATGGTGCGGGCAATCACGCGCCGGCTTACTACGAACTCCTGTGGGATTGTCTAAACAAGCCTTCCCTCGATGCTGCATCCGGTGACCGAGGCGTCGACGCTCTGGCAGCCCGTTACTTAACCGGGATCGTCCGGGAACTTCGAAAATCGGGGACGCATCGCAGCACGGCGGAGGTGATCGAATCGGTACGACTTAGCCGCACGTTGTCCTCGCTCAAAGAAGGTTCGGCGCCGGTGCTCGAAGATCTTCGAGATGCCGCTGTCGCGATCATCGGCCAAGGTGATCGAGGCGTCTTGGCGGATCCGATGGCTCGCGTCGAAGTCGGGACCGCGATCGGCACTTTGCCCAAAGGTGTCAGCCAAACGTCGATCCAGGACGATTTCAATCAGAAATTACAGTCGCTGAAATTGGAGAAGTACCGTACGACGGTAAAACAGGATTTGTCGCTGGACTTGCGAGAAAATCGTCGAGCCAAGACGGAGGAATCGGCGTTCCTGGATTTGAACCGTTCGACGTTCCTGCATCGACTCGATCTGCTCGAAGTACCCTTCGCGACGAGGCAAGAGTCACGTCAGACCTCAACGACCTGGGGCGAATCGTGGCAATTGCAATGGTCACCCGAAGCCGAAATCGCACTGGTTGAATCGGTTTTGATGGGTGAAACCGTCGAGCTCGCCACGGCGTACAAACTCAAACAACACATCGACAATGCTCAGAGCGTTGCCGGAGCTGCGTCGCTCGTGAAGGTTGCCAGCCGCTGCGAGATGTTGCCGGGGATGTTGGCCGCCCGCGGCAAATTGCAAGAACTCGCAACGGCAACGTCCGCGGTCGTTGAAACCGCCGCGGCCGCGTATGAATTGATGCAAACGATCCGGTTCGGCGACGTGCGGCGACTCGATACATCACCGCTGTTACCGTTGGTCGACGAGTTGTTCGTGCAATCGGTGTTGGGCCTAGTTGCGTCGTCCGGCGGCGATACCGCGGCGGCACAAAAGATGATGAGAGCGATGGACCAACTCAACAACGTCGCGCTGGAATTTGACGAACGCGTCGATGACGAGTTGTGGATCGATCGTTTACGAGAGCTCGCCCGGCGTGATGACCGCAATCCGTTGTTGTCCGGTTACGCGTGTGCCATTCTGCTGGAGCGAGGCCAAATGGACAACGATGAGTTGTCTCGCGAAGTGTCGCGGCGGCTTTCGCCGGGCATTCCAGCGGACCTCGGTGCGGGATGGTTTGAAGGTCTGGCAGGCCGTAATCGTTATGCGCTGTTGGCTCGCCAAGCGATGTGGTCGCAGTTGACCGAATACATCTCGTTGCTCGACGAGGAACAGTTTCGCCGCAGCGTCGTTTTTCTACGGCGTGCGTTTGGAAGTTTTAGTGCAAGCGAAAAAAGAACGATTGCGGAAAACCTCGGCGAACACTGGGGCATCGGTGCCGAGATCGCAACGGAATTGATGCAGGCCGAACTCACCGAAGACGAACAGGAAACATTGGAGGAGCTCAATGAGTTCGACTTCGACGAATTCTAACGAGATCGAAGAACAGGTCCGTCGCTGGCGATTGGTTCTCGGCCGATCCGCAGCCGAGGAACTCGGTCGTGCTTGCGGCGGTGCCTGCCCATCGCTATCGGAAGATCAGATCGCCATGGACGAGGCGCTGGCGGCGATCTACGACGAAACCGAACAGGAACCAACCAGCCAACGTTCGGCGGGACTCGGCGGATCGTCACCGCGGCTCGCCAAATGGCTCGGTGACGTCCGCACGTATTTTACCGAAGACGTCGTGTCGGTCATTCAATCCGATGCGATCGAGCGGAAAGGCTTGACGCAACTGTTGTTTGAGCCCGAGATGCTCAAGAACGTCCAACCAAACGTGCAGTTGGTTGGAACACTGATGTCACTGCGAGGACAGATCCCCGAGCGTACGAAAGAGACCGCGCGGATGGTCGTCCGCGCGGTCGTCGAAAAAATCAAATTGGAACTCGAAAACAAAATACGCCGAGCCGTCACCGGAGCACTCAATCGCGGCGAACACTCCCCGATCCCTCATGCCGATTCGATCGATTGGAAGTGGACGATCGGACGCAATCTCAAAAACTACAATCCGCAGCTCGGCAAACTGATCCCCGAGCGAGTCTACTTTTTCTCGCGAGCGCAGCGACGACAAAGTTGGACCGTGATCGTCGACATGGATCAAAGCGGATCGATGGCCGATTCGGTTGTGTACGGCGCCGTCGTCGGATCAATTTTCGCGAGTTTACCGGCACTCAAAACCCACGTGATCGCGTTCGATACCGAAGTCGTCGATTTAACCGAGCAATGCGGTGACGATCCCGTTGATATGTTGTTCGGTGTGCAGCTCGGAGGCGGTACCGATATTAATAAATCGGTTGCTTACTGCGAACAATTCATCGAGTCGCCTCGAGAGACTTTGTTTATCTTGCTGACGGATCTGTACGAAGGCGGGAACCAATCCCAACTCGTCCGTCGACTTAGCGAGATGGTCGGTTCGGGTGTCAAAGTCTTATGCTTGCTCGCGTTATCGGACTCGGGAATTCCGAGTTACGACGAGAGCCTTGCGAAAAAGCTCGCCGGTCTTGGTATCCCCTGTTTTGGCTGCACGCCCGATCGCATGCCGGAACTTGTTGCCGGTGCCCTACGAGGTGACGACCTGTCGAGTCTCGCGAGTCGATTGACTGCCAAAGACTGACGTGAGGACATGAAAAAACCATCGCGTCACGTGAGCGAAGCGATGGCTTTTGAGTTTGCTCTGCCGAGACTTAGGCGGCTTTGCGGGTTGTTTTGGTCGTCGATCGGGTCGCCTTAACTTCTTTAGCGACGGTCGGCTTCTCAACCTTGGTTTGCTTTTTGGCAGTTGCCGGAGTCTTGGCCGCGGTTGGAGTTGTCTTGGTGACAGCACCTTTCTTCGCGGTCGTAGTCTTCGCGGTCGTAGTCTTGGCGGTCGTAGTCTTGGCGGTCGTAGTCTTGGCGGTCGTAGTCTTGGCGGTCGTAGTCTTGGCGGTCGTAGTCTTCGCTTTGCCGGATTCCGCTTTCACCTTCGGGGCTTTCACTACCGCGTTAGCCTTGGAGGTGGTGGTTGCCTTGGACATGGTGGCTGTCTTCGCAGCCGGTGTTGTCTTGGCTTTGGGAGCCTTTGTGGCAGGGCTCTTTGGTGCTGCGTTTTTAGGTGCAACAGTGTTCTTCGACATTTTTGTTTCCTATCGAAACTTGACGAAATTTTTGAAGGCGAAGTGCCTCTGCGCAGGGAAATATCAGATCCGATATCAAAACGCAAAGAGCACTTGAGATTCAAAAAAACAAAATGTCAAAAATTGGTCTCTTCGCGACGCAGGACGACTCACTGTGGTTTGCCCGTCGCCGAGCGGCAATTACTTGTTGCTCGATTTTGCGGCCGCGCGGCGGCGTTTGGGTTGGTCGGCTAAGGTTTGTTTGGCAAGTTGGATAAAGCTGTCGGTCTGCTGCTGCCAAACCTGTTCGAGTTGTTTGACTTTCTCGGGCATGCGCGGCGCAAGGTTGTCCTGCTCGGCGCGATCCGACGTTAGGTCGTATAGCTCCCAAGGATCTCCTTCGGCAGCGACCAGTTTCCAGTCACCAACGCGTATCGCACGGTTGCCGTCGTGCAGCCACCACAGACTGTCTCGCCGGATCGTTTGATCCGTCGCGAATGCCGGCGTGAGGCTCTTGCCGGGTAGGTCTGGTATTTCCTCGCCGCCCAAGTGCGTGTGCTTCTCGATTCCAACGATTTCCAACACGGTGGGAACGATGTCGATGACGTGTGCCGGCGTATGACGTAACTCATTGGCAGACTGAATCCCTCGCGGCCAATGGGCAATCAGCGGAGTGCTAATGCCACCCTCATGCACCCAAGTTTTGTGGCGACGGTGGGGTGTATTGCAAGCACTTGAAAACCCTGGGCCAAGACACAGATAGGTGGCGGCGCTGCCCGGTGCGGCGCTCGGGTCATGACCACCGTGTCGAACCATGATTTCGGCGCTGGCACCGTTGTCAGACGCAAAAAGAATCAACGTATTGTCAAACGCGTTCATCGATTTGAGTTGATCGATGATACGACCAATCTCTTGGTCCATGCGATCGACCATCGCGGCGTGAATTGCCATCTTGGTCGCTTGGAATTGTTGCTGCGACTCGTTCAATTCGTTCCAGGGTAAGGGACGATTGACTTCGTCGGGTCCGAGCTTTTGCATCGCATCCGGAAATGCATAAGGCGGACCGAGATCGCGTTCGAGGGGTGAGAGTGTCGTTGTCGTGATCCCGAGTTCTTTCTGTCTCGCAAATCGAGTCGCCCGCATCGCGTCCCAGCCGTCGCGATAAGCGTCTTGGTACTTGGCGATGTCTTCGGGGAGCGCGTGCAAGGGGAAATGCGGGGCGATGAAGGCGACGTAGTGAAAGAAAGGCTTGTCGGCATGGTTCTCGGCGTGCTCCTGCAAACAACTGATCGCGTGGTCAGCGGTCGCGATGGTTGCGTAGTAACCTTCTTCATCCGTCGGAGCTTTCACCGGAACGTCATCAATCGAGTTGCCTTTCGAGGTGAAAAAGCTGCCTTGGTTTCGCATATCCAACGAGCGATCGAAACCAGCGTCGAGTACTTTTCCGTCGATGTGCCATTTGCCGCTGTGATAGCTGCGATAGCCAGCCGGTTGTAGATAATCGGGCAATAGCTTCGCCCAGCTTTGCCGCACGCCTTGACCACCACCACCGAGACCCGGCAGCGCATCGCGATGAATCTGTTGAGCGTAGTAGCCGGACAACAAGGCGCCGCGGGTCGGCCAACAGCGAGCGGTGTTGTAAAACTGTGTGAATCGCAGGCCCTGGTTGGCGAGCGAGTCAAGATTCGGAGTTTTGATCTCGCCGCCGTAGCAGCCGAGATCTGAGAACCCCATGTCATCAGCGAGAATGATCACGATATTGGGAGGCGAATCGCTCGGCGGAGACGCCGCAACGGCAACAGGACCAAAGGCAATCACCGTTACAAACACGGACGCGATGACGGACGTGGACTTCATGTTGTCAATCCGAGTAAGAGATCGAGTGGGAATCATTGACGGCTATCGTCATTTTAGCCGACGCTCGAATCGCATGCCTCCGTGGTGCACATCGTCTCGCAAATTTGGAAGGGACATGCAATTCACTTTTTACATCAAACTCATGATTCGTCTTGCGGCGTTGCAAAGACGACCGGATATGCGGGCTCTCGGGTTAGGTGCGCCATTGCCAAAATCAAGTGAGTGCAAATGATCGAGGCGTTGTGGCACGATGCGTTAGCGAGTGGATCGTGATGATTTCTCGCTGACGCATCGGGTGAGTAGAGCACCAGCCCGTTTGCCACGGTTCCAACATCGAACCGAGGCTTAATAGGAACCCGCTAATCAAGATTCATCAATTCGTCCTGGTTAGCGTCGTTGCTAGAAGTCCTCGTCGATGATTTCTTTGGAGGCACGAGATCCCAACGCCCCCCACAAGCCGAACGGGCTTTGGCTACCTGGCGTCTCAAGGTCCGTCCGCGATCCATGAATACCCACGTGCCCGCTGGCGCTATTACCTGCTTCGATAGAATCGGTAATGAACTTCACCGCGCCATCGGTCATCAATACATGGCACCCGCCCTGATGGCGACTGCTAGGAGGGCAGATGCCTTCATAGTGAACTGCGTTTCCGCCACGATTCATGCAGACGCCTCGGTTGGGCGGCAACACGGTATTCATGCCGCTGAAGAAGATCCGGCCATAAGCCCACTTATAGCCTCGTTTTTCTTCCGCGTTACCGCGCATCCTTGTGGCCCAGAATTGAGGACGATCTGCTTGCAAATTGTCACGTTCGCACCAAAGCGTTCGAAAGGTAATGTAAGTCAAAATGGCTCGCTCGGACGCGTGAGTTCGTTTGTCTTGATCTCCCAGGTCAGTGCAAATTTCACCCATGCAGATCGTATTCGCGAGGCCGTCGAGGATATCACGAAATTTCGTTTTTTGACGCGGTACAAACACTCCCCGCTGCGAGGCGCGAGTCTCGATTTGGGCGGTATCGTTCGTGCCGCCAGTATCATTGTGGGCACCTGAATGGCTGCGGCGCGCGGAATCGCCTAAGCAAACCACGTAATTGGTACGGCCCTGGCTAGGGAGTCCGACGCCGGGATCACTCGGACATCGCAATGACGGGATGTTCGTTAACCATGGCGCGTAAGGTCCTAAGGCACCGGTGTTGTGATTGTTGAGCGTCATTCGAGGGTTCGGACCCATCGGAGAAAAGCTAGCCGTCATACCCGGTGCGCGGTAGGGATTCGAAATTTGTTCCCAAAGCGCTTGTTGCTCAAGAAATGGCGTCAAGCCGACCAAGGCACTTAGTTCGAGTCGATTGTGTCCTGGGTTTAACAGCGGGGCGCCACCTGACGGGCTCGCAGTTGTACCACCCATATGCACCGGAAGTTGATGATAAGCAGAGTGATAATTGTGAATACTCAGCCCAAGCTGTTTGAAATTGTTACTGCAACTCATTCGACGAGCAGCCTCGCGCGCCGCTTGAACGGCTGGTAACAGCAATCCAACCAGTACACCAATGATCGCGATGACGACCAACAATTCGACAAGAGTAAAACCTGTGCTTCGACAATGTTTTTTCATGGTCAAGCCTTCGTATAGAAATGAAAAAAATCACTCACGTGAGTAATAAGAGTGGGCTTCGTTCTGCGAATAAATCATTCGCTACCTGGGTCACCGAGTTCTCGTAGTTCAGCTTCAATGTCAGCATTCGAGACGCCCGCGCTCGGATCCTCATCAAGAACCGTCATGTCATTGTCTCGGAGGTCAGGATTCGAATCGAGAAAACGCTCCAACTCGCCTTTATCCGGTGACGTGCTGGCACCGGATCCTCCGCAGCCAACAACGCTGAGGACCAGTAACGCAACAAAAATCGATTCATGTCTTCGGGGGAACTTTTTCATTTTTGCCTTTTTGGAAAACGGGAGTGTGTGGGAGAAACCACTCACGGATGAACAAGCCGAAAAAACGAAACCGAAGGAGACGGTAAGTTTTGAACCCCCTAACTCTGACTTATCGGAAACCTAATAACCTTAACAAAAGGAGACCGAAAACCGCACAAAAGTGCCAAAAGGTCATTAACACGCGTCCAGTGACGCTTCAGATTCCTGTCGTAGCGACGCGATGAGCAGCTTGCCATACGCGTGTCTCACTCCCACGATTCGGATCGACCGACGATCCCCCAATGTCCGAGCGACACCTGAACGTGGTGTGCGACTACGCGTCAGATGATCGAGGTCGCGCGGTTTTCAAGGCGGCTCCTTTTTCCCAGGAACGTTGATTGTTTTAGTGCCTTTTTTAGCGGAACGGCGCAAGCCGTCCGGTCCGGAGTCGCCAGACGGCTCGCGCCATTTCGCTAGATTTGAAATCCTTCAGCAATACAATCGACGTCCCAAGGGAAAGAAAAGCCGGTGAAAAGAGGTGTGGCTTAGCGGCGAGATTTGGAACAAGCCAAGGACCTCTCCACGAAATGCCACGAGGGGAGCCGGTCTGTTTTCCGGTTCCTATGAACCGAAACGTTTGCAAAACGGCACAACTTCGAGTGCCGGGAAAATGGCAACAGCCAGCATGTGGGAAACAAGCTCGGTCAGCGGAATTCAGTGGCTCGGCCATCTTTCGCAATGCGACGTGTTCACCTGGGTTGTTGGTTCGACAACCGCCACTGACGCGGTGCGGCTGATACGTTCAACAAGCCGCGACTGATATCGAGATCTACTTCGCCGATAGGCTTTAGATCAACTCGTCGAGTTGTTTGGTGAGGTCGGCGAAGTGATCGAGTGTTGTTTTGACCGCTTGTGGTTGGGTCATGTCCACGCCCGCTCCCTTGAGGAGATCAAGAGGATCTTGGCTGCACCCGCCGCGAAGGAAATTGAGGTAATCATTCAGTTCCGCTTCGCCGCCACCGAGTACCCTGCGGCTTAGCGCGACAGCGGCACTTAGACCGGTTGCATACTTGTAAACATAAAACGCACGGTAGAAGTGCGGGATCCGGAAACACTCGAGTTCCAACGCTTCGTCGACAACGAAATCGGGTCCGAAATACGCGTCGAGTAGTTCGCGATAAGTTGCCCGTAAGGAGGCGACCGTCAACGGCTCTCCTGCTTCGGCCATCTCATGTGTGCGTTTTTCGAATTCGGCGAACATGGTTTGACGAACGACGGTGGCTCGCAATCCGTCGAGTTCGTTGTTGATCAGGTAAGCGCGCTCGGTGTCATCGGTCGCCCGCTCAAGCAGGTGCGCGGTCAACAATTGTTCGTTGAAGGTGCTGGCGACTTCGGCGACAAAGATCGTGTAGTTATAGTATTGGAACGGTTGATGCGATGCCGAATACCAACTGTGCATCGAGTGTCCCGCTTCGTGGGCGAGCGTAAAGACGTCGTTGAGAACTTCTTCTTTGAAGTTCATCAGGATGAACGGGTCGCCATCGAACGATCCACAGCTGAACGCGCCGCTTTGTTTACCCCGGTTGGGATATCGATCCGACCAACGGCCCCGCAATCCGCTTTCGAGCGTGCCAACATATTCGCTGCCAAGCGGTGCGAGTGATTCCAAGATTACTTCGACGGCTTGGTCCCAGGTGTGATGTTTCTTGACGTCCGAAAGGATCGGCACGTAGGTGTCGTAGTGGTGAAGATCGGACAGGCCCATCTTGCGTCGGCGGACGTCGAGATAGTGGTGCACGGCGGGCAAGGAATCTCGCACCGCCGAAATCAAATTATCGTAAACCGTCGTCGGCATGTTGTCGGGGAACAGCGACGCTTCCAAACTGCTTTCGTAGTTGCGAGCCCGGGCGTAGTAAACGTCCCGCTGGATGCTGCCGGCGAGGGTCGCGGCGAGTGTGTTTCGGTGGTTGTCGAATACTTCGTAGTATTGATCAAACGCCGCTTTGCGGACTTCCCGTTTTGGGCTTTGTAGGAATTGGCTGAACGTCGCGTGCGAGAGTTCGATCGTTCGTCCGTGTTCGTCGGTGAGGTCACCAAACTTCAAGTCGGCATCGTTGAGTTGGCGAAAGGCGTTTCCTGCGGCGCCGGACATTTCGCCCTGCATGGCGAGCAGCCGCTCTTCGCGATCGGTGAGGGTATGCGGCCGATAACGCACGATCCGTTCGAGTTGCAATTTGAAATCGGCGAGTTTGGGATCAGCTAAAAACGCGTCCATCTTGTCGGCGTCGATGGCGAGCAGTTCGGGTCGCACGAAGCTGGCCGCCTGCGACGCTTTCATGACGAGGTTTTGAAACCGGAGCTTGCGTGCTTGATGATCGCTGTTGCCTTGGTCTTCGCTTGTTCGCAGGAACGCGTACGTTCCTAGTCGTTCGGCGAGCCGGTCAATTTCAAGGTCAAAGGTCAGGAACTCAAGCAGCGTGTCGACGCTTTCACCTAACCGGCCTTGATAGGTTTCGAACCGATCGATTTGGCTGGCGACTTTGTCGAAGTCTGCTTGCCAACCTTCTTCGGTTTCATAGAGGCTCGACAGGTCCCAGCAATCTGTGGCGGGCACTTCGCTTCGTAGAGGCAGTTTGGTCGTGGCGGTAGTCGCGGTCATCGTTGCAATCCATTGAAAAGAGGGTTGGGCTCAGTTGAGAGCTGAGCGACATTCGTGAGTGGTTAGTGAATCGAAAGTAGAAAATGGCGAACGTTAGTTTGGGATTCGCATCTTTTGGCGAATCGCAGTCACGATTTCTTGAGGAACGAACTTCGCCAGATGAGCATCGTCATCGCTGATCATCGCGATTTGCTTCAACAACGAACTGCTCACGTGAGCAAACCGTTCGTCCGCCATCAGGAACACTGTCTCGATTGCGGGATCGAGTTGGCGGTTGGCCATCAACATTGTGAATTCACCCGCAATGTCGGTCAGCGGGCGGATACCGCGAACCATCACACCGGCACCAAGAGATCGAACAAAGTCGACGGCGAGCGTATCGAACGTTTTCACGCGGACGTTGGGCAAATCGCGGGTGACCATCGACACCAATTCGACTCGTTCGTCGATGTCGAACAATGGCCGCTTGTCGGCGTTGATACCGATTCCGACGGTGAGCGAGTCGAAGATTTTGGAGGCTCGCTCGATGATATGTAAATGTCCCGACGTGATCGGGTCGAACGATCCGGTGTAGACCGCCGTTCGATGAGAGAGCCCGTCCGAGCCAACGGTTTTTTCGCCGGGGCGCACGTCGTTCGTGGATTCACGCAAGGGATCGGGTCCGTGTCTGGGTGGGGTTCAGGAGGAAATAAGATCTGCCAGTCGCTTAAGATCGACGTCGTCATTGTAGACGTGAACGCTGGCCCGTACGCCCCCGCCTCGGCAACTGACCACAACCCCATTTTCGATCGCGCGGGTGCGGAAGTCCGCGGGTGACTCTCCCGGTACTTCGAAAGTCACGATTCCGCTGCCGTGAATCTCGGGAGGATCGTTCTGGAAAAGCGGTTTTGCCCCTTTTTCGGTGATCAATTGGCGGAGCCGGGCGGCCCGCTCGAGCACGCGATCGCCGATCGCAGCGGGGCCGTGGATTCGGCCGACCTCGACAAACAATTCCAGAGACGAGGCAAACGCCATCAGTCCCGACATGTTCGCCGAACCGGTTTCGAACCGCCCCGCGTCGTCTCGCAGATCAAACGTCGCACCGGAAAACAGATGGGCGTTCCGCACGCTCGCCCATCCCACGTTTTCGCACCGCAGCGTTTCCAGATGCCGGCGACGGATTACTGCCACGCCAGCGCCCTCGGGTCCGAGCATCCATTTATGCCCGTCGGCGGAGAGGAAATCGACGTCACAGGTACTGAGATCGAGCGGATAGATTCCCATCCCTTGAATCGCATCCAAGAACACCAGCACGCCGCGGGCGTGGGCTTCGGTGACCAACGCATCCAAATCGATCCGAAATCCGCTCGCGTAGCCGACCCAACTGACGGCGATCATTTTCGTATTGTCGTCGATCGCCGCGATTAGATCGTCAACTTCGACACGGCCATCGCGGCGGGCAATCGTTTTGACTTCCACACCACGATCGGCGAGGTTGAGCCACGGGAATCGGTTACTCGGAAATTCGCCTTCGGGCAAAACCACGTTGTCGCCGTTTTGCCATGGGTAACCGTTGGCGACGATATTGATCCCCGCGGTCGTGTTGGGAACCAGCGCGACTTCGTCCTTGTCGCATTGAACCAGTTCGGCGGTTAAGCCGCGGAGCGTCTCGACTTTGGCTGACCACTCGAGCCAATGCACGTCACCACTCGTCGAGGCCATGTCGGTGAATTGCCGCAACGTTTCGGCAGCAGGTTGGCTGAGCGGCGCGACGGCGGAGTGATCGAAGTATGCCCAATTATTGGTGACAGGCATTTGATCTCGCCACCACGACCAGACTTCGTCGAGTTGTTTGGGACACGGGATCGATGTCAAAGATTCACTCACGACTTCGTTCCGATCATCATGCCCAATCCCGTGCGGCTGGCGGCGATGAAGGTGAATTGGATGTTTTCATAGCCCGCATCTTTCATTCGTTGTTCGGCGACGGGAAGCTCGGGAATCTCGCCTTTGTCGGTTTGAATTTCCATCCGCAACGCTTCGAGTGATTCGG
This sequence comes from Aporhodopirellula aestuarii, assembly GCF_023701485.1. Lineage (GTDB taxonomy): Bacteria > Planctomycetota > Planctomycetia > Pirellulales > Pirellulaceae > Rhodopirellula > Rhodopirellula aestuarii. The sequence continues at coordinate 157,353 of NZ_JAMQBK010000060.1, forward strand.
CAAGCATCGGTTGATGCGGGCCGCGGAACGAATCGATCACGATCAAACGCCCACCGGTCTTGAGGCTCGCGAACGTGGTATCGAGCATCTGTCTGACTAGTGAGGCCGGAAACGCGTGCAACCGTTGAGCGATGACGATCATGTCATAGGTCGCATCTGGAAGGGTCACGCCGGGAACGTCGCCGACTCGCGTTTCGAATCGCTCCGATAAACCGATCGACGTTGCGGTGGTCGTTGCGGCGGCCAAGGCGGCTTGGTTGTCGATTGCGGTAACTCGCATCGCAGGCTCACGAAACGCCATCGCACAACTCCAGACCGCTGACCCGCAGCCGAAGTCGAGCAGCTCGATCGGTTCGCGTGTCGGCTCGGCCGAGGAGGCTTGGTTGTTTTCAACTTCTATGGGGTCGGGCGGGGTAGATCCCAGGTCGAGGATCTCGGCGACCTGCATCGCCGCAGGCGTATGAACCCACTGCGTCGCGGCGATCGCATCGAATCTCTTCTGCAATTGGCCGGTGATCGCAGAATCATTCGGTGTCGTTTCGTCGGCGGATGGGTCCGCTGGCGAACGACGCAGCGAGTCAGCGAGTCCGTTCCAAGTTGAGTCACCGAGATCCGCGTCGTACTGACAGAGCAACCGCGCGGTGGACGAGAGTGCGTAGTCTTCCTGGTACTGTTCGATGATTCCGACAGCGATCAATGACTGGATCAACATGAAGACGCGTGGTTGCGGAATTTTTAAGTTCTCAGCCAACGTCTCGACGGTCTTTTGCCCTTCGGCGAGTTGATCAAAAAGACCGATTTGTCGCGCCGCCCGCAGGATGTGCGAGGTCGCGTTGATCGTCATGAGCTCCTGATAGTGATCGAGCGTGCGATCTTGATTCGACATATTCTGTATGGGGTTGAGTGTGTGGTTAAGTTGCGATCAGGGAGCCGAGGGGGCGTTGCCGCTCGCTCACCATTCTTCGCCACGCAGGCGTGCGATTTCCATCGCGTCTTTGTCGCCGCGTCCCGACAGGCAAATCACGAGATGTTCTTTCTCGGACATGTCGGCTGCCAGTTCGATGGCTTTCGCGACCGCGTGAGCCGTCTCGAGTGCACACAGGATTCCTTCGGTGGTTGCCAGACGTTCGAACGCTTTCATCGCTTCGTCGTCGCGGCAGCCGATATAGTCGACCCGGTGCGTGTCTTTCCAGTAGCTGTGTTCGGGACCGACGCCGGGATAATCCAAACCAGCACTCATTGAGTGAACGTCGCAGGTTTGGCCGTCTTCGTCTTGCATCACGTAACTGTAGCTGCCGTGCAACACTCCGGGGCTCCCGTAGGACAATGGCGAGGCATGATCGCCAGCGGCGTTGGACCGTCCGCCCGCTTCGACGCCGACCATGCGGACGCCTTCATCTTCGACAAAGGGATAGAACATGCCGGCTGCGTTGGATCCGCCACCGACACAGGCCACCACGCAATCGGGCAACCGTTCGAATGAGTCACGGCATTGTTCGCGGGTTTCGCGACCGATCACGGATTGAAAATCGCGAACCATCATCGGGAACGGATGTGGGCCGATGACGCTGCCGATGATGTAGTGAGTGTCTTCGACCGAGGACATCCAATCCCGCATCGCCTCGTTAACGGCGTCACGCAGGGTTCGCGAACCGCTCTCGACAGGCGAGATGGTGGCCCCGAGCAGCTTCATGCTGAACACGTTTGGTTTTTGCCGACGGATGTCTTCGGCGCCCATGTAGATCGTGCACGGCAGTCCGAAGTGGGCACAGGCGGTGGCGCTGGCGACGCCGTGTTGTCCAGCACCGGTTTCGGCGATCACGCGGGTCTTGCCCATCCGCAACGTTAACAGTGCTTGGCCGATCGTGTTATTGATCTTGTGAGCGCCGGTGTGGTTGAGATCCTCTCGTTTGAGCCAGATCTGTGCACCGCCCACGCTATCGGACAACCGTTTCGCATGGTACAGCGGGCTGGGGCGACCGACGAATGTTTTCAACAAACCGCTGAGTTCTCGTTGAAACTCGGGATCCTTCTTGGCAGCTTCGTATTCTTCAGCGAGCTGGTCGAGGGCCCGGGTGAGGGTTTCGGGAACGAAGCGGCCACCGAAGTCGCCAAACCGGCCATTGGGATCGGGAACGTGGGCGGTCGCGGGAGTGTTATCCGAAGCGGACGAATCGGCAATACTCATCAAATCTCAGTCGGGTAAAAAGGGATGCACCGGGAACGAATGATTGTCACTGGAGAGGAAAACTTGGTCAACGCGACGCACGCTCGGATCTCGCGTTTTCAGCCTCAAACAATCATGGGGGTTGACTTCAGTGGCGCCGCACAGGCGGGTAAAAACGCTTGGATTGCGGAATTGCAGGTCAACGGTGGAGGCAAACGCTCGGCAGCCTCTCAACCGCTTAAACTCGTCGATCTGCAACCGCTCGGTCGGGCTGCGGGCGATCCGGGACGCAATATTGTGTGCAAATACCTGGCCGAAAAAATCCTCGACAGCCGGGGGGCGTTGTGGGGAATGGATTTCCCGTTCGGTTTGCCGATCGAACTCGGGCTGGGCGATTGGCCGGATCAGATCCGACACGTCACCGATTTCGATGGAGATGCTCAATCGTACGGCCGTCATCTGGTAAAAATCGCCCGCCGTCTCGGTGATTCGATGCACATCCGACGGGAAACGGATCGCGAGACCCGCACCCCGTTCGACTGTTATCACTACCGAATCATCTATCAAACGTTTCACGGAATGCGGGACGTCCTGGCCCGCATCGCCGGAAACGCACACACGCTCGTGATGCCGTTTGATAGTGATCGTTTGGACCGGGGAGAGTTGAAAGTGATGGACGTGCGGCGGATCGTGGTGGAGGCGTGTCCATCGTCAACGCTTTGGCGAATGTCTTTGCCACGCCAAAAATACAAACAATCAGGAGGAAAACCGCCGGATGAGGTTCGCCGCAAAAATCGTCGCGTGATCCTCACTGCGATTTCACGTGTCGTGGAGATGTCTGCGTATCGACGCAAAGTCATGATGGAAAATCCGGGCGGCGATGCCCTCGATGCGGTGATCGCCGCGGTGGGGGTGTGGTCCGCGTGGAATCGCGACGACCATTCGGAAATCGCTCGACATTCACGCTATCGACAAGAGGGCCGAGTCTATTGCTAGCTTTTGTTGATTGCCCGCCTTTTCTGAACTGATATTTTCTCATTCCAAATCCCAACACACTGATTGCCCATCCGAACACACTGGGAAGCTTGAACCATGTCACTCAAATCGATTTCCCTGGCCGAGGCTGAACGGATGAATTGGCCAACCTTCTCAGTGGCGGAATCTCGGGAAGTGGACCGAGCCGCGATCGAGCAATTCCATATCCCTGGCATCGACCTGATGCGAAACGCCGGCCGCGCCTGTGCGGATTGTTTGCTGGAGGAACTTCGTACCTCGGATCCGCCCACGATGATCCTCGCCGGGGCAGGCAATAATGGGGGCGACGGATACGTGATCGCGAAATGTCTCGCGGCGGCGGGTCGGCCCGTGTTTGTCGTTTCTGTCATCGACACCGGGAAGCTGCGCGGCGATGCCAAACAGAGTCACGACGATGCCGTCGACGCGGAAGTACCGATCGAAGTCGCCGGTCAGGCTCAGATCACGACGAGAATTGAGCAGCACGACGGCATGATCGTTGATTGTTTGTTGGGAACGGGTTCCAAAGGAGCCCCTCGGGAACCGTTTGCGGAAGCGATTCGGGCTGCCAATCGTCTTTTAGAAAGAGACCGAGATCGCGGGCGGAGGGTTGCGATCGATATCCCCTCAGGCCTCGATGGCGACACCGGCGAACCCTTCGATCCGACCTTCCGAGCCGATTTGACGCTCACCTTTGTCGCCCCCAAGACGGGCATGAAAAATCCGAAGGCCGCAGCATATTTGGGTGAGTTGGAAGTGATCGATATCGGAATCCCGGATGAGTTAAAACGGCAATTGCGTCTCCCCGGATAGCCATCCGATCGGATACTGCTAGGCTGTTCACAGAGACCATTCTCACTCCACCAAATCCGTCCAATCGCTACTTTCTCACCGCGTTACCAAACACAGAAATCGTTCAAGTGGATAGCGTTCGCAAACTCGTCGAAAACCACGAACTTCATTCTCTCGGCAAATGGATTTTGCTGGCGTCCTTGGTGGGGTTGGTCTCTGGCGTCGGTGCGATTTTGTTTGATGTGGTTGGTCAAAGTGTGACGCGATTCACGCTCACGCAATTTGCGGGGTACACACCGCTCGAGGCCGCCGGAGAGCATGCGCGTTTCGATCACGTGCCCAACTCGCTCTCGCCATGGCTACTCGTCGCCGTGATGACGATCGGTGGACTCATTTCGGGAGTCATTGTCTACACGTTCGCTCCTGAAGCGGAAGGTCACGGGACGGACGCAGCGATCGATTCGTTTCACAACAAGCGGGGCAAGATGCGGGCCCGCGTGCCCTTGATTAAGACGATCACGTCCGCGATCACGCTCGGTACCGGTGGTTCCGGCGGCCGGGAAGGACCGATCGCCCAAATCGGTGCCGGTTTCGGATCGTGGCTCGGCACGACGATGAAACTATCCAACCGCGAACGCCGCATCATGTTGGCGGCGGGCATGGGTGCGGGGATTGGTGCGATCTTCCGCGCACCGTTGGCCGGTGCTGTTTTCGCGGCCGAGATTCTGTACAGCGACGCGGACTTAGAGGCGGACGTGTTGGTGCCCGCTGCTGCCGCGTCGGTCGTCGCTTACAGCGTTTACGTTCAATCCCTACCACCGGATATTCGATTCATCCCGATCTTTGGAGCGGCCCTCCAACACAATTTCGTTTCACCGTTGGAACTGATCGCGTACGTCGTGTTGGCGATCGTTTTGGTGATCGTCGGGATGGCTTATGTGAATGCGTTCTACGGAACTCAGAAACTGTTTCATCAACTGCCGATCGTGCCTCACGTCAAGCCAGCGATCGGGGCGGCCATGGCCGGATTGATTGGCATCGGACTGCTGAAACTCTACGATAACAACCACGCCGTGTTGGGGGTGCTTGGAACCGGATATGGAACGCTCCAAATCGCCGTTACTTCGGCGACACAGCTCGGCATTCCTCTGTTGATTACCGTCGCGATTGCGAAAGTCGTGACGACTTCGCTGACGATCGGTTCAGGCGGCTCGGGCGGTGTGTTCGGTCCGTCGATGGTGATCGGTGGCTGCTCCGGTGCAGCGGTTGGTTTGACGTTTCAGATGTTTTTCCCCGACATCGTTACGGAACCCGAAGCGTTCGCGGTCGTCGGCATGGCCGGATTTTTCGCCGGGATCGCGAGGGCACCGATTTCCACGATCATCATGGTGCGTGCGTTGACGGGCGACTATGGCTTGTTGTTGCCGACGATGCTGGTGTCGACCTCGACATTCGTGATGAGCCATAACGTTCGCCTGTATCGGAAACAAGTTCCAACCCGCATGGATTCAATGGCCCATCGCGGCGATTTTATTGTGGATGTGCTCGAAGGGTTGCAGGTCAAAGACATCTACCAGCGGGATCGCAAGGTCACCATGATTCCCGAAGGGATGACGGTCGAAGATATCGTGCACCGATTGGCGTACAGCAACCAGCACTATTTCCCCGTCGTGAATGCCGATCAGAAGATGGTGGGAATCTTCAGTGACAACGATGTTCGCGCGTATCTCTACGACGAGAGCCTATGGAAATTAGCTGTCGCTCGCGACGTGATGACGGACAATTTCATGTCGGTTGCCCCAGATGACGATCTCAACACCGCGCTGCTCCGTTTCACCTCTCACGACCTCGATGAGTTACCGGTTATCGATCACACGCGACCGGGAGTCTTGCTCGGTATGCTCCGCCGCCGCGAAACAATCGCAGCCTACAATCAGCGAGTGATGGAACTCAAACGAGAGTCCAAAGAAGAAGAAGACGTCCACGTTTCATAGGATCAAAGCCCACCTATAACGAAAAAGCGACCGCCCAGAAAAGACTAGGCGGTCGCTTTGTGACAATTTACCTTGGTGGGGAAATGGTCTCGACTCAGTGGATTAGTACCGGGTCGTGTACTGGAAGTAGAAGAAGTCGGCGTCAAAGTCTCCGTTTAACATCGTAGGAGGAGTCGTCGTCTTGTAGTAGTCGCCTCCCGCGAAGTGCGAGTACCCGAACAACACGTTGTTGCGAGGATTGAGGTTGATGTTGAACAAAACATCGATTTCACTACCCAGATCTTTCGACGCAGCGGCAGTGGTCGTGTTGTAAGGTGTCATGACAACACTGTATGGCGTGGTTGCTTGATCGAGCCGGAAGTAGTGATACCAGAGAATCAACGATACCTTTTTGTGCAACGGTGTCACCGACAACACGTTGAAGTCGTGTAGGTTTCGGCGACCGAACAAATCCATGAAACCGTTGTATTTGTGTGCGAGTGGATAGAGGTGATCGTATCCACCGTCAGCACGACCGACTTCGTTGAAGTCTTCTTCTCCCGAAGCCCAATCGTAGTAGAGCCACACGGTAGGACTGAGGTGCTTGGTTTCAATCTTACGTCCCAGTCCGGCGGTGATGAATCCGGCGCTGTGGTCGTCGGGAGTTTCGTTCTCGCCAAACTGGTACGCACCTTCGAATTCATACAACATACCACCGTTGGTCTTGCCGCTGATGCGGCTGCCCGTTGTCTGATAGCTGTATCCGACATTGCGATCGTCGGAACCGAGCCAGTAGGCGTCCACATTACCGAGAACCGTGTTTTTGCGAGTCGCGTAGGCACCGTAGAATTGGATGTCGTAGTCTGCTTCGTCGGCATCGTCCGGTTGCACGGGGACGTAGCCTGTCCAGAACGCATCAATCGAGGTGTCGCCGTTTTGGTAGATGCCTCGAATGCCTTCGAACGTGCGGCGGGTGTTGGCCCAGTCCAACGGCGATACGGTTCGTTGTGCACCAAACAGTAATTCTTGGCGACCGACGCGAGTAATCAGTTTGCCGTGATCACCATCGTACAACTTGACGTCGACGAAAAGGTTGAGGATATCGGCGTCTTGCTCTTCAATGGGACGAGGTGCGAAGGTTTCGCCCATCGATTCGGCGTTGAGGATTTCACCGTAGACGCGGATGTCGTCGCATACGTCCCAATCGGCGTAGAGACGCGTCCGTGAGAGCCAGAAATTATCGTCACGGCCGGTGATTCCGACGCCGCGGTGATTCCGTTCGTTATGATATCGATAGCGGGTTTCCCCACCGAGATCCAGTCGACCAAACGGCGTACTGAGATTCTTGAAGTTGTCCGAGAAATACGTTGGACCGTTGTAATAGGGATCGTTCAGATACGAAAAATTATTCGCGTAGAACACGCCGGCATAGGCCGCCTTCATTTTTGCAGTGGCAGCCTCCTGTTTCTTCGCACCACCGGCGGCGTAGCAATTGCACGCGGGCTGGGAATCGTACGTGGGCATCGGCTGCTCCACGTAGTACGATTCCGCCATCGGAACGGGCTCTGCTACCGCTTGTTCAACGGGTGCGTCGACAACGGGTGCGTCTTCTACACCCGCAGTTTGTAAGATGACCGTCTGAAGTCCATTTTCGCTGATCTCTTGTGCCTGAATGGCGTTGGTTGAGAATCCGACGAATGCCATGGACGACAACGCGGCGAAAATCATTCGCCTGCGGCGGCTGGTTGAAGAGACCATCAATTGAGTTCCTTCCCTGCAATGGGGTATTTAAGGCGATGAATCGACCTCGCCGCCTATGAAAACATGGGACCGATTTGTTGGTTTGGGGGTGCCTAAACCGGTCCCTGTTCTGTCGAGGTTATTTAAGGGGGGCGCAATGATTTTGGTGAAAAGCGTTGCTATCCATTCAATCGCTTGGCCTACGACACCACGTATCGACTTCATAAACATCAGCGGTGTTCCAAAAGCATGCGACAACTATGAATTTTCGCGTCTACTGGGATGCGAAATCGCGTGATACGAAAGAATCCGCAAAGTCACTCAGCGACAGAGAGAATCTGTAGCGATTGCGGGGAGTGTTCGACTGAGCTTTCGAATGCCGAATTGTCGGTATTTCTTCAGTGACTGCTCAAAGTGATCGAAACAGGCGTTGTCTGAGTGCTTCAGCCGCGAGCGAATGTGAAGGAGACGAGAGCGATCACGGCACCCCCGTGGCCGCTCAGGCAACGGCATTAACGCGAGTGCGTTATCTAACCTAAAACGCCGCGTTGCTCGAACCGGAGGGCTCGCTAAAAAGCGTCGCGGAACGGGGCGAGCCCTCTGGTCTTACCCCCATTTTTAATGCTGATAGAGCACTAGTTTGGTTTCCCCAAATCCGATCCAGCGTTCCAGCTGTTCCCATTGCCCCGTTCAAAGCAAATGGATGTTGAGGTAATCGAGATAGAACGACCCATTCAAAATGGACGCTTTGGCCTTCTAAGCACGTAGGCTGGAGTTTTTCGGTATATCGGTCCTTTGATGCTAACCATGGTTCCTACGTTCAACCAACGCTATCACAGGATTGCCAAGAATTTGTTCTGGACAAGACGTGTCGCTATCGCTTTTGCATTTAGCTGGATCCCGTATCTCGCCAATGGTTAGTCACGACAGTGACGAGATCCAAAAGCCACGAACGTGAGTCCGTGGTTTTGGAAAACAAAGCGAAGCAAGTCGCAACGCGACGACACATGACACGGTTGTGCGTACGAATGAACCACCGGGAGCGGAACCTGTCATCGCTTCGCGACTTGGTGTAAGCGGGGAGCGACGTCGTCCCCGGACTCGCGTCCGAGGCTTTCACCTGCCGTCGCTATCGCGACAAGGAATAAAACATTACTGGCGTGGCGTTGTCTTTCCACGTCTTCACAACCATTTAGCAGTCCAGGATAACGCCCAAATGGCTCATGGGATTTTGCCCAATTAATCCTGCCTACCTGCTTAGCAAGACAACTCGGTCGTCTGACTCGCACCAACCGTCTGCGCCGGAGATTGGCAAATTGAGACTAGCCGCTCAGGCCAGGATAACGTTGCTGCAGTTCACCTCGAGCTTGGGCGGCCCGATCCGGTTTGCCAACCTTGTTCCATAGGTCCGCCAACTTCTTGAGCGCCTCGGCATGCTCGGAGGCATGCATCGAGTACATCAATTGGGTATGGAGATAAGCCAACAACGCTCCCTCATCATCTCCTAGCGCCGCGTAACTTGCGCCTTGCGCGTTGTAGATTGTTGCTGCGGTTTGTGTGTCAGTCGGGTTTAAGTTGGCGATCAATTCATTCACCATTTTGATCGCTTCGCCACCTTCACCTTGCTTCGCCGCGATGACGGCGATAGCCGCTTTGGCCAGCGTCTGCAGCCGTTTCTCTTCGGCACTGTTGGGTTTCAGGCCCGCGACTTTGGCCAAGTCGGATTTTGCGTCATCAAGATCACCTTGTTCCATCTTGACCATACCCGTCTGGTAGACGGATTCGATTTGCAGGCTTCGAGAGGGCGCGTTGCGTAGATACCCATAAAATTGAGCCGCTTTTTCATAATTCCCTAACGCTTTGGCAAGGTCACCGAGCAGTCTCATCGCCGGATAGAAGTGCCACGAATCGGAATTGCTTCTCGCAAATTCGACAGCATCTGCGGTCGACTTGTTGAGATCACCCTGCCCCGATAACGCCAACTCACCCTGCGAAAGAACGAGGTAGAACTGCGCGTCGGCTTTCATGAAATCGCGTGGCAGTTTAGCAATATCAATTTGTTTGAGTTCGTCAAAGGCCTGATCGTATTGGCCGTCCATCACGAGTTCACGGGCGCGGGTGAGTTCCGGTGGATCGCCTTGGAAAAGCAAACGGCGAACGTCGCTCGATGGAAACGATTGATCTTTACCGCCTGCCGTGATCACGATCTCATTCTTGCTAATCGTTTTAACTTTGCCGATCACCGCCTCGCCATCAGTGGGATAGAGTCGGTCGGTTTGGGCGTGCACCACTCCCGAAAGAACAAGGGTTGCCAATAGCGTGGAAGCGATGAGACTGCGAGTTGAGAAACGGATCATGGATAATTGTTTCGTGTGTTGTTTCGATTTGTTTGACATTGTTTAACGGCTGACGCACTCCACCTGACAGATTATCCGGGTGCCGCCGCAGGTGCCGCCGCGGGTGCGGCTGGTTTCGGAGCTGGAGGTAGCCCGTCGGGCGCGTCACCCAGTTGCACCTGAATTTTTTTCAATAGCGCATTGAACTTCCGATACATTTCGGCTCCTCCCATATCCGGATAGAGCGCCGCGAGACTCGTGATGTCCCGGGCGGCTTGTTGAGTGATCTTCTTGTCGCCCGCTGCCTGTCCTTGTTCGAAACGGCACAACGCAACGTGGTAACGTGCCGTGAAGAACCGCTCACGGAATGCCGGATTGCGTTGGGTCATCTGGCTGATTTTCCCCCATCCCCAGATGACCCCTTTTTTCCCGCCACCCAGAGCGGCGCTGTAAGCACTCGCCTTGAACTTCGGATTTAGTGTCGCCGCCCATTGTTCGTAGGCGAGAGCACCTTCTTCTTGTGCATCGATCATTGTGGGTTTCTTAGTCAGGATGTCGCGGAATTCATTCAGTGCCGCGGAATACTCGCCCTGCAATCTCAACGACTTACCCAACATGAATGGAATCGAATCCGACGCATCAGGCTTATTCTTAAGCGTCTTGAACGTAGCGACCGCTGTTTCGAGAAGCTCGGCTGCTTGACCTTCGGCTTTGACTTGACCGGGTTGCATCGCCGACTCGGCCATCCCCAACATCGTTTGACCGACCCATAACAACGTGATGTCGTCTTGGGCGATTGAGGAGATCCGCGACAGAAAGATGTTAAACGCGTCGATCAGTTGTTCCTGGCGAGCGGGAGGCGCACTCTTGATTTGTTCTTGGATGTCCGCGGCCAACATGCGAAAGGTGTCAATCAGTTTTTTCTTGCCGGTCTCGTCCGTCGCCGTCTTTTGAAGTTTGTCGATCGAATCGGAAGCCCGCTTGAGGAGCTTTTCTTGATCGCCGGACGAGGACGTCATTTGACCAACGACGGCCTGCAGTTCGGTACGATAAAGATCGAACAAGAAATCATCTGACGGCGCATCGAGCTTTTTCAATACTGTGATCGCTCCATACTTTGGATGATCGAGAGCTCTTACCGCCTCAACCGGTTTGTCTTGTTTGAGGCGAACCTTTGCGAGGACAACCGCCGCCTTCATGGCTTCTTCGCCGACCAATCCGCCTGAGATCTGTTCGAGTCCCAAGGTCAGTTCATTGGCCGCGATTGGCAATATTTTGTCTGCCTCCTCTGGCTTGTTTTCACGTCGCAATTTGAGTGAATCGTTCCAGTAGAGTTGGCCGAGCAAACGGCGGAACTTCGCCTGTTCCGGACCGCTGGGCATCGCATCGATAAGTCGTTTGGCTTCGGAAAGATCGCCCTGTTCCATCGCCATCACGATCGAGATTCCTTGCGCGGACGCGGCCTTGGGGTTGTCCGGCCATTTTTCGACAAGGAAGTCACCGAGCGATTTGATTTGGTTGACCCAGTAGTCGTTTCCCGTGCCTTCGGAGGAAATGATTTGTTGGGCTGAGTTCAACGCAATCAGTCCGCCACTCAATCCCGTTTCGGTCCCGGGAGCGAAATGGGCGAGAAAATTGCCAACCACAAAGCTGTCTCGGTAGTTCTTTTCTTGCAGCAACAGAAAAGCAAGAAATTGACGTGCCTCGTTGATCGGAACGGATTCGGTTTCCGCGTGGATCATCGACAAGCCGCGGCGAAGGATCACGATTCCGGTTTGGCGGGCGGAGGTGATCGAGTCTTCCAACGATTTAACTTGCTCGCCTGTTCCACCTTGCTTCTTCAGCATCTCGAGTTGTTCGGAGAGCGTTTGGACCGTTTGAAAAATCTGCCGCGCCGATGCGAGCGCCTCGTCAAAACTATTGGGATCTTCCGCCGTCGGCATCTCCGCAACCGCTTCGGTAGCGGAAGCATCGATACCGACCTCAGCGAGCAATTCGATCACGGCGTCAGCGTGGGTGCCCGGAATTTTTTTTGCCTGTAAGAGCAATTTTCGTGCGTCAGAAACGGCGCGTTTTCGCTCGTTGGGTTTTGTGTTTTTCTCGTCTTTGTTTTTGGCCAGATAAGCTCTCGCGAGGGCAACCCGTAAATCCTGAGCGACTTGGGTCCTTTCCTCATTGGGTCGCAGAGTGCGTTCGAGCGGTTCGGCAATTTTGATCGCTTCGGCGTAGTCGTTCTTTTCATCAGTGAGGATCAAGTCGACCAATCCGGTCGCGGCGCCGAACTTCGCATCTCGGAGTTCATTGACCTCCGCTTGTTCGAGCATGCGTGAGAAACTGTCGTAGGCTTGATCGCGTTTGCCGAGTGTTTTTTCGACGCGGCCGCGGGAGTAAAACGCGGTCGCGCCTTGCACGTAGGACTCGTATTTTTCACTCAGATCGGTGTAAATCTGAAGTGCTTCGTTCAATTGCTTGGTGGCATCTTTGGCGGGATCCTTAAACGTCTCGGCGGACATCAAGCGGGCCTCACCCGCGTTGTGCTGGGCCATCAAGAATTCAAACCGATACTGGTCACGCAATGCCGCTTTGTCGGGATCTTTTGTGGGATCGATTTTCGCCCCCTGCATTTCTTTCAGCGTCGATTTGAGTTCTTCGATGATGTTGTCGAAGGTATCCGCCGCCGCTTGGTAGAGTTCGCGTGCCTTGCGACGATCCGTATCATCGACGTCTCCAATCATGAACTGGGACGCCCGAAACATCCTCAATTTTCCTAATTGGGATCGGGCTTCGGAGGCTCGCTCGTTGTTGGGATGATTCTTGAGAAACGATTGCAGTTCCTTTTCGGCGTTTGCAAACAGTTCATCCCGTTGGTCAACCGAGCGAGCTGCGACGGCTGAGTCGATGTACGTTTGGGCCTTCTCGAGAGGCACGGTCGTTAGGTATGCCGAGTCGACACCGGGGTATTCCTCCAACCGGTTCAGATAGGCGAGCGCCATGTCGTAGTAACCGACCGACCTTAATTGGTTGACGAAGTCGGCCGCCGGTTCACCTTCGGCGCGCGCGATCGATCCTCCAATGAAATTGCCAAGAATCAGCACTGCCACGACGGGCCAAGTCGCCCCCCCTGTTGATGGTAGCGAGGTCGCGGACGACTTTAAGCGAGCCAATAAATGCGATGGCGGCATAGGGAGCTATTGCTGGAGAGGTAATTCGACGAATTGTCGCCATGACGTCGGCATGTTGAGCGACACTCCTCTAGGGTAAAGTGCGGGTAACGGACTAGCAACCTTTTCGACGGTTTGTTGGTCGACAGTTTGCCAATACAGTGGTACGCGTTCTCAAACTTCCGTGGCTAATTTGCGATGCGAATCCCCAGTCAACTTCACGGCGAATCTCTCTACGGTAGGACGTCCTCCCGTCGAAAAGCTCCTTCCGCCGGCCAATCGTGGCGACGTGTTCTACGATTAACCATCGTGTTGGCACTCGTTGTCGTGGTCATGCGGCAGGCGTCTCGACCCGGAGTCTATCACGTCTTTTTCCCCGAAACCGCTCGGCAAGTTGCGGTCGCTTCTGCGGGGCCGGCGACGGCGACGAACCAGCCCCCAGGCCAAGCACCTGGTCGCGGTCAAACGGTGATCGCCTCAGACGAGGGTGATTCTTCAGCGAACCGATCGGATCGCGGCCCGGAAGAATGGACGTCACAAAAGCGGGGTCAATTCGAGGAGTGGCGGGACACCAAGTCGGACGATGAATTGACAACTCTCCTGTCGCAATGGTTACGTGGCGATGACATCGACGTTGATGAAGACGACCTCGTTCTCGAATCCGAACGCGATGAATCCTTCTTGGCGTTGGCGGTTCAGCAGCGATTGATCGAATCGGCGAAAGACGGCACGGTGTGGAGGGCAGCCGATGGGCCTGCGTTGTTGACGACTCTTGCGATGCACCGAGTTGACGGGGGGCGGCTGGAATCGCTGATGCGGTATCGACCGGTCGCCACGGTTGCTGGCGTGCTGCCCCTGCTTCAACAGCCGGAGGTTTATCGCGGTCGTAGTTTGATCGGGCGCGGCGAATTGGTGCGAATCGAGAAGGTGGCGGCACCGGAGAACCCCTACCAATTGCAGCACTACTGGAACCTGTGGCTGATGCCGCTTGATGCCAGCCGCCGACCGTGGCTCGTCATTGTCGCTGACCTCCCCAAGGAGTTCGACGGCTTGGTTTCAGATTCCGATCAAGGCTCGCCGGACGCCGAGCCGGAAGCTGTTAAGCAGTCCTTTTCGATCACTTCGCCGCGTCCGATCGTCGAGGTGCACGGCGAATTTGTAAAGCGATTGTCTTACCAATCCGAAGCCGGTGCTGAGCTGACGCCCGTGATCGTCGGCCACCTCGCCTCATTCCTGGCCAACGGGAACCCGATCATTACTAGAGCGATTCTTGCGGCGGACCCAAGCCGGAGCGAGCAAACTGACCAAGACGACGATATTCCGATGTGGTGGATCGTCGTGGGGTCAGTCGTGATCGGTTTACTGTTTTCGTCTTGGGTGATGTGGCGGACCGCCGTCCTGAATCGGCAACTTCGAGAGCGACGTGCTCGCAAGGACGTCGTCTTGAGTTTCATGATTGCGGTCGGATCGCTGATCGCGACATCACCATTGTCGGCGCAGTCGTTGATGGACCTCTTACCCGGCTACGACCCGCAGCGGTTGGACAGTATTGCCGAAGAGGCACGACCGGACGTCAGCAACCCACGACTCAACGCCGATGAGATCGCCAAGGTCGTGTTTCGAATCGATCGGCTGAGTGACGCCGTTTTGCGGGAGCGGCTGGCAAAGTCCGCGTCGTCGCCATCAGTTGGTGATGCTGTCAGGGTCGACGATGTGATTGTCGAATCACAGTCGATTCCGGTTAGTACCACCCTCCAAGAGTACCTCAACCTCGATCGCATTGAGATCATTCAGTTGTCTCCGATCAATGGCGTGCCTCGAATTCTTGTTTCGCGATCTTTACCGGATGAAGCGGTCCCAGGTGATCATCTCTCTGGTGTTGCTGTGCGAATTCGAAACCCGGCATCGAACGAGACGCTCGCCATGATCGTCGATGTGGCAGGGCGTTTACGGTGGACCCCGAAGCAGCCCGAGTCTCCCGCCGACGAAGTGCTCTCGCTCCAAGGCGTTGACCTGAGCCGACTGGCCGAAGTCAATGAGTTGGATCGAGAACCTCTATCGGAATCGGATTCGGCGGTTTTCTATCCGATGATTGGTGCGGCCGGCGTCGTCTCAGGCGACGCCCCAAAAAACGAAAAGCTGCGAAACGCGATCCAGCGAATGAAAGCGACCGTGATCGACGCATCCCCGGTAGACCTACTTCAAAATCCAGGCGGTTTCATCGGTGATTGGATTCGGCTTGACGTCGAAACCGTACGAATTACACGCGTGGCTGTCGAAACCGAACAGCGACGCCGCGAGATCGGCGGCGACCACTACTATGAGATTGACGCGATCGGTGATCTCGGTGCCGTGCAATTACAGATCGAGGTGCCTGATCGCGAACCGGTGGTGATGGAGAATCGTTATCCGGTCACAATCGTGATGGCAACGTTACCGGATTTCCTGCGCACCGACACTGATGGGTCCGAACAACTCGTGTCGACCTTCAATCGCGCCATCCGGGTCGAAGGATTCTTCTACCGGCTCTGGAGCTATGAGTCGGACTTCATGCAACAGCATGGCGGGAAGCAATTTGCGCCACTGATCGTTGCCGGAGTGATCACGGACCTGCGTCCCACCTCCGACGATCCGATGGGCGTTCAGATGATCGGCCAAATTGCAGCGGTCGCTGTCATCGCAGCCCTATTGGGCGCAATCGCGTTCCACTTCATTACACGACGTGGCGATCAAGAATCGAGAAAGCGACGATATTGATTCTGTCGGCGATCTGATGCCCATTAGGGCTGCACCATTACAGTGCGGATGATGTGTCGAGTGGATGGACCTGAACCAGCTTGACATTTGATGTAGCCAACGTCGCCAGACGGTGGACCACGTTCTGGCGAACCTAGGCTACCTATCAAGACGACGTCTTTTTTCCAAAATTGCGTTAGCCTAGCCAGGCGAGCTGTCTTGCTAATGTCCGCGCAGGAAAAAACGTTCGTCGAATCCGAAAAGAACTCGACGAACGTTCGTGTTAGGTTTCCGAAACCACCGCGGCGAACTACTTGAGTTCGACAGCTCCACCGGCTTCTTCGATTTCAGCCTTGATCTTCTCAGCATCTTCTTTCGAGACGGCTTCTTTGAGGGTGGCAGGCACGCCTTCGACCATCTTCTTGGCTTCCATGAGGGAAGCACCGGTGATGTTCTTGACGACCTTCACAACGTTCAGCTTCTTATCGCCGAAGCTGGTCAGGACGACGTTGAATTCGGTTTGCTCAACAGCAGCGGCAGCGCCACCACCATCAGCAGGAGCCATCATCACAGCACCACCGCCGGCGGCAGGCTCAATACCATGCACATCCTTGAGGTAGTCGCTCAATTCTTTGGCTTGTTTCAGGGTCATGTTGGCGATCTTGTCGCCCATTTCTTTGGCTTCGGCGCTGTACTCGGCGACCGCAGTTGCTTCTTCGGACATGTCAAACTACCTCAAAAACGAAAAAGGTGATTCGGAAAAGTTGGATTGGGAAAGTGCTTGGGTTTGATAAAGGAGACGTTACGACTCGTCGCCTTCGCCCTTGCTCTTGATTTGGCTGTTGAGCATTCGACCAGGGCCGAGCATCGCAGCACTGAGGGTCGATCCTGGTCCCAGGATTTGGCCGACCAACATCGAGATTTGCTCTTCGCGACTAGGCCATTTGCTAATGGCTTTGACGCCCTCCTGGTCGAGAGGTTCACCGTCCATGACGCCGCCGGTGGCGATGAATTTGCTGTACTTCTCGGCATCTTTGTCGAGGCGTACGGCTTCCTTCACGAGCGACACGAAATCACTCGAACCCCAGATCAACGCGACTTGGCCGCGAGTGCCTTCAAACGCTGGTGCCAGCGTGGAGCCTTCGGTTGCCCGACGAGCCAGCGAGTTTTTGACAACCATCATCTGGATGTTTTTTTCGCTTAGTTCGCCACGCAGTTCGTTGGTCGTGTTCGCGTCCATGCCGCTGCAGCTAACGAGCACCGCATCGGAGACCCCTTCGAGTCGACGCTTCAGGTCACGCGTGACCAGGTCTTTAACGTATTTACTCATTTGATTTTTTCGCTGTCTAAACTCATCTCCGCGTTAACCGCGGCTGGGCAAAAATTCAGGTTACCGATTCGCGTGAACCACAACCGTCTCGGAAATTCCTGAAACGCTTGATCTCACATTTCAATTGTGAGGTTGCGTCTGCGGAGAGGCAGGGGCTCGGAGAGTGGCTTGCTTAGGTCTGGACTCGGACGCTCGGTGTCATCGTTGCACAAATGGCAACGCCTTTGATGTACGTCCCCTTGATCGTCGAAGGCTTCATACCAGAGATGTAGTTGACGAAGGCGGTGATGTTTTCTTCGAGTTTTTGTGACTCAAAGCTGATCTTCCCGACCATCGCGTGGACGTTGCCACCTTTGTCGTTTCGGAATTCGACCTTACCAGCCTTGTATTCACCGACCACTTTACCGACGTCGGCGGTAACCGTTCCGGCACGCGGACTCGGCATCAAACCACGGGGACCGAGCACTCGGCCGAGTGGACCGACTAAGCCCATCATGTCTGGGGCAGCGATACAAACGTCAAAGTCAGTGAAACCGTCTTTGATCTTTTTAGCCAAATCTTCCTGGCCGACTTCGTCAGCACCCGCGGCTTCGGCGGCTTTTGCAGCGTCGCCCTTAGCAAACACAACAACACGTTGAGTTTTGCCAATACCGTGAGGAAGAACCAGCGAACCACGAATGATTTGGTCCGCTTGATTGGGGTCGACACCCAAACGCATGTGAACTTCGACAGTTTGGTCGAACTTCGTTGCGTCGTATGTCTTTAGCGTCTCGACCGCTTTGGATAGCGGTTGGAGCTCTTTTGGTTGCTTTGCAAGCGCGGCGCGATACCGCTTGGATTGTTTTGCCATATTGGTCACGACTCGGGTTGTCGGGTGGTTCGGCGAAACGACTCAATCCTGAAAAATGCCGCAATTCACGTGCGATCAATCGTCAGTGGTCGGTTCTCCCACTTGTGGTCTCGCGAGATTCCGACTGGCCTAACGGCGTGGTCGACTCGGGAGAAGTGGCGGAGTTTGGCGAAGTTGCTCAGTATCGTCAACCTCAACTTTGCCTGCTTATTCGTATTTTTTGGTGAAAACTGGTGTAACGTATGGCTTAAGGACGTTGTGGAACACCGCTTGCTCCGTCCCTACCATGGAATGATCCGCTTCTGTCGCAGTGGCAGATGTGTCGCCGACTTGACGACCGACCTCTCCCCACGGAAGGCGGATCATACGATTTCAACACGAAGGACTTTTATGACCGCTCCTGTTCCTGATGACCGCTGTAACCACGACGAGTACCCTCGCTGCATGAGCTCCCGCTGGCTGACCGCGCTACCCGTTTATAACGAGGTCAACTACGTCGACGAGGTGCTCGATCAAGTACTCCGCTACAGCGACCAGATTCTCGTCGTTAATGACGGGAGTAATGACGGAACGGCTGAAAAGCTAGAGGCCCGACGGGCAGCCCAGCCGGATCAAATCGCGGTCATCCACCACCCCAAAAACCGTGGTTACGGTGCCGGACTGCAAAGTGCCTTTGCCTACACTCTCGATCAAGGTTATGAGGGCGTCGTCACCCTCGACTGTGACGGGCAACATCAACCGCATCGGATTCCTCGCTTCATCGAAGCGGCACGCAATGCGGATATCGTCTCGGGAAGCCGTTACCTGAAGAAATACGAAGGTGACGATGAGCCGCCTGCGGAGCGAATGTTCATCAACCGCCGCATCACCGCGGACATCAATGAGAGACTCGGGTTTGCGTTGACGGACGCGTTTTGTGGTTTCAAAGCCTACCGAGCCGATGCTCTTCGCGCGATGCGAATCACGAATGATGGCTACGCGATGCCGCTGCAGTTGTGGGTTGAGGCGGCCGCATCCGGATTGAGCGTCGTTGAAATCCCGGTTCCGCTGATTTACCTCGACTTGGATCGTTCGTTCGGGGGTTCGCTCGACCACTCCGAAACGCGATTGAAGTACTACAACGAAGTCATCGAGGAAGCGATCGCGACGGTACGCAGCGAAGGTCGTTTGCCTGACACTCCGTTCTTTCGTGCCCAGTCGTGCGGCTGACGCAATCGTCCGTTGAACGTAAGAAAACTCCGCCGAGCCCGTTTGAATGCCTGAAGGCCATAAAACACATTTTTTGGCCGCCGAGCATTCACGCCAGTTTGCTGGAGAAATGCTGAAGGTCACCAGTCCGCAAGGACGGTTTACGCCTGACGCCAAAAAGGTGAATGGGCGGATCTTGGAATCGGTCACCGCGGCAGGCAAACACCTTTTCTATGGGTTCGAAGGTGACCGCATCGTGCATGTGCATTTGGGTCGCTACGGAAGCTTCGTGTGCGAGCCTTCGCCGCCCTCACCCCCGCGTGGTCAGGTGCGGATGCGAATGGTGGCACCGGAGTACACTCTCGACTTGCGTGGTCCAACTCAGTGCAGGGTGATTGATTCGGAGACACGGTCATCGATCGTTGACAAGCTCGGCCCGGATCCGTTGGCCGGCGGGAGGAAAGCCGACTTTTGGTCGAATGTCTCGACTAGCGGCAAACCGATCGGCGGATTGCTCTTGGATCAATCCGTTATCGCAGGCATCGGCAATATTCTTCGAGCTGAGATTCTGTTCGAAACCGGTATCGATCCCAATTGTGCCGGCAAAGATCTGACTTCGGAAGAGTTTGCAAGTCTTTGGAAATCGCTCACCAAGATGATGAAGGTCAGCCTCAAACATGGCCGGATTATCAGTGTGACCGCAGGGGAAGCGGGCAAGCCACTTGCGAAACTGAACAATCGGGAACGGTTTCGTGTCTACGGAAAAACCGAGTGCCCTCGGTGCGGCGGACCCATCACGAATGAACCAATCGCCTCCCGCAAGCTGTACGCGTGCCCGAACTGCCAGGGCATGAACGGTGCCGACCGAGCGGAAACTGAATGACGTAGTGAATTTCGTCAGAATTCCTCGGGATAAGGAATTCCGGAGAATCTAAACGCTGTACCCAATTTCAGTTCGGATCGCGATGAGCTTCCGCGGATGCCGGTTGTGATGAATGCATGGCTTGCGTCGGGTTTTATCGCAATTGCGGCTTGTCATTTGAGCGACCAAGGATGATGAGTTTGATTGTGTGACCTAGCGTTGATCTCCGGGGTGACACGATTCGTGAGTCACTCGGTGCTCTTGAACGTGGAGATTCCCTTGGCTCGTCACACGCTTACCACCGTCGCATTTTCAATCGTCGCCGCGCTGTTCCTCGTCGTTGACGTTTCGCGTGCCTCGTCGCAAGGTTTTTCGCGATCAGGTTTTGGGTACGGCTACAGCGTTCCCATGTACAACACGCGATTCGGTGCCGGCTACGGAATGGGTTACGTCTACGATCCCTATGCGACCGGCAGCTTTGAGCCACCGGACTTGCTCAACGCCCCGATGTTCCGCGCCCAGCACAAATTTGATAGCCACTATCCAGGACGGTACTCGCATCATCGTCCATTGGAATTCAAAGAATCGGTGACGCACCAACCTCATCACGTGCCGCAGCGTCGTCATCGTTCGACAACGCACTATTATCGCGGTTGGTGAGTGGTTCGGTTGGTTCACCAAACCAACGGTGTCCGCTCGATCGCATGAGCAATAAGAAAATCAACGCAAAGAAATAGAAGCCGACCAGGATGCCCGTGCTTCGTAAAATTTGTGCTTCTGAATCTCGGCTACGTAGATCGATCAGCGAGAGCACAACCATCCTGAAGAAGAAACCGGTTGGGAGCACGGCGAAGATGAATGCCCACCATCGGCCGAGCATGATCCTTAGCATCAGAAGCCAACTGATCGCCACAGAAACAAGCAATGTGGTCGCCGAGGCCGATAAGCCGAGGCAACGTTCGTAGAGTTTGAGCGAGGCCATCGCGACAGCGATCGTGAATGCGATCCCTAGGATTTGACGGATGCTTTGACGCCCGGCCGTTTGCGGCTCACCACGGTGGATTCGTCGATGCGACCATTGCCAAGCGATCATGGGGCCGGTGATCCCGAGCCCGACAATGGCCAAGAGCTGGGCAATGATGTCGAATTCTTGTGGAATCAGCGCAATGAAAAGGACGAGGTTTGCAAACCACGCCAGCACCACCGCGATCCGCGGTCGCATCTGCTGTTTCGCCGTGTCACTGCGGGTCTGCAAATCATCACGCCTCGGCAAATGGATCAACGCGACCCACGATCCGATCGTGATCCAAGCCGCACACAAACCTCCCAACGCCAGTCCCAATGTCAACTGAGTTTCATCGGGCAAACCTCGGCTGGTTTGACCGTTGAGGATACCGCCGATCGTGAACGTGAGCACCAGCGACCAAACCGCGAGCCAGCCTAACAGGACCCAATCCGGATGAGCTTCGTCGTGCGGCATGCTCTTCATTGGATGCTTTGACGACGCAGCGTTTCGAGCGATTGAAATTGCTGTGGTAATTGCCCGTCACGGCGGTCGACCATCTGTTGGAGAACGCGTGGATCGGTTTGGTTGGCGACGAATCGAATCTCACCCGATCCGAAAAGCATGTGCACACCCGCCGGGTGGTGACTGCCGATGGATCCGACTGTCGACGGTGGTGCTGATGCAAATGGATCGCCGGACGCAACGATCCCTCCACCGACGTTTCGGAGCGTCGCCCGCGTTCCGCTGAGCCAGCCTAGATCATCGTAGGGGGTTAGTTTTTCAGATACGAACGCGGTGTTCGACAAGCCGTCGGTGATGTCGTCACGATTGATTGGAAGGTTTAAGACAAACACTCCGTGATCCTTTTCGTCGATCGACTTTTCGGTCGGATGGTGCAGGCCCACGTAACTGCTCGCGTTGCTTTGGTTGCGAGTCGCCGAAGGACATTGGACGCCGGAATAGCTTAGTTCTAAAACCGCCGCGTTGGCTTCATCGTAGACACTCACCGATCGATCGATGTGGGCAGCGATGACGGATTGATCCAACAGGTCGAGCAGGCGACCGAGCCAGTTGTGATGATTGCCCGCCGCAACGCTTTCCACCGGTCCAGACTCCGCTACGGTGCCCACGGGGAAGTGCAGCCATCGATCGTGATAGCTCTGGATTGCCATTCCGATTGGTGTTAGGCGAGCTTGACACGCCGCACGACGCGACGATTCACGCATCGTCTGCACCGCCGGGGCCGCCAAACCGACCAGGACTCCGATGATGGCGATCACGACCAAGAGTTCAACGAGTGTGAATGCGTGTCGAGGAGAAGACATGAGAATCTATCAAGATAGAAGGACGATCGAAATGAACAATTAAACCGAGGGGGATCTCGCGGGCCATCCGACACAAAGGGTATTGGCTAAGCCAATCGCTCCAACAGCGAATCGACTGGCAACGGCAGGAAACGCGACTTGTTAGTTTCTCTCCATCGGTCTGCGGACCGTAAGGCCGGATTGGCCGTTGTGGTAAAGCGTGGCTTGGTACAACCGAGTTTCGTCAGGCTGCGTGATCGTTTCAACAACAATCCACCGTCCCGTCTCATCGGTTGCTTCTGAACTACCGAGGGGAAGCCGGATTTCGGTTTCTTCCATCTCGCCTGATTGAGCGACCGCTTCGATCGCCGATTCTAAGGTTGCGATCGAACGGTGGTGATGTTCGTTGCGCCGTTCATGTGATGCACGGCTTGTCACGGACGCAGCAAACGTGCCCACGAGTAGTGCCAAGATCAAAACGAGAACCAATGAAGCCGATCCACGTCGGTTGCGTCCAACTTGCGATGGGTACGCAAAGGAACTCATGGTGCGAGCCTCCTTGCCGCGACGATCCGGATGGGAGCGTTTGGACGGTCTGATTCGGTGATCGTCCACTGAACGAGTTTGTTGTTGTCCAGCAATTCAATCTGGATTCCGGCGTCGCGGCCGATCGCGTATTCGTCCCGTGTTACGCTCGATTCGTCCGGATTGAGAACAACACGACTCACACTCGTTGTCGATTCGACGCGATAGACGATTGGTTGCGTCGATGATTCACGTGACAGTGTCAAGCTGGTCTGATCGGTTTGAACGTCACTCGCCGAATGCGTGTCGCGGCGAACGTCATCGGCGAAACGGCGGAGTTCCTGTCGAACCGAAAAACCCTGTTTGGAAGTCTTGTCACTCTTTTGCACGATTGACATTAACCCGATCGTGCCACCCATGAGCGAACTCACCAGGGAAAGCACCACTAGCACTTCAATCAGCGTGTATCCCGCCGAAACTTTTTGTATGCCGTGATTCAATACCCGATTCATGGTGTTGCCTCCAAACGCCAAACGTGGTGCGTCAGCGGGCCGCTTGCCGATTCGATCGAAATCAGCACATGACGACCTTTTGCGGAACCCGATTCGAATGGCTCAACATCCAATTGCACATCAGATTCTTCAGTAAGACGCGAGGCGGCAGCAGAGATCTCCGAATAAGGGACCACAGACAATGTTTCAGCCAAGTTCTCGATCGCGAGTTGATCGGCTAGGCGTTCCGTCGAGACGCGATCAAAGTCGAGTCGGGATTGGTGCAGCTTGAGGGTTAATCCAGTCGCGACAGCCAAAAACGTCAACGCGAGCAGAATCTCCAAAAGCAAGAAGCCATCATTACTACGTCGGCGGTGAAGAGAAGGCCCAGAATTCATAAGAGCGATTCGTGATTCCTAGGACAATGCGAGGATGAAGGTGTTCATCAGGTAGAACATGTACATCGTGTGTGCCAAAACAAAGATTCCGATCAGCAGCGTCGCTACCGGCACGAACCATGCCATGCGGAGCTTCCATAATAGCGTTTGTCGACGTTGGAGGTTTCCGACCAATAGTTGGATCGCGTCAGCGAGGTTGCCGTTTCGTTCGGCAGTGGTCAGCCACACGCGTTCGCGAGGAGTGATCAGTTTCGCGTTTTGCATCGCGGTGGGCAGTGTTGTGCCACTTTCAACTAACCGATGAACCGCATCGCAGCGTCGACTAACCCACCGCACCCGCGCGGATTGGCTGGCGAGGTGAAAAATCTGGCTCGCAGGTTGTTGAACACGGATTCCACGTTCTAACGCTTGGAGAACGTCGCACCGCCACCGCGTTACCGCCTGATCGCCGAACCAAGGAACCCACCGCACCACCGAGAGCGGCAACCAGCGAATCGCGACCGAAACCGCCAACCAAACCGCCATGAATGCGATCAGGAAATTACCGATCAGGCCGACGAAATTAAGCGTTTCTGTCGTAATTGAAGATGTCATCGAAAACTGCTCAAACATTTCGTCGAACAACTTTGTCAGATATGTCCGAATCGAGATAGCAATCAACCACGCCAAGAACGCTGTCGCGACGACATAGACAAATTGTTGCGGTACGAGTGAAGTTGGCCTGGACGAGTTTTCGTCTTGGAGCGTCAGTTCACGCGATTCACGCAGCAGCGAAAGACGTGTGGCATCGTTGTTCGACACAACTTCCGGCGTCGGCACGAGGAACGCCGCGAGCGTGTCGGCGTCGAGCGGCAAACGCGAACGCCGGGCCGCATCCACGATCGACTCGCCGCGATTCAGACGCATCGCAAACACTCTTGTTTGTTTGGCGATTCGGCTACGGAATCCGTCGGCCAACTTTTCTCCCACAGGGATGATCGACGTACCCGTTTCGGCAGCCAATTGCAACCATCGATTCAGCGAGCCCGCTTCCTCACGATAACGGAGTCGCCCTGCCGTGACGATTGACGCGGCGAACATCATCAATAGCACGATAGTGATGGGATGCGGTGCGGCAACGACGAGTGAAATGAGACAGGATGTCCATAGCAGCCACTCAATCGTTTCGAAAAAGATGATGGCAATTCGTTGTGACGTTGTGCCCGGGTCGCGCAGCAAGTTAAGGCGAATGGAACGAAACGTTCCCGCCAGCAGCGCGAGCACAAACGTGAATGAGAGAACAGGAAGAATTTGTTCCATGGTTAGGTGAGCCCCACCAAAACAACCGACATGAACATTGACGCGGTCAACATTGCAAACGCAGCGAGAAATACTGAAACCAAGAGCCCCGAAACCGAGAGGAACTGGGTCGCCCGGGTCAGACGCGATTGAGCCATACTGTGGCATTCCATCGTCGCGTGATGCCACACCCGGACCGACTCATCGACGGATCTTGCGTTCTCGACCATCACGCACACTGCGGACAGCGGCTGGTCTCGGACCGGACACAACTGGAGGACATTCGTCAACGATTGCCCTCCTCGGATTCGCTGAGCCGACATCGCAGACCACCTTCGTAAAGCGGCATCGCTGACTTCTTCCGATGCGGTCGCTAACGCGTCGCCATAGGTTTGCGAGCGAGCGACGGACTGATACATCGATTGACAAAAACTACCCATCGAAACCATCCGCATGGTCGACCCGATCCAAGGCATTCGGCCCACAGTCAGAGCGAGTTGGGTGGGCAATTTGTTGTGGATGAAGAGTATCGTCAGGACATAGACGATCGTCGCGAGGAGTGCTAATACCCCATAGCTCCAAACAAATTGCGTCATCCAACTGACGTTAAGTTCCGTCGGTTCCCATCCGACAAAATAAACGGCATCACGTCCCACTTCTTTCACGGAATTGATTAGATAGGACCCAACTATCAAGGATGCCAACAGATACAGATATGCGATCGTGATCGCCCTCGTTAGTCGACTGCGTGTTTCGTCGCGGATGTTCTTCCACAGTTCCGCTTCCGCGGCTTGCGCGATACTGCCTTCGACAGTGACACGGGATGGGGTCATCTCACCACCTCGCTGACAACGTCGAATAGCGGCTGCAGGATGGCTCGCAGGATGATCACGATCATCGTGATCATCAGGATCGCGCTCACCCGTTGCGGTACCACGTCGATCCACCATGTTCGGCGTCGACGCGAAGTTTGCCGGTACAGGTCACTCAGACGCAACATGTCGAGGGCGATGGATGCACCGTCGCGTCGTCCCGACACTAAGTCGATCACGCACTGTCCGACGGGTTCCGGTGTGGTTTTTGGCATCGCTAATGCAGCAGGCGTTTGGGAACCACGGCGGATGTTTTCAACAACGGTCGCCCAAGCTTCAGCGAACTGCGGGCCGGCCACCTCAGCCGCCGTCTCGATCACTCGTCCGGCTTCTGTATTGCCGGCGTTTGCCGAATGAGGAAGGCCGACACGCATCGCCACCCACCGGCAAAACGTCGAATAACTCTGCGACACGTCACTGCCGCGGAGTGATCGCTTCAAATTCCAGTACAACATTGCGCCGAACAATCCGACGACGGCAACGGTGGCGGCCCCGGCGATGAAAAAGTTCTGCGCGAACGTTTGCCAGATTTCTGTGGGCGTCGGAGAGAACGCTGACTTGATCAGTTCGGCTTCGGAAAGCGACACCATGATCCACGGTAGGACAAAGAACGTGACCGTCGCCGCAACGACCACGTTAAACATCGGATTGACTACTGAAAGTTGAACCTGACGGCGGGTTTCGTTCGCCTCGCGAATCAAACGTACGGTTTCGTAGATCGGTTGCGTCGACCCCGTTTCCGCCATGATTTCCATCGAGACACGGATGGGGGCCCGATACTTTTCCGACAAAGAGGCAATCGCCGCGGAGGCGGGTTCCCCGTTTTCGATCCGAGTACGAACGAGGCTCGCGGCACTCCCGATTTTTCCCATGGCACCGTCATCGAGATCGGCCAACCCACTGACCAAGGAACGACCCGATGCGGCCATCGCGATTATTTCCTCGAGCAGCATCGCGAGCGATTCGTTGTCCAATGTTGTCGAATCAGCCGTATCGCTCATGATGCTCGCCCCAACACGCGAAACACTTCAGCCGCGTCTGTCTGTCCTTCATCCACCAACCGATTCGCTTGATCACGCAACGATTCGATTCCCGACTGGGATGCGACTTGATCAATTTCCGGTGCAGGACGATGGCTGATCAATGCGTCGAAAACCGATTGTCCGGTCGAGGTCCCGTCGAACGTGACCATTTGTGCGATCGGGACTCGACCGAGGTATCCGGTGCCGTGACATAGATCGCAGCCGGATGTCTTGTTGGTCTTCGCGTCGCCCCGACACGTCGTGCATGATCGCCGCAGCAAGCGTTGGCAGAGAACCCCACGCAGACCGCTCTGTATTGCGAAGGTCGGTAGTTCCATCTGCACCAGCCGTCGCAGCGTCGCGCCAATCGAACCGGCATGGATCGAGGAAAAGCACAGATGCCCGGTCATGGAAGCGGCCAGGACGGCTTCGGCGGTTTCGACATCGCGGATCTCACTGACCAACAACACCTCAGCATCTTGTCGCACGGCGGCCCGCATCGCTGAAGCCAACGTCAGGCCGCTGGTTTCTTGTAATTGACTCTGGCTGATCGAATCGATCACCGACTCGATCGGGTCTTCGATTGTCAAAACGCTGCGTCGAAACTCTCCCGCGGCGATCTGTGACAGACACGCGTACAGTGTCGTTGTCTTGCCGCTGCCCGCAGGACCGGCGACCAACAACCATCCGTCTCGTGATTCACATACGGACTGCAATTGCCTCTGAATTTCGGAATCAAATCCGAGGCGATCGAGGTGGCGAATCGATTCACGGCCGTCCATGATCCGGATCGCTGCGCGTTTGCCGTGAACGGTTGGGAAAATTCCCACACGCATCTCGCGTTCTTCACCATCGCCGCCCTGCCACCTCAGCGGCCCTTCTTGCGGGACTCCTGCCCGGTAGGACGGCAAACCCGCCAACGCCATCAAACGCGCCACGGGATCGCTCGCTTCGCTCCGCTCGAATGAATCGACTGGTTGCAAAACACCGTCGATACGAAACGAAACGTCCCACGTCCGGGAACGCGGTTGAATGTGCACATCGCTGGCCCCACGCTGAATCGCCGCCGTCAAGCAGTCCTTCACCATCTCGATGGAAAAGTTCGGATCCGAGGGCGGAAGGCGAGTTGGAGAAAGGGAGACCAGCATGACTCTTTCTGAAAAGTTTGCGTCGGGAACCCGCTGTACGCCCGGGATCGCTAAACTGATGTTTTCAAAAACACGGGGACATCATGAAACGATATCGACATCGTAACGGATTCACGCTGCTAGAGTTGCTCGTTGTGGTGGGGATTATCGGCGTTCTCGTCGGGTTGTTGTTGCCTGCCGTTCAAGCCGCTCGGGAGGCGGCCCGTCGGATGAGTTGTAGCAACAATTTCAGGCAAATCGCCCTCGGTGTTGCCCAGTATCATGCCGCGTTTGGTCACCTGCCGCCACACGGGACCGGCACGTTCAGCAACGCCAACGATCCCACCAACACCAACCAATTTCGGTTGAGTTTTTTGGTCTCGATAACGCCTTACATCAGCCAGGGGCCGATCTGGTCGGCGATTAGCGAAGAGTACGTTGGTCCGCCACCGGAAGGTGATAAGAACATTGAGGAGAACTACGACGAGATGATGATGGGTTTCGATGCCTACGAGTTTTCGGGAGGCTACGAGGACCCGAGCCACCGCTATCCAGCCATGGGACCGGTTCCCTCGATGAGCTCCTACGAGCCTTGGGCGAATGAGATCTCCGTCTATCGTTGCCCATCCGATCCGGGTATCGGATTGCCCTCGTTGGGACGAACCAACTTTGCCGCTTGCCTCGGCGATGCGATCGAAGGTTTGGACGATGGGCTGTGGCGGTACGAAGCCGGTCAATGGTCACCCAGCGGTGAAGCACAAATGAGGGCGACCGGTCGTGGCATGTTCGTGCCACGAATGGTGACGACGTTTGACGATGTTACCGATGGCTTGTCAACAACGATCATGCTCGGTGAAGTCGCGACCCATCTCGGTGACAACGACATCCGAACCGTGCCATCAATTCAGAACGGTTGGGTCGGAGGTGTTTTAGATGACGTTGAGACATGCCGCAGCCACATTGATGAGATGCGTCCCCAGTTCTGGAATAGCGGTTCGTCTATCCAATTGCCGACAAACAGTGCCCAAGGTCGTGGCTATCGGTGGGCTGACTCGAATCCTTTGATGACCGGTTTCAACACGATCCTAACACCGAATCGCGAACTCTGTTTTGGCGGTGACGAAACGACCACCGGAACGCTGACGATGAGCAGTCGTCATCAAGGCGGAGGTCACATCGCGATGGGCGACGGCTCGATCAAGTTCATTACCGACTCGATCGAATGTGGCGACAGCAAAGGCACGGTGACTTTGAGCGGCGAAGCCGAACTCGCACCCGGCAGCCCTAGCGTTTTTGGATTGTGGGGCGCGTTGGGGACCCGCAATCAAGCCGAACTCTTTGGCGTCGAGCTCTAAAACGAGCGGCCCGTCCGGAGCGTTTCGCTATTCTTTAGCGAGTTTGATCAACATCTCGGCGCCGCGGCGGAGCGTTTCATCGCTAGCGGCAAAACTGATCCGAAAGTGCGAATCGCGTCGACTGAAGATGTTGCCGGGGATGATGAGCAATCCTTGCGAGATCGCACGTTCGACGAACGCTGCCCCGCCTTGATTTCCGGGTGCTTTGGGGAATAGGTAGAACGCGCCTCCGGGCGATGTCAACTCATAGTGCGGTGACAATTGATCGACGAGATAATCACGTTTGGCACGGTACTCGTCAACGTTCGCTTTCATGGAAACTTCCATCGCACGCAGTGCACCCCACTGTGCCGGTTGTGGCGAGCACACGAAGGAATACTGTTGGATCTTCAACATCGTCGAGATCACTTCACGTGGCCCGTGCACATAACCGACCCGCCATCCAGTCATCGCGTGCGACTTGCTAAATCCATCGATCACGATCGCGTCGGGGTTGTCCGAAGCGGGGGAATAAAACTCGCCGTCGTAGAAAAAACGGCTGTAAATTTCATCCGACAGCAGTGCCACGTTGTGCTTGGCGGCGATTTCGGCGACCGCTTTCAAATCGGCTTCCGTAGCCGTCACGCCGGTCGGGTTGGCGGGGCTGTTGACCAAGATCATTTTGGTCTTGGGAGTGATGGCGGCTTCGATCTTTTCGGGGTCGAGCCTGAAATCAGGATACGAATCGACCATCACGGGAACGCCACCGCACAACCGGACCAGAGCCGGGTACATGACGAAGTACGGGTCGAGAAAGATCACTTCGTCGCCCGGATTCACCATCGACAGCATCGAAAGGACGAGACCGCCGCTGGTGCCGCTGCTGATGAAAACGTCGCGATCTTGCCCGGGATATTTGGCGTTCACCTCCGCCAAAATCGCTTCCCGCAGCGGGGCGATTCCCTGGGTCGGGGAGTACGCGTTGCGACCCGACCGGATCGCCTCGATCGTCGCCTCTTTGATTTCGTCGGGGACGTCAAAATCGGGCTGACCGATCGACAGGTTGATGGGATCCTTGAGTTTCGCGGCAAGGTCAAAGACGCGGCGGATCCCGCTGCTGTCGAAGGAGGCCGTTCGGTCGGCGATCCATGGGTGCATGATGACGTCGATGTATAGTGGGTGAAACGGATTGGAAAGCCCTAGTATCGACGTTGTTGCCCCTTTGAACAGTGATCTGATTTGAAAATCGTCTATCTCACCGCCGGTGCCGCCGGAATGTACTGCGGCAGTTGCATGCACGACAATTCGCTCGCCAAGGCGATGCGTACGCTCGGTGACGACGTCCTGTTGCAACCCGTCTACACCCCGATCCGCACCGATGAAGTTGATATCGCGTCGGATCAGGTCTTCCTCGGCGGGATCCAGGTATACCTCCTGCAACAGGTTCCACTGATGCGATGGGTGCCCCGTTTCATGAGGTCATGGATGGATCGACCGGGCATCATTTCCGCCGCGACGCGGCGTGCCGTCGGCACCGATCCGGCAAAACTCGGCGACCTGACCCTGTCGATGCTCCGCGGATCTCATGGACGGCAGGCGAGCGAGATCGAACGATTGGTCCAGTGGCTTGAAACAGAGATTCGTCCCGACGCGATTATCTTCAGCAATCTGCTCATTGGCGGAATGATCCCCGTGGTCGCCGATCGACTACCTGACGCCAAGATCGTCGTCGTTCTACAAGGCGACGATCTCTTCCTCGACCAACTACCCGAAAGCGTTCGCGCCGAAGCGATTGAACTCTGCAAAGGATTGGCCACAGATGTCGATACGTTTGTCACCTACAGCCGTTTTTACCGCGACAAGATGAGCGGTCTGTTTGATATCCCCGAATCGAAATTTGATATTCATCCGCTCTCGATTGACCTCACACCGTTTCGTGTCAACGCATCCGCGACGGAGCCAGCCGGCACGGGACGAAGCGAACTTCCGCACGACAAAACGCCCGGCGAGTTTCGCGTCGGCTACTTCGCCCGAATTGCACCCGAGAAAGGTTTGCATGTACTCGCCGACGCGTTCGAACGGTTGTCGCGAGATTCGGCGAACTCACACATCACCTTGCATGCGGCGGGGTGGTTGGGCGAGCATCATCGATCGTACCTCGATAAGATCATGTCTAAGATCGGGGCGGCGGGTTTGTCGGATCGATTTCATTATCACGGCAGCCCTTCGCTCGCCGAAAAGGTATCCCTGATGCAAACATTTGATCTGCTCAGCGTCCCGACGCCATACGAAGATCCCAAGGGCTTATTTTTGCTCGAGGCGATGGCTTCCGGGGTGCCGGTCTTGCAACCCGCTCACGGTGCGTTTGTCGAGTTGGTCGCCGCGACGCAAGGAGGGGAGTGTTTTCCGCCGGGCAACATTGATGCCCTCGCTCGCCAAATTGTCGAACTCAGCAAAGACAGTGAGCGATTAAAGAACTTCCGATCGATTTCCAAAAATCTGCTCGAGCAAAATCACAGCATTGAGGCGGCGGCGATACGGATGCGTGCGACCTGTGGCGGGTGAGATACGCGGCCGACTCTCCTCAACCGGTTGGCGAGGAAGCGTGCGGGGTGAGAAATTTTCGAACTACGGACCGCCGACGTAACACAATGGTAACATTCGGTTCCTAATTTGAGCTTAATGGGTTCTCGGCGGTTGTTGCCGCCAGCAGGTTACAGTCCTGCTTCATGTGGCCCACGAAGTATTCGAGAGTGAAAGGAACCTGGAAATGCGAGACCAATGTTTGACGCTTTGGCGAGTGGGGGCGGCCTCCCTATTGGTCGCCGGTGGCATGCTCCTGCTGTCCCCGACAGCGCACGCGCAGAGCCCGGCGGAACTGTTGGAAAAAGGGATCTACGCTGAGGAAACGGTCGGCGATCTGGCCGCAGCGATTCGGGTGTATCAACAGGTCGTCACGGCGGCTAATGAATCACGTACCGCGGCCGCCCAAGCACAATACCGAATCGGGTTGTGCTATGAAAAACAAGGCAATTCAGCCGAAGCTGTCAAAGCTTTTCAAGCGGTCGTCGACGACTACCCAACCGAAACGGAACTGGTCGATCAGGCAAAAACGCATCTGCCGAGCGAACCCGAGTTACTGCCTGTGCCTTGGGGCGATGGCGATGAGTTGGTTTTTGAGATGAAACTCCAAACCGGTCTCGGCGTCGGAATGCAGGTCTACCGCGTTGCTAAGTCGAAGATGGCTGATCGTGACGTTTGGGAATGTCAGAATTGGCAAATCGTGACGATCAATGGTCAGCGGGGCAAAAGTCGCGTCCTCGCCGACGCCAAAACGTTTGCACCGATTGAGAGCACATGGATGCATACGATGCTCGGCAAAGCGTCGGCCAAATACCAAGACAATCAAGTCACCGTACAATTGGCGAACAAGGATGAGCCTGTCGTTCTGAAATCAAGCGGACCTTTGTTTGATAATGAACAAGCTGCGGAAGTTTTTCGCCGATTACCGTTGAAAGAGAACTACGAAACAACGTTGCAAGTCATCTCGTCGCTTGGCGCTACGGAGGTACCGATTGCTCTGAGCGTTCCAAAATTAGAAACGATTGAGGTTCCGGTCGGAAAATTTGAGTGTTTCGTCGTCAAACTTGAGATCGGACAAACGTTCTGGATCTCCAATGACGAGCACCGGTACATCTTGCGATTCCAAGCCGGTGGCGTGACCGCTGATTTGACCGAAGTACGCCATCCACACGAGGAGACTCGCACGTCGGTAGAGCGGGAGCGGTTCACGGTGGAACTGCCCCCGAATTGGTTCGCATACACACCTTCTAGTCTCGGTGACAACAATAAGTCGACGACGCAGCTTATCGATCCGGATGCCACCATGGATGCCAGGATCGAGGCCGGCCCGTTGGACGACATTCAATCGAAGCATGAAACCGTACGTGAGTGGTTGGACGCTTCGTTGGACGAATACCGAAGACGCAGTTCGTCGTTTGAACTCAGCGACGAGGGTATTCAAACCATTCAGGCAGGCGACCGAGAAGGCGTCGTCGCGGTTTTTGAATATTTCGAAAACGACAAGCCCAAGAAGGCCTACCGGGCAGCCATCTTCGGCGATGATTCAGCGGTGAATGTACGTTTTACCGCTGATAAGGAAATCTTCGAAACGCTGCAGAAGTCGTGCGACCAAATTCTCGCCAGCCTTGACGTGAAGTAAAGGCGTCGAGAATGCGTGATGACCGTTTGGCGTGGCCAATCCTGCTGCTTTTGCTAATCGTACTTGTGCCCTCGTTGGGCATGACGTGGATGATGCGCGAAGCGATCCGGAACGAACGTCTGGCAGCGGATCAACGATTGCAAGAGGCCTACGAGATCCAATTGCAATCCGCCAGCCAGATGATTCGTGATCGGTGGAGCGACCAAATCGAACGTGAAGCGGAGATGTTGGAAGCCGAGCAACCCGAAATCGATTTTGAAAGATTGGTTTCTCAGGGTTTCATCGACAGCGTTCTGATCTGTGACGACCAAGGAAAACTGATCTATCCGGATGTGCAGGGTTTGAGTCGGATTACGGCGATGGAATCTGATCCTCGTTGGCGACGGGCTCAACGGCTGGAGTTTGTGGAACAAGAATACGATGCCGCACGAGACGTCTACGCTGAGCTCTCTCGTAACGAGGGCACTGCGGCGTCACGTTGTCGAGCACAGCAGGCTCAGGTTCGGTGTTCTCTCAAACTCAATGAGACCGACGCCGCATTGGTCTTGCTGACGCAGCTCGCCGGGCAAAGCGAAACTCTCGACGAACAGGGACGCTCGTTCGCGGCCGCCGCCGAATTGCAGATGCTCGAATTGCTCGAACCCGACACCGATCAATGGAACAAAGTCTCTCGACAACTTCAGACGCATCTGAACGATTATCGCAATCCGATGTCATCTTCTCAGCGGCAATTTTTGATGAGGCGGCTGAAGGAATTGGATCTTGAAAATGCTCGCTTGCCGACGCAAGGTGCCGAGCTACTCGCGTCTGAGGCGGCCGCTGTCTTTGACAGCCAATTTGCGACTCCCGATTTGAAGTTGGCTTCGTTGCCGGGCGTTTGGAGCCGATCGTCGTCGGACGGCCGGCTCATCGAACTTTACAAGACAACAACCTTGAAGCAACGATTGCTCGAGTTAGCCGACAACGTGCCACTGCCCATAAACGTCACTTTCGTGGTGTCACTGCCACAGGAAGTGTCGCCCGGCATGGTGGACGTCTCACTCGGAGTTGATCTGGGTGGTCTGCGCTTGGGTTTGCAGAGGCTGCCGCAAAATGGCGTCGACGACAGTTCGCAACAACGTCGTGCCGTGCACGTTTGGATCGCATTGCTCGTGTTTGCGATCACGTGCGTTTTGGCATGGTTGCTCTCAATCGTCCTCCAACGCAAGCTGCGTTTGGCGAGGCTCAAGAACGACCTCGTGGCGACAGTGTCTCACGAACTCAAGACGCCTCTGTCTTCGATACGGCTCTTAGTCGACACGTTGCTTGATTCGGATCAGGACGTTTCCACCGCAAAATCAAAGGCAAGAAATCGTGAATATCTCGAGTTGATCAGCCACGAGAACGCGAGACTGACTCGGTTGATCGACAACTTCTTAACGTTTTCGCGTATCGATCAGCGCCGACAAAAATTTGATTTTCAGATCATTGATTTGCGTGACGTCGTTGAACAAGCTGCCGCTGTCTTTCGTGAACACTGGAGCGACGTCGATTCTTGTTTGACAATCCATCACGCTCCAGCCGCAATCATTTCGGGCGATAAAGATGTGTTGGTGACGGTAGTCGTTAATCTGTTGGAGAACGCCTGGAAATACAGCGGTGAAAATCGGCAAATTTCCGCCACGACAAGTGTTGATGGAGCTTATGTTTTGCTCGCCGTGCAAGACAACGGAATTGGGATGAATGCTCGCATGACGAGCCGAATTTTTGAACGCTTTTTTCAGGTTGATCAGCGTGTCGCACGGTCGCGAGGCGGATGTGGGTTGGGACTAAGTATCGTTCACGCGATCGTCGATTCACACGGCGGTAGCATTCGTGTCGAGAGTGAACCCGACGTCGGCAGTACTTTCACGGTCCAGTTGCCGGTGGCAAACAAGTCCGAGAAACATGGAATTTTGGCTAAGAACGAGGGACTGGTTTGATGGGACAATCGCCTCGGATTCTCATTGTCGAAGATGACCCTGCTTTGCTTCGTGGTCTGAGTGACAATTTTCGAGGGGCGGGATTTGATGTTACGACGGCGACCGACGGCCAACTCGGATTAACACATGCACTGACGCAACCGCCGGACCTGATGTTGCTCGACATCATGCTTCCTAAAATCAACGGCTACGACCTATGCCGTCGTGTACGCCATGCCAAACATCATTTTCCGATCGTGATGCTGACCGCGAAGGGCCAAGAGGAAGAGATCGTGCGTGGTTTGGAATTGGGCGCCGATGACTACGTCACTAAACCGTTTGGGATTCGCGAGTTGCTCGCCCGAGTGAAGCGACTACTTCGACGCGAGCTGATCGATGGCAAAGAGCTCATTGTGCTCGGTGAATTGGTTCTCGATCGCGACGCACGCAAACTGACGCGTGATGGGAAAGAAATTCCGTTAACCCAGAAAGAGTATCGCTTGCTCGAATACTTCGTCACGAACCCTCATCGAGCTTTGGCCCGCAG
Organism: Aporhodopirellula aestuarii; assembly: GCF_023701485.1. Taxonomy (GTDB): domain Bacteria; phylum Planctomycetota; class Planctomycetia; order Pirellulales; family Pirellulaceae; genus Rhodopirellula; species Rhodopirellula aestuarii. The sequence continues at coordinate 193,568 of NZ_JAMQBK010000060.1, forward strand.
CAGCATTCTTGATGCGGTATGGGGCCGTTCGATCATCGTTAGCCACCGCAGCGTCGATCGCTGTATCACGACTCTACGAAGCAAACTCGAAACCCTACCCTCCCAACCCAAATTCATCCACACCATCCGCGACATCGGCTACCGATTCGAGTTACCTGTGAAATAACTTCCACAACGCCAAGTTCTCGGCCATCGGCATCGTGTAATGGTTACCGGGATGACTCCCGGCGTAGGGGACCGTTCGAGCTTTGTGGGCGCATGGCCACGCTAGGCTCGGCCTTGATTGACCCGATGGTGGCTGACCCGCCAGGGCCCTAATTTCGACGACACCTAGGGACCCAAGCAGGTGTAATTGGCAAAATCCTATGAGCCGTTTGGGCGTTAGTCTGGACTGCTAAATCATTGCGAAGACGTGCAAATACTAGGCCGCGCCAGTATTGCTTCCATTCCTAGTCGCGATAGCGACGGCAGGCGAAAGCCCCGGACGTGAGTCCGGGGTCGACGTCGCCCCCCGCAAACACCAAGTCGCGAAGCGATGACAGATGCTGCTCCCGGTGGTTCATTCGTGCGCACACCCGAGTTTTGTATCGTCGCGTTGCGACTTGCTTCGTTTTGTTCTCCCAAGCCACAGACTCACGTTCGTGGCTGTAGCGTGTCGTCGCGATCGTGATTAACCATCCGCGAAAGACGGGATCCGACATGGCGTACGATGGAAAGTCGCAACGTCTCGTCAGCCACGAAGCTTTCGCATCCCAACGCTAGCCGTGGTTGAACGTCGCAAGCGTAGTAAACGAAAAACGGCTCATATCTCGAAAGACGCCTGCACGCTTAGTTGTCACGCATGACAGGATCAGGTTCGCTATCCGCTCTAGCTTGATGCGACGGACTCTGCATTGGACTTGCTGAATCAGCTCGTCGCAGCCTTCCTGATCTACGCGGCGCGGTAGAGGTGTTCTCGGGTGGGAGGCATTCCTGTCAGGCCTTTGGCCGCTCGTTTAACGCCAACGACTTGGAAGATCTTGATTGATCCGGCGGCGAAGCCTGCTGATCCACCCGCGAGGTAGGCGACCCATAACCGGTATCGTTCTTCGCCGACGAGTTCGATCGCTTTCTCTTTGTTGGCTGACAGGTTTTTGCACCAGTACTTCAGCGTCAGTGCGTAGTGCTCGCGCCATGACTCGACGTCGTGAACCTCGAAACCGCTGCGTTCCATGAAGTCGGTTGTCATTCCGACGGGGGTCAGTTCGGAGCCAGGAAAGATGTATTTGAGAATGAAAGCGCGTTCGGGACGAATCCGTTTGGCGAGTCGTTTAGATGCTTTGGCGCGACTGGCGATGGCGTGGTTGAGCATGATGCCGCGGTCGCGAAGCATCGAGTTGATTTTGCCAAAGTATTTGGGATAGTTTGCGACGCCGATGTGCTCGGACATCCCGATGCTGGAGATCTTGTCGTATTGTCCCTGGTGGTCGGCATAGTCGCAAAGTTCGACGGTGACTTGATCGGACAATCCGAGTTCGTCGATCTTTTGTTTTGCGTAGTCGTGTTGTGTTTGTGATAGCGTGACGCCATGAGCTTGGACGCCGTAGTGCTTGGCAGCATGACAAATCAGTCCGCCCCACCCGCAGCCGATGTCGAGCATTTTTTCGCCCGGCTCGAGCCGCAGTTTGCGGCAGATCATATCGAGTTTGTCATGCTGGGCTTGGTCCAGCGAGTTGTTCCAGTCTTTGAAGTAAGCACAGGTGTAAACCACCTCGGAACCGAGAAAGAGTTTGTAGAACTCGTTGCTGACGTCGTAGTGAAACTGGATATAATCTTTGTTATCTCGCTTGGATTCGGTACGGCCGACCATGTCGTCACGGAAGGCTTGGTTGAGTTCGCGGTTGTCTGTTTTTGCAAAGAGAAATGGCAACGTCCGCCGGGCCACCATCGTTTTGCTGATGGTCTTGAGCCGCCTGCGATTGGATCGTTCGGTTTTGAGAGCGGCCGTGAAGTCGATCAGGTCGCCTCCCTCGAAGCTGATGTGGCCGGTCGCATAAAGCCGCACGAGCGTTTCTAACGTGGGGCGACGGATCAGCGATCCGATCACGCCCGGGCCGGAAAGTTCGATGGTATATTTCCCGTCGGCCTTCGTGCCGAGCGGAATCACTTCGCCGTTCCAGAGCCGAACCGAGGTATTAAGGTCTAATGGTTCGGCAATCGATTGAAGGAGTTCCTTGATCGAACTTAACTGAGCTTCAGCTGAAAATGGGTGTCCCATCCTTGGAATCTCCGGCAAAATTGCGGTGTTGCGGGCCCGGCTCTTGTAACCGACGCACCGGAATGAAACGGTTTCGTCGCCCTTGATTTGACGACGATAGCAAAAGGGAGCTTTGATCCTTAGGCCAATTCGACGGAAGCATCTTTCGCATTTGCGGTTTCACGGGCGAGTTTCACAGGTTCGTCGAGCGTAATTGTCGCTGAGAAGCATCGACGATTCCGCGGGGCGCGTAAATCGATTCGACGTAGCCGAGGTGGAAGATTGAGCCCCGGGCGATTCGGCCGCCCCATTTTCTTGGTGGGGTGATAAAGTGGTTTTGTTGAGATTTCCACCGCTTCGTTGGCGTGAATGCTCGCCACGAAAGACAAACACAACCAGACCATGGAGTAGCCAAGTGTTGCTAGCTCGGACCGTGACGTTTTGTGCTTTTGCCGCCATTATGCTATTGGGACCGCCTCGCGTTGGTGCGGATGACGTTTCGCGAGTGCGTCTGAAATCGTCTATCACACAAGTCCAGCCGATGACCGGGATTGTTTTGTGGACGGACAATCCAAAAGTCGACACGAGAGCTGTGCAGTTGGAGTTTCGCTATTGCGGGTACGACGAAGTCGTCAGGCCCGACGGAGTCTATGACTACTCACTGATTGAGTCGGTACTCGACGCCGCCGCATCCCGGAACCATCAAGCGGTCTTGCGTTTCTATTTCGTTTATCCGAGCAAAAAGACGACCGTGCCCGATCACATTCGACTACGTTCCGACTATCGCGAAACGATTGCGAAGAGCGAAGGCAAGACGACGCACTTTTGCGATTGGAGTAACGCGGCACTGAAGCAGTTCACCTTGGAGTTCTACGAGAACTTTGCCTCGCGTTATGACCGCGATCCACGGATTGCCTATTTGGAAACAGGGTTCGGATTATGGGCCGAATACCACATCTACGACGGACCGAGAAAACTCGGTGCAACATTTCCAGATGAGTCTTTCCAATCAAAGTTTCTAAAACATCTGCAGTCGAGTTTCGAGAACCTTCCTTGGATGATCAGTATTGACGCGTCCGATCCGCGGTACTCGCCGATCAAGGATGATGCTGAATTGTTGTCACTGGGGTTTGGTGTCTTTGATGATTCGTTTCTGTGTAAACAACACGCGGAAGAGAACGAGATCGATTGGAAAATATTGAATTCGGATCGCTGGAGAAGAGCACCGGGCGGCGGCGAGTTCAGCTACTACAACAGCCGTGATCAGAAATTCGCGTTGGCTCCGCAAGGTCCCAACGGCGTCAGTTTTGAATCGGACGCTCGCAAGTTTCACATCACGTTCATGATTGGAAACGACCAAGTGAAGTTTCAGTCTGAGGAGCGGATCAAGGCGGCCGGAATGGCGACCGGATACCGGTTGCGTATTACGGAGGCGGTTCGCGTCGGTGATCGTGTTCGATTAGAGGTGACGAACGACGGTGTCGCGCCGCTCTATCGGGATGCGTATTTTTCGATCGCAGGTAGTCGATCGACGCAAACGTTGAAGGAGCTGTTGCCTGGCGAGTCCATTTCAATCGAGTTGATGGATCCGGATCGGGTTGCCGAGAATGCACTGACGGTCGAATGTGACCATATTCTTCCGGGCCAGAAAATACAGTTTGCTGCGGACCTGGACTGATGCGGATAATGAGACGAGGCGGTTGCGGCGACGCATGTTTGCGTTGGACCCCAGGAACGAAGGAGTTGAATTCGTTGGCGATGCGCGGCGCCCTACAGGACACGCGGTCGACGGGATAGACTGTTTCTGCCTGGGCGACTCGCCCGCCACGTCCCCGCCTTACTCACCCGTTTTCTTCAACAATACGATTGACTTATGGTTCGTACCGCTTCGACGATGATGCCGCTGGGCACCGCTGCCCCCGATTTCACGCTTCCCGAAACCGAAGGAGGCACGGTCTCGCTGGCTGATTTCCAGGACAACAAAGCTCTCCTGGTGATCTTCATGTGCAATCACTGTCCGTACGTCAAACACGTCGCCGAGCAATTAAAATTGCTGACTGATGAATACATGCAGCACGGGGTAGGTGTTGTCGGAATCAACAGCAACGATGTCGAAACGTATCCCCAAGACAATTTCGATGCGATGAAGACAGAGAAAGCGGAGCGGGGTTACGCGTTTCCTTACGCACTCGATGAAGATCAATCTGTCGCGATCGCCTATGGCGCCGCCTGCACACCGGATTTCTTCTTGTTTGATCGAGACAAGAAACTCACTTACCGCGGTCAACTGGACAGTAGCCGACCGAGTAACGGTGAAGCCGTGACTGGCATTGATCTGCGTGCCGCGTTAGACGAAACGCTTGCTGGGCGATCGGCAGCGCTCGAGCAAAAGCCTTCGATCGGTTGCAACATCAAATGGAAAACCGGAAACGAGCCGGGATATTTCGATCCCAAAGGCAGTGGCTACTAGTCCTTGAGGCTAGTGGTCCTTTGGGTAACTAGGGCATCTGCCGCAGCGTGACTTCGGTGCGGTAACGTTTGCCATCACGCAGGATGATCATTTCGAGTGGCTCGTCGGTAGGAGCCATCCCCACACGGGCCACGAGGTGATCATCGTCTTCGATCAAGATGCCATCGAATTGCAGAATGATGTCGTCGTTCTGCAACCGGGCAGCTTCGGCCGGCGAGCCCGCTCGGACGTTCTTGACGCGAGCCCCGCCGAATTTCAGTTCTTCTTCACGATAGAGTCCGGCCCCGGCATCCGGGCTCAATTTCATCGACGCGTAAAGACCTGAGCCGGTCGGAAATTCAGCGGCGGCAAATTCGGGATCGAGGGTGACACCGAGGTAACCGCGGCGGAGTCGGCCGTGCAGGATCAACTCTTCGGCCACGCGAGCGGCCATGTTGATCGGGATCGCGAAACCGATCCCTTCGCTGCCGCCACTGCTGCTGGCGATGGCTGTATTCAGTCCGATCACTTCGCCGCGAAGGTTCAGCAGCGGTCCACCACTGTTGCCAGGATTGATTGCCGCATCGGTTTGGAAGAAATCTTGCAAGTCGATGCGTTCTTCGCCCAACGAGAGATCGCGACGGCCCTTGGCACTCATGATGCCGAACGTGACCGAGTGACTGAGGCCGAAGGGGCTGCCGATGGCGATGACGAAATCGCCGATTTGCACCCGGTCACTGTCGGCCAACCGGGCGGGTGGCGGTAAACGATCGGGGGCGGGCATCGGACGTCGACCGGAATTACCCGAGCGAAAAGGAGCCGTTGTCAGCTTCATCACGGCAACGTCGGTGCTGGGGTCCATCAATATTTGCTCGGGAGCCCACCGTCGTCCGTCGCTCGTCCGCATCACGATTTGATCGACCGAAGCGCCGTTGATGACGTGACGGTTGGTCAATACCCACCGGTCCCCCGCGATTTCGAGCACGACACCACTGCCGGCTTCATCGTAGGATTCGGCGGTGGCCCCTTTTCCGGTCACCTTGTGAGCCTCGATATGAATCACGCTCGGTTTGACAAGCTGAGAGACTCGGCGGACCAGGTTTCCCAAACGATCAAATTGAGCAACTTCCTCGGCCAATTCGTTAAATAGGCGTTCACGATGAGCGTCGATTTGCCCGCTGGTGGGCATCCCACCGAGGCTCGCCCGAGGTGTGGGGGGCGTCTGAGGGTACTGGCCGGATCGTGAAATCGGGCCGGTATGCGAGATCGGACCTGCCGCGTCCTGGGCCACGGCAAAGCCGGGCGCTGACGCGAGGCCGACGAGAATGGTAGCGGCAAAAAACACCGTTCTTCGCGGTGAAATTGACCGGTTTCCGACGATCTTTTGGTTCCAACTCGGCATCGCGACCCTTTCCATCAAATATTGACCCCGACTCTCTGATGGAGCCCGGACGCCAGATTGTAGGCATCGACTAGGCCGGCGGGCCAGCTTTGAGAATCGGAGCCGCTGAGTCACGACTGCGAAAACCCGCCCAATCGGACCCCGGAAAGGCGACGGTTGTTCCGATTGTGCGTCAGTTGTCAGTAATTTCTGTTGTTCCGATTGGGATGCATATTTATCCTCTACTAGTTAATCTAGGCGGTTCGGTCCGTCCTTGGGTTTCTGTCGGGGGATTTCACGTTCGCTATGTGGATCTGCGATGGTGCTCATTCGTGCATTATTTTTGACTTGGAAAATCGGTGACGTGTCGGTGAATTCGAGGGGACGATTTGGATCCTTCGTCGGTAACCCACGGAACATTCGCAACGGGAACTATTGGACTCATTTCTTATCATGAAACGCTTCAAATCGAATTCTCTCCGAGATTGGTGGGTTGGTGATCGCACGACGCAAAACGCTGCACTGTCATCAACCTCTCAGCGTCGTCGCAACCTCGCTCGCGCGCTCGGTCGAACAAATCGTCCACATGGAGAGAAGCGCCGAGTTCAAGTCGAAAAGCTCGAAGCTCGCAATCTGTTGGCCGTGGTCAGTGGCGATGTCTACGTCGATGCGAATCAAGACGGTTTGCGGCAGGACGACGAGGTCGGTGCGGCGGACGTTCGCGTCTACTTGGACCAAAACGCCAATGGTCAGTTGGATGACGGAGAGGTTAGTACGCGCACCGACGGCGATGGGTTGTATTCGTTCCCGACCGTCGTATCTGGAACTTATGAGGTTCGCCTCGAACCACCACCAGGTTTCGTCCAAACGGCCCCCGCCCTCACGTTCGGATGGAACGATACCGTCGTTGAGGACCGCAACGGAGAATTCTACCGCGCCGCGCAGTTGTTTCAGGTGGATTCGGAAGGCAAGATTGACACGATTGGGCAACCCACTCGCAGCCGCATGGATGGGCTCGTTAGGGTTAGAGATGACTCGTTGATCGGCGTCGACACCCGAACCAACGAAGTGTTTCAGGTGAATCCGTACACGGGAGAACGGATCCGCATTGCAGAATCAAACCTAGATATCATAGGCGGTTTAGCATACGACCGGGTCGGCAACACGGTTTACACGTTAGTTCGCGATGACGCCGGAAGCTCGACCCGCACGCTTGCGCGTCTTGACATCAACACGGGTCAAGCCACGCTCATCGGTGGCGGGTACGCGGGACTCAACACCGTGTCGGACCTGCTGTTCGATTCTAAGACACGACGGGTGATCGGTTTCGACAACAAGGACGACGAGTTCTTTGCATTCGATCTCAACGGTGCCGGTCGAACGTTGGCACGTTCCGTCACGACGGAGGTTGACCCGGATACCGGCCAAACGATTCGAACCGGTGAGATCGATTCTGATTCGATGGCACTCGCGACCGCCGAACAACTTGTCGGAGTACTACCCGACGGGCCTGTTGCGACGTCGACATACGTTTGGATGTTTGACGCCGATGACAACGGCCGTACGTCTACGTTGCTCGTCGAAATTCCCGACGCGGTACCAAACATTGTCGAAACCGCGATCGTGATGAGCTCGATCAATGTCAGTGAACCGGTCCGGCCGGTGGCTCTGACACGAAGTGCGGTTGGCAACAATCCGCGAAGTGTCACGTTGACTCGGTTTGAATCGCTGAGTAGCATCGACTTTGGGATTGCACCCGATGTGATCGGGTTTCGACTCACGCCAAGCAATCCCGTGACCGGGCCCGGCGCGTTGAGCCAGTCCGGCGTGACGGTGGTCGGTGGCGCGATCGGTTCCGACTTTGTGGAACTGACGCTGAACCGACAACCCGCATCGGATGTTATTTTAGATCTGAATCTGTCGGGCAGTCTCGGCGGTGATCCTGGTGCGGTGTTGGATGTCAGTCGTTTCACCTTCACCCCTGACGATTGGCATGTGCCCCGACGCGTTATGCTGTCACCGGACCCCAGTAATCCGGTTGCGGTTATTACACCGAGTGTTTTGACCGCGTCGGTCGACGTGGCGAACTCAGACGCCGCTTGGCAAAACCTCGCAGATCAGACGTTGCCGGTGCGTACGCTGCCGGAAATCGATCCCGATCAATTCACCACACCGGTGATTAGCGAAATTTTGGTGGATGGATATTTGTCGTCGGCCGTCAGCCAAACGACGGACCAGTACATCGAGTTGCGCGGACAGCCAAATGAAGTGTTGCCCGCCGGTACTTACTTCGTGGTTATCGAAGAAGGATCGAGCCGGGTCGGTGAAGTTAACACCGTGATTGATTTGAGTGGTCAGTCGTTCGGCCAGAATGGTTTCCTCGTGCTCTTGCAAGCCGGTCATTCCCACAATGTCGCATTCGGTGCGAATGTTTTGGAGAGTGATCAGTCGGGATTCAATGGGTTGCCCGGTGGGATTTTCACGAGTTCTCAGTCTGACGGATCGCTAGATACTTTCTTTAGCGACGCGAGTTATTTCCTGATTCAATCTGACACCGCTCCGGTGGTGGGCGACGATATTGATACCAATAATGACGGGTTCATTGATTCGACCAGCTCGGCGGCTAATTGGGACACCTACGATGCCGTCGGCATGCACTACTTCAGCTTCTTCGATGCTTCGTTTGCACCGATTGTTTTTGTGGAAACATTTAGCAATCACCACCCTGTCGTCACGCAAAACAGTCGCGGACAAACGATCGTTTCCACCGACGGGTACGGGTATGTGGGCCGTATCGGGGATTCGATCGGCAGCGACTATGAAGATTGGGTTTTTGGAACGATTCAAAAAGTAGCACCCGGTTTTTGGGGTGGCGAAAGTGATCCGGCGGGTCTCCTTGAATTCCATGACGAAGAGATCTCTTATCCGGCGTTGTTCGACCACGCTCTCGATCATATTGGTGAGAGCAACTTCGTTGGCGGCGTGCGCGGCCAGATTACGCTCCTGCCGTCGGCGGGCGATATTCTCAACGGCATTCCCGCCGATACACGCTTGCCTGCCGAAGGGGTGACTGTGTTCGTTGACACCAATGGAAATGGCGTGCGAGATGACCTCGTGAAGGTTCTCGAACCGAATGATGTCGTGCAGCCGTTTGATGGTGCGAATCCTTTGGCGACGGACAGTGATTACCCGCTGACGCAGGAATTTGATGGTGTCACGATCTCGTGGGACCGCGCCTCGGGTGTCTTTGTGACGGACGATATCGTTGCGGCTCGCCAACGCGTCAGTAGTCAAGTCGTCGGTAACCGCATCTTCGCAGCGGGGCCGTTCGACACGTTCTTTAGTTCGTCAGACACGTTGCGTTTCGATTTCTTTCAACCGATTCGCTCAGCCTCGATCGATGTTATCAACTGGTCCTCGAGTGAGTTTTCGACCGTTTTCGGTCGGATCGATGCATATAACGCGAAGGGAGAGTTGGTTGCCTCATCGCGGAGTTCGGGGGTTACCGGCACACGACGCAGCACCGTAACCGTGTCCGCACCGGGTGAACAGATCGTGCGTTTGCAGGCCTACGGTGACAACGCAAGCGTGAGTTTTGATACGTTGCGTTACGTCCAACCGGAAGCGGCGGCGGTTACAGATGAAAACGGAATCTTTGAGATCAGCGGATTGTTCCCTGGCAGTTACGAGCTCGCCGTTTCGGGGACGGTCGAAGTATCGAATTTGATCACGGAGGCGACTATTCCGTTTGATATTTCGAAGTACGACAACTACTTCTTTGAAAGCGAGTTCCGTCCAAACACCATTCCGACCATGCCCAGCGGCGCCGATGTGATCTTTACCATCGATGAAAACCCACCAATCGGAAGTGTGATTGCGAAGGTAGACGCGTTCGACGCGGATAACGCCGGGTTGTCATACGAGTTTATCGGCGGCGACAGCACCGGACTCGAACTCGTGACGCTGCCTGATTTTACTGCGGAAATCCGCGTCGGCGAAGGAGCAGACCTGAACTTCGAGGCCGATACTGAACGCGTCCTGAGGGTGCGTGCGACCGATTCGTATGGCGCGAGTGTGACGGCACGCATCACGCTGCAGCTGCGGGACATCAACGAAGCCCCTGTTGTTCCTCCCAACGAATTTGCCGTCCCCGAAGGGGCGATCGCCGGCCCAGTAACGGGCACCGTAATCGGTCGGATCGATGCCGTCGATCCGGATGCCGGTTCGAGTCAGCAGTTGACCTATACGATTATTCCGAGCACGCCAGAAAACCCGTTCGAACGAGATGCATCGCCCTTCTTCTCAGTGAATGAAACCACCGGGGTCGTGCGATTGATCGCTCCACTGGACTTTGAAACGACCGACTTCCTCGTTCTCCGGGTGCAAGTCAACGACAATAATTCGACTCCTGGGCAAACGCCTGGTATTGCGATCGTCGAAAAAATTATCCGTATCTCTGATGAGAACGATGCCCCTCAAATCGTTACCAAGTCTTTCGACGTCGCCGAATCAGCAACGGGTGAATTGTTTACTCTCGAGGTGAGCGATCCCGATGAAGGTCAGAGTCATCGTTTCGAACTTATTGAACCGAATGCGTTCTTGCAATTGAGTCCCGCCGGCGTCGTTTCTTTAAAGCCGGGTAAGAAGCTCGATTTTGAAACGCTTCCGCTGATCCAGTTGATGGTTTCGGTCAGCGACAACGGAAGCCCCGTGATGGCGACGCGAGCAGTCATTCGTGTTAACGTTCAAGACGTCAATGAACCGGCGGTGTTGTCGCGAAATGACAACCGGAACAGCCCCGCGAGCGAAAATCAGCCAGGACTGCTGATCGCAACTTTGAGTTTAGTGGATCCCGAAGGATCCGATAGCGATTATTCGTTCGGCTCCGTGTCTGGGCAGCACGCGGAACTCTTTGATTTCTCACCGGCGACTGGTGAACTGCGGCTCGCCGAGGGCGTGACCCTTGATTATGAGGCGGCGGAGTTCCATGATTTGAGTTTCGAAATCATTGACAACACCGGTCAGTTGGCGACCTCAACTCAAACATTCCGTGTGTACGTCAACAATGTCAACGAACCTGCCTTCGTGATTACTGACCGTATCTTTGTGTCCGAAGTACCGCGTCCGGGCGATCGAGTTGGAAGGATTCGTGTCGGCGATCCTGATGTCGGGATCCCAGGCACGCAACTTTCGATCGAATTGGTTGGCGGGACGGCGCAGGCATTCTTTGAATTTGAGTCTGCCGCGAACAGCCCCGGTAAACCTCTTTCTGCCATCGATCCGTTTACCCTCAAAGTACGTGGTGACTTCGATCTCGCTGCGTTCCGTGCGATCGATCCCGCCAACGTGACGCTGCAGGTGAGGGTCTCCGATGGCAATAGTTCGACCATCGAACCGATCAATGTGAAAGTGGAACTTAACGAAGTCAACGAGCCACCAGTGCTCGACACGAATGTGCTCTCGTCGGTCTTCGCTAACAAACGCATCACGATCGGTTCCAAGTTTGAGTTGCAGATCCCTGATAACATCGCGACTGATCCCGAAGGCGAAAACTTTCTCCTGCGAGTCGGAAAAAGAGTCCGAGACGCCAGCGGCAATTTCGTGCTGGACGAAGACCAGAAAGTGAAATTGGAATTGCCGGCTTGGCTCACCTTTGATCCCGAGACACGAACGTTGGTCGGACGTCCGGGGGCAGAGGTCAAACAAGAGAACCTGGAATTGACCATTCGGGCTCTCGAATTTGGTCCGTTTCGATTGTCGAACGACTATGACTTCCAACTTGAGGTGTCCGCCTTATCAAACCCGAGGGACGCGCACGACGTCAATGACGACGGCGTGACCAGTGCGGTCGACGCCTTGAGAATCATAAACTTCCTCATCGAAAACGGCGGCCAGACCGCGTCGTCGTCAAGGCTTACCGATTCGCTCGTGTATCTCGATGTTTCGGGGGATGGAATTGTCACTTCACTCGATGCGCTCCAAGTGATTAACAAGCTGAACCGTTCATCTCGTTCGGCATCCTCGGCGGCCAGCAATGCGTCGGGTGAATCTGTGGAGCAGGCTGAATTGGCGGTTGCGAGCCTCGTTGACGATCAGGGGACATGGTCGACGGAGGATCAGCGTCGTCGTGAAAACGCGGTCGATCAAGTTTTGGGTGAGTCGAGCTTATTTTAAGGATGAAGAAAATCACACGTTTACTTTGGATCGTCTTGTCCACGCTTGCTCTGGTCGTGGGCGATGAATCGCGGGTGCTCGCCCAATCGGCAGGCATGATTGGGCACGTCGAATCGCTCGATGAGAGGTTGTCTGCTTACTTTTCACGTGAGGCAAAATTCGAGGTGCTCGCCGACGGTTTCACTTGGACCGAAGGCCCGTTGTGGGTTCCGCCGGGGTCGAGCGTCGACGGATGTGATGGCGATAGCGGTTGTCTGTTGTTTTCAGACATCCCTCGCAATACGATTTTTCGCTGGCGACCTGGCCGGGGCGTGGACGCATTTCTAACGCCGAGCGGATATACCGGGATCGAGTTCTACGGACTCGAACCGGGAAGCAACGGCCTAACGCTCGATACACGCGGGCGATTGACGATCTGCGAACACGGCGATCGACGCGTATCGGTGCTCACAGTCGGCGGTGGCAAGCGAACCCTTGTCGACGCATATGAAGGTAAACGGCTCAATAGTCCTAACGATTTGGTCTTTGATGCGGAGGGGAACCTGTACTTTACCGACCCGCCGTACGGATTACCCGATCGAGAGAAGGACGCTCGGCGAGAACTCGATCATTTTGGGGTGTACCGATTATCGGTCGAGGGGGAACTCACGCTGTTGACGACCGAGTTGGTTCGCCCCAACGGGATCGGATTGTCTCCGGACGCGAAAACCTTGTACGTCGCCCAGAGTGACTCTCAGCGTCCGGTATGGGTCGCTTTTGCGATCCAAGACGATGGCACGCTGGGTCCGTCTCGGGAGCTGGCCAATGCCCGGTCTTATATGAAGGAATTTCCAGGAGCACCCGATGGATTGACTGTACACTCCAGTGGTACATTGCTGGCGAGCGGGCCGGGCGGTGTGTACGTAATGACACCCGATGGTGAATTGCTCGGGCGTTTGCTGACGGGAGGGCGTGTAAGTAACTGTGCTTTGGATGCTGATGAGAAGTGGCTTTACATCACTGCAGATAAACAACTTTGCCGGATACCTCTCCAATAACAGGTATCTGTCATGTTGACTGATCGGTTCGGGCGGAATCACCGCAGTCTACGGATTAGCGTTACCGATCGTTGTAATTTGCGTTGTACGTACTGCATGCCGGAGCACACGCCGCAGTATCAACCTCGCAGTGAGATTTTGACGTTCGAGGAAATCGTCCGGTTTGTCAAAGTCGCGGTGACGCTCGGCGTCGATGACGTTCGATTAACCGGTGGTGAGCCACTCGTGCGTGCTCAACTCTCGACACTGGTTCAGCAACTCAACGAGATCTCAGGGCTTCGCAAGGTTTCTCTGACCACCAACGGCATCCTACTGATTGATCAGCTCGAGGCTCTCGTCCGTGCTGGCTTGAAACACGTCAACGTGAGTTTGGACGCATTGGACGAAGAGTCGTTTCGCGGTGCGACCAGACGTAGTGGTTTGGAAAAGGTGCTACGCGGAATCGACGCGGCACAGCAGGCGGGCCTGATGGTGAAAGTCAATTCGATTGCCATGCGAGGATTGACGGATAACCAAATTGGGGCCTTTGGTGAGTTCACCCGTCGCACGGGGATACCCGTTCGCTTTATCGAATTCATGCCTTTGGATAGCGACGGTAACTGGAATACCTCCGCGGTTCTGAAAGGCGCCGAAATCATTGCGATGTTTTCAGAGCAGATTCGGCCGCTCATCCCTATCCGCGACGGTGGCTCATCTCCGTCGGCGGACTACCGATTCGACGACGGGCTCGGAACGATCGGCGTGATCGCTTCGGTTTCCAAACCGTTTTGTGAATCCTGCGATCGGTTTCGATTGACGGCTGACGGGCAACTTCGCAATTGTTTGTTTGGCGAAGACTCGGGAGATATTCGGGCCCTGTTGCGTGGCGGTTCTGATGACCAATCAATCGCCGCAGCAATCAAGGCAGCGGTCGCCGCTAAAATGCGTGGACATGGGACCGATGATCTCACGTTTTTACGGCCCACACGCCCTATGCATGCCATCGGAGGATAATCGTGCAACCCGTTTCATCTAGAACCAACAGAAGCACCGGAGAGTTGCAGGTATTGGTGTTTGGGCCTCAGGCGAAATTAATCGGGTGTGACCGCTTGATTCTCTCGGACGTCAATTTTCCAGTCCGAGTGGATGAGCTGATGCCTATGCTCATTCATCATTACCCGGATTTATCGGCGTCAATTGGCGTGAGCCGACTGGCCGTCAACCACGAATTCGCCGCAGCCGATTCATTGATCAATGCGGGGGATGAAGTAGCCTTAGTGGGTTTGATCAGTGGAGGTTGAGGTGGAAAACGCGTCTCGCGAAGCGAACGTGCGGGTGCGATTAACGTCCGGGCCGATAGCGTCGGCGACACCATTTGTGTTGTCGGATTCCGAGACAGCATTGGCGGGTGCCGTGGTTACCTTCCAAGGACGTGTCCGCAATCGTGAGGTCGACGAGAATGAAATGAAACCGATTCTCGGACTGGAATATGAAGTTTATGAACCCATGACTTCCCAAGAACTTCATCGCCTCGCCGACCAATACGCACGCAAACATGATGTGATCGCCGTCGACGTCGAGCACAGTTTTGGGTTCGTGGGAAATGGCGAGTGTTCGTTCCTCTTGCAAGTCGCAACATCGCATCGGCGTTCGGCGATCACTTTCGTTGACGAGTTCATTGACGCGATGAAAAGCCACGTTCCGATTTGGAAGGTGCCTCGTTGGAGTATGCCGGATTCGACCGCGTAAGCGACGCAGCGTCTGTTTGAGAATATTCACTTCACGTCGTTGCTCGAAACGTGGCATGGTGTGTGGCGACATGTTACAAAATTGATACGGATGCGGATGGCGATGATATCCGTTGCTGCCAGCTTTCGTTTTCTCATGTCGAGGGTTCCGAAGAGATGAATTTGGATGCAGATTTTGTGAACTCACAGGCGCCCAACGCCGCGGCGATTAACAACGGACGCAGCTTGGTCGTCAAAGGCAAGTTCGTTGCCTTGCACCGCTGTGAAGATGATTCACTCTTATTTGGAGAATGCAGCGGTAGTGGCAAATCGAACTATCAGTGTTCCTGTGATTTCGTACGTCCTACCCAACCGACGTATCGATGCACTTGCCCATCGCGACAGTTCCCGTGCAAACATTGCCTCGGGTTGATGTATGCATTGGTAGAGGGCAAAACATTCACGGTTGCCGAGATACCCGCTGATCTCGCGGAGAAGCGAGACAAGCTTGCTCAACGGAAAAAGGCATCGGCCTCGCCAAAACCTAAAACGGTGAACGTCTCGGCGTTGAAGAAAAAGATCAGCGCTCAGTTGAAGGGGCTCGATTTGCTAGAGGCTCTGGTTTTCGATTTGGTTTCCAAGGGGATGGGGGCGATGAACGCCAAGTCCGCTCGGCAGGTCCAAGAACAGGCCAAGCAACTCGGCGACGCATATTTGCCGGGAGCGCAGGCTGCATTGTTGGCTTACACGAATTTATTCATTGGCGATGATGGTCGGTTTGATGGTGAATTGCCACCTCAGAAACGTGAGTCCATCTACACCGATGCTCTCGATCAGTTGACTCGTCTATCCACACTCGTCAAACATGGTCGAAAGGTTCTCAATGCCCGGCTCGAAGATCCGAAGGCACCACCGCAGACCGATTCGCCGATCGCGGCGTGGCTCGGACATGCGTGGCAGTTGCAGGAACTACGTGACGCAGGTCTGACGCAGCGGGATGTCGAGTTGGTCCAGCTCGCATTTCACAATTACGACGATGCGGCGCGCAAGGAGTTCGTAGAAACCGGAATTTGGATGAATCTCAACACGGGCGCGATTCATCTAGCTCAAAATTATCGGCCATACCGAGCAGCGAAGCACATTCGCGAACAAGACAGTTTCTTCAAAGTTGCGAAGGTTCCGGAGCTGTGCGTTTATCCAGGAAAGATGAACGTGCGTGTTCGTTGGGACGAGTTTGAACAACGTGATTTGACACCGGACGATTTGAAAGTCATTCGGTCGCACGCAACCGATCGTTTTGAGTCATTGGTGAAGACGATTCGCACTGAACTTAAGAATCCGCTTGCCGATAAACGGGTCATCGTTGCGATCGCATTTAATCGTATGGGAACACTTCCCAACGGAGATCTGGTGATCGAGGATGTCGCGGGCGAGCGAATCGTGATGACCGAAACCGGACTCAAGGAAGAGCCGCCGAGTTGCCACTTGATGCCGATGTTGCCTGCGGAATTGACCACGGGCCAAGTCATGATTGGCCGTGTGCATCAAGACCTAGACAACAAAACGTTGAGAGTAAAACCGCTGTCAATCGTGACCGAACAGCAGGTGTTTCGGTTGACCTTGTGACGAGGCTTTCGTTCTTCAGAAGAGTCGAGGTGAGCTAGGCGGAGCCGGCGTTGCGTTTGCGTCCTTACGTGACTCTTTCACCCGGGTGACCCAGGATTTCGCGATCGTTTGAACTTGGCGGAGTTCTTGAATTTCAGGTCCATCGGACTTGGACGTGGTGGCACAATGAAGTCGATCGAACCATTCGGTGTCATCACATTGTTTTTCCAGGCTGGCGGCGAGGTCGTTGTGGGCGGGTGCAGCGATATAACGCAAACAGGATTTCAACGTGTGGGCAGCGGTCTTGAATGATTTGGCGTCTCCGTTACTGGCCGCACGGTCGAGTCGACGAACAAGGTCAGGGACCTCCATCGTGATCGCTTCGCAGACCGATTCGATTGTCGAGGTATCGCCGCCGCAGTGTTTTGACAGCCGATTTCGCCATTCGTCGTCGGGTTCGCTGCTGACGGGGGTTTCTGGATTGGCAGGAGATGTAGACGGCGTAGGTGGTGTGGTCGGAGCGGGAGACGCCGCCGGAGTGGACGCATCGGTCGTGAGCGGTTGGGTGACGACGGGTTTGGGTTTCGGAGGTTCGGTTGATGCAACGGGGCGACGAGTGTGCGAGTGGACAACTCGTTGAATCTCAACCAGTAGCGGTTCCAGATGAATGGGTTTGGTAATGTATCCGATCATGCCTGCGTCGCGACACATCTTTCGATGTTGATCGGTCACGTGCGCGGTCAAAGCGATAATCGGTGGTACGGGGCGACCGAGTTGTTTTGCGATTTGGACGAATTCCGCGGTTACTTCGGTGCCATCCATCCCAGGCATTTGGAGATCCATTAACACGCAGTCAAACGAACCGCGTCGAAAATGGCCGATCGCTGTTGGACCACCGTCGGCGGTCGTGACGACATGACCCGCAGAAACCAATTGGTCATGGATGACAAGTCGGTTGGTGGGGCTGTCGTCGACGACGAGTAGGTGAAAGCGATCCCGACCATTGTCACGAGGTTCCGCAGACGAACTGGTCACAGTACTCAGTGCTGTCGTGGTCAATGTCTCGCTGGTTTTGGTGGCGATTCGATTGGGGGTGATGGAGCCAACGGCGCTGACTCGTGCGGTTTGCCGGAGAGGTTTGCCCGCGAGCCAGCGTCGGAGTTCGTCAGGATGCAACGGTTCGATGATGATCGTATCTTCTTTCTTCGCTCGACGTGGAACGGATTCACCGGTTCGGGTCAACCAGAGTACTCGGTCGTTTGTTTTGCGGGCACGAACTCGCCATGCCGCATCGGCGGTGTGGTTGGTAAGGATCCAAGCAATCGGCTGGGTAGCGTGCTCGGCGGTGGTACCTTGTTTGGATGGTTGACTGGTGGGCGACGAAATGTCACTAGGTCGATACGTTTGCCAGCCATCGTGAGCGAGTGTTTCTCCGATTGCTTTTTCGATTGTTTCGTTATTGACGGAAACGACCACGGCTCCACGAGGTTGAGAGTCTTCGTTGTTCGGCCGCGACAGCGGTTCCAATGCGGTACCGATTCGCATCGGTATCCATCGTTTGGACGGAACGATTTCGTCGGCGAGTTTGAGTTTCAGTCGCACGCGGAAACAGCTTCCTGTTCCTAGCTCGCTATTCAACTCGATTCCGCCACCCATCCGCTCGGCCAAGCCACGGGCGATGGCGAGCCCCAGGCCGGTACCACCGAATTGCTTATTGGTTCCGCGATCGGCTTGCTCAAAGGCATCAAAAATGCGTGCCTGGTTTTCTGGCGCGATACCAATGCCGGTGTCGACAATTGTCATTTCGAATTCGCGGGTGTTTTCGTCGGAACGCTCACCTTTCTCGGAACGATTGAGCAGTGATAGAAAGTCATTGCCGGTTTTGCGACGCTCCGATTGGCGAACGTTTGAAGCGTCTCCATCGGCGAGCGACAATCGCAAACTTACCAATCCTTGCGGGGTGAACTTGATGGCATTACCGGCAAGGTTGACGATGATTTGCCTGATCCGTTTGGGGTCGGCAACCACGCGTCGCGGCATCTTCGGATCGATCGAAAGGCACAATCGAACGGGCTTGTCCGCGACCCGAATCGCGAGACAACCAAAGGCATCTCCGACGACCTCATGGAGATCGATGGGAGTCGGATCGATCGCGACACGTCCGGCTTCGATCGCGGAGAAATCAAGAATATCCTCAATCGCGTCGTGAAGCAGTTCGGTGTTTTGTGCGATCAAATTGACGTATCGTCGAGCCGCTGCCGGCAGCGTCTGTGCGGCCAATAGTTCGGTAAGCCCTCGGATCCCTCCCAGCGGCGTTCGCAGTTCATGGGAGATACCTGCCATGAATTGCGTTTTGGTGCGGTTGGCTTGTTCAGCAACCGCCTTGGCTTCACGCATTGCTTCAAACGCTTGCTGTTGCAGCGTGATGTCGCGAATGATGACGGCCCTTCCGTCCCGGTCGCCCAGTGGAATCGGGTGGATCGAGACTTCACTATCGAACGCGACCCCATCGCCGCGGCGGAGACGTAACTGGTGCCGCTCGGTGAAGGGGAGGGTTTCCCAGGTCATCGTTTGTCTTTGGAACACTCTCCGAGTCGACTGGGGTTGCTCGGTGGTCGCAACCGGCATGATGAGGTCTTCGAGTGGTCGACCAACCAATCTACCGCCGCCCGCTTGGAGCAGGTTCATCGCGGCTGGATTAGCCTCCATGATCACACCGCGGTCATCGACTAGCAGAACGGCGTCCCCCGCGGCGTCGAACAGGGCTCTTTTACGAGCCTCGCTGTTTTGCAGCTCCATTGCACCGCGATGTTTTTCAGTCACGTCCCAAAAGATTGCCTGAATACCGATACACCGACCGTGTTGGTCATACTCGGGCGCTTTGAAGACCTGAACAAATCCCGTGCGCCCGTCGATTCCAGGATGCTCTTCGACTTTATCGACATGCAGTCCCGTGGTCATGACGTTGAGGTCGTCGGCGCGATAGCGGGCGGCGAGCACGGGGGCATACAGGTCCGCGTCGGTGCTTCCGATGACATCGATCGGTTTCAAACCGAGTTCTTTGCAAAACGGATCATTGGCGTACGTAAAAACACCTTCGGCGTTCTTTCGCGCGACCTGCAGATGCATCCGGTCCATGATCGATTGAAACGTGGTTTCACTCTGATCGAGTCGGTGCTGTGTCGCTTGACGGCGGGCGACTTCGTCCCGGAGGGCGTGATTGACTCGGGCAACCTCTTGCGAACGCCTGCGGACGCCTTGCTGCAAGTATTGTTGGTGCTTAAGTCGCAGCCTCAGCCGACTGCGCAAATAGACATGGAAATAGCCCGACGCGATCAACGCGAGCAGGGTCCACAATCGGACCGGATCGAAATAAAGTTGGTTAACGCCCGTCGTGGCTGAACCGGGGGCCACGCCGAAGAAAGCTTCACCGAGCAGCGTCCCATCAAAAATTGGACCATACATCGCGTGCCATAGACCAGCGAACGCGACTGCGGTTCCCTGCGCGATCGTAATTCGCGTGATCACGCGGCGGTGCAGAAACCGCCATGCCAACGGCAGCATCAGGAGGTGGAGGACACACAATCCCCAATTGGATGGTGCCGCGATGTCGGCCAACATCAGCAATGCGATGGACAGACTCCACCACAGGGGGCGTCGTTTTTGCGGGATCAGCGTTTCGGGGAAACTCTTCATGTGATCATTTCAATCAAACAAATACCGATTCGGATCTTGAGGTGCTGCTGAGGTAGAATCGACCTAGTTTACCAGACAGTCGCCGAACGCAAGTTCACATGCTCTTCGGCCATCTTAATCGAGCGATATCACTTAATATGAGAATGACATCCAACTTTGTTCACTTGATCGCCCCCGCTGCCTGTGTTCTCTGGTTGGGCGGGCTCGTTGGCGGAGGCGTCGCGGTTGCTGAGCAAGCCGGGGTGGCCACTGCAACTGTTTGGCCGCGGTTTCTCAACAGCGATTTCAGTGGTACCGCGGAGACGAACGAAAGTGTCGCGGCCTGGTCATGGAAGGCACCGCCCCGATGTCGCTGGAGTTTGTCCGTCGGCGAAGGATACGGGCTGGGAGTAATCGATCGGGGGGCCTATTTCCACATCGACGCTCAAAACGGAAAGGAACGGTTGCGGAGAATTGATTTGCAATCAGGTGAAGTGGTCTGGTCGCAATCCAACGATTTGGAATACCGCGACCTCTATGGCTACGAATCGGGGGCACGGTGCAGCCCCACGATCGACCACACGCAGATTTTTACGCTAGGAGTTGCCGGCGCCCTAACCGCAAGAGACGTCGAGAGCGGTGAGGCTCAGTGGCGAGTCGAAACCAATGAACAATATCATGTTGTACAGAACTTCTTTGGCGTTGGTTCGGCACCGCTCGTGCTTGGCGACGCGGTGATCGTGATGATCGGAGGGAGCCCGATTGCGGATCAGGCAATCGCCCCTGGACGTCTGGATCGTGTGTCTCCCGACGGTTCCCTCTTGGTGGCGTTCGATCGACGCACGGGAGCGGAGCTTTGGAGGTGTGGCGACGATCTGGCGAGTTATAGCAGCCCTCGGACAATACGAATCAATGACCACGAGTATGTCCTCGTGTTTGGGCGAGAGTTCTTGCATCTCGTTGACCCCGAACATGGACAGAGCCTAGGGAGCGTGCGTTACCGAGCCGACATGCTCGAGAGCGTTAACGCGATGGTCCCGGTCGTTGAAGGAAATCGAGTGCTGATTAGCGATTGCTATGACTTGGGGGCGGGTTTGTTTGAAATCGACATCGTCGACGCAAAGGCGGAGTTCACTCCGATTTGGCGTGACCCCGAAGGCAGACGCCGCGATCAATCGCTGAGATCACACCTTTCGACACCGATTTTGCATGAGGGGTTTCTGTATGCATGCAGCGGTCGCAACGCACCTGACAGCGACTTTCGATGTATCGAGTTTTTGACGGGCAAGGTCCAATGGACGGCGATGGAACGCAGTCGCAGTACCGCAACTCGGCTTGGCGATGTGCTATTGGTGCTCAAGGAGTCTGGGCCGCTGCATATCGTGCGATGCACCCCGGAAAGGTTTGATGAGATCGCGGTCTGGCCCCTTAATGAAATATCCGAAGACGAGTCCAATCCGTGGCCTGCGATCCGCTATCCCTGTTGGGCGGCGCCAATAGTCGCCGGTAACTGCATGCTCGTTCGTGGCGATGAAACGGTCCTGTGTTTGGAATTGCCTCGCCCGTAGTTTTCATGCTGTTTGAGGTACTGCGATTTCGAGTTCGACAGGACAATGGTCCGAGCCGTGGATGTCGTGGCGGATCGCGGCCGATGTCACACGCGGCATGAAGCGTCCGGCGACCCAGAAATAGTCTAGACGCCATCCGATATTCCTCTCTCTGGCGTTATTGCGATAGGTCCACCAAGTGTACTGATCGGGTGAGCTGTCAAAGTGCCGCAACGAATCGACGAAACCGGCCGCTTCGATCATGCTTAATCCGCTGCGTTCCTGGTCGGTAAAGCCGGCGTTCTTGCGATTCGCTTTGGGGTTGGCGAGATCGATTTCGTGATGAGCACAATTGAGATCACCGCAAAAGATGACCGGTTTTCGCTTATTTAATTTTTGCAGATAGGCGAGGAAATCGGCGTCCCATGTCGCACGGTAATCGAGCCGTGTTAAGCCACGTTGTGAGTTTGGAGTGTAGACGTTGACGAGGTGAAAATCGTCCCAGGTTGCGGTGAT
The DNA here is from genome assembly GCF_023701485.1 of Aporhodopirellula aestuarii. Lineage (GTDB taxonomy): Bacteria > Planctomycetota > Planctomycetia > Pirellulales > Pirellulaceae > Rhodopirellula > Rhodopirellula aestuarii. The sequence continues at coordinate 215,894 of NZ_JAMQBK010000060.1, forward strand.
CACGCGTCCTTCGCGGTCATGGTCTTCGCTTCCGATGCCAAACGAATGTTTTTTCATCGGCTGCCGCGTCCAAATGGCTGTGCCGCTGTATCCAGCCTTGTCCGCGCAATTCCAAATCTGTTGATATCCGAGTGGCTCGGCCCATGAGGTGTCGGCTTGCTCCGAGCGTGCTTTGGTTTCTTGCAAGCAGATGATGTCAGGTGTCTCGCGCTCGATGTAGTCGCGGAACCCTTTGTTCATCGCGGCACGGATGCCGTTGACGTTCCAAGAGACGAGCCGCCAATTCGATGTTGGGGTAGTGGGAAGAGGTTTGGTTTTTGGCATTCGTAAGTTAATTGCGTTCGAAGTCACAGGGTCTGTGGTCGTGTGTTGACGACAACAGCAGCAACAATTCGCCCCATCTGGTATCGCCGAGAAGCTGTTCGTGATGGTTTGATAGATTGCGTCGTGGGTTTGATGATTTGCAACAACCTACGGGGTCGGCAAGATCGGTGCTACCGACCCTGGATTCGCCGCACCGGCGGCTGCAGCGAAAACATCAATCGTCCCTGAAACGAGCTGTTCCCCAGGAGGCAAGACAAACCTGCCAACACCAACGCCTTGAAAGTTCACGTCCTCAATCTCATTGGGGCTCGTTCCGGTCCGGTCGATCGCGATCGATTGGATCCGAAGGCGATGCACGACAACCTCGTACCGTACTTGCGGATTAATCGCAACACGGCGTTCTTGTTGGACCGGATTACCAAAGGTGTCAATGGTTTGATACAGATCCACTCTTACCTGCCCGGCATCACGCGGAAGTTTGACGCGTTGACTGCCGCCGGGTTCGATCTGGTACTGAGGCTCTCTACCAGGGTGACGTGTATCGGTCAGCGTGACAATCAGCGTTTCGTTTTGCGTGTTGCGAAACTCGATTTCGACCGGTGGTAGATTCCCGACATCGACGATTCGTGACTCAATGACCACCGATTGCGGAAGGGTGCTGGGGTATCGAGAGACAATCGGGGATGGAGGCAATCCGAGCGGACCAACGCTCAGCGTCGTGCCGCTGGAGTAATAGCCGCCGAAATAGGTACCGCCGCCATACGCAATGCCGGGGTGACGAAAATAGTCTGGCTGCGGTGTGCCGAGCCACACATCGAGGTAAGGTGCAAACCCTCGCCCGCTTCCCACCGGGCGGACCGAAACCGATGCTGGGACAAATCGCGGGTACGGTGCATCGAGATCGGCACGCTCGATCGGTCCATGGCCGCTACGGGGGAATCGGATGATCCGATTGAGTTCAAGATTATAGAATCCCAAGTATCGTCCACCTGGCAGATCGTATTGGCGAGCTCGCTGGTAAAAGAAACGATTTCCAGAACTCTCAAATACGGATAATCCCTGTCGTGAGACGTCGATCACGCCAGTCACATTGCCGTACCCGTCGACCATCTCAAGGTCAGCTGCCGATGTCGAAGACGTCAAGAATGCCGGGAAAAACAAAGCTGCGAGAAGAACACCGCGCTGAAATGTTCGGCACATGAGACTGCTCTCTTTTCAAAACAGGGAATCCGAAGTCTGACCGATGGACACCTGAATTGTACCGAATTGGAGTCTTTCATCCTGTTCGTTTCTGGAGTTTAGACGGTGGAAAACACCGCGGTGGCGACTCGGTTGGCGACTTCCTCCATGCTGCCGATCGCGGAAATGACTTCGCCGCGACCGCCCGTGTGCGGCAATTGCTGCAAAAATGCGTTTCGAACTCGTTCAAGGTAATCCAAGCCGCGTGATTCCATTCGATCGGTTTCACCGCCGAGTCTCGCGAATGCCTGATCAGCCGGTAAGTCGAGCAGCAATGTCAGCTCGGGATGGACACCGTCACAAGAAAGGTGCCCCATTTTCCACAGTAGTTCCGGTGTAACTTCTGGTATGCCGTCTTTGTCGTTTGTGCTTTGATAGACAACGTTCGCCAACAGGAAGCGATCGGAGATCACCGTTTTGCCTGCGGCTAATGCCGGTTTCAAAATCGTTTCGATCATTTCGCATCGGCTCGCCATGAACAACATCGCTTCGGTGCGTCGGTGCATATGCAATTCGCCCCCAAGCAAGATTTCACGCAGTCGAGCACCGATTTCCGTGGAGCCTGGATCGCGGACAACGAGCACATCTCGGTCGCGCTCGCGGAGTGATTCCGCAAGAAGTTCGATTTGGGTTGTTTTTCCGACACCGTCGATGCCGTCAAACGAAATGAAGTAGGGAATACTCATCAGTCGAATCAGTTTCGTTCCAATGACGGTGTTACCGTATTCGAAAACCCATCGGGGCCGCCGACGACGGGTAAGTGCTGATAGCTCGTGACGACCCATCCGCCGCCAGCCGCGTCGGATCGATCGCCTCGTTTTTCAAACGTCAGTAAGAGCCGACGAGGGACACGGATATTTTGCATGCCACCACGCTGGCTACTGACTTCGACCTTCACGATCATGTCCACATCGGCTTGGGTGGGCGATGTGTTTTCGATCACGCGTATGCTGCGAATGCTACCCACGTCAGCCTGACTGAAAACCCACTGTGGCAATTCAGCTGCAGCCTGACGACGTGTCGCTTCATCACCGATGACCGCCAGTGCCTTTTCATGGTCGTTTGCTTCCACTGCGTCCGCTGTTTGGCGGATTAACAGCTCAATTTGCTCGCGATCAGTGACCCAGTACTCCGAAACGAACCACGAAACGGGAACGAGGCAGGCAATAACCAAGCCAACAATCGCGAGTGGTTTTCGTCCGGTTTGCAACCATCCGAACACCAACCCTGCGGCGAGCACGGAGAGCATCAGTGCTGTAATCAGTGGACGTTCAGCGACGAGCTGTAACATATGAATTCCGTAAGCAGGCGGCGTCAGATGGTGGCACCGAAGGTTAGGCGGACATCGACTCTTCAGCTAGCGATTTTTCATGAATTTCTTCCTCGGTATCGTCTTGGATATATGTTTTCTCTTTGTAGAAGTATCCAACCGGTACAAATACGATCGCGGTGAAGAAGATGCACTTCGTCCAGAACCAGAAGTAGTCGGCTCCTTCGAGCAACACGCGTCCACCGATCGCGTAGTTGCGTGAAAACGTTGTTTCGATTCCACCGCCGCGACCGCTCTCAATTTCGGTTTTGGCGGCTGCGGTTTTTGCTTCATCCCCTTCACCGAGTATTTCGATCTTTCGTCGCTCGAGCCAGCTGTAGGAGGGCTCGCCACCGTCGCCTTCGGTCGTTCGTTGCAGTACTCCGGTCAGCGTTTCATCCCATTTCGTACCGTCGATGCCATCGGCACCTGCGGAAACGAGTTGATAGCGGTCACGTGAAATCAGTTTGTAACGGATCGGATTTCCATGAGCGTCTTTAAGGTCGCCGAGCAACGAATTCACTTGCTCAATACTGGGAAGCGTGTCACCCGATGTATCAGCAGCATCGAAGAACGCCTGTTCAATCTTATCGGCTGCGCTTTCAAAGATCGGTTTGGACGCATTCGTGAGCGATTGCAGCCCACCCTCGGAGTCCAGCGTCAGGACGACATCGTCGTCGGTGCCTTGCTTTGCATCAGGGCCGTCGACAAGGAGTTGATAAATAGCAGTATCATCACCACCGGATTCGAGAATCGTTCCGCTGAAGTCGCCACCGGAGATCGTTTCTCCGGCCTTCAATTTTTTGGCATCGATTTCTGATACCAGGGCGCCAACGGTCGGTGTTTGAATGAAGTGGTTGACGATTGCGGTGAAGGCGTTTCCGAGTGAAACGGAAAGGAGGAATACCGCCATGACGACGGACTTCATGTTTTTGGGTGCTTGCGTGTAAGCGAATTCAAGACATGTGATCGACACCATGACCTCTGATGCAGTTAGTACCGCGTAAGCCAAAAACTGCCAGGCGATTGAGGGTTCGAGACCGGCATCAATCTTTTCTTGCAACATCGATACGATTGCAAATCCGCCAACCATTATGAACAGACCGATCGAAATCTTGCGAATCGGTGTGAGCGTGAAGACTCGGTTGACGGCGGGATAGATTGCAAACTGGAAGAGCGGAATCAGCGTGAGAATCAGGATCGGGTTGACCGCTTGAATCTGAGATTCCAGCCATGTCATTCCAAGCCAAGTGCGGTTGAGACTCTTGGTCTGCAGCACCCATGAGGAGCCGGTCTGGTCAAAAAGTGCCCAGAACACCGCAACGAACGAAAAGATGATCATCAGCTTCAGAATCGCAGCGATACCAGTCGCGCTGAAAGTCTCCCTAATGAATTCTTTTCCACCGGGTGGAATGTGGATGAAGGTGTTCCTTCCCATCCAAAACAGCAGCGTGGCGAACGCCATCAACACACCGGGAATCCCAAATGCCCAGTGAGGACCGTAGTGTTGCAGAACCCAGGGGGTGAGCAGGGTGGAGAGGAACGCGCCGAAGTTAATGCTGAAGTAAAACCACTGATAAACTTTCGTCAGTAAATGGTGATTCGATTTCCCAAACTGGTCACCAACGTGGGCTGAGACACAAGGCTTAATACCGCCGGACCCGATGGAGATGAGCAATAGACCGGCGAATAACCACCAACCCGCACTCATCGGGGGTGAACCCATGAAGGCAAGTGCCGCGTGACCGAGACAGTACACGATCGAGAGATAGAGAATCGTCTTGTATTTACCCAAGAACACGTCGGCCAGCAACGCACCGATGACAGGAAAGAAGTAAGCTGCCATGGTGAAGGAGTGGTAATGCTCAGTCGCTGCGGCGTTGCTCATCCCGGTGCCTGATGCGGAAGTCCCCATCCAGTGCAGGTAGTCCGTCATGAAGATCGTTAAGATCGACTTCATGCCGTAAAAGCTGAATCGTTCCGCCGCTTCGTTCCCGATAATGTAGGGAATCCCGGCGGGCAATCCACTCGACGTCGAGGGGCGTGTTCGGTAGGTAGGGGTTGAGGATGGTTGGGTGCTGGATTCAGAACCGGCAGTAGCAGTACTGGAAGGTGACATCGAGATCCTCTCAGAGGGATGATATTGGAGGGGGCGACGACTATCGGGGCCAGCAATTTGCGTGGTGGGGTTGCAAATCGTCAGATGGAAGTCAGGCGTGCACTCGGCAAGGACGCGTAACTTAACAAAAACACCGGGTGAACACGTACACCGGGGAAAGCTGAAATTAGGTAAAGTAAGCACATGTCTACCGCGACCCGCTCCAATGATCGAACCGCCACCGTAGGATCACCCCGTGCGTCGAAGGTTCAACCCGACGCGAGCAGCGAGGGGACGATGAATTTTTTGTCGCGTCCGCTCGACACCACGATCGAGGTCGTTACACCGGAGAATATCGCGTTTGAATATCAGTTAGCGGGGCCGTTTCGTCGCTTGCCCGCTTACCTCGTGGACGTGTTGGTGCGATACGGGATCATCGTCGTTCTGGTGATAACGTTGATTTTCGTCGTCGGTATGATTGATATTGATGTCCTTGGGGCATTCGCAATCGGTGCCGGGTTGGTCAGCTATTTTCTCATAAGTTGGTTTTACGGCGCCGCGATGGAGACCTATTTCAATGGTCGGACCGTCGGAAAATGGATGTTCGGCATCCGGGTAATCGATGTCGATGGATGTCCGATCACGGGCCGTCGGGCAATTATTCGGAACTTGCTCCGGATCGCCGACTTGGCTCCCATGTCGGCCCTACCTTCGGTCGCGATGGAGATGCCGCCCGTACTCTTTATTCCGACTGGAATCATCGGCCTGATAAGTGTTATCTGTACACGGCGGATGCAGCGACTCGGAGACATCGCCGCTGGGACGATGGTGATCGTAGATGAAAAGACGTGGCGATTGCCGGTTGCCAAAATTGATGATCCGCGAGTCGCCCCTCTGGCTTCGTTCATTCCTGGGGACTATCTCGTGTCTCGAAATATGGCACGAACACTCGCCATTTACGCGGAACGGCGGCATTACTTAACTCCAGGGCGGCGGGCCGAGATCGCCCGCCACCTAGCCATTCCGCTTATTGAACGATTCGACTTCGTTTCGGATGTCGATTTCGATTTGCTGATGCTCGCTTTGTATTACCGAACGTTCTTGGCGGATCCTTCGCAAGAGCCCGCGAACCTCGGTCCGTTAGCTGGCTACAGCCCTTTGCGTCGAGATCAAAATCGTACGGTATCGATTCCAACCTAAAGAGGGAAATCGTCTTCGGCGGATTGCTCCGTGTACAGCGGCATGTGTCGGTAGTAAACCTCGAGAATCATGGTGGCAAATGAGGTCACACATAATCGACCAGCATCCGACACGTGCTTGCTGTGGAAGTGCCAACTCCCCTTGGCACCTCCGTCCTGTGCTTGGGTTTCTACCAGCCAGTCACGAAGTTTGGTGTTGAACGCATCCCATTCTGGACCACCGTTCTGACGGAGTACTTGAGCCGCGTAATAGTTGTAATAGATGTCGTTCTTGAGGACGCCGGTCTTGGCGAGACCCTTCACACCTTCTTGAAGGGCCTTATTGTTTTTGTCCCATCCCGTATACATGCGGCACAGCAATCCGACCGCGGTGGTCGCGGGACGCAACTTGGTTTCCGGCTTCGCATAGCCATACCAGGCTCCCCCGTTCGATTGCACTTTGTCGAGGAACATCATTGAACCTTGAATCGTTTGTGGGGGGACGATCAGGTGCCCCATGTATCCACTCTTGAGTGCCATGATTTGCCAGCCGACAACGGAGGTGTCGCCGCCTCGGGCATCTTGGAAATCGTAACGCCAGCCACCGTCGCGGCACTGAGCAGCGACGATGTAATTGATCGCTGCTTGAGTGGGCGCGGCAAGTGTTGGGTCTTCCGTCATCGCGTACGCTTCGCTCAGCGCGATGGTAGCGAGGCCATGTGAATACATGTTGCCGTCTCGCTCGCTCAGGTCTAGGACCGGAAGTCCCGACTTCATTCCAGGTTTCCCGCTGCGGATGAGGTACTGTAACCCCCGCCGCACGACCTCTTGGAAATCACCGGATTTGTGAGTTTGCCCCGCACCGAGGAACGGCAGCAACGCCATTGCGGTTGCGCCGTTGAACGCGGTTGCACGTTTTTCCACACATCCGTCTCCGCACGCGTTATTGCAGACGAGATTGTGAGCAAACGTCCAACGCCCGTCGCGCATCTGATGCAGTGAGATCCACTTAAGGGCTTCCGTTACCGCGGCTTCGCTAGCAGAGTTGCCCCCGTATTCTCGAAGAAGTTTCTTCTTCATCTTTTCCGACCGACTGTCGATCGCGGACATTTGGACGGACGCGAGCGTTTGGAGCGTGGCGGCGGTGGGTGCCATTTCCGCAGCTAAGTCGGAAACGTCCAGTGGCACAGCAGCAATATCCATCGGTACATCAACCGCTACCGGTTCCGCCATTTCCAGCGATTCGGTCATTTCGACCGGTTCGGTGACGTCTTCGACAACCTCCATCTCACCCGGATCGATTTCTTCGATGGTAAACTCTTCGATTTCCGGACCTTCCTCACCGGTCGCTGTTGCCGAGAGCACATTGACCATCCGGACCGGATCGGTCAACGAAACCAGTCCGAGCGTTAAAAGAATCCCCACGTGAATCAGCGTGCTGATCAGCCACGCGGGGGCGTCTTTCAAGAAACCGAATCGGCCTGCACCAAGTACTTCGTCGTCTGTGTCCTCATCTGGGACTGGAAGTGTCGTTGGGAGCGATTCAAGATCAGGAGGTGAGGGTTCCGTCGTGGTCGACATAGAGAATCCGAGATGACGGTGGCAATTAATAAACGAGCGATCCCAATTGATCTACGGCGGCGAAGGTGAGTTACGTTCGCAACACCATGGGATTATAGGTGTCGAGCCAACCTTAAAGCAACAAAATGCAAGGCGGCATGGTCAAAAACGCGTAAGACCAGCTTTTGTACCCACGTGGCTACTTTCGCGGGGGGGCCAAGCGTAACTAAAATGATCGTCGTTCATGCTCTGATCATTCTTGGCGACGGTCGCAAAAGTATCGTCAGCCTAGTCGGATCAATAGCCAGGGCTTTTGAAAGGCCGTCTTCGCGTCGATTAAGCACGCAATTAATCCCCAAGAACTAACCAGGATCTCTCTAGTGGAAGTAAACGAGTACTTCGACGGAAACGTTATATCAATTGGCTTTTCCAATAGCGAGGGACGTATTACGTCCGGCGTAATGGCTGCTGGCGAATACGAATTTGGAACCAGCGAACACGAGCGAATGAAGATCGTCTCGGGAAGGATGGACGCAAAACTACCTGGCAAGGATGATTTCGCGACCTTTTCGGCTGGACAAGAATTCGAAGTAGAAGCGAATGCGAGGTTTCAGGTTCGTGTCGTTGAGCCGACAGCTTACCTTTGCTTCTATAGCTGATTTCCTAAGCTGGAACTAAGAAAGATTCGCAAGAACGTCTTCGGGAATTGGCGCTGACGTCGGCTGAGTCGGCTTCGTCTTTCCGGTTCGAGCAGGTGTTTGTTTAATTGCTTCGATGCGATCGACTACATCCTCAACCTGCAGTTGCAGCTCGGCAGCGTGCTCGAGGAAATCGCCCAGTCGGCTGAGTGAATCCGAAGTCGACGTGGCAATGATTTCAATTCGACCAATCGGAACCTGTTCTACTTCTTCACCGTTTTCTCGGCTCACAAGCAGTGGGATGCGGACCACGCTTTGTAACGCGGGTTCAGGCAACCGAATGCTTCGCCATGTAGCGTGATAACTTTCGTGCAACCACGCCATGTTGACGTCAATCTTGACGCTTGCCAGTTCTTGTTTTTCGGCGAAATCGATCAGCGGCTCCCAGACGTCCTGCCATGGGCCATCCCCTTGCATCTTGAGCGACCGTTCGTGCTTCTTGGCATCACAGACGTGAGGTCGAACCAGAAACGACATGATCCAGTGTCGGACCCGACCTGCAAGCAAACGGCATTCGGAGTAGCCGAATGTTCTGGTGCTGACGAAAACCGCTAGAACGAGAATCGCTCCCAAAGGTGCTAGCCAAGGCATGCGCAGCCATGTTGACGCTATCGCGCCCGCGGAGCTGACGGAGCAGGCCGCAGCCACTACACACAGTGTCCCCGCACGCCCAAACTTCTCGTTGAGAAGGTGGTGCATGTGTCCGCGATCGGTCGCGTAGATGCTGCGTCCGGTTAGTCGTCGCCGAACGATGGCCGCGAGCGAATCAAAGAGAGGCAGGACTAAAATTGCCAGTGGAGCGGCGGCGAACGCGGTGGTTTCTTTGTGAGAGCACCACATCGCGAGAACACCAACGAAGAGTCCCACCATCATGCTGCCCGCATCGCCGAGAAAAATCGAGGCGGGCGGACGGTTGTAGAACAGGAACCCGACCAACGCGCCGCAAAGTGAAAAGGCGGCAACCACGCTGAGTATCGCGTTTCCGTTGATCAAACTGACGACTGCTAGACTGCCTGATACGAAGATGCCGACCGTCGTCGCCATCCCATCGGCACCATCGAGTAGGTTGAGGGCGTTGGTGCAAAGCAGTAACCACAACACACTCACCGGAAGTGCGAAGACACCAAGAGGAATAACAACACCAAAAAATCCGACAACCTCCAAGGCGGTGCCACTGCCGACGATGACCATCGCAATGACGCATTGAGCGAGCAATTTTTGGCGACCGCGGAGAGACCATTTGTCATCAACTAAACCGACGACTAGGATTGCAACGGCGGCACCCAGCAAAACGAGCCATCGTTTGCTGAACAACTCCATTTCCAAGTTGAAAGACCACTGGTTCTGAAATCCCACGGTCAAAATGATCGAGGCGAGCATGCTGGCAAAAACGGCCACCCCACCCGCCAGAGCAATAGGACGCGAGTGTAACTTGCGTTCTGCGTCAGGGTTATCCACCAGACCGACTCGGATCGCGAGCGAGCGAACCAACGGAACGAGCACGACGGCTGTTGTAAGAGCAGTGAAGAAGGCGAAAAAAGTATTCATAGTCATAGAACGGGGGCAAAAAAGAGCAATGAATCCGATTTCGAAGAGAGGCTCACACTAATTCAACGAGGAGATTCTCGCCACCAATCTCTCCAAGGTCTACCCGTATATTTTGCGAGGGCAATCATGGAATCTTCTCTTGAAGAAGAGACGCGTTGTAACCGCCACAATATTTGGTCAGACAAACGTCCCCAGAGCAGACGCCTAAATCTAGCTGCTGAAAGTTGTTAGCAGGGCCAAAAACGTGAATTTAACACGATCGAGGGTAGCTTTTGCCGACAGGTTACGAAATCTCGACGTGAAAGTGTTCGTTTGTGCACTTTGGCAGGGGTGCACACCCTTTTCAGAAGGGTGTATGACTGGTGTTTTGGGGTATAGCGGAGCAACAGGGCTGATTGTTCGTCTCACTCCGCATTCTCAGGGCGACCCGCATTGTCGTTAATCTTGGTTTAACAGGCTGTATCCGGATTTCAGGCGCATTTGATTAAACCGATCGGGTTGAACAGGCGATAAGTATCCAAGGAAGATTCCTGAGGCCAAAGAATCGCTTCAGGCGTTAAATTCCGATTTCTGAACGCCGTTGTAGCCTATGGGGGGCGAGATGGTGGCAGGAGCTGTTTCGCGTGACTTTCGCGCGAAGTTGACTAATCCGCCGCGAGGGGAACCGGCTATGATGCCCGTGTTAAACAACCATGAATCTCGACTCCAGCAGGAGTCTCCGTCCACCAAAGCCACGTCATCTCGACGCCGTCGCTCGAGACAGCGTTGGGTACTCGGATTGGCCCTTGGGATGACCATGACTGGTTTCTCAGGCTGCACAATGTGGAATGGGCTTCAGATGAAGCTCAACAACAGCGAGTGTGTCGACGATTTTATGATTGGTCATCGCAACAAGGTGATGGCGACTCGTGCTTGGCTTCGAGTCAAGCACTGCTATCGCGGTCACCGTTACCAAAAAGACTTACGGGCGGGATTCATTGCCGGCTACCTCGAAGTCGCAACGGGTGGATCTGGATGCACGCCGACAGTGGTTTCACCACAATATTGGGGTTGGCGTCATCAGTCTGGAAACGGACAAGCTGCGGTTAACGCATGGTTCGAAGGCTTCCCATTGGGCGTCAAGGCTGCCGAACAAGACGGTATCGGGCATTACAACATGATCCGACTCAACGCCGTTCCTCACGTGACTTCGAACATGACTGGTTCGGCAGCACCAACTCCTGCAGGCCCAATACCTCAGCCGGTCCCGATGGGTACCAATCTGCCGCCGGGAATTAAACTTGGTGATGGTGAAATGTTGGTTCCCGGTGGGGTGATCATGCTAGACATCGATCTTGAATCGGGCGATGTTGACACAGACACTGAGGCAGAACCGGTCGAGGTCATTCCCGGTGTCGAAAGTGATAAAGACGCCGACTCGGAAGGCAAGGCCGACCCGTTCTCAGATGAATTGGGGCGGCGACCGAATCGTCAGTCACCTCAAGAAATGCAATTCAGTGATCATCACTCGGATAACGTGCAAGACACTCAACCGAGGCCAACTGATTCGGAACCCGCTTTTGAATTGGTGCCGGTTACTTCGGTTCCTACTTCATCGTCGAACACGGATGAGTTTTTAAGCGACGATGAAGTTAACGAACCGAGCCAAGCCGAGATTGACATGGTTATCGAGGAAATCTTCGGTAAACCGTCACCCGGTCTGTAATTCACGCGGTTTGCAAATGCGAACCTCATCAACCTAGCTGACGCGACAGGCTGTGTTGTCGTCGCCCATGGGTTCAGCCGACGCAGGTTCGAACCGCTTTCATCTCATTCAATCACGGGCGAAAAGTCACCCGATCGTTTTCCTGGAGAGTTCAAGGATGAACACCAACCTCTTACATTCTAAAGTCTGGCGACAAATTCGCTCAGCAATTGGATGCAGCCTCGCGGTCGCGGTAGCGACATCTTTCACCGGATGTTCGACTTTGACACAGCCGATTAACGGTATCCCCGCACATCGGTTGTCGCCTGATTTTTTCCCGCCACCTAAGAATGACCTGGTGCCGGTTGATATCGCACTCTTATCACTTGAGCCACCACGTGATTATCAGTTGGGGCCAGACGACATTCTCGGTGTTTACATCGAAGGTGTGTTGCCATTTAACCCGCCCAACGCTCCGCCAGAACCGCCCCCGGTGAACTTCCCCGAGAAGGACAGCACGTTGCCGCCTTCAATTGGCTATCCGATTGCGGTTCAGGATGATGGGACATTGGCCTTGCCGCTTATCGAGCCACTCAAGGTCGAAGGTCTGACGCTCGAACAGGTGCGCGAGAAAATTCGCCAGTCGTATATCGAAAACGATATTCTGCGTGAAGAGAAAGCACGTCCAATCGTCACCCTGATCAGGGAGAGAACATTTGACGTAATCGTGGTTCGCGAAGATTCGGTTGATGATCTCAGGTTGAGAAGAGAAAGGGATTCGATTCGCGGCAACGACAGCGCGGCGAGTGGTGGATTGGTAAAACTTCCAGCTTATAAGAATGATGTTCTTCATGCACTGGTCGAGACCGGTGGCTTGCCAGGCCTGAATGCCAAGAACGAAGTATTGGTATTGCGAGCGTCAGAAGCGGATAAACGCAAACGAGCCGATTTTCTTCGAAAATATTGGGCGAAGCAACGTGTGGCGATGGCTGACCCTTGTTATTGTCCACCTGAGTTGCCGGAAGACCCCTCGATACTGCGGATTCCTTTGCGAGTTCGTCCAGGCGTGATCCCGAACATCAAGGAAGCCGACATTACCTTACAGGATGGTGACATTGTTTACATCGAAAATCGTGAGACAGAAGTGTTTTATACCGGTGGCTTGTTGCCTGGCGGTGAGCATCTTCTGCCTCGCGACTATGACCTAGACGTTCTGGGTGCGATGGCGATGGCAGGAAAAGGTGTCGGATCGGCGTCTGGGACGTCCGGGGGTGGCCTGGGAGGGGTGAGTAGTGTTGGTGGTGTGCCACCCGGAATGCTTTACATCCTTCGAAAGACACCTTGTAACGGCCAAATTGCGATCGAAGTTGACCTGGCCAAAGCTGTCAACGACCCTCGGAGTCGACCACTTGTTCAGCCCGGGGACACTCTCATCCTACAGTACAAGTGTGAAGAAGAGATCCTGAACTTTGGACTCGGTTCGTTCTTCACCTACGGAATACAGGCGTTGTTGCAGAACAGCAACTAGCAGGCTGCTTCGAATTGGATTCAAAGCCGCTGGTGTTAGAACCAGCGGCTTTTTTCTTATCTGTTCACAATAGGGCACGTCGGGGATATGTGATCCTCATTGGATATCCACACGCCGCCTCTTGGCGTTGGCAACTTTGCCGCTATGCCGCTTGATTTCCGCGTTGCTTCATCGGCGAGAGCCAACCCTGGATCGCTTTCAGGTCTTTCGACCACGCTGCGTCGGTACGTCGATCGCAGAACGTGTGGAACAACCCGTCAACCGTGTCGCATAGCGTTCTTACCGCTTCAATCCGATCTTCATTCTCGAATTCCACATCATCATCGAGAATGATCTTGGCGCCGCTGATACCAAATGTTTCGGCTTGCAGCGTCAAGTCGAATTGTTGTCCATCACGGACAAGAATCATGCCAGACTTGCGAGGTAGCTTCCCATGTTGGATCGCTTGCATCGCTTCAGGCAATTTCACCGGTAATTCTGCCGTGATCGTTTCTTTTCCAGACTCACCAATAGGGCATTCAAGCGTCAATGTTTTCGACAACATCACGGTTACTTCCGACCCATCCGGAATTGTGATCGTGTCGGTCTCTGTTTCGAGCTTCCACCACAGCCAGAGTAGGAATTCGTTGCCGAGGAAATCGGGAGCTTGAGAATGTTCATTCGCCCATGCGACGCTTCCATGAGCGGGACCGGGGCAGAAGCCGGCTGGCACGACTTCGTCCATTTCCGCATACCGGTCGGCTTCAATGGCCCATGCTTGTGCGATGGTTCCGGCACTCACGTGGCCGAGCTGAACCTGAAAGATCCGTTCGAGCAAATCGGCACAGTGGCCGCTGGCGGTTCCCGCCGACCCGCCGAAGTACAGCATCTCGTAACCGTAATCCCAGAGAAGCGAGAATGGTTGAAACTTGCGGTATTTTCCTGTCGCGGCTTCGACTTCGCAACGTTGCTCGACCGCTTCCTTCGCTTCTTTGCGTTGCGACTTGGTTGCCACTCCGCTCGGGTTGTCCTTCGCACGCGCGGCAAGTTCCATTTGAAGCCATGCGTTCTTAATCGCTGAGGGGATTTGGTTTGTATCGATGCGGATCCCAAAATGCACGGCGTCGTTGATAACGTTCTTGTCGAGCGAGAAATCTTGATCGAAAAGATGAGCCCCACCGAGGAAACCGGTGTGGACGTTTTCTGTCGAGCCAGTTTCGAACCTTCCCGCCGCGTGTTTGGCCATCAAGTCGATGTGTTCTTGATCAAAACTATCCCATTCGAAATTTTCGACGCGGAATCGTTCAAATGAGAGGCTACCGGACAGGAATGGCATGAAGGTTTCCGATCAGATGCTGTGAGAGGAGGGGACGGAGAAGACGTTTGAGGCTTATCGTCCATCCGCTCTTTCGTATTTGCTTCTCATCGAGAGAGGTGTCTTCACCACACCGCCGTTGAGAAAACAGCCTGATGCCTATAACCCGACGTTTCGGTATCGTTGACGCAGGTTGTACAGTGGTTCGGCTCAATCGTCGCGGTTTCCAACTTCGTCGTCGGTTCATCTCGCAATCGATTCAAGTCAAATCCTCCCAGCCAAGTCCAAATCTTGCTAGGTATTTGCGCAATCGATCAGCGTCATTCGGTCGCGTTTTGGCAAGTCGTGACACTTGAAACAATTCACGACCAGCGGCAGATAGCGTTTTGTTTTCGCGGCATACCTGAATGACGTCAGCCAATTGTGTGCGGTCGAATCGGTCAAGATTTTCGACGGCCTCTTCGCCCAAATAGGTTCTCAAAACTTCTTCGCAGCTTGGGCGGACGGAGGATGACTGCCAGTTCGCTTTCAAGCGTTCGATCTCTTCTCTAACGTGAGATAAGCCGATACGGCCGCCATCGGCGAGCGTTGCCATGCGAGTGATCGCTGCATTGAGGTCTCTGAAATTTGCTTTCCACGGTGTAGCGGGGTCGTTTGCAAATGCGAGAAACGCTTTGCGAGCTTCCCGATTCATGGTCACTTTATCACCCGTGGCCCGCGTGTATTGTTGAAGTTCAAAATCGATGTTGGGGTCAATGTCGGCGCGCCGTTCGGCGAGGCCAGGTAAGCGAAATGTCCAGAGGTTAATTCTCGCTAGCAAATCTTCTCGAAACACGCCTGCTCCGACTTCTGCGACAAGATCGCGATTCGAACCCGCGATCAATTGGAAATTGCTTTCGCTTGGTCGGTCTGCACCGACAGCCATGAATTGCTTTTCCTCGATTGCGCGCAGCAACATTGCTTGTTCGTCTAAACCGAGTTCTCCAATTTCATCCAGGAAAAGCATTCCGCCGTCAGCGGATTGAAGGAGGCCGGCGCGAGCACCGCTTGCCCCGGTGAAGGCGCCTTTGGTGTGCCCGAACAGGGTGGACATCGCTTGTTCCCCGCGAATCGTCGCACAGTTGACTTCGACAAACGGGCCTTCGATTTGCCGACGGTTTCGCTTGAGTTCGTAGATCCGCTTGGCGAGTTGTGTTTTGCCAGCCCCCGTCGGTCCCGTCATTAAGATGGGCGCCTGGGTGGCCAGCGAGACTTTTTCGATCCGGTCGATCAACGCATTGAACGACTTGTCCTTCGTTTCGATGCCGCGTTTGAGAATGGAGGTCGCTTCGTCGTGTTCTTGACTGAAACGTGTCGCCAATTGGTCGTACCGGGAGAGGTCCAAATCAACGATCTGATAAGACCCTTGCACCACATCCGCTGTGCGGTCTCGTGAACTATTGCCCGATGCGGGCGGCGATGATTGCAATAGTTTTGCCGGGATATGACGTGATTCTGTTAAAAGGAACAGGCAGATTTGTGCGACATGTGTGCCCGTGGTGATGTGTACCAAATAATTCTCGTGATCCGGATCAAAGACATAGTCGCGACTGAATTGATGCAGCGTTGAATACACCTCTTCGAAATCCCAGGGATCACTCAGGCAGATGGTATGCGTGTGGACGGTCGTTTCAGGAGAGACCGATTCAATATCTGACACCACTTGTCCAGCCAACTTCGTGTAGCGACGTTCAACCAACAATTCGAAGCGATCGACGATCAAATCGTCCTGTTGGCAGATGCCGACCGAGGGGCGCCAGGTGCCCCAGCGGTCACGAGATTTTCGGGGTTGATCGAGCTGCACGCCGAGAAGGCCAATGACGACAGTTTTCATGTATTATCCAAAATTATAAAGATGCCTCCTGTAGGATAGTTCAATATTGCTTTCTCTGCTCAGGTGACATTCGTTGAAATGACGTAAATCACTGCTGTGGAGAGAGTTATGGGTTTGGTGGGGTGTTTGGCACGTGCTCTGCATACGGAATAGTTAAGATTTGACTAGATACTCGAGTTACGAGGTTCCCATGACTGCAACGACAATGAATCGCCGCCCAACCAATGATCGAACCACTTACACGGGACCTCGCATGATTGCGACCGGCGAGGCGACGGCAATGCTGCCAACTGAAACGACGCCACCGATCAAGGTGTTCGGAACGCAAGCGATTCGAGAGACGTTTGACGATCTGTGCTTGCAACAAGCGGTAAACTCACGCTTAGCTCCAGGGGTGACGGATCTGGTGCTCAATCCGGATGCTCACTGTGGTTACGGTGCTCCGGTGGGGTGCGTGATGGTGTCTCCGACGCATATCTATCCAGGTCCGGTTGGAGTCGACATCAAATGCTCGATGAGTCTTCTGCAGTTAGATCTTCCCGCTGAAGCGATCGAGGACCGAAAAGTGCGTCGCGAGTTAATCTCCGCTATTTGCCGACGAACCCCAACGGGTGCGGGCAAAGGACAACGGCACGCGGAGAAGTCACGCCACGTTAATCGCTCACTCGGACGACAATTGGTTGTTGAGGGTGCCAGTGAAGACGTATGTCAATCGCTGGGAATTCCCACGTCGTGGACGTTCCGGTGTGAAGACGCATTTCATGTCGGACATGATGAAACGAGCGATGCACTCGGCGCGAGATTGGAGATGCTATTGGAGCGCCGCGATATGAGCAACTTCAGCGATAAGATGAAACAACTTGGTTCGTACGGTGGTGGAAACCACTTTGGTGAGTGCGAAGTCATTGAAGTGGGGGAGGGTGAACACGCTCGCGCAACTGCCGCCACCTTTGGACTGAAGGATGGCAATGTGGCATTTTTGTCGCATTGTGGATCACGAGGTTTTGGTCACAACTTGGCATCGGGACAGTTCAAGCATTTGCAATCGAAGTTTGATCAGTGGGGAATCCCGCTTCCTGCCGGCGATCGCGAGCTAGTCTACGCGCCGCTCGGCTCCGATGAAGCGAATGATTACATCAATGACATGTCGCTTGGTGCGAATTTCGCGACCGTGAACCATTTGCTCATCAACGCTCTCGTATTGGAGGCGTTTCAGGAAGTCATTCCGGGAACGAAAGGAAACCTGGTGTACTTCATTAGTCACAACATCGCACGAAAAGAGATTGTGGATAATCGGCCCGCATGGGTGCACCGTAAAGGTGCGACTCGCGCGATGCCGGGGGGACATCATTCTCTGGTGGGGACACCGTTTGCAAAAACGGGGCACCCAATCTTGTTGCCTGGAAATCCGCGAGACGGTTCGGCAGTGATGGTCGCTGATGAGGGAGCTTCCGCATCGTGCTACAGCGTGAACCATGGTGCGGGGCGTGTCCTCGGACGGCGTCACGCGAAGCGGGTGCTGGATCAAGCAACCGTGGATAGCGAATTCACCACGGGAGATATCCTGAGTAATTGTCGCAACTATCCGATCGACGAGGCTCCGGCCGCTTACAAAGACTTCGAAGAAGTCTTGCGATCGGTAAAAACCGCGGGACTGGCCAGCGAGGTTGCTCGCTTGAAAGCTCGTTTTGTCATCAAGGACGCTAGCAAGGCGGATGACTAAGTGAAAATGATTGAGATCGATGGAAGCGAGGGCGAAGGAGGAGGGCAAATTGTCCGTTCCTCCCTCGCCCTTGCGGCGGTCGCTGGAGTGCCGGTAAGGCTGATCAATATCCGTGGCGGTCGAAAAAAACCAGGGCTGTTACGCCAACATCTTGCCGGCGTCAACGCGATTGCGCGGATTAGCAATGCGGGGGTAGAAGGGGCGAATCTCGGTTCGCAGGTATTAACGATCACACCGGGCAAGCTTTGCGGTGGTGGGTACGCGTTTGAAGTTGGTTCAGCCGGGAGTGCAATTTTGGTCGCGCAAACGATCCTGCCTGCTTTGTTGCACGCGGATCGCGAGTCGACAGTGACAATTGGAGGTGGGACGCATGCCGCGTGGGCACCGCCATTCGATTTTTTCGCGAAGTGTTATCTGCCGCTGCTCGCAAAGATGAATGGTAATGTTAACGTGTCGATCGAATCGCACGGATTTTATCCGGCAGGTGGCGGCCGAATCGTGATGCAAGTTCAACCAACGTCGGCGCTGCGTGGCCTCTCACTGATGGATCGTCAAGGCGAATTGGACCCACTGGTGCAAGCATTGGTTGCTCGGATTCCTGAATCGGTCGGTAAGCGGGAGTGCGAAGTCATTCGTCGAAAAACCGCGTGGAACGATGATGCGTTTGAAGTGCATCCGATCACGAAGTCTGGAGGTCCAGGCAACGTTGTGATGATTGAGTGCGGTTTCGACAATGTGACGGAACTCGTGATCGGTTTTGGTAAATTGGGAGTCAAAGCCGAGCACGTTGCTCGATCAGTCTTACGCGAAGCACGTGTGTACCTCGCATCGGGAGTTCCCGTTGGCCCGTATCTCGCCGATCAATTGTTGCTGCCCATGGGGCTGGCTGCCAATTCAGGGCATGCGAGTGAATTTCGCACGACGTCGCTTTCAAAGCATAGCCTTACTCATATCGAGGTGCTCCGTCGCTTTCTAGAGATCGACGTTGCGGTATCCGAAGGTGACGATGGATCGGTCACTTTACGCGTGGGATCACTGTCCTAGTCGTTTGCGTAGTTTTAGGAAGTCTTTAAGGTCGAGCGTGTTAGCGATGTCGCCGGCGGTCAATCCGCCACGACGTGCTTGCAGAATACCGAATCGCATGACGTCCAAACCATCAATGTTGTGTGCGTCCGTGTTAACGACGATCGGAATTTTTAGGCGTTTTGCCGCGGCGAGATGAATGTCGTTCAGGTCCAAACGCGCCGGATTTGCGTTGAGTTCAAGGAACTTGCCATGTTCTTTGGCAGCTTTCATTACCGCGTCCATATCAACCGCGTAAGGGTCCCTGCGGTTGATCAGTCGGCCGGTTGGGTGAGCGATACAGTCGACGTGCGGATTTTCGATCGCTCCGAGAATGCGATCGGTGATTTGGTCACGTGGTTGTTTCTGTCCAAAATGCACGCTTGCCAGCACCCAATCCGCTTGGGCTAACACATCGTCGGGAAGGTCCATGCCGCCGGCTTCGAGGATATCGCACTCGATACCTTTGAAAATCGTTAAACGATCTTCGTATTCAGGTCGCACCTCATCGATGATTTTCCATTGCTCAAGCAGTCGTTCGGCCGTCAGTCCTCCGGCGACAGTGACACGTTGGCTGTGGTCGGTGATCGCGATGTATTTCAGGCCACGCTCGATCGCGGCGTCTGCCATCTCACGGATCGTATTTTGACCATCGGTGGCGGAAGTGTGCATGTGCAAGTCGCCTTGGATCTGGTCCAGTTCGACGAGTTCCGGTAGCTCATTTTTTTGCGCCCATTCAAATTCGTGTCGATCTTCTCGCAACTCCGGTGCAAAAACGGGTAGCCCGATCGAGGCGTAGACATCTTCCTCGGTTGCTCCCGCGATACGAGTGTCATCTTCGATTTTAAACACACCATATTCGTTGATTTTCAGTCCGCGTTCTTTGGCGATGCGTCGAACATGAATGTTGTGGGCTTGGCTACCGGTAAAGTACTGCAATGCTGCGCCAAATTGATCGGCGTCGACAAGCCGCATATCTACTTGAAAGGACTTAGCCACTCGAATTGAAATTTTGGTGTCGCCGCGGGCGATCGTCGAAGCCCGACCTGGGTAAGCCTCCAGATGATCCATTGCTGCGGCGCGGTCGTTGGCCACCGCGAGAAGATCGAGATCGCCTACGGTTTCGCGGCAACGTCGATAGCTGCCTGCCCACTGCATTTGCGAAATGCCGTCACAACCACGCATGTGTTCACTCAGCTCGGCGACAATCTTATCCGCAGCGGCCCAGTAAATTCTCTCGGACGCTGCTTTCGCGATCGCGAGTCCATCCAGGATTGAACTCTCAGTCTTCTTCCCAAAACCTTTGATCGCGGCGACCTTTCCTTCTCGACACGCAGCGGCGAGGTCGTCCAGCGATTTGATGTTAAGTTCATCGTGTAGCTTCGCCGCTTTCTTCGCTCCCAAACCGGGAATGCGGGCCATGGCGATCACGACTTCTGGAACGGCCTGTCGTAGTTCGATCAATTGCGGGAGGGATCCAGTGCTCAGCAAAACGCCGATTTTTTCAGCAAGCGTCTTGCCGATCCCGGATAGTTCTGCGAGATCGCGGTCGGAATCCGCTGCGATCTCACTAATCGGTTCATCCAGATCACGGATCGCGCGAGCTCCATTTTGGTAGGCACGGATGCGAAACGGGTTTTCGCCGCGAAATTCCAAGAGTTCGGCGAGTTCTTCGAAGACGGCGGCGATTGCAGAGTTGTCCATCGAGTTTATTTGCGAGCACGGAGGGGGAAGTTGAAAAGCGGAATCGCAGTTGGAGCGAGGACGTCGATCGCATTTTGCCATGAAGCACACGCTGCTGCTATCCACAGCACGGAGCCGCAAGGTTGGATTGAGGGATCTATTTCGGTTAAAAATGTGTGCTTCGTCTTCTGATTCCTATTTTTGATTCGTGTGCGTGTCGTTTTGCTTACTTTCCCACAATACGGACTGATGCCGCGTTGGCCTGAAAACGGGCAAGAGTTCATTCATCCCGAAGATGTCTCGCTGGTCAGTCGGCTGATTCCGAGTGAACGGGTGCTGCGACGTGACTCGTTTGACGGGGCGTTTTATCACTATCGCTACGGTGATCTTTCGTTTCGGCTGCGACCCTGCATGTGGTTGCCGATCCAAGGCGAGGGGCTAGATATTGGCGACGAGGTGGAAACCGTCGGGCTCGGGATGGAACGTGACCTTTTTATCGGCGTGATTAACGGAATGTATTACGTGCGGCGGAAAGCACGGATTCTGTACCGACTGCGACGCGGTGATCAGACGTTGAACAAGCTGTTTGTTCAGGAACACTTAAGACTACTGACTAACAAGCAACGCGTCCGGCAGGGTGAGATCGAACACCCAACTCCCACATGGAATGGTGCGGGGGAACGTATCACCGATTGGTGAGCGAGCATGAGTGAGACACGTGCCGCCCTGAAGGCCTGCTGAGTCAGCAAGCAATGCGGCTGGACGATTTATCCGGCACTGATTTGCGGTGACTCTGCGGATTGCGGGTTCTTTTCCGTCGCCCGTATTATTCTGCGGGTTTACGAGTCTAGTTGGCCGATACCTACTCATGCGGCGTCGGATACTCCGCATGGAAATCAAATGCGATCGCGTCATATCAGTGGCGCTTCTGCACTCAGGCCAGGGAAACGGCCCATTTTCTCCGTTCCCGATAGGTCAATCGATTCGTGTCCGAACGATTCGATGGCCGTGCTCTCTCTTTGCCTGAGGTTGCCCGCATGAATGTTGATGCAATTCACACCGCGTTTGGAATCACCTTTACATTCGTTTGGTTGCTCGTCGGCCAAATCATTGTTGGTGGTCGATAAAACGTCTAGTCCTTCGCAGCTGATAAGCTTACGGCAATAATCTCGCGATCATTGCGGATGTAGGCGGTTCGGTTTGCATAGGCGGGGTGAGTCCAAACGACGTCGCGTCCGAAAGCTTCGCCCGTTGGTTCGATCGCATGGTAGCGGCCGAGTTCTTCGTAGCCGCTGCGAGTCAGTCGAGCCATGATCAGATCGCCGATCTCGCTAAAAAGCAGATAACGATCGGTGTCCCCGATGCGTGTAATGAACGCCGTGCCGTGTTTGACAAAACGCTTCTCATCGGGGCGGGTGGGAAGAAAACTCGTCCACAATCGGTCGCTCGTTTTGGCATCGACAGCGATCATGTTTCCGGTATTGCAATCGGTGCCATAGATGACGCCATCGACGAACATCGGGGTGCTGTTGCTGCAATAAACTGCCGTATCCCGTTCGCCTCGCCAAAGTTCGCTCGCACCAGGAGACTGGGCATCGAGTTTGATCATCACAGCTTCGTTTCGAATACCGCTCGCGTAAAGCATGTCGCCTTCGAGCATCGGACGGGCGATTGACATTTCAAACATGGGACTGAGGTCGACGTGCCAGAACGATTCGCCGGTGAGAGGATCGAGGGCGTCAACACCAGTGGGATTGAATGCGATCAGTTGGAGTCGACCGCCGAATTCAATAATCGTAGGAGCGCAATATCCCGGAGGGGTGCTCAGTGCCTTCCAGCGAACTTCGCCGGTCAGTTTGTCAAATGCCACGATGCCTTGCCCTTCACCACCGACCATCGTGTAAAGCAGGTCACCGGCGACGAGCGGATGGGATGCATATCCCCAGATCGCAACGGTCGCCCCAAAATCTTTCTTGAGGGATTTGCTCCAGACGACTTCACCAGTCTTCACGTCAACGCAGTGCAGATCGCCTTCGCTGCCGAGCGAATAAACGCGGTCGCCATCGACGGTTGGGGTGCACCGCGGACCCGCCGGATAAGAAATGCTGTAGGCGCATTCATATTCATGTTGCCAAATGACTTGGCCCGTGGCGGCGTCTAGGGCAGTCAGCCTTTCCTTTCCGGTGACGCTGGCACGCTCGTTCGGGCTGTTGAACGCTTCGCCGGATTGTTTCTCATAATCAAAAACGAATACTCGGTTGTCTACGACCGATGGTCCGGCATACCCGCCCGCGATCGGTGTCCGCCAAAGAACAGTTAATCCGGCATCGGGAATTTGATCAATGATCCCTTCTTCCCGGTAGACGCCATCTCGGGAATCTCCCATCCATCCGCTCCAATCGTCGGCGTGAGCGATGGGCTGCAAGCCGATCGAAATTGCGACTAGACTGATCGCGACTACGACCGCGTTTGATTTGAAAAGATGTGGGTGTGCAAACATTGCGTTTTCCGATCGAGGAGTAGTTTTGCCGGAACTTTATCGCCGACGATGTCGGTTTCAAGTGTAGGCAGCCAATTTGTGAGTCTATGTGTTCCAACCTTTCGTCCAACCATCGCATGCCGCAATCACCAGATCAATCATCGCAAGCACCTAGTCGATCCGGCGAATTTCTGCACCTTCTCTTAATGCGTCACGCAAAGAGTGATTGGTCAGAGGCGAATCTAGCGGATCATGATCGGCCTTTGAATGCTCGCGGGCTGCGAGATGCCCCCGCGATGGCACGGTGGATCAGCGAGTCAGGTTTTTTGCCCGACTGCATATTATGTTCATCCGCCAAGCGGACGCAGCAGACGGCGGAATTAATGCTGTCGTATTGGAACCACACCGGCTGCGAAACCCCAACTCTATTGATCAAACCAGAGTTGTATTTGGCAGGGGCGGATCGGATTTTTTCGACGGTTCGCCACAGTTGTGGCGCATCGGGTGAAGATTGCGCGAATGTCTCGCGAGCGGTTTTGGTGCTCGGTCACAATCCTGGAATCAGTCACGCGGCCTCGATGTTGTCGGGCGATGCGGTCGGACTGCCGACAGCGGCGGTCGCTGTGCTGCGGTGCGAAGCTGCCGATTGGTCGATGCCTCTCGATTTTGAGAACTCGCGCCGTGTTGCCGAGATGAGACCGAAATCGCTCGATCGCGACATCCATTAGTGCTTGCTTCCATGAATTTCGTTCTGTTGGTTCTCGCATTGGTTTCGCATTTCGGATTGCGGCTTGCGTTTTACAATCGGCTCAACTCATTCGGCTGGCCTCGGCGACGAATCAAACGTATTGAAAAGGTTGCGTTCGTTGAAACGTGGGTGACCCCGTTTGTCATCGCTTGGTTCTGGTACGAACCGCTCCGCGAGATCATCCTGGCGGGTGGTGCATGGAACATGCTGCCGGTCGCACTGCGAGTCTACGGTTTGAGTTGTTTGATTGCGGGCGGAATTCTATTCGGGTTGTGGATCGTATGGCGCCCCATTTTTCGTGTTCAGCATGCTGATGTATCGCGAACGACGCGGACGATTATCGCGGGGAAACAGGACGTCGAGCAATTTGCGAGGACGAGTAAGTGCCGGGCTGCCGCAATGATTCCGGGCAATCAGATGTTGGACTTGGCCGTCGAGCATATCGACATACTGCTGGCGAATTTGCCGCGGTCATTGGACGGTTACCGCATCGCACATTTGTCTGACATTCACTTAACTGGTCATCTGCACCAAACGTATCTATCTCGCGTCATCGAATCCGCATCGGAGTGGCGACCGGAATTGTTCGCACTGACGGGAGACATTGTCGACGTCCAGGAATGCGTGGGTTGGTTGGCCGAGTTATTCGGGCCAGCATCGGCGCCCGATGGCAGTGTTTTTATCTTGGGAAATCATGACACTCGTGTGTCTGACCCGTCGCAGGTTCGCGACGAGATGGAACAGGCAGGCTGGACGAATATTGGTGGACGTTGTCAACCTTATTCACTGCGTCAGACAGATGTCGTCATGATGGGAAATGAAACGCCATGGTTTGGACGCCCGTCTGCGGAGGAAATCGGGCAAGTAAGAGAGTCGCTGGCAGATGACGCGTTTAAGATTTGTTTGAGTCATAGCCCCGACCAATACGATTGGGCGCGACGCCACGGTGTCGACTTTTTGATGTGCGGTCATACGCACGGCGGGCAAGGACGTTTGCCCTTGGCTGGGCCCATTCTGAGTCCGAGTTGGCATGGAAGCCGTTGGGCGTCTGGCGACTTTTACCGCGCCCCGACGACGATGCATGTATCGCGTGGGCTGGGGGGCGTGCATTTATTGCGGATCAACTGTCGACCCGAGTTGTCACTCATCACGCTACGACGAAAAAGGTAACGCTTGTTTGTGGGTAATACGCCGGCGTCTCCGGTTGCTACAAGCAAGCCTCACCCGTTCCGGCGGCATTAACCTGCTAGCCGCTCGGTAATCTGGTCAGCGGCGCGGCGCAGGTCGGCGTCATCATCAAAGGATGCTTCCATTTTCCGAATCGCGTGCAGCACCGTCGAATGATCACGCCCGCCAAACGCGTCGCCGATGTGAGTCAGGCTGGAGTCGGTCAGTTTTCTCGCGAGCCACATCGCCAGCGATCGCGCTCGCACGATATTTTGCCGGCGTGATCCGCTTCGCATTTCCGATGACTTCACACCCAGTTGTCTCGCTACTGCCGAGGTAATGGATTTGATCGAGATCGTGTCCGCTTCTCCAGATTCGCCCACAACCGATTGGAAGGCTTCGGGACAAACGGATGCATCGTTCATGCGACACCACATCGCGACCTGCTTTACGCCGGCCTCCAATTCGCGAACGGTGACGCACGACTGGAGGCCCCCATCGAGTAACGCCCAAGTGTCTGGGTCTGCGTCAGGGAGGTGGGCGAGCATGAGTTCGCGAATGATCGCTTTGCGAGTCTCACCTTGAGGCGGACGCAATTCGACGGTGAGTCCGGGTAGGGTGCGGCTGACCAGGGGTGGACGCAATCCGCGAATTTCGGACGGTAATCGGCGGCAGGTCACGATGGTGATCCGTCCCGCCGCGTCGCGAGCCTCCAAGCGTGCGGCGAGTTCTTCCTGCGCGGGCGTTTTGTCAGCGATCAAATGCAAATCGTCGATGACCCATACGCAGGCCTCGTCGAGCTTCTTACGCATCCGCGGCATGTCTTTGGAATCGATCGACGAGGCGAATTCGCGTGCGAAATCCACCGCAGGCTGATAGAGGACGCGGGAAGACAAGACTTTGCTGGTGATGTTCGTGGTCGCCGAACCCGCCCCGGATCCACCTGCTTCACCGACCTGTTCGTGCGATTGCTCGTGAGGATAGTTTGCCGGATCGGTCAGGCTATCCCACACCGAATCAATGCCGATTCGCTGCGCAAGGTGCAAAGCGAGAGCGGTTTTGCCGACACCAGATGGCCCCACGAGAAGCAACGGCCGGGCGATTTCGAGCAGCGGCGAGATCGATTGATCGCAAACGTAGCCCGCCAACCGGTTCTCCGCGCCATAGTAAAACAGCGGCGTTACCGCTCGCACCACCGGTGGTTCACGGCGACGTCGGCGCAGCGTCGGACGCTCTAACGCGAAGGAAGAAACGGCGGGAGGGGAAGCAGCGACCACGGAGGTTCTGAAACGAGCGTCATGTGAGTTCGATCATTCGAACTCAACGAAGTGTGGTATTCCGCGTCACACCCCCTGGGGGCGTTGTAACGCGACGACGGGTTTCGACATTCTATTCAAGGAAATGCTGAAAAGCCAACTTTCCCACCTAGTTTTCCACATGTGCAAAACGGCTTCCAGACTGCAGTTTTCGGGAAATTAGTTCGATCGCTCGATCAATTTCTTCGTCCGTGGAAAACTTTGACACCCCAAATCGCAGGGCCGAGTCAAGCATCGACTTATCCGCCCCCATCGCGGTCAGTACGTGACTCGGTGGGCTACTGCCGCTGCTGCACGCCGAACCGCTGCTGCAGGCGACGCCGGCCAAATCCAGCGCCATGAGCACGGTTTGGCGATTCGTCCCAGGTAGCGACAGACACGTCGTCGACGCGATTCGCTCTTTCTGCTGGCCGTGAATCGCCATCGTCGGATGCCGACGAACCAGTTCCTGTTCGAGATGATCTCGCAGCCTCGCCATTTTGGCCGCGGATTCGGCTTGCTCCTCCACTGCCAACGCGGTCGCTTCGGCGGCGGCTAAAACCAGCGGAACCGGTTCGGTGCCCGGCCGGGTGCCGAGTTGTTGTTCACCGCCGTAGATTGTCGGGCGAATCGATGTTGCCGGGGCAAGCCACAGAAAGCCGACGCCGGTGGGCCCGTGATACTTGTGCGGCGTAAACGTCACGCTTGCGGCCCCCCAGTCACTGAGCTGGATAGGGATTTTCCCGATCGCTTGAGTCGCATCCACGTGCAGTAAAACGCCATTTTTCCGGCAAATCTCTGCCGCAGCACGGATCGGTTGGATCACGCCGGTCTCATTGTTCGCCGCCATGATGGAGACCAACTTTGCCGGTTTTCCCAGTCGGGCGGTTTCGGTGATCAAATATTTGAGGTGATCCAATTCGACGGTGCCGCCCGAGTCGACTTCGATCTGTAAAACTAAGTGTCCTCTTCGTTCCATCATCCCGGCGGAAGCCAAAACGCTGGGGTGTTCGATCGAGCTGACCAAAATGGTCCCATCTTCGGGGGCGAGACCAGCGATCGCGAGATTGTTGGCCTCGGTACCCCCGCTGGTCACGATCAAACGTGCCGCATCAACGCGAGTTAAATCGCTGCCGAGACACCGCCCAATCCGATCGAGCGCGGTTTCAAGGGCCGCACGAGCTCGCCGGCCAAATTGATGCTGGCTGGAAGGATTCGTTGGTCCCGACGTCCACGCCTGCGTGATCACCGCCGCGACGCGAGAGTCGAGCGAAGTAGTGGCGTTGTTATCAAGGTAAATCATGAGTGTTCAGCGGCGGATTGCGTGGAAATGTTCTCGTCTTCGGCCGCCTCGGCCGATAACGCGTCAGCCAATTCGTTTTGCCCTGCCGCTCGCATGTCCCGAATCAGAGACGCATATTCCTGGGTCAGATAGTTAGAAATCGTCGACTGCAGGGCCGGGGGGCTGTCGATCTGCCGGGCCATTTCTAGCAACCGCGGCATCAGGATGTAGAGTTCCCGATCGGCCAGTTTTGCCACGGCAGGCCATAAGGCACCGGCGAGTCCCGGATGATCTTGGCTCCATTTTCTCCACACGCCAGTGCCGTTCGCTCGCAGTCGGAGTTGGGTCAAAAGCAGGCTCGCGTCGGCGTTGTAAGTTTCCTCCATACCGCGTTGTAGCGAAACCAGGTGCCAATCGACCGGGTCGCCCGGAGGCGGCGAAACCCAATTCTTTTGCGTAAAAAGCAATGCCGCAGGTGGCGTCGTTGATTCACGTTGGATCGGCGTGATTTGCCAATGGATCAGCGGGATTTCATAGAACGAGAATGTTCGAGAACGAAAATGTGTCGGTGAAAATTCTTCACCTTCGACGTAACCCATGGTGCGAATCACGATCAACAGCAGAACGCCCAAGGCCACTGTCGAAATCACACAGATCCAAATCTGAGAAGCGCTGATTTGTCGGCGCGGGCTCGGGCGTGATGCCGGCGGCGAACTCGGCGGGGATTCAGACGAAGACAAAGAGAGAATTCCTAGGGAATGACGTTGTGAAAAGCTTGGCTTTTCATTCTAACCGGTCTGGTGATTGATGGACCACTTGTCCATGATGCCGCTGCGCACGAGCCATCGAATTTCCCACACTAGATCCACAATGACTCCTTACGGTGCCCCCTGGCAACGAGCGATCACGACCGGACGAGAATTGGATTCTCCATATGATCAGCGTGCGTTGACGCTGCGAGCGGTCGCAGAGAGGATCGGCAAGAAAAAATCTGCCTCCGAGTTCGGACTCAGTTTACTCAGCGGTGACGCTCTGGGCGGGCAGACTGTCCGGGTTGTCGCAGACAAGTCGGACGGCGACAGGGGCTCCGATCCATTGGATCCCGCGATCGCCAGAAGCCGCGTGGAGGCGCTGCTCCTGATTGCCAAATCACCGCTGAATTACAGGAAAATCGCGTCCTTAGCGGGGCTCGAGGACGCGACCCAAGCCCGCACGCTTGTGGCTGAGTTGAACGAACTATACGATTCGCTCGGTCGTGGGTTTCGGATCGAACAACTCGCCGGCGGTAGCCGCATGGTGACGCGGTCTGTCGTCGCACCCTGGTTAAGAAGACTCGGCGTTTTAGCTCCAGCGATCCGTTTGAGTTGGCCGATGATGGAAACGCTCGCCGTCGTGGCCTACCGGCAAGACGTGACGCGGGCAGATGTGGAAAGTGTTCGTGGAGTAGCCTGTGGCGAGATTCTGCGGCAACTGATGCAGTTGGATTTGGTGCGAATCAGTGGACGCAGTGAAGATCTTGGCCGACCCTACCTTTACGGAACTACCAAACGTTTCTTAAAAATCTGCGGATTGGCGTCCATAAACGCCTTGCCAGCGATTGACTCACGGGGATTCTGTGATGATGTTTCTGGTTCCCAAGACGTCGCAGATGTTCGCGATAATTCTGAAAATTCACCCTCTCATGAAACGGCGGACCCCGCCGCTTCCCAAGTCCCCAAGGAGTCCGACGTGAGTCTCGCTGTGACCGACGCTCTCGCCACCGATTTGGTGTTGTCCGCTTTCACAACCGGCATCAGTGATGCAGCCGGTGAGTCGATGGATGCGGACGCTTCCATGTCGGCTGCCGGCGCAGTCAACGACGGTGCCCCCGTGGCCGTCATTGAAGACGAAGAAGATGATCTCTTCGAAAAAGGTCTCGACGACGACGACGATGAAGATTACGTCGACGACGATGATGATTGGGACGACGACGACGATGACGACGAGGATGATGAAGACGACGAGGACGACGACGAAGAAGAGGATGACCTCGACGTCGAAGACGATGTCGATGATAGCTGGGAAGAAGTCGACGACGACGACGCCGATGAAGATTGGGACGACGACGATGACGACGACGAAGATGACGACTGGGATGAAGACGACGACGATGATGACGATATCTAATCGTCTTCCCGGCAGTCCTGCTCTAATCTGTTGATGACGCCGGACTAACGGCGTCATCGATCCATGTTCTCCTCGAAGCCAGATTCCCGAGGAGATGCTACCAACGGGCGATCAGGCGATCACACAGGCCCACGTGACCGAGGACCTGATCGCAGTGTAAAAGACGCGATCAGCTGTTGCCGACATCGGCGTCATCATCGGATTCGCCATCGACCGCTTCTTCGTCCAGTGGAGCGGCATAGCCACCTTCGGCGAGAACCTTCTGTTTGATTTCGTCCCGTATTTCGGGATTTTCAATCAGGAAGTTCCGAGCCTTTTCTTTGCCTTGGCCGAGATAGGTGTCACCGTATTTGAACCAAGCACCGCTGCGATTGACCACTTTGTGTTCGGTTCCCAGGTCGAGCAAATCGCCCTCGAAACTGATCCCGCAACTGTGCATCATGTCAAACTCAGCAATGCGAAACGGTGGCGCCACCTTATTCTTGACGATCTTCGCTTTCACGCGTTGACCGACCTGTTCCTCGCCCTCTTTCAGCGCGCCGATGCGGCGAACGTCGATCCGGCATGAACAATAGAACTTCAAGGCCCGACCACCGGGAGTGGTTTCGGGGCTGCCGAACATCACGCCGACCTTCTCGCGGATTTGGTTGATGAACACGACGGCCGATTTGCTCTTGGCGATCGCCCCGGTCAATTTCCGCATCGACTGACTCATCAGTCGAGCTTGCAAGCCGACGTGGCTGTCACCAATTTCACCGTCGAGTTCGGCCTTGGGCACGAGCGCGGCAACCGAGTCGATGATGATCACGTCCACCGCGTTACTCTTGACGAGCATCTCGCAGATCTGCATCGCCTCTTCACCGTTGCTCGGTTGGCTCACAAGAAGGCTGTCGAGTTCGACACCCAATTTCTTTGCCCAGCTCGGGTCGAATGCGTGTTCGGCATCGATGATCGCCGCTATGCCACCCATTTTTTGAGCTTCGGCACCGATGTGCAGGGCGAGGGTCGTTTTACCGCTCGATTCAGGACCGAAGATTTCAATAATCCGTCCTCGCGGAATGCCCTGTCCGCCCAAGGCCATGTCCAGACTCAGCGAACCGGTGGGGATTCCGTCAATAGTCAGTTTGTGTGACGCACCCAAAGGCATGATGGCGCCTTCACCGAACGTCTTGTCGATTTGTTGAAGTGTGGTCTTGAGGCCCGGCTCCTTTTCCAGGATGCGTTTCATTCCCGGATCGAGTTTGACGCTCTTAGATGCCGCTGCGGTCGCCATACGTGGTTGCTTAGCCATATCCCTGAAATCCTTATTGATTCTTTCCCTGTCCAAACGCGACGATGAAATAAGAACGCCGTGTACTGAACATCACCGTACGAAGTAGCCGGCTGATGGTATCGCTAAAAATTTGGCTGGACAATGATTTAGTTTCGCAAACATTGATTTTCGCAACGAATACCAACCGAAACAGATGATTTGTCAGACACCTTTTCAACAATGACTCTTGGTCACCGGGCGAGCCCCGTTTGGCTCACGAAAGAAGTATCGCCTCCTTGTTGGACACGTTTGGTCACTCTGATGACGCGAGGCTAGAAAAAGGACTCCGACGGCTGTCAACTGAGCAATCGCGATCCAACCTGGATGAATTTGGCGCAACATCGCCATGCCTTCCCGCAACCAGGGGGGCTCTGCATCGCGCTGAGCGATCACGTGTTCGGTCAGCGATAAGGTTTGGTCTGGAATGGCGGACCACGTCGACACATGTTGCCATCCCGAGGCTGTCCGGCGCCATCCTTGCGGAAGCACGGCGCGAGGTTGCTCCGTCATGGACGGCTTGGTTTCCTCGGAGGTCGTTCGAACAGACCAGCCGGTTCTCGACACAGCCGAGACGGTTTGGACGGCGAACAGGATTACGGCGATCCCCAGTGTCACACGCAGCCGACGCAGCATCCAAGCGTGCGGTTGCTCCCAAGGTGACGGCGGAAGGTGGCGGGGATCGGTATCAAGGATGGAGAGAATTCGCATCCGAGCAAGACATCGCAACCGTCGCACCAACTGACTGTCGCTGGCCAGTCGGATTACGCCAAGTCATTCAAATGAAACGACTTACGAGGAAAAAGGACTCGTGATGTCGCCGGTCCTGTTGAGTCTTGGAAACCACGAATGTGGTGAAGACGCAACAGGAGTGGTGACCGGGAATCAGACGACCGGGTTTGCAATTTCTGAGGCAAATCCATCGGGCCGCGCCACTTGGCGATGATCGCCTGAACGGCCTACTCGTTCTCTAGTTGGTGCAATCGCTACTGCCGTCATAGTCGATCGGGGGAGGTGCTTGTTGTGCTGACATGGCCAACTTCTGTGCGAACGGATGCCTACGTCGTGATTTTTCTGTCCTAGATTTCGTTGATCGGCCAACGTTCTTCGCGTCTTTCAACAATCCGCCCGCCCGCACTTGAGTCAAGATTTCTATGAGTACTGTCGCAGAAAAAGCTAGTTTGGAAGAAGTTTTTCACACCGACGTTCTGCCCGCGTTGCCACACTCAGCAATCAGTTTGTTGCAGTTGTCCCAACGAGACGATGTCGGCCCCAACGATTTTGCTCGACCTATCGAAGCGGATCCAGGGCTGATGGGCCAAGTACTTCGATTTGTGAACTCGTCGTATTTCGGATTCAGCCGCGAGATCATGAGCGTGCCGCAGGCGATCACGTTGGTGGGCTCACGTGCGATCACCAACTTCGCCTTGTGGAACGCGGTCTTCAGCGTGATTCCGAATCCGACGTTTGGTCCGTTCGATCTCAAATCGTTGTGGCAAGACTCGCTGCGACGAGCGATTTTCGCCCGCAAAGCTGGCCGATCGCTCAAGTTGGCCGAGGCCGAAGACTTGTTCGCCGGTGCGTTGCTGCAAGACATGGCTGTCCCGTTGTTGCTTAAAGAATTACCAGAACAATACGAGCCACTGGTTGAGAAAAGAGCCGCCGAAGGCATGCGGCTCAGCGGTCTCGAACAAGAAATGTTCGGTTGGGATCACGCCGACGCGGCAGCCCTCTT
Organism: Aporhodopirellula aestuarii; assembly: GCF_023701485.1. Classification (GTDB taxonomy): domain Bacteria; phylum Planctomycetota; class Planctomycetia; order Pirellulales; family Pirellulaceae; genus Rhodopirellula; species Rhodopirellula aestuarii. The sequence continues at coordinate 248,876 of NZ_JAMQBK010000060.1, forward strand.
GGCCAAACGCTGGAACCTGCCCGAAGAGTTCGTGTCATTGATCGCTCAGCACACCCAGATGGAAGATTTGCTCGGCAAAGGCGATATGTCGCGTGGAGCCGCCTGCGTTGCTCTGGCGTCTCTTCTGCCTTCCTGTCAGGACAAAGAATGGCACGAGAAGGAGCAGTTTTTGTCTGCTTTTGCGAGATTGATTGATCCGTCCGCCGACGTTCTGCAAACGATTTTGTGCGAAGTCGACGAACAAACGGCTGAGTTCGCACCACTGCTGAAACTGCCTGTTCCCGAGCGAACTTTGGTAGCGTTTGCTGAATGAGTCGCTTTTCTTGCGAGCGATAATGGCCAACGGGCTCGAATCGGAGCCTCGTGGAAGACATCACCAACTTTGTGGCTTCCCTGTTTGACCATTAGGAGAGAGAATACGAGTTCTAGGCGGTTTCGAACTTCCATCCCCTCCATTGAATAATTCGGCCCAATATGCCGGATACAGGAAACACAGTGCTCTCTCTTTCAGATTCAGGTCGCCAAACCGTCAACGACCTCGCCTCGCGCTACGGTATCTCACCCGACGGCGTTACGCACATGTTGATTGCCGTTCACAACGGCCGCGGAACCATGGCGCAGTTCAGTCACCCCGATTTCGGCGGCTCCGGCCAATGGATGCAGGGCGGCATGACCATGGTCAGCGATCTCTTCAACTACAACCTTAAGAACCTCGTCAACAATCTGTGCAGTGAACTCTCCACGATCCTAGCTAACAATCAGCATGGAACGTTCTCGGGATCGTTCCAATCGCAGAGCCAAAACGGGTTCGATTCCCAAGCTCAAACGGCTGGTAATTGTGGTGTCACCAATAGTCTGTTTGTCCCCGATCCGGCGGCACAGTGGTGGCCTCCACACCTTGGTACGCCGAGTGCGACGGGTAACCAGAATCAGACCAAGTACGCTTACTTTGCCGATTCACATCGCCTGGCGGTGACCACCGGTGGACCTGCATGGGTTTATGACACCCTCGATCATCAGATCGGTGGTTTCGGTCAACAACAAGGCGGCGGTGCGTCGATCACCTTCACCAGCCAGTACGGCACTGTTGACTTGGCGTCGTTGCCGGTTGTTTGGAAAGACGGTGCTCCGTTTACCACGGCGCCACAGTCGGTTCCGCAACCGGTGGAACCAACACCGCCTGCGGCGCCGCAAGAGAACTTCAACCCTTCGCCGTCGAACGGTAATGGATCCAACGGCATCTCTGACGACGTCTTCGATCGCCTCGAGCGGCTCGCGCAACTGAAAGAGAAAGGGATTCTCACCGAAGACGAATTCAACGCAACCAAAAGTGCGTTGTTGTCCAAGATCGGTTCGCGGTAACGTTACCGGTTGCTGGATGTCATTGCCGGACGCATTCCGGTACTCAGGCTTTCGACCTTGGACGAAACCAACTCAAACGGCTTTAACCGCAACGTCATGTTGATGATCGCGAGCGTGACAGGACGCCCGGTCAAAGGGGTTTGTTGAAATCGAGCGGGACGCCCCGGAGTTCCCTCGATGGTGACCAAATCTTTAGCGACCGCGTATCCACAGCGGTCTGCTGTCGCTTCTGATAGTCCACGGTCGGTGCGGCTGCGAAACACGATTCCGCCGGATGCTTCAATCTCGAACGCCGGACTCGATCCGCCGGTATCCGCGGAGAATCGAGATTGTTGCACGGCTGCCGAGGGATCGATCGCGAGGCGAATTTGATCGCAATCGAGCGTCAACTCATCCTCGGATAGCAAGTTCATGTCGGTCGCATCGAATCGTGAATCGAAGTCTTCGACGATCTTGCGCCCGATCCGGATTCCGCGCCGGAACGTGAGCGATTTTGCCATGAGGTCGCCTTGCATGCCGTCTTGGAAAACGAGATGGACGCCCGTGATGTAGGTTTCTGGCGGCGAGTTTCCGGCTCCTTGGTTTTGCCGGTCAAACGCGCCCTGCTGGTCTTCGATCATGCCTTCAAAGTACACCGATGCGTCGGCCCCGTTGTCGGCAATGCCTCGTGTCTTGATTGCGGTCTTGTCGGCTTCATCGGATTGTTTGGCAGTCGTGCGGATCCACCCTCGATACGAACCCGCCCCCGGCGCATAAACCTGTCCCGCTAGGGGCGATGCAACTTGGCGCGATTGATTCATCGGGTAAGTCGTCAACGAGGCTGCCGTTCCATTCTCGGTCGTAGCGCCTGGTATCCACGTCAGTTCCGACAACAACATTTCGTGACGTGACTCACGGCGGCCATCGGCGGCGAATCGGTCGACAAAGATTTCGACGGGCTGTTGTGAGGTTTGTTTGAGTGAAATCTGTGCGAGTTGAGTTGCTTGAAACGTCGCCGGCGTACGGAGATCAACGGGGGTTTCGAGCGTGAACGAAAGCTTGTCACCCTGCATCCTTAAATCGCTCGGTTCACGCCCTTGAGCAATCGCCGCCTCCAATACGACTCCACCGCTGAGCGTCGCGACGCGTCCGTCAAACGTCATCGAGCCACCAAACCGCCCACGAGGACTCTGTGTCCAACGCATTGCCTTTGCCGGATCACGACTCGATGCCACGCCGCCGAGTGCAGGAAGGAACGCACTCGGAACAACAAATTCTCCGGCCGAAGGAATCCAGATGTAATTGTCATCGGGACGTACTTGGATTTCAGGGCCGATAAAATAACCGTCACCCAGCTCCAAACGTGCCGGTGTTTGAGACTGGCTGCCCAATTGCAGAACGTCGCCTCCACCATCGCCGTCACGCAGTCGCAAATGATCGCCGGTCATCACAGCGAGCATGGTTTGCGTTGGCTGATCCGTTTCTGGATTCGAATTCGCACTCGTCTTCTGGCGTAGCGTTAGTGAATGCGTGACCTCCACGTTCCCGACAACGCTCAAATCGGTCGCGGTCAACTCTCCATCACCGAACGTCAGTTTGGCCGTGACCTGATCACCTCGAATGGTCGCCGGTGGCTTTGCCGGCTTCGCAACCCCATTTGCCGCAGCGACGTTCCTGCCATTATTCAGCGTTCCCGCATCAGGCTGGCTGACCCATTGTCGCAATGACGATCCGTCTCGCGGCACTACGGCATTTTTCGCAGCAGGTGCTGCCTGTTCAAAGAACAAATTCATCTGAGGCGTGCTAGCTTGCAGCGTACTGGAATTCACACGCACGTTGCCGATCGCGGAGAAGCGATCCGGAAACCAACTGTGATCGAGCGACGCATCATCGGTTCCCGAGGCGTTGTTGGCGGTGTGGGCACGGGAGTTTGGAGAGCGTTGCACGACCGGTTTAAGGACACCCTCGATACGATCAGTTTGGAACGTACCGCCATCCGCCAGTAATGAACGTATATCGCCGTCGCACCACACACCAAATCTTACATTCATCGCATCCGCGGTGGCGGTCTCCAATGGAGACACACGCAGACTGTCACGCCACGAGAAAGATTTGAAAACGGAATCGATCGAGCTGTAATCGACCCGTCCTTTGCCGTCGACTTCGACGGTACCGAGTTGTTGCGGATGCTTGGGATCAAAACGGTAGACGATTCGAGATAACGTCGCTTGCATCTCGCCCCGTCGAAGTCGAACAAATTCAGTGAGTCGTGGGTCGCCACCAACCGACGTTGCGAGCGGCATGGCACCGACGGGAGACGGACCGGCGATCAACCAACCTTCCAGTGGGTCAAACAACACTTGTCCAGCCGTCAGGTCGAATTGCTGCGACCGTACAGACAATCGAACCGGCCGTCCAGTCGCTTCGATCCGATCGATCCAATCGATGGCGGTCTTGCGAATGCGATCCGAGTTAAGCGGATCTCGCAGTGTCATGCGAAGTGAGTCGCACTCAAACTGATCAAACAAGGATGGGTCCGAATTCCCGGCCGATCGTGTGTCGGTCGTCGCCTGATGTACGAGTCGCACGTTGCGATCGAGCAGCAATTGATCCATTGCAAAATCGTATTCAATCCGACCATCGCAATGGACTTGCACCATTCCCCGATTGTCGTCGTCTGGTGACCAAGCGTCTTGTGGCTTTCCGAGCGGCAGCGTCAACTCGCGTAGATAAATCAACTCCATCCGGTCGAGAGAGCGGGCCAAGTTGGCTTGTGAAGTGGCTGTCCCAGTGGATGCTGCCAAGTGAAGGGTCAAGTCTCGCCCGACCATGACTGCGCGACCGACGTGCATTTCAATCGCTTCGGTCGTCCAGATTTTTCTGCGGTCGATACCGACGTTGGCGGTGCGAATGTCGAGGGTTTGGTCGTCGCTGAGTTCGGTCTGCGTAGGACGCACGTGATAAGCCGAATCAGCCTCCGGATCGTTGTTTCCAGTTGTTTGCGTGGGCTGATGGGAAGCGACGCGTTGAATATGGACGTCGCCGAGCAATTGCCCGCGTTGGATCGTCGGGGCCACGCCGCTCATGACGTCGAGTGCGGCGCTGAATTCAATCACCGCGCCTTCGGCTGCCTCGATCAGGATCGGTTCGCGTGAATCGTCCGCCGACAACCCGCGTCCGATGACCATCGTGATCGGCCACAACCGCCATTTCTTGCCGCCGTCACGATCGTCTTTGTTCTGTTCCCAATTTTGAAACAACAGCATGCCGTCTTGTGTCTTCAACCGGATCGCACGACCGCGTTGCCAGGCATCTTCCGGGTACAAGTCGGCCAGGGATTCATCGTTGTCGCTGAGAACGCGAACTGCGATCGGCGCGTGCTCGATCTCAGGCGGCGTGAGCCACTTCGCTGCGGTCACTTGATAACCGCCCATCGCAACGAGCACTAAGCTCAATCCGATGATATAGTCGCGAAACGAGCCCGCCATTCAATCCTCTTTCGTCAGATGTTCATTCCAACGATCGCCGCCACGCAATAGTCGTTCGATTAACTCACGAATCACACCTTGGCCTCCGTGTGCGCGCATGGTCCAGTGAGCAAACTCGCGGGCATCCGTCGCGGCGTCGTCCGGCGCCGCGGCCAACGCCACCTGCCGCATCACACAGATGTCGGGCAAGTCATCGCCGATGTAACAGACCTGCTGAGGCTTGACGCCCATCGATTTCATCATCGCTTGAGCGGCCAACCATTTATCGCTGGCCCCTTGCGATACATGCTCAATTCCGAGTTCAGCGGCGCGATGGGCGACCAACGGGCTCGTGCGAGCGGTGATGATGCCAAAGTGAAAACCGCTTTTCATCCACAATTTAATTCCCAGACCGTCACGAACATGGAACGATTTGGTTTCGCGGCAATCGCCGTTTTTTTCGACGCTATAAGTGATCTTGCCGTCGGTGAGCACTCCATCGACATCGGTCAAAATGCATTGAATATCTGCGGCAATCTCGGCATCGCTGCGTAGCCGACTCTGAATAGGAACGTGCGACGTCACGATGATTGTTTTCCGGTGGTGGGAGGAATCAAAGGGAGCACCGTCGCGGTTGAGTCACAGGTCGAGATATCACCGGCCGTGATCAGGTCGGTGATGTCGATCATTCCGATCGGGTGGCCATCTTCATGGATCACCGGCAATTCGCTGATGTGTCGCTGCGACAATACGGTAACCGCCTTTGCCAGCGGGGTGCCGCTGCGAATCGTGACCGGCGTCCGAGTCATTACTTCTTTGATCGGCTGATCGAGGCTGTTTTCTTGGCGACGTTGTAATAGTTTGACGAGATCGCTGTCGGTGAAAATTCCGGTTAGTTTTTGATCGGAATCGACCAGCATCACGGCCCCGCTTCGTCGATCGGGCGTTTTGCCCGCGATCGCATCCCGCACCGGTAACGTCTCCGATGCGATTCGGCATTCGTGAAGCCCACGCATCACGTCGTCCACATTGGCCAGCTTGCGTCCTAAGGCGCCCCCGGGATGGAACCGGGCGAAATCCTGTGGACCAAATCCTCGCAGTTGTGAAGCGAGCATGGCGATCGCGTCGCCTATGGCGAGCATTACCGATGTGCTTGTCGTCGGTGCCAGCCCGTTGGGGCAGGCTTCGCGGTGACGCCCCATAGGCACGACGAGGTCCGCCATCTCGGCCAACGGATTGGCGTCGTCGGCTGTGATCGCGATCAAACAGTTCGCTTGAGTCTTGAGGTGTTCGCAAACCCGGACGACCTCTTCGCTGCGGCCCGAGTTCGAAAAAGCGATGACGATGTCGGTGCCCTGAACCCGGCCCAAATCGCCGTGAATCGCTTCGCTCGGGTGCAGAAAATGCGATGGCGAACCGGTACTGGCCAGCGTCGCGACAATTTTTTGGGCGATCCATCCTGCTTTGCCCACGCCGGTCAAAACGACGGACCCGGTACATGCCGCGATCCGTGTGGCGGCTTCCACGGCGGCGGTCGAGGCAACGGATTCCGCGGCCCGAATCGCGTCCGCCTCGGCAAACATCGTGTCTCGGATGATCCGGACACGCTCGACTTGAGAGAGCGATTTTGCGGAATTATGTGAGCCGGAGACGCGATCAACGGCGAAACTGCCGTCGTCACGCGACGCAATTGGTTGAGGCGACACGGGGAGCATCCATGCAAAACGTGCGTATTTTGGCTTCGCAGACGGGGCGAAGAGAACCGATCCCAAGGCTACCCAAAGGGCTCCTGCGGTCGCAAGACGAACCGAACTCGCATCAACGCCGCATTCCAGGCAAAACGAAGCTTTTCTCAGCATACTCCTGCCACATCGCTGCGAGTTTTTCCACGATTTCAGGTTTCTCCTGACTCAGATCGTTCTGCTCGCTGCGGTCACGGGAGATGTCGTACAGTTCCCAGGCACCCTTGGGGCCTTTGGCGACGAGTTTGTAGTCACCTGCCCTAACGGCTCGGTTTCCCTCGTGTTCCCAGTAAATCGCCTCACGTTCTATCGGCTGACCGTCGAAGAGTGGCCGCAGACTTCGACCCTCCATCGGGTGGATTTTGTTGCCGCCATGAGAGGTCGCCGGATATTCCGCACCCGATACATCGACGGCCGTGGTCATCAGGTCGATCAGGTGTCCCGGAGTGGATTCGATCTCGCCGTGGCGGGAAATGCCGAGCGGCCAATGGGCAATCAAGGGGGTGGAAATGCCTCCCTCGTGTACCCAGTGCTTGTATTCGCGAAAAGGTGTGTTCGATACCGTCGCCCAGCCGCGCCCGTAGGCGACATAGGTATCTGCCGGCCCCGCCATCGCGTTGTGCCCATTCCGTACCGGAAAACCGTCGCGGGTTTGTTTGGGAACCATGTCCATTTGCAAATGATCAGCCGGCAGCGGTGTCAAAGTGGGCCCATTCGCTCGTGGCCCGTCCTTGCCATTGCGACCAAAATTCTCCGCACACCCGCCGTTATCTTGCAAGAAACAAATCAGCGTGTTGTCGAACTGGCCGGTCGATTTGAGCGACTGCACGATTTTTCCAATGCCTTGATCCATCGCATCGATCATCGCCGCATAGACCTCCATGTTGCGTTTGTCCCAATCCCAATGGTTCTTCACCTTCCAATCGTCTGGGATTGGCCAATTCACGGTGCTCTCCGCTTGGATCACTCCGAGATCGAGCATCCGTTGATAGCGGGAGTCTCGAATCGCATCGTATCCCGCGTCGTATCGACCCTCGTACTTCGCGATGTCACGTTCTCGCGCGTGCATCGGCCAGTGGGCTGCCGTGTAAGCGACGTAGAGAAAGAACGGTTTGTCCGCCGACTGTTCGTGATGTTCCTGAATGAAGCGGGTTGCGTGATCGGTAATCGCGTCGGTGTAATAGAACTCGCCGTCGACCTGTGACTCGAGCGGATACTCCGGATCCGCAGCAGGCGAAATTCGTGTGTTGTCACGAGTCAGTGAGTTCGGATCCCAAAAGCTACCCGCGCCATGAATGGTCCCATAGAAACGATCGAAACCACGCTGTCGTGGCCAATTCGCTTTGTCCGCATCGGGGGCCTTGTTATTAAAAGGGGTCACGTGCCATTTGCCGGAAATGTAAGTTCGGTACCCGGCCGGACGCAGCACCTCGGCAATCGTGACGCAGTGACGATTGAGTTGTCCGCGATAACCCTCATGCCCCCGATCCTCCATCATATGGCCCACGCCCGCTTGATGCGGATACAAACCCGTCAACAAACTCGCCCGCGTCGGACAACATCGTGCCGTGTTATAAAACTGCGTGAACCGCAACCCGTTTTCCGCCAACGAGTCCAAAACCGGCGTCTCAATCTCGCTACCGTAACACCCGATGTCCGAGAAACCCATGTCGTCAGACAAGATGTAGATGATGTTGGGCCGTTGGATTGATTCGGCTTGAGCGTGTATCGCGATCAGGAATAGTGAACACGTGACGACACCTGACGCTAAAACGAATCGTTTGAATCGTGGCAGAAATCGATCACAAGCGTTTGTGAGGCGAACTGTCGATTTCGCACGCAACAAATTTGCGGATAACGGACGCATCGAGGACTCCAGTCGTGGATAAGGGCGGTGATACAGTTGCATGCCTGCCGCGACAGTATAGGTGCTCGGCGCCGTGGGAATGCCTCACTGAATCGGAAAAAAGGAAGCTACCTATGCAAGCCAGATACAACTGTGTTCGCGCCGCAATTGTGCGGTTGATCTTGATTCAGAAAAAATGAGATGGATCACGAACCGTTTAATAGGGTGTCGCGTACGGCGTGCTTGAGTCTTTGGTCGGACCCGCACCCCTTTCGTATTTGTCTCCCTGTTGGGTGATTTGTGGTTCCGTCGATCCGTCCATTAACGACTTTCTTGCTCAGCGTGACGCTGGCGTTGGGGAATGCTCCAGCCTGGCTGCATATCGCTAGTTGCGATCACGATTGTTGTGGGCACGTCGCTTGCGAGCACGCGAGCTTATCGCCCGACGAGTCACAGCTAGGGCATTGTTCGCACCAGCACGCGGGTTGTTGCCACACGCATGATGTCGAAGATTCGTGTGCATCGACGAGCGATCGTGATGCGTCCACGGAGATTCTCCTGTTAATAGGTGGCGATTCTTCGTCACATGATTCGCATACGTGTTGGATTTGCCAATCGATCGCCAGTCCCAGCGGATTGGTCCGAGGCAGCGAAATCCATGTCGACTGCACCAAAGCAGCTAATGCCGAGTTTCCCCGCTGTCGTTCGGCTGATGTCGAACCTGCGTACTCTCTGCCGCCTCTACGCGGCCCGCCAGCGGTCTCGGTCTGATTCGCTGTTGCTTCCCTGTGCTTCAACCCGTTTGCGTTCCCGCATCCGGTGCGCGCCGACTGATCGCTGACTGATGCAGTCACGTCATGTCATCGACATTCGTGTTGAGGTGGGTGCGGTGGAAAGTGACCGCGATCAGAACATGACATCGCTTCTTCAATTCTGCTCCGCGTGTGCGCGTGCTGACGTTTGACTCCCGGTCCGACCAAACCTGTGTCGATCGATGTGCGCGTCACGCGGGGCTCTTTCTGCCTTCCTGCGCAGTTACCTCGTACATCCAAAGACTATGAACATAAAACTCTTTCGACTTCGCAGTCGTTTTTTCAGATCTGCGTTCACCTTGATCGAATTGTTGGTGGTTGTCGCCATCATCGGCATTTTGGTCGGTTTGCTGCTGCCGGCGGTGCAGTCCGCGCGTGAAGCGGCTCGTCGCATGTCGTGCAGCAACCGTATGAAACAAATCGCCTTGGCGACTCACAACTACGAAAGCACGTATCAACGGATCCCGGCCATGACGGGATCGAGCAGCTATTCCGTGCAAGCACGGGTGCTGCCATACATCGAACAAGCCGGCCTGAGTGACTTGATCAATTTCGAAAAGCCGCTGTTAGTCGGGCCTGCCTGGGCAGCGCTCTATAACCCTGACCTTCGGTCCGCGGTTGAAACGATTGTTCCCACCTACCTCTGCCCGAGTGATGTCGGCGAGCCCAAATTCTCGACAACGTTCGCCGATAGTTCAGAGGGATATTCGGCGGGGTTGAGCTACATGTTCAGTTACGGCAGCGGGACTGACACACACTATGACGATCGTTATCGCACCGATGGTATGGTGTGGACGGATTCGTGGGCGAAGTTTCGAGATTGCCTAGACGGCACGAGCCAAACCGTATTGCTCGCCGAAACGGTCTTAGGGGATCAGACCAGCGGATTGACCGAACCGACGCCCAACGGGCCACACCGGCGGATTGCCAACTGGAGCGGCACGTCGGCGAACGTGGCACCGAACCCCGGGTTCCTTGATGGAGGAACGCTGATTCTGAACCCCGATCTGAACACGGTTTTTCCAGCCAAAATCAGTTCCTACACTGGGAACCGCGGTGCCAGTTGGATTCGAGGTGTGCCGTACTCGACGGTGATCAATGGCTATTTAACGCCTAATTCACCGCTACCTGATGTCGGCATGCACGGTCGCGGATTCTATTCGTCGCGGTCGTATCACACGGGAGGTTCGACGCACGCGATGCTCGACGGCAGCGTTCATTTCATCACCGAATCGATCGACCGTGAGCTCTATCACGCACTGTTTTCGCGAGACGGGCGGGAGGTTGTTCAATGGCCGTAGCAACTCCGAGTTGGTTCTGTCTTGCCGGATGTTGCACGATCGCCTTGCTCGGTTGTGACGCTCAATCGCAAACAGAGACGGGTGCCGAAGAGGCATCGGTAAAAGTCGTTTATCAAAGCAATCCGCTCGCCAATGTGCTGATCGTCTTGAAACAGCCAGCCGACGGGAAGCCGCTCGCCCACGCGATCTCAGCTCGCAGTGGTCGTGCATCGTTCCAAAGTTTGCCGAATCCTGAACCCGAACAGTACGTCGTCTCGATGGAGTCCAACAGTGACGGCGGGTGGATTCTCGACTCCAATATCATGGCGAAGTTTTGTGACTCGCTGCGACTAAAACCATTTTCTCAAGTCCCAAACCAACTCATTGAACTGCCAAATCGAGCGGTTCGATCACTCTCACCCTCTCATTGAATTTAGGAAGACAAACACATGTTACTGCGACACCTTGTAATGACCATTGCGGTCGTTTCGATTTTCAGCGACTCGTACCTACACGCCGAAAACCGAACGGTCGCACGCTTGTTTTGGCAAGACCACGAGAACGCAACGTTGATGTGGGGAAACCTACAGAAGACTGATGAAGGTTATTCACTAAGTGAAAACAAAGTTGAGGGATTTCCCGCTCTCGATGTGGACGAACAATCATTGGTGCAAATGCAGAGCGATGACGGGTTGATCGTTGTCGGCGTTCGCGACGAAGCGGGCGGTGAAATCGGTAGCGGTTGGGTTGCGATCGAATCGGGGGCCGTTCGGGAGGAGCATGGCGACCACTACCACTGGCGTTTCCCGACGGTGCCTGCCGTCCACACGACACGGATCGACGCGTCCCAAGGTAATCCCGCTCACGTCTATCACTACGACGACGCATTTGTGATGGCGAATGACCAGCACAATGGATTCACAATGTTGACGGCGAAGTCCATTCGTGAATCGAAATCGCCTGAAACGGCGGGGCGATTCATCAGCGGGGGTGGAGGACATATCACCTTAGCCGTCGCCGATGGCAAGGTCGCGTACAGCACATGGATTGATCGCGAAGGAGAAAACGCTGGTCGTGTGGACGTGGTCGGGCTAGGTGAGCAATCAGGGAAAAAGTATCGTCTGGATTGCCCAACGGGCAGCCTGCATGGGGCGACTTACAACAGCGGGAAAGTGTTCTTCGCGCCGTCCGATGGTATCTGCTGGGTGAACGCGGATCTCGATCTGAACGACGATCCGAAATCAGTCGCGGTGAATCATCTGGAGATCGGGACGGACGCAGACGGCAAGCCATTTCGCACGGGGGCATTCAAGAATCTCGGCCGTCACGTCATTTTCTCGAGCGGCAAAGCGGACCAATCGCGACTGTGCTTCGTTGACGCTTCCAAGCCCGAACCAACGATTGAAACGTTGATGTTGGAGATGTCAGAACAACAGTCGATGTTGACGCCGATCGTCGGAACCGGTCCCGGTGGCAGCCCGATCGCGTTGTGTTTTGCGGAGTCAAAAGACACCCCCGAGAATGATCAACTTTGGGTCGTCGATCTCGATCCCGACGGAGATGGGAAGTTCTGCGATGCGAAAGCACGCGAGCCCATCGCGGTGGGACGCAGTCGAATCGAAGGCCACTTCGGACATCACGATGCCGTGTTCTTGCCTCGTGGCCGACAAATCGCGGTTACCAACCCAGGCGACTCGAGCATTTGGATCATCTCGCTCCGCGATCAGAGTGTCATCACGAAATTCGACTGCAAAGGGACACCGACCAGTTTAATCTCGATCTCGGACTGAGTCTGGGTAACGGAAACGTTGCTTTGCCGGCTCCGGCCTTCGGTTAACGTAGGCCGGAGTCGCGAATAAAGCGACGCTGCTCAGCCGATGAGTGATGAGTCAATGTGGTTTCTATTCCCCCGCCGAATGGACGCCATGCATGCTCCACGCTGTCGCGTTTGAAAAATTCCATTTGGTGTTTGTAAGCGTCACCTTCCACTTAGAGTGCAACGTACTTGGTCGGATACCGGTGCACCGAATCGCTGCCTGCATCGATCGAGTCAGCGGTCAATGTGATCGCCCCATCGCTCATTAGAAGGTGACAGCAACCCACATGGTTGCTTGATGGGGTAATCATGTTGCCGTTGTACTGGCCGCAAGTCTCAGGGTTAAGCGGATTCAATTCTGATCCGGAAATAGCTCGGTGGCAAGGACGCCAATTGTGAGGATGGTCGCGATGAGTGTTCCGCCAATAAACATCACCCAACGCGGCCACCTTCGAGAGTAGCCCAGCCATTTCACGTATGTTTCAATGGTTGGACCGGCGAAGTATGCGAAGTTTGCGAAGACCGCACCCTCCAATATCAAAAGCAACAAGCGTCGATTCAAGAATCCGGCCGGCCCGACCAACAGCACCGTGATCAAGGTGAGAATCGCAACGTAAGCGATGCGTAGTTTCTCCCAAGCCAGAAACGTTCTGCGTGCAATTGTCTGTATGGAGCGATCGTTCTGATCGTCTGCATCCGGCGATGTCGGCGGACTTGGTGCAGTCGGCGAGGAATACGGGTTCTCTGTCATAGGTGCTGCCGGCGAATCGTTGAGATCACCACGAATGTATGGTGGATCGTGAAATGGAAAGTCGGAACGCCGCTTGGTTTGTTTCGGTCTTTTGTCTTCGGTGGCTACTGGATCGTGAGCATTTGCCCACCGTCGACGGCGAGAAGTTGGCCAGTGGTGACCTTCGTGCCGATGGCAAAAAACAGGACTGCGTCGGCAATGTCATCGGGTTGCGATGGTTGGGGAATGGGGTAGTTCGCAACCATTTCAGTGAGATCCCAATTGGGGTTCCCTTCACGAATCCACCGGCTGTCGATCGGTCCCGGGCACACCGCGTTGACACGGATTTTTGGACCGAGGGCGCGGGCCAGCGATTTTGTCATTGTATTGAGGCCCCCTTTGCTGGCGCAGTACGCGATGCAAGACCCGGCACCGGTAAAGCCAGCGACGGAACTGACGTTGACGACGCTACCGCCCTCTCCTTCGGCCAATAGTTTTGCGGCGGCCCGGGTAACGAAGAACGGTCCCTTCAAGTTGACGCCCAAGATTCGGTCCCAAGCCGCTACGGTCATCGCGTCCAAATCGGAATGCTCAACGAATTCGGTCGCGGCGGCATTATTGACCAAGCAATCGAGTCGTCCGTATTGATTGCGGACCTGATCCAACATCGATTGAACTTCCGATTCCACCGATACATCTGCTTGGACGACTGAAACGGGAACGCCGAGTGCCTCGATATCATTCGCCGTTTGATCGGCCTCTGCTTTGCTGCGTGAGTAGTTCACGACGACCGCGAATCCGCGCCGCGCGAATTGCATGGCGCAGGCACGTCCGACTCCGGTGGCGGCACCCGTGACCAAAGCGACGGGGCGATCAGAAAGATTCATGGGAATTCCGGTGGACGGCAGTTGACGAGAGCAGAAATTGGCTGACCGGCGCTACACGCGGGCTGACCGGCACGCTGCAATGAAACCAAACCCATGTGGATTGGGCAACCAGACTCAATCTCTGTCTCTCATGGTGACGCCCGCGAAACTGCTCGGCATTTTGCCGATCACGCTCACGACTACTCGGCGACGTCGGTTGGGTACAACCAAGTGCAACGATCAATCGGGGTGCCCAGTGCGTCGGCGAGTTGGAAGATGCCTGACTGACCTGGGAAAAGATTTGCAACGATCTGTAGCCCTAGCTCTTGCATTTGCTGTTCGTTTTCAGTGGTGAGCATCGACGCGATCACGCGCATTTGAACGCAAGCAACATCCGAGTCCTCGTCTCGCAAAAGTTCGAGGTGCATTGCACCATCGGGATTAAAGAGCGAAATCTCCTGAAAGTAGTCGGCCGCGGCTCTGGCAAACGCCTTGTCGAACGATGCGTCGTAGAGGAGGCGATTGTTGTCACAGGCAATGCAGGCGTTTGCCCGCGTGTTGATCGGGAACGAATGAAGCGGCGTGAACTGGTGGTCGCAAAGCACCATTTCGAGATCGACCTCGGGAGTCAATTCGGCTTTGATTCCCGCTCCCGTGGCGGCAAAGCTGCGTTGGAGTGCCAAATGTTGTTCGCGAGATTTCTGCGATGTCGGTACCAGCACTTGGACGTGTTCACCCGTTTGCTGAATCCACATGTCGATCGTGATGTCGCGGCCAGGGATCGTTGGCAAACGAGTCGCAATTGCATCGAGCGTTTCCTCCGACACCGATTCGTCGGCGAGATAGAGCATGCACCCGTTTTTCGCTAATGCAGTTGGTTGAAAAGGCGGTTGGTGCGTGAAGCATCGGATGTCTTGCAGATCAGATCCGATCAACGAGAACTGGGTTGTGCGTCCGCCAAAGAGCGTGAGGCTGAGATTGGTCGCTCGATCACGCAGGGTGGCCGTGAGCACATCAGGATCGATTTGTAAAACGATTGCTTCGTTGCTGACGACTTCGACACGTCCTCCTTCATCGTTCTGACGAATGAATAGGAGCCCAAAATCGGCGGAATTGGGAAGCATGCCCAAGGATCTTAAGCCGAGGAGGGCTGTGTTGAGTTCATCGTCAGCAAGCTCGGTATCGAAAAAGATGCTCTGATTTCCGTCGAACCAACAAGTCGCGACGTCCGAACGAGACGCGGCGATGACGGGTGTGTCGTTTTCGCTGTTGAGAAGACAGAACTGTGTGGGTTCGCCGTTGAAGCATTCATGGCTGAGAATGGACGCCATATATCCATATATCGGTGTGAGTTGGTGACAGACGTTGAGCGGAAGTGGGCTATGAAGCTTCAGTTCGTGTAGCGGCTGTTTGTTCGCAAGATTGGACGTTTCCAACGTGAAAAGGTGGTCCGTGTCGCTCGAACCGAACAGGCATTTGGACCCGAGGACCGCGAGAATTGCTTCGGCTTTTTGACTCGAAAGAGACGGATCAGCGAACAGCGTGACGGCGTCAGTCTGGTATCGACTCAGCCCAACGGCGTCTTCGTCGTCTGGTCCCGAGTGCGAGATGGTTCGTGCGGCGGCCGTGTGGGGCTCATCGGAGTTCGCGTCGGTGCCAATCGTCGCAATGACGACAAGAAGGGCAACGATGCCAATCGGAAACGCGATGACAGCGAAAAGGATGGCTTTGAGAACACGCATGGAAACGACTCGCGGGCGGAGACCGGGGTGCTGAGAAAAAAGGAACAGGAAACCACGGCTGCGTCTCGCTTCGGTAAGTCCCGACTGAGTGCGGTTGACGTTCGCGTTTTATTTCCGAGCAACTCAAGCTGCTCGATTTTGCTGGTTCCGTTGTAGGGAAGTTAGGACGCCACCTCGATGAGTATGAGATCAAAGTTGATTCAATTCGGACGTGCTGAGAGACGCGGGGAAACTTAGTAGGGTTGTTCCAAAAGTTGCGATTGTGCGGGTTCTATTGCGAGGCAGTCGTGGTCGATCTCCGACATGCCATCAATGTGCGACCTAACCTTTGGGTGCTCACGGTGCGGTCACCGCTGCGCGCTCAGTCTCATTATCGGAAACCGGCACTCTCGGTCATGTCAATCGATTCATCCAATCAATCTTCACCGGAACAGACTCGCGCGATCGGTCCGCTCACCGGCAATCCGTCCAAGGAACCGGTTTCGGGATCGATCGATGGCTCACCGGAGTCGGCGTCGCCGGAATCGAGCAGCGATTCGAAAAGATCTCGGCGGCGTATTCGATCGGGTGTCCGTGGGTCAAAACGTTCTCGTGCCCGCGGTGCATCGTCCAATGACGAATTGCGAGTCTCACGGAGTAATTCACCTGCGACTGCGCCCAATGGCGGGGCGTCGCGATATCAGATCTTGGGCGAGCTCGGGCGTGGCGGGTGGGGCGTTGTTCAAAGTGCGATCGACAAACATCTCAAGCGTCCGGTCGCGATCAAACGAATCAGCGGGGCGACACGGCCATCAAATAACGTTCGTGATCGATTCCTGCACGAAGCCGTCGTGACAAGCCAATTGCAGCACCCTGGCATCGTGCCGGTTCATGAACTGAGTGAAGACGAGACCGGGAACGCGTACTACGTGATGAAGTTGCTCGATGGGCAACCGTTTCATCATCTGATTCGACAGACACACACCGCAATGGGTGCTGCGTACCACACTGCGGCTGTGAGCAGCGGAGTGCCGGAGACTGGTGCGTCGAAAGCGGGAACATCGAAGCGCGACGTATCGGACGAAACCGTCTCTGAAAGACGTTGGCTAATACGTGCAAAGCGGCCGCGTCCTCAGCGTTTGGCGGAGGCGGTTTTGCCGCTACTGGAACGTTTTATCGACATTTGCAATGCGGTCGCGTATGCGCACGAGCAAGGCGTGCTGCACCGCGACTTGAAGCCCGCCAATGTGATGATTGGCGGATTTGGCGAAACCATTATCGTTGATTGGGGATTGGCCAAGCGTTTGCACGAGGAAACGCCGATTCGTAATGAATCGGTTGTCGAAACCGAGTTGGATGCGGCGACGCGATGGATCGAAGATGCCGAAGGAGACACGGATTCCGCTCGCACTTCAGCCGGGTCGATTATTGGAACTCCCGCCTACATGCCACCCGAGCAGGCGTTGGGCAACGTGGATGGATTGACGCCCGCATCGGATATCTATTCACTTGGCGTGATCTTGTATGAAATTCTGGTCGGGCATCACCCCTTCAAAGGTTCCAATATTGAAACCGCATTGCGACGCGTTCGAACCGGCGATTGGGTTTCCGCCAAACAGGTCCGCCGTGATGTCCCGCGAGCCTTGTCGGCAATCTGTGAACGGGCGATGTCACATGATCCCCGCGATCGCTATGCATCCGCGGAATCACTCGCTGATGACGTGCGACGGTACATCGCAGGTGAAGCGGTCCAGGCCGATCGTGAAAATTGGATGGACCGGATCGGTCGTTGGTGCCGTCGTCACCGCACGGCCGCGATCAGTTTTGCGGGGACGTCGTTAGTTCTCCTTGTTGCGTCCTCGTTCTTTAGCTACTTCATTCACCAAGCGCACAACCAAGAACGTGCGGCACGTGTTGCGACGGAAGCGGCACACAAAGAATCGTTAGAGTTGTTAGGTGAAAGCCGCGTTGCTGCTGATGCATGGTTGATCGATTTGAGCGGATCGCTCGAATTTTATCCCGGCTTGTTGCCGATTCGAAATCAGTTGATTGAGCAGGCGACCGAACACTACGAGGACTTGCTCAAACGAGAACAAAATGGCCCTTCGCCTTGGTCGGATGAAAACGCGTCCGAGGTGCTGCGATGGCGCCGTGGAGTCGAGCGATCCAAACTTCATCTGCGATTGGGAGACCTCTATCGGCTGCGTCAGAGTTACGACGTCGCAAGGAAGCACTACGAGAATGCTGAAAACGTCCTCGCATCGTTGCAAACGCTGGCGGACCCCGATCGCGATTCGTCCGAAGAAGTGGCGCTACAGAGTGCAAACGTCGCGATCGGAAAAAGGTTGATTGACGCCGCGATTGACGATCAAGAGCCCGCTCTCAAGAACGTCATGTCGTTTGAGCCGTACGAGCGAAGGGTTGAAGCGTTGTTGGCAACCTACGGGGTGACCGATCCGAACGAACCGTCAACGCAGGAGTTGCCCCGCCGGGCGTACGAGCTCGCGTCCTGCATGTCTCGGATGAATTTGGTGAGCGGACGAACTCCGTCGGCGGACATGGACTCGTCGATGGTCATTGCGTATTTCGAACGAGCATCCGATTGGGCGGAATGGCTGCGTCTTTCACGTGGCAAACCGTCCGATCACCGACTTGCGGTAACGACCACGACAGATTGGGCAACGGCAATGCAGAATGTCGGGCGTCACGCCGAAGCGATCGACGTTTGGCAGCAGTTGGTCGCGAATCTCGAGAAGCAGATTGAGCTCGTTCCGGATCGGATCGACTATCAGCAATCGTTGGCACACGCGCGACTGCAATTGGCCAACGCACTAACGCGGACACGAAACCTGGATCAAGCGCGTTCGGAATATATTCACGTGATCGAAGAGCTGAATCACGCTTGGTCGTTGTCGGATTCCGATGGTTTCTATCGAATCAATTTGTCCGCGGCCGAAAGCAATTTGGGGATGCTGTTGGCGAAGGGGACGGACGAAGAACGCGAGCTTGCGGTGGCTCATCTTACGAACAGTCTGCGAACGCTCCGTCGCCTCATTCAAGAAGATCCAAACAGCGACGGAATCCGCCGCTTTTGCGAAACCAGCCACACGTTGGCGACCGCCCAATCGTCGCTTGCAGGGGTCGATGCCATGCCCGCTCTGGTGGATGCGAACGTCGGCTACGAAATTCTGACTGACTACGGGATGTTGCTGCCAGGTGACGCGCAGCGATGGACGCGGGTCCTCGCCGAGCTGGCGAACGAATACGATCGGCGGGGTGCGACGCAGCAAGCGATCGATGCCCGCAACAAAATCGAACAGCTGAAGTCCGTGGGGCCGAGCAAATCAAGTTGATGATTCACAGGAAGACGCCGGTGGTGGAGATATCAATATGACCCGCACGATCGGATGCTCAGTCTGCGTAAGGAAGCAAGTCGATGAACTTCGTGATCGTTCTTTTCCCGCGTCCCAACTCGTAACCTAGTTTTGAATCAACTGACCCCTTTTAGCCCAAATGCTCGGGCTAGTAACCTCCGCTGCGATTGTTTCATGACCGATCTAATCAACCACAGTGTTCTTCAGCGTGTTCCGGCCCCCCGTCATTTGGTGAACGAGGCGGAAGCCGAAGCGACAATGCAGCAACTGGGCTTTCATACACCGGACGACGCGGTGGGCAATGAATCCTGTCTGGTTCAGATTTACCCCGCCGACGTGATCGATGGGATGTTGTTGCTCGAACACGACTTTCTAGCGATCGGACGGGACATTTCCTGCGACTTGGTGTTAGACGACGCCAGCGTATCGCGACGGCATGTGCAATTGATTCAAACCCTCGAAGGACACGCCCTGCAAGATTTGGGCAGTACGAACGGGACCCTGGTCAATGGCACTCCGATCGAAGGTCGCCACGTGCTGAGTTCGGGTGACAATATCTCGATCGGCAGTTTTATCTTTAAATACTTGTCTGCCGGAAGTGTCGAGTCGCAATATCACGAAACAGTCTATTTGTCGCTCACCCGCGACGCGTTGACAGGGACGATGAACAAACGGTATCTGCTCGAATCGATGCAGCGTGAGATGGCCCGGTCGCTCCGTCGTTCTCAATCGCTTGCCGTGGTGATGATGGATATCGACTTCTTTAAGAGTGTCAACGATACGCACGGGCATTTGGTTGGTGACGAAGTGCTTCGCGAGTTTGGCCGACGACTGTTGTCGACATGTCGCGAAGATGACTTGTTGGCACGTTATGGTGGAGAAGAGTTTTCGCTCTTGATGGCATCGACCGAACGCGATGAAGCGATTGAGATCGCTGAGCGTTGTCGAATGGTGATCAGCCAAGATCCGTTCGAGACCGCAATTGGACCGCTCAACATCACCGCGAGTTTCGGAGTTGCGTGTTACGACGGCGGTCAGACGATGAAAGCCCTCGAGCTGATCAAGATCGCCGATGATCGGCTCTACGAAGCCAAGCGAGACGGCCGCAACCGAGTCGTGTGTTAAACAGCGGATAGAGACGCGGGCGGGTACGACACACGCTTATCTGACCGATAGCGAAACTCGTCACGAGTTTGGGAGCTGAAGTTCGGCTGTCGATCGTTTTGAAGACTTCCGCGACGACAGAATCAGCTCGCTTGCGTTGCGTGAACACGTTTTGCTATGACGCGAAGCGTGAATTTCTATGATGCAGCGATTATCGGGGGCCGATTGAGCGTTTTCGCCACGGTTGGTCGCTGCGCGATAGCTTCTGTTACTGCAATCGGGTTGGTCGCAGTTTCACCGATTGGTGTTTCACGCGGGAACGCTCAGGCACCAGTTGCGATGGAGCAGCATGGCTACGGCTACGACCCATACGTTGCCAGTAGCCAGTATGATCCGGGGGATATGATCGTCACGGATGAGTATATTCCCGTTTCAATACCGCTCGCGTTGGAGGTTCCCGTTGAGCGGTTTCGACGGGGTTTTTATCAGGGCAGTGAAGTCTCGTCGGGATACGTCCTGGGGCTCGGCGATCGTGCTGGTGGTTTGAATCAAACGTTCTTTGAGTCACGCGTGGCCGTGGGTGTGCCTCTGGGAAGTTTGAAGAACATCTTGGCGGTGAGTCCGTTTTTCCGCGTCGATTTGATCGACGGGCCGGCGACGATTGATGTTCCCGAAACGCTCTACAGCACCGGCGTGACGTTGTTACAGCGGAAGGAGTGGTCCGAACGTGTTGCGACGACCGTTCTGCTAACGCCTTCGGTCCGGAGTGATTTCACGACCGGGGAAGACGCATTTCGGCTGTTCGGTTTGGGGATGGTCAGTTGGCAGTTGTCGACGGATTGGAATGTGTCATTGGGGGCGGTCTATTTCGATCGTTCCGACCTGAGCGTTTTGCCGGTGATCGGTGCGACGTGGACGCCACGGCCCTGGTGCAAATTGGATCTGACGATGCCGCGTCCTCGGTTGAGCTATCGGATGTGGAAAGAGGGCGGCCTGGCTGAAGCATGGGCGTACGTCGGAGGTCAGCTCGGAGGGAACACCTGGGCGGTCTCGCGTGATGACGGATCAAACGATGAGCTGACGATCGGGGAGTTACGGCTGTTGTTGGGATACGAGGTGATCCGCCAAGGCAACCGCGGTTTACTAGTCGAAGCCGGATACGCATTTAACCGGAGCGTCGAGTATGAACGGGCCAATGTCGAACTGGATCTGGACGACGGTTTGTTCCTGCAGGCGGGGTGGAAGTTCTAGATGAAGACACACAATCTTTGTCTGCCACCTCGCTCGCGACTTCGAATCGAGGTGATCGGTTGGCTAGTCATGATTGTGTTGTGCATGTTCACATTCTCACAATCATCGCAGGCACAATTGCCAACCGGAATTACCAAATCGCGCTGGGCGATGGATGATCCGGACTATGCCCAGAAATATGCTGATGGCGCTGAAAAAACCGACGTGCCCGGGAAGATCAAACAGGCAGCGGACGCGCGTTTCTTGAAAGATTCTTCGGGGCTTTATTTCTCCGGTGGACTGAGCGCGTTCGGGAAATCGGCGAATCCGCTAGGCAGTCTTGAGCTCGGTTACACCGGATATTGGACATCCTATCTCACAAACCGCACGGGATTTGTAGCGGCGGCCAATCTCGACGACTACTATTTTGGCGGCGAATTCGGGATGCGTTTTCAAACGCCAACCCGATTAGCGCCGTTTGCCGGGTTCGGCTTGTTCGCCGGAGTTTCGAGGACATCGGAGTCGGCCGACGATGACAATATTGACAATGACGACGATGGCTTCATCGACGAATGGGGCGAGGAAGAGGAATCGTTTGATGGGGCGTTGATAGCGGTCTATCCCGAAACAGGGATTCACTTTTGGTGGACGCCGCGGATTCGGTTGAGCGGATTTGGACGCTACATGGTCACAACCGAAGGCCGTGACGCAGATGCTTGGTACTACGGTGCGTCGATCGCGATTTTGTCGAAGTAAAGTAAAGCGGCCGTTCTTGTCCGTCGGATGCAGATCCGTGAGGTCCTGGATCACTCTCTCGTTTCGGGCACGAATCGTCAATTAGCTGCATCGCGCCTTCGGCCGTGCTAGATTAGCGGCATGAGTTCATCTCCTGAAATCGAAGAGCTTGTTCGTCAATGGCAGCACCGGACTCGGAGCGGTGAGGTTGGCGTTTTGAAGCGATTGCAAGAGGACCATCCTGAGCTTGCCGAGGAGATCGCGGCTGAGGTTTCTAAGCTGCAAGATCGGGAAACGAACGCGTCGGCATCGGATACTCAGCTCAGTCACTCGGCTTTCCAGACGGATGAATTCGCTACGAGGCTGCCCGAGAATCTAGAGCAACGTCGTGAGCGTGTTGAGCGCGACCGCATCCCTCAATCACTCGGTCCGCAGGGGCGGTATCGTGTCATTGGGTTGTTGGGAAGTGGTGCGTTTGGCGATGTGTATTTATGTCATGACGAAAAGCTGTTTCGTGATGTGGCGATTAAGGTTCCACGAACCGAGTGGTTGCGAGACCGTGGCAACGTCGCCGACTTCTTAAACGAAGCCCGCGCGGTTGCGGCGCTGCGTGATCCGGGGATTGTGACGACGCACGATGTTCTCGAAGAGCACGATGGCACGATTTTGTTGGTGATGGAGTATGTCGATGGCGGCACACTGCAGGACAAACTCGACAAGCTGCCATCCCAGACGTCACGGATGGCAGCGTTGGGCGTTGTCGAGATTGCGAAGATCGGACGGGACATCACGGCGGCACTGGTCGAGGCGCACCGTTTGGGGTTTGTTCACCGTGATTTAAAGCCGGCCAACGTTCTGATCGGGCGTGATCGGTTGCGTATCACGGACTTCGGGCTCGCGATCTCGACCGCGTCCGATTCGCCCGCCAATACTGCCGGAACGCCATTGTATATGTCTCCCGAGCAGTTGAATCCTCGGAATTCGCAGCTCGATGCGAGGTCAGATTTGTGGAGCATCGGCGTCATTTTGTATCAAGCCTGCACCGGAAAGTTCCCCTTTCCCATGCCGTCGTCAGACGAGGAATCTGGTCGGAATCGGACCCGAGAGTTATTCCGTCGCATTCAAGAAGATCCACCCATTCCGCCGAGGCAATGGGACAAATCGATCCCGACATCGTTAGAGCAAATCATCCTTCGCTGTTTGCAAAAGGATCCATCGAATCGATATCAAACTGCGGAAGAACTTGGTAACGACCTGCGTCTGTTGGCGGTGCCCGATGTTGCCGGAAGACGCTGGGAATGCCTCGCCATCCCTGTTGGTGGGTTCCTAACATTCGTTGGAATCATGGGGCTCGTCGCGATTTACACCTCAATGTTGATGATCCCGCATCTGACCGTCAATGGGCTCGTAATGGACGGGATGAGTTCCTATATCTTTGCGGCGGTCACGTTGGGGATTGGGCCACCGTTGATTGCGTTAGGAAACTGGTGTTGTTGTCGGCGGGCAATAGCCCAACGGGCGAACGCACCCACATTGCCATGCCGTGTCAGTCGCTACGCGGTCGCATGCGTTGGTGTAGGATCGGCGACGGCGGGATGGGGTCCGCCCTCGGTTTTGTTGACGATCGTATTGGCGATTCTCGCTTGGCGAGATATTCGGCGGAAGAAGCATTGGCTGTCCGGCGGACGCCATGTGGTTGCAGGCTTAGTTCTCGCTTGCGTGTTGATGATCCCTTGGGTGTTCTGGTGGTTCACGTTCGTGAAGATTGCGGATTCGACTCGTTTGATCGAGGCTGCGGATTCGGCGATCACGACTTCCAATTACGGATATGCCGAGCAGGTACTCGACCAAGTCGCGAGCCGAAAGGATTCCTTTCCGATGTCGCACGCCGCGATCAGCGACGTCGCTTATGCGCTAAAGGTCCGTCTGGCATACGCGAAAGGTGAATACGAACGCGTGCTCACGATGGCAGGAAAACTCAAATCGACAAACTCGGTTCTGAGCATTGCGGACACCATGGTCGTCTTCATCCGAATGAAATCGCATGAAAAACTAAACGATCAAGCTGCCGCAGAGCGTGATCGTGAGGCACTCCGCACCCTTGTTCCGTGGAATGCAACGCAATTGCCGGTTTGGTTGTCTCTTCCCGACTGATCCCTCATGTCGACTGCACGGTGAATCTCTGAGGCAACGATCAACAGCAAAATGGAGGCAGGGCGATGAACCAGACGGCCTTGAATGCGAATGTTTTCGACTTGTTTAAAACAATCTTCAAACACATCGATTTTCGAACTCCCTGCGATCTTCGTTACAGCATCCAGTTCAATTTTCTGGTTTGAACTGCATGGTTCCTCCGACGACCGGCAAGCTTAGGTGGGTGTGTTGAAGATCGATCGTGAGTTCAGTACCTGGAGTGGGATGCAGCGTAAAGTCTCGATCGCTTGAGAAGATCATCAAACCGATTTGCTGTCCTTTCGCAATCATCTGATCGTCTGGTTGGAGATCGAATTCCACATCGTAGAACTGACCGGGGACCAGCGGTTCGCTCTCGCGTATTGATTTGGTGTTCTGTGGGTCCGCCCATCCGCGAGTGATGATATTGTCCGTAATCTTGGAATGCTTTCCGTCGTTCCACGGCAGCGAGACCAACCAGACGCTTAAGTTCGCTGCCGGACGATCGCAAGCCATTCGCAGTTTGATGCGTGGTGTTCCCGATAGATGAACCGGTTCGCTCAATTCAGGCGTGGTGTAGATCAAGCGATGTTCGGTGAATTCGGCCTGAGCAAGTGCATCGCCCGAGAAAGAGAAATTATCAAAAAGCGTTTCGGTACTCGGTTCTTCAACTGGAGTCAGTTGCAAACTCCCGCGTTGGGGAGCGCCTGCAACCGGATAAAACAAAACGTCTTTCGCCCAGGGGTGCGGGTATTCGGGATACTCGGTCGGATTGGTTTGTTCGTCGCCTTCGCGAACAATCCATGACTTCGAATCGTTTTCAACGCCGTTGTCTTCGCCATACAAGTAATGAGTGAACCACCGATTCATCATGCTGATTGGTGGAGGTCCTCCGTGTCCGCCCTGATGCATAAACAGTTGGGTTTGAACACCATTCTTTTTCAAGGCCTGATAGATACGAATGCTGTGTTCCGGGACGACGTTCCAATCGTTGAACGCATGCGCCATCAGAACCGCCGCCTTTACGCCTTGAATTCTGTGCACGTAATCGCGGGAGTACCAGAAGTCGTTGTAGTCACCTGTTACGCGATCTTGTTTTGCCTTCATGAGTTCGTCGCGAATGTGACAATCACAATACGCTTTGGTCTCTTCGTTGCCACCGCTATGGACGAAGTCATATAAGATATCGATATCTTCACCGAGATATCCGCCGGGATGGCGTACCAGTCCATTGGATCGGTAGTAATGGTAGTACGAGGTGTTGGGGGCCACTGGAATGATGACTTCGAGCCCCTCAACTCCAGTCGTTGCGGCTGCCAATGGGATCGTTCCGTTGTAGCTGGTTCCTGTCATGCCGACTTTCCCCGATGACCAATAAGCTTCGACAGGTTCACCCCCGAACGGCTCCGTGAATCCTTTGCCACGTCCGCATAACCAATCAATCACTGCTTTCGGTGCAAGAGCCTCGGGATCGTCGCCGATCGTCGGGCATCCTTGCGAGAGTCCTGTTCCTGGGGCACTCGAATGAACGACGACGAATCCACGAGGAAGCCAATCCTTGATGTGCCGTTTAGAGATGATCGGACGTGTGCCCTCTCTCTCAATCTCCGGAGCATCGGATCGTTGCGGCGGCTCGTCGCCCAGCTCTTGCCGGGCATCCCACAGATAAGAGTCATCGTCGCCCGTCGTGCCGGCAAAGTAGGGACTCGAGTTGTAGATCACTGGCAGTTTCAGTGATTGCGTATCGGTTTGCGTGGGCCGTGTGACGCTGACGTGCATCCGATCCAACTTTCCGTCGCCATCCAAGTCGAACTCGGTTTCCACCCACAGGTCGTGGCGGATCCAGTAGTCAGAGTCCTCGAGTTCTTTAATGATTTGCGTCTCACCGTCTTTGATGACGGGAATCTGGACGTCGGCACCTCGGGTAGACGAGGTCATGAATAGCAATAGGGCTAGAGCGGACAAAAAGAGACGATTCATTGTTGCAAAAACCAAGGCGGGGTTGTTGTGAGACGTCATCAGCTTAGTCACACAATCGAGTGAACTTCAAGCGACGATGGCTCTATCATTTTGATTTGGCACCGCATGTTGCGCATGACGAGTTCGTGCTGTGCGCGTTCATTCATTGAGGTGAAGATATTTTGCTAACGAACCTAAAACCGCTCATCAGAAAAATTAATCGACTGATTTTGTTCGACACACTTGCTTTCCAATAAGTCCAATTCCAAATACCTTTTTGGCAATGAACTCAAACTGATCTGGCCGCGATTGAACCGATCTCGCTCGTGGTGGATCCGGGACCCATGACTAGCAGTCTGTTGAACTGATTAGCCACGCTACGTTAGCGGCGGTTCTTGATCCAACAACCCTGGATAATGTGCGCGTCGGATAATTGATGTTGGTGTGTCAATGATAAAATCAACGCCCCGCTACTTCCGAATGGGATTTCGGAAAGGTTTGAGAATTAGTGCATCGTCCAATCTGTACGGTGCGTCGAACACCCCCTTGGGAGACCCTGATGATCCGCCTGCTTCTCATGTGCCTGTTTGCCGCGATATCGTCGATCGCGACGGCAGAGAAACCAAACGTTCTATTTATTTCATTGGACGATCTCAATGATTGGGTCGGATGCTTGGGCGGACATCCTCAAGCACTCACGCCGAACCTTGATCGGCTTGCCGCGAGTGGCACATTGTTTACGAACGCTCACTGTCCAGCACCAGCTTGCAATCCATCGCGTGGTGCGATCATGACCGGCATCTCGCCACATGTTTCCGGTCTCTACGACAACCGACAAAGTATGCGAGGCCAAATGCCGGATGCGGAACTGCTACCCCGCTACTTTTCGAATCACGGTTACTGGTCAGCGGGATCGGGCAAGATTCTGCATTACTTGATCGACGCGAAGTCATGGGACGAATACTATCCACCCAAGGAAACCGAAGATCCATTTCCCCCTACGTTCTATCCGAAGAAGCGACCAGTCAGCCTTCCTCGAGGCGGTTCATGGCAATACATCGAAACGGACTGGGCGGCGCTCGATGTGACGGACGAAGAATTCGGTGGAGATTGGCTCGTGTCCGAATGGATCGGCGAACAGCTTTCTAAATCGCACGACAAGCCATTCTTTCTAGCCTGCGGAATCTATCGTCCACACGAACCTTGGTTTGTCCCCAAGAAATATTTTGATCCGTTTCCACTGGAGGAGATCGAGCTCCCGCCGGGCTATCTCGAAAACGATCTCGACGACCTTCCGCCGGCGGGAAAACAACGCGGTCCGAACAGGTATTTCGCCCACATCCGCGATCAGGGCCAATGGAAGCAAGGCATCCAAGGTTATCTCGCATCCATCTACTTCGCCGATACCATGCTCGGCCGTGTACTCGACGCGTTGGAAAATGGACCCAACAAGGACAACACCATTGTTGTCCTATGGAGTGATCACGGTTGGCACTTGGGCGAGAAGCAACATTGGCAGAAATACACTGGTTGGCGAGCATGCACACGCGTGCCTTTGATCCTGCGTGTTCCAAAGGGTGCACCGGGTCTGCCGCGAGGGACAGTCGCTGGCACGAAGTGTAACGCTCCGGTGAATCTGCTCAGTCTATTCCCAACCCTCACACAACTTTCCGGCTTGCCGGCAGACGCCACTCATGACGGCCCTAGTTTGGTGCCGTTGCTCGATTCCCCGAATGCTCAGTGGCCACATGCATCGATCACGTACCTGGGGCGGCCTGGCAATTTTGGTGTCAGCGGTCGTCGCTTTCGATATATCCATTACGACAACGGAGATGAAGAACTCTACGACATCGAAACGGATCGCTATGAGTGGAACAATCTTGCGCCAAAGCACGAATTTGCAAACAGGATTGCGGAATTGAAAGCGCATCTTCCAAAGGAGTTCGCCGAATATGCAAACAACAATAGCGGCGAGTCACTGCCTGACCTGAAATGGACTCCGTTTAATGGAACAGACAAACTGGTTTCGCAGCCCAAAGGTGACAAATTCGAAGTTCGAGTCAGCAACGAAGCTGGAGAGCCTATCAAGATCTTTTCGATCGACAGTCAGGGAGAAAAGCACTCGTACGGAACACTTGAAACCGGCTGGAGCAAACCATACGAAACCCGTTCGGGGACCGTTTGGTTAGTTGCCAATGCCGAGGGCCAACCGTTCGGCTATTTCACGGTAGGCGACCAAGCCGCGCACGCGGTAGTCCCGATGCCGAATCCGTGAGCGGAGATCGGTTGCCGAACTGTGCACGCGTCACCTTGAGCCGAGTTGCGTCGAGAGCGTGATTAGGCTGACGCTTGCCGGTTGAGCCCGCTTCGCGTCAAAGGTGTTTTGCGTCGGGGTGTTTTGCGTTGGCATGGACGACGGAGTAGCATGTCAGGCCTTCACTTAGCGCCCCCATCGCACTTCAAAAGTTGGTCACAGCCATGAAAGTTATTGTTTTTGCCACATTTGTGCTGGTGAGCAGTTGTTTTGGTTCGGAGTTAGCCTCCGCAGAGGAAACTCGTACGTTGCTTTTCGAAGATCATTTTGATCGAAACGAATCGCAAGAGGCCAAGGAGGAAATCGGAAACGGTTGGGCTTCCAACAGCGAGAAGCGGGCCAATGGGAACAAGCAAGTCGATTTGAGAGATGGGGCGATGTACATCTATTTCCATGAATCGGCAGACCACGCCGTGTCGGTCACCCACCCCGCCGAATTCCGTGACGGACTGGTCTCGCTGCGGTTCATGTTGGAGGGCGATAGAGATAGCCTGGGATTGAACTTTGCCGATTTGAAGTTCAAAGAGGTGCACGCCGGGCACCTGTGTGTTGCGAAAATCAGCACGCAGTACGTGCAGATCGATGACCTGAAAACGGGTGGAATGGCAGCCAAATTCTACGAATTGAAGAAGGCCAAAAAGTTGACGCCTGCGATGAAGGCCGAACTAAAATCAAAGACCAAGCGGTTTCCAAACGAGCTCGAAACAGGCAAGTGGTACGATTTGAGCGTTCGCATCGAAGGCGAAACCATGACGGTATCGATTGATGGCGCGGAAGTCGGGGCGTTTTCGTCAGAGGGGATCGCTCATCCGACAAAACGTCTGTTGCGGTTGGCGGTTCCGAAGAATGCCGTCGTCGATGACGTTATGATCTACTCGTTGTCGAAGTAGTCGTCGCTTGCAGAAGGTGACTGGCGCCGGGCACTGACATACGGGGCGCCGTCATACGCGACTCCGAATCACCTCATGAATTTCAGAACACACCCCCTCAGAAAATGACACATCAATGAACTTTGTATCGATTCGCAAACTGAGCCTCGCTCTGGTCGCATTTTTTTCAGTGAGTACCCTCGGCGTGTCCGCAAAGGATGCGGCAACCGAGGCGGCTCCCTTGAAAGTGCTCTTGGTGGCCGGTGGTTGTTGCCATGACTACCAGACTCAGTCGCAGCTATTGAAGGACGGAATCGAATCGCGGATTAATGCGGAGGTTACTGTTGTGCTGAGTAGCAACAGCACGACGAAGGCAACCTTTGAAATCTATCAATCGGATGATTGGGCCGATGGCTTCGATGTCGTCGTGCACGATGAGTGTTCGGCCAACGTGACTGAGCGACCCTACGTGGATCGGATCCTCGCGGCGCACCGAAACGGCACACCAGCGGTCAACTTGCACTGTGCGATGCACAGTTATCGCTGGGGCGATTACCGAGCGCCCGTGGAACCGGGAGCGGACAACGCAGCTTGGTACGAGATGATTGGCGTCCAATCAACCGCGCACGGTGCGAAGTCTCCGATTGAGGTTGTGTACACCGACTCAGATCATCCGATCGCAAAGGGATTGGACAATTGGACGACCATCGATGAAGAGCTTTACAACAACGTCAGAATCTTTGATGGCACGAGTGCGTTGGTTTCTGGTAACCAAATGACTCCGCCGAATAAGCAGCAATTGAAGAAAGATCCGAACGCATCCGCGAAGGAATCGACGGCGGTGGTCGCATGGACGAACCACTACGGTCCCAACAAAACGAAGATTTTTAGCACCTCGCTGGGTCACCAAAATGAGACCGTCGCGAACGCCAAGTACATGGATCTGGTGGTTCGCGGTCTGTTGTGGGCGACCGGCAATCTGTCACCCGACGGCACACCAACGGCTTCATTGACGAAGTAGTTCAGTTAAGCGCGAATACACGATCACCCTTTGCTGATGATTTCTGCAAAGGGTGATTGACGTTATATCGAGGGCGATGAACCGAACTAGGTTTTCCCCGCAAAGACAAACTGATCATCTTGGTAATCGATGTAGATCGTGCTGCCTTCTTCGTAGCTGTCTTTCAATAACGCTGTGGCGAGCGGGTTTTGTACCTCTCGCTGGATCACTCGTTTGAGTGGACGAGCACCATAGGCAGGGTCGTACCCGACGGCGGCGATTTCATCGATCGCTGCTTCGGTGAGTTCCAGCGACAGACCGTTGGCCGCCAATCGTTTTCGCAAGTCTTCGAGTTGCAATTCGACGATGCGTCGGATTTGAGTCTGTTGGAGCGGATGGAAGATGACAATGTCATCGATACGGTTGAGGAACTCGGGCAAGAATCTTGCTTTGAGTGCATCCTGGACCGCGGATCGCATTTCTTCTTCGTCTCCGCCCTCGTCGGTAACACGCTGGATCACTTGGCTGCCGACGTTGCTGGTCATCACGACAACGGCGTTTGTGAAATCCACGGTTCGGCCATGCCCGTCGGTGAGTCGACCGTCGTCGAGGACCTGCAGCAAAATGTTAAAGACGTCGGGGTGTGCCTTTTCCATTTCGTCGAGCAG
This sequence comes from Aporhodopirellula aestuarii, assembly GCF_023701485.1. Taxonomy (GTDB): domain Bacteria; phylum Planctomycetota; class Planctomycetia; order Pirellulales; family Pirellulaceae; genus Rhodopirellula; species Rhodopirellula aestuarii. The sequence continues at coordinate 279,922 of NZ_JAMQBK010000060.1, forward strand.
GATCACGGCGTACGGGCGTCGCCGGACGGCTTCGGTGAGTTTGCCGCCTTCTTCGTAGCCGACATATCCGGGAGGTGCACCGATCAAACGCGAGACGCTGTGTCGTTCCATGAATTCGCTCATGTCGATTCGCACCATTGCAGAATCGTCGTCGAACATGACTTCCGCGAGTGCTTTGCACAGTTCGGTTTTGCCGACACCGGTTGGGCCGAGGAACAGAAACGATCCGATCGGACGGTGGGGATCTTGGAGACCGCTGCGACTGCGCCGGACGGCGTCGGAAACGGCCGCGACCGCTTCGTCTTGCCCGATCACGCGTTGGTGCAGACGCTCTTCCATGACCAAAAGTTTGGCCCTTTCAGTTTCCATCATGCGAGACACGGGGACGCCGGTCCACGTGCTGACGATCTCGGCAATTTCCTCTTCAGTAACTTCCTTACGCAGCAGCCGACGCTGTTCGCGATCGGGTTTTTCCGTTCCATCGGAAGAGCTTGATTCTGTGCCGGGGGCCTGTTTGTTTGATTCGGAAGATTCCATTTCATCGATACGCGTCTGCAGTTCGCGTTGCCGCGTTTGTACCTGCAGCATCTCGCGATAGAGATCTTCGGGACTTTCACCGCGGAGTTGTTTCTCTTTCGCTTCGGCATCGAGTTTGGCGAATCGGTGTTGCAACTCTTCGGCTTCCTGACGAATCGACTGGACGTCGTCGAGGCCCATCTTTTCCGCTTCCCATTGCTCCCGCAGGCTGGCGAGTTCCGCTTTCACTTCGTCCATTTCCTCTTCGACCTCGGTGCGTTTGTCGACCGCGGAGGCTTCGGATTCATCGACGAGTTGTCGGTGCGCGAGTTCGAGTTGCCGAAGGCGTCGTTGCAAACGATCGATCGGTTCAGGCACCGATTGTTTTTCCATCGCCAAGCGGCTGGCCGCTTCATCGACGAGGTCGATGGCTTTATCCGGCAGGAAACGATCAGCGATGTAACGACTCGACAGGTTCGCGGCGGCAACGAGTGCGCTGTCGGTGATGCGTACACCGTGGTGCGACTCGTAGCGAGGTTTGAGTCCGCGAAGGATCGCGATGGTGTCTTCGATGTTGGGTTCACCAACGAAGACTGGTTGGAAGCGACGTTCGAGCGCGGCGTCCTTTTCAATGTTTTGGCGATATTCATCAAGTGTCGTGGCACCGATGCAGCGGAGCGAACCGCGGGCGAGTTCGGGTTTGAGCAGGTTGGCGGCGTCGGCAGAACCTTCGGCGTTGCCAGCGCCCACGACGAGGTGGAGTTCGTCGATGAACAGCACAACGCCGCCATCGGAATCTTTGATTTCACGCAAGACGGCTTTGAGTCGTTCCTCGAAATCACCGCGGAATTTAGCACCAGCGACGAGTGCACCCATGTCCAAGGAAACGACGCGTTTGCCTTTGAGGCTTTGCGGGACGTCACCTTCGAAAATTCGCAGCGCGAGACCTTCGGCGATTGCGGTTTTACCGACGCCGGGTTGGCCGATCAGAACGGGGTTGTTTTTCGTCCGACGCGAGAGAACTTGGATGACACGGCGGATTTCGTTGTCACGGCCGATCACGGGATCGAGTTTGCCGGTCTCGGCAAGTGCGGTCAGGTCGATACCGTACTTTTCGAGAGCTTGGTAAGTGGATTCGGCGTTGGGATCGGTCACGCGTGCGGAGCCTCGTATTTCACTGGCAGCTTTGAGAAGGTCGTCGGCGGTAACGCCGGAGAGTGACAGCAGGTTCTTGGCTTTGTTTTCAATTCTGGCCAATCCGAGCAGCAGGTGCTCGGTACTGATGTACTCGTCTTTTAGCGATTTTGCGGATTCATCGGCCGCTTGGAAAACCTCTTGCAATTTGGAGCTGACGCGAGGTTGGCCACCGCCACTGGTACGAGGCAGCTTTTCCAGTTCACTGGCGATCAGCGATTGCAACGAACCGGTGTCGACTTTGAGTTTCTCGAGCATCGGTTTGGTGATACCACCGGACTGCGCTAGAGCCGCGGCGAGCAGGTGCAACGGCATGATTTCCGCGTTGCCTGCGGCGGTGGCTTGGGCCTGTGCTTCGGCGACGGTGTTCTGTGCTTGGGTGGTCAGTTTGTCGATTCGAAAGGCCATGGGAGTGTGCTCTTATGCGTCGTGCGGTGGGGAGGGTTGCTAATCGCGGGGAGCCGTTTGGTTGGTTTCCTGTGAGTGCAGAGTGGTAAACAGTGTGCGGCTCAGTTCTAAAAAAAAGGCGAGCACTTGTGATGCCAAAGCTGGCATCACAAGACTCGCCTGAAAGGATTAACGCCTAGAGGGCGAGATTCTTATTCCTTGACTTCGAATTCAGCGTCGATGGCGTCATCGTCGTCGCCACCGGATGCGGCAGCGCCCGCGGCGGCACCGTCACCGGCTTTCTCGGCAGCATCGGTCTTTTCATAGAGGACCTTGCTGAACGCTTGCGACGCGGCGTCGAGTTCATCGGAAGCCGTCTTGATCGCGGCCAAGTCGTCGCCTTCGGCGGCTTTCTTGACTTTCTCAATCGCGGCGTTCATCGGTGCCTTGTCGGCATCGGTGAGCTTGTCGGAGTTCTCTGACATGAGCTTTTCAAGTTGGTAAACCTGTTGGCTCGCCTTGTTGCGTGCTTCGACGAGTTCAAACTGTCGTTTGTCCTCATCGGCATTCGCCTCGGCGTCTTTGCGCATTTGTTCGATATCGTCATCGGACAACGCACCGCTGTCTTTGATCTCGACATGGGCTTCTTTTCCTGTCTTGAGCTCTTTCGCCGAGACGCTGAGGATGCCGTTTTGATCGATGTCGAATTTGACTTCGATTTGCGGGACACCTCGAGGAGCTGGCGGAATACCGTCAAGATTGAACTCGGCGAGCAAGCGGTTGGCGTTAGCCATCTTGCGTTCACCTTGGAACACGCGAACGGTAACGGCGGTTTGGTTGTCGGCCGCAGTACTGAACACGTTTTTCTTTTCAGCGGGAACAGTGGTGTTGCGTTCGACCAGAGCCGTCATGACACCGCCTTCGGTTTCGATACCGAGGGTCAGCGGCGTGACGTCGAGCAAGAGCACGTCGGTCCGGTCGCCGGCCAGAACACTACCTTGGATCGCAGCACCGATCGCAACAACTTCGTCGGGGTTGACGCCTTGGTGAGGCTCTTTACCGAAGATGTCTTTGACCGTTTGGCGAACTTTAGGAACACGGGTGCTACCACCGACGAGAACGATTTCGTCAATGTCGCTCGGGCTCATGCCTGCGTCCTTGAGTGCTTGAAGCACGGGGCCACGGCAACGCTCGACCAGTTTGTCGATCAACTCTTCGAACTTCGAACGCGAGATCTTCATGGTCAAGTGTTTTGGACCCGATGCGTCCATCGTGATGAACGGCAGGTTGATATCCGTTTCGGGCAATGTGCTGAGTTCTTTCTTGGCCTTTTCGCAGGCTTCTTGGAGCCGTTGCAGTGCCATCGCGTCATTACGCAGGTCGATGCCGTTTTCTTTCTTGAACTCGTCGGCAACGTAGTGGATCAATGCTTCGTCGAAGTCGTCACCACCGAGGTGTGTGTCACCCGAGGTCGAGACAACTTGGAAGACGCGGCTTTCTTGGTCTTCATCACCACTGTCGGCCACTTCGAGAACGGAAACGTCGAACGTACCACCACCGAGGTCGAAGACGATGATGCTTTCATCTTTCTTCTTGTCGAGGCCGTAGGCGAGTGCCGCCGCGGTCGGTTCGTTGATGATCCGAGCGACTTCGAGGCCCGCGATTTGGCCGGCGTCTTTGGTTGCTTGACGTTGAGCGTCGTTGAAGTAAGCCGGGACGGTGATGACGGCCTTGTTGACCTTGTGGCCGAGGTAGGCTTCAGCGGACTCTTTGAGTTTGCGAAGCACCTTGGCCGAGATTTCTTGTGGTGTGTATTCGCTGTCACCGACTTGGATCTTGACGTAGTCGCCGGGGCCACCGGTGATGCCATAGGGGACCATCTTTTCTTCGGACTCGACTTCGTTGTGCCGACGGCCCATGAAGCGTTTGGCCGAGTACACGGTTCGCTTCGGGTTGGTGACGGCTTGACGACGGGCTGGTTCGCCGACGATGGTTTCTTGCTTGTCCGTGAAAGCGACGACGCTCGGGGTGAGGCGGTTGCCTTCGGGGTTTGGGATGACCTTCGGTTCGCTACCTTCCATAATCGCGACCACACTGTTCGTGGTCCCGAGGTCGATGCCGATGATTCTTTCGCCTTGTGCCATGATGATTTCTCCGCTGGGTGTGGCCCCGTTACAGGGCGTTTTTTGTAGTGATTAGGGTGTTGTTTATTTGGTTTTCAGCTTGCCCGATTGATAGGGGACGGCTGGTTGATGAGGATGTCAGACTTTTTCAACGCGAGTAGTGAAAGGCAAGAACTGTGCCAGAGCGTGTTTTTCGGCTCGCGTCAAAACGGCAAGATCGATAAAACGTCGTGTTTTTCTGCGTGTTTTGCGTTGAACGCGTCGCTGGAAAACTTTGCCGGAACAAACTGGCAGCCGGCGAAAAACGCGCGCGCCGGCCATGTGGCTGACGTGTCAATTCGGCAGTTTTGGCAGTGGCAACATCTCTTTTTGCAGTAGGGTTGGATCCACTCGAAGCTGCGAAATGATCGGTCTGTAACGATAAAGACGAAACAAACGACTTGTGCTCCGACCTGCAACGATGACGACAGAGGATGACCCTTGCCATGAATGAACCGAGTTCACAACCGAGCGAATCCCTTTCGGAAATTGACCGTGAAATTCTGCGATTGGTCAATCGGCGGCAACAACTCGTGGCTGACGAGCTGGGTCGAACAGAAAAGAGAGCGAATTTGGCGGCGGCCCTATTGCAGGCGGAATCTGACGTCCAAACGCGGGACGGGTGTTTGCCCGAGGCGGCTCAGAAGTCGATTTTGAGGCATATCGTCTCGGCCTGTTACCAGGCGTCGCGGCCGGAGCAGGTTGCGTTTTTGGGGCCGGTGGACAGCTATAGCCATCTCGCGGCAATGTCGTATTTCGGTGAAGGATTGGATCTGTCACCGGTGTCGAGCATTGGTGCGGTGTTTGACGCGGTCGAACGCGGCGATTGTCAGTATGGGATTGTCCCGATCGAAAACAGTACCGATGGTCGCATCGTGGACACGCTCGGGAAGTTGGCTGATAGCGAAGTCAATATTATTGGTGAGCTGCTCCTAGCGATTCACCACAACCTGCTTTCGCACAGCGAGCGTGACAAAATCACCCAGGTCCACAGTAAACCCCAGGCGTTGTCACAGTGTCGTGGTTGGCTCGCGGCGCATTTGCCGGGGGTTCAGTTGGTCGAAACGGCCTCGACCGCGGCGGCGGCGGAGGCGGCGTCAACGACCCCGGGGATCGCGGCGGTCGCCAGTCTCGCTGCGGGTAGGCGGTATGGGCTGGAGGTGGTTCAGGCGTCGATCGAAGACAATCGCAACAACGTTACACGATTCGCGGTCCTCGGCTCGGGCGAGCCAGATCCGACCGGCGACGACAAAACGACGTTGCTTTTTGAGGTGGAGCACCGACCGGGAGCATTGGCCGACGTGATGGGGATCTTTCGAGATTGCGAGCTGAATTTGACCTGGATTGAGTCATTTCCGCAGCCGGGACGACCGAATGAGTACTTTTTCATCGTCGAATTTCCGGGGCATCAAACCGATCCTGCGGTTGCCGGCGTGATCGCCACACTGCGTCAGCAAACGCAACGGGTGGCTGTTCTGGGAAGTTATCCGGTGGGAAGAAAGGTCTAGAGCGGGTCTTTCCCCTTGAAAATTCCGGGTGGCCCATTCACAATCCCCGCTCGAATTTTCGAAAGAGCTCGCTTTTTCTAAAACATTCCCGAATCCAGGCGAGAACGTCTGGGGCGAATTGTCTGCCCCTGCCCTTCGGATCCCGCCGCCCACTTTCATCCTCTAAAACGAGAAACCATGGCACGTTACACCGGCCCGAAAGCCCGTATTAACCGTCGTTTAGGCACCCTGCTCTATGAAACCGCAGGTGCTACCCGCGCCCTCGACCGCCGCAACACGCCTCCGGGGATGCATGTTCGGGGCCGCCGGCCGAGTAACTACGGTCTGGCTTTGATGGAAAAGCAAAAGATCAAACACTATTACGGGTTGGGCGAACGCCAGCTTCGTCGTTACTTCGATAACGTGGGACGCAAATCGGGTAACACCGGTGAATTGTTGCTCCTGATGTGCGAGAGCCGATTGGACAACGTGGTTCGCCGCGTCGGCTTTACCAAAACTCGCCCCCAAGCCCGTCAGGGCATCGGTCACGGTCACTTCTGTGTCAACGGCGTGAAAGTTACCAAGCCCGGTTATTTGTTGCGGGCGGGCGACATTATCGAAGTCCGTGGTCGTGAGAACTTGAAGAATCTCTATCGCGGTGTGATCGCCAACTCGCCACCAGACGGATTGGATTGGGTTTCGTTCGACAGCGAAGGATTGCGTGCGACCGTTTTGAGCCTGCCCGGCCCCGTCGATATCAGTCTCCCTGTCGACGCTAACAGCGTCGTCGAATTCCTGTCACGCTAACTCGTCTGCTGATTGATTTGACCATGCACAGTTCTGTTGTTGTTCTCGGTGGTGGCCCCGGTGGTTATGCGGCTGCGTTTCTCGCGGCTGATGAAGGCCTTGAAGTCACTATCGTCGAGGCCGAGCCCCGATTGGGCGGCACGTGTCTGTTGCGTGGTTGCATCCCTTCCAAGGCGTTGTTGCACGTCGCGAAGGTGATCAGTGAAGTCGAAGAGCTGAAAAAGGATTGGGGAATCGAATACGAAGGCGCACCCAAGATCAATGTTGATACGGTGCGTGCGCGGAAAGAGAAGGTGATTTCGAATCTGACAGGTGGTTTGGCGAATCTCGCCAAACGCCGCGGTGTGAAAATCATTCAAGCTCGTGGTTCGTTCGTCGGTTCCAACGAACTTAAGCTCGAAGGCGATCACGATTCGATCCCTGAGGATGGCAAGCTCACGTTTGATCATTGCGTTTTGGCGACGGGCAGCGTCCCGGCGATGCCGCCGAGTTTCGATATCGGCAGCGATCGATTGATGGACAGCACCGGTGCCCTTAATCTCGCGGATATTCCCGAAACCTTGCTCGTCATCGGTGGCGGTTACATCGGTCTCGAGATGGGAACCGTGTACGCGAACCTCGGTTCGAAAGTCAGCGTTGTCGAGCTGGCCGAAGGTTTGTTGCCCGGTGCCGACCGTGATTTGGTCAAACCTTTGGCGAAACGCGTCGACACCATGTGCGGTGGTCGGGTTTATCTGAACACCAAGGTCGGCTCAGTCTGCGAAGTTGATGATCAAATCGAAGTTACTTTCGAAGGCCCGAACAAATTCGGCCACGAACGGTTCGATCGTGTTTTGGTCAGTGTCGGGCGTCGCCCCGTGACCCGCGGACTCGGACTCGAAAATACCAAAGTTGTTGTAAACTCCCGCGGTTTTGTCGAGTGTGATAATCAACAACGAACTGCGGACCCGAGTATTTTCGCGATCGGCGACGTTGCCGGCGATCCGATGCTCGCTCACAAGGCGACTCACGAAGGTCGCGTGGCTGCCGAAGTGATCGCAGGCAAGAAGGTTTCGTTCGACAAAATTGCGATTCCCGCGGTTGTCTTTACCGATCCTGAGATCGCCTGGGCTGGGATCACCGAGGAAGAAGCCAAACGCGAGGGACGCAAAGTCACCGTCGAGGTTTATCCTTGGGCGGCGAGCGGTCGTGCTCAAGCCCTGAACCTGACGAACGGTTTGACCAAGTGGTTGGTTGATCCGGAAACCAACCGTGTTGTTGGCTGTGGTATCGTCGGAACCGGCGCCGGCGAGTTGATCGCCGAAGCCGTGCTCGCGATCGAAATGGGTTGTGAAGTCACCGATATCACCGAGTCGGTTCACCCGCACCCGACGCTGAGCGAAACGCTGATGAATGCCGGCGAAGTTTACTTCGGAACGGCAACCGAAATCTTCAAGCCGAAGAAGAAAGCCGCATCGGCTTAAGTTTGCCGCTGACTTTTCGCGTCTCAGGCGATCGCATGTTTGAAAGAGCACGGGCGGTCGCCGTTTCTTAGAAATCGTGCGACGTCGCTTCGTCACAGTGCCGATCTGAATTCGAGAAACACGTTTGGGTGTGATTGAATTTCTCTTCTACTCGGCTCGTCTGATGGTCCTGCGGGATGTTCCTGTTGATGCCGCCAATTCCCCGGCCGTGACAATCTGACACGGCGTTTTCCGGGGAAAACATTCTATACTCAGCAGTGCACGTTTCGATACAATTGGGCTGTCGGTGGTGGATTGTGATACCCCGTGTTAGCGAATCGTTGCGACTGATATCCACCGCCTGAGCTTCATTTTTTGATACTGCAGGTGAATGGATATGATCGCTCGAGCCAACCGTGAAACCTTTGGGCTTTCTCCCGCGGATTCGGTGCGATCCGCTGGCGGCCCCGGTGCACCCGGGGGTGCGACGGCGATGGCTCGGCGGACTCGCAAGTCGTTCGATCATAGCCCGATGCTGGTGTTCTATGAGTTGACGCGGGCCTGCGATTTAGTGTGTCTTCACTGCCGCGCGTGTGCTCAGCCGAGACGTGATCCGGCGGAGCTCAACACGGCTGAATCCAAACGAATGATCAGCCAGCTCGCTGAGTTTCCCGAGCCACCGATGTTGGTGCTTACCGGTGGTGATCCGTTTAAGCGAGCTGATTTATTTGAATTGGTCGAGTACGCGGTCGGTGAGGGGCTCGCGGTTTCGATCACGCCTTCTTCGACGCCGCTGGTCACACGCGAAGCGATCGCTCGATTACGTGACGCCGGTATCTCTCGAATGGCGGTGAGTATTGATGGAGCCGACGCGGAAACCCACGACCGTCATCGCGGAGTCGTCGGGAGCTTTGCCCGTTGTTTGGAGATTCTCCAAGACGCAAGAGAGCTCGGCGTGCCGACGCAAGTGAACACAACTCTGATGCCGAACAACGTTCATCAAATCGAAGCGATGGGTGATCTGTTTGCTCAGTATGGCATCGCGATGTGGTCATCGTTCTTTTTGATCCCCGTTGGTCGAGCGGAAGAATCATCAAGGCTCAACGCCGAGGAATGTGAAAAGGCGTTTGAGCGATTGTTTGCACAATCTCGAAAACAGCCGTACTTGGTCAAAACCACCGAGGCGATGCACTATCGTCGCTACATGATCCAACATCGACGCGATGCAGTGGACGCCTCGGCGAAAACGAAGAACGCTGCCTCGCCACCACCCTTCATTACCGCAGGGATCAACGACGGAAAAGGCGTGATGTTCGTCAGTCATACGGGTGTTGTTTACCCGGCCGGTTTTCTACCCGTGGTTTGTGGGACGTTTCCCGCCCAGAACGTTGTGGATGTCTATCAAAAGTCGAATGTGTTTCGGTCGTTACGCGATTCAGAACGTCTCGAAGGTAAGTGCGGCCAGTGCGAGTTTCGGCAAATTTGTGGAGGCTCTCGTGCGCGTGCTTACGCAGTCACGGGCAACATGTTCGCGGCCGAACCGGATTGCAGTTACCTACCCAAACCCGCTCAAGGAGCACAGAAATGCGACGTCGTGTAGCGATCATTGGTGGCGGTGTATCTGGTCTCGCCGCTGCTCATCAAGTGATCAAGTTGGACCCTTCGTTGGACGTGCAGTTGTTCGAAGCGGGGCCTCGAGTCGGCGGGGTGATCCAAACGATTCGCAAGGACGGTTTTTTGATCGAAGGAGCTGCAGATAATTTCATCACGTCGATCCCAGGCGGGATCGAGCTATGTCAGGATCTTGGATTGGGCGACGATCTGATCGGCACCAACCCCAACGGTCGCGGCGCCGATGTTTTGTCACATGGTCGGCTTGAGCCGATTCCGTCGGGATTCATGGTGATGGCTCCTTCGCGAATTTGGCCGTTGCTTTCGACGCGGATTCTAAGTCCTTGGGGCAAGCTGCGTTCAGGTTTAGAAGTGTTTGTGCCACGAAAGTCCGGTGACGACGATGAATCGTTGAAGTCCTTTGTGTGTCGACGATTTGGCAAAGAACTGTTCGATCGACTTGTCCAACCGCTCGTGGGCGGGATCTATACGGCTGATCCGAACCGTCTCAGCGTGGCGGCGACGATGCCGCGATTCTTGGATATGGAACGCGAGCACGGTAGTCTGATCCGCGGTATGCTCGCAGGGCGAAAGGCGAGCGGCAAACGATCTGAAAAGGCAGGCGGGGCGCGGTACAGTCAATTCATGACGCTGCGTGGCGGTATGTCGAAATTGATCGACGCGTTGCGCGACAGTTTGCCGGAGGGATCGGTACACGTGAATACTGCGGTCGGATCGATCCACCGTCGTGCTCGAGGGTGGAAGATCCGTATAGGCGATCCATCGTGTCCGTCGATCGATGCCGACGCCGTGATTGTTGCGGCGCCGGCCGCGCATGCCGCAAGCATCCTATCGAGCGTTGATGCTCAAGTTTCCGACGAGTTGGGCGGAATCGAGTACGCAAGTTGCGCGGTCGTGTCGCTCGCTTTTCGACGAGACCAGATTGGACACCCGCTCGGATCGTTCGGGTTTGTTGTGCCACAGATTGAAGATCATCTCATCCTGTCGTGTAGTTTCTCAAGTGAGAAGTACGAAGGGCGAGCACCCGAGGGTACCGTGTTAATGCGTGTCTTTATCGGCGGTGCTTGCCAAGGTGGATTGTTGCGATTGCCAGACAAGGAACTGCTCGAGTTGGCCCAGTGGGAAGTTGCGAAGTTGCTTGACATTTCGGGTGAGCCGCTGATGCAGCACATCACGCGTCAGAAGCATGCGATGCCACAATACCACGTTGGTCACCGGGCACGCGTTGAACGGATCGAGCAGCGTCTGCAGAGCCATCCTACGCTTGCCCTGGCCGGCAATGCACTCAACGGCGTCGGGGTCCCAGGCTGCATTGACAGCGGCCAGAAAGCAGCTCGTCGTGTTGTCGACGAACTCGGTGCCGCAGACCCGTCGCGATCGCAACTCAACGAGTTAAGCGCTTGCTGAGGCGTCGTTGAAACGCGGTGGCGATCATTTTGAGTGTCGGTGCCACTGCGCGTCGGGAAGCAATCTGCTGCTTCGATGATGTGCTCATCGGGCACGTGTCTGGCTTGGTTTTCGATGGACTAGGGTCACTTTAGGGACGGTGCGCGGTAAGGTATGTTCGAGCCCTTTTCGTTGCGCCCTCTTTTCTCCCTTTTCGTAAAGACTGACCATGAGCTACCCGCGCGTTGCAAGTTTGAAGAACGGCGAATCATTCCGGCGGCATCTTTCGGATTCATCGATCGAATTACCGTTCGCCGAAGAGGTCGGCACTGGTCCGCAATCTCCTTTGGGCTCTTCGATTGAGGTACATGGTCAGTCCATCGGAAACCGGTTTTGCATTTTGCCGATGGAGGGTTGGGACGGCACAACCGAGGGCAAACCGACTGACCTGACGCGGCGGCGATGGCAGAACTTTGGGCTCAGCGGTGCAAAGTTGATCTGGGGCGGTGAGGCGGTCGCGGTGCGGCACGATGGTCGTGCCAACCCGAATCAACTGCTGATCAATGAGGCGAACCTGGGCGAGATCGCTTCGCTGCGAGATGAGCTCGTCAACACGCACGCTGATCATTTTGGGGACACCAATGATCTTATGGTCGGTTTGCAGCTCACGCATTCCGGCCGATATGCAAAACCGAACGATAAGAAACGTCCAGAGCCTCGCGTGGTCCAGCGAAACGTCGTTCTCGATCGTCGTGTGGGTGTCGAAGATGATTCGGCGATTCTCTCGGACGATGAGTTGAGCCAACTGATTGACGACTTTATCACCGCCGCGGTCGCTGCCGAACGAGCTGGGTTTACTTTCGTTGATGTCAAACACTGCCATGGGTATCTCGGACACGAGTTGCTCGCCGGTGTGGATCGGCCAGGACGCTTTGGCGGAAGCTTTGAGAACCGAACAAGATTCCTGCGAGACATCGTGGAGGGCATTCGCGGCGCCACGAGCGGGCTGCATGTTGGAGTGCGACTGAGCGTGTTTGACTTCGTTCCCTATTGCCCCGGTGAAGACCGGGTCGGGATCGCGGAACCCGATAGCGAGCCGCGGAAGACATTCGGCGGAAATGCCACGGGAGATGGGATGGATCTCAGCGAACCGTCACGCTTAATCACGTTGATGAAGGAGATCGGAATTCGCATGGTTTGCACCACGGCCGGCAGCCCCTATTACAACCCACACATCCAGCGTCCCGCATTCTTTCCGCCCAGTGACGGGTATCAACCGCCCGAGGATCCGTTGCGAGGGGTTGCGCGGCAGATCGCAGCGGTCGCGGAATTGAAGAAGCGGCACCCGGAAATGACTTTTATCGGATCGGGGTACACGTACCTGCAAGACTATCTGCCGAACGTCGGGCAAGCCGTGATTGAACAGCAGATGGCCGATTCGATCGGATTGGGGCGGATGGTGTTGAGTTATCCCGAGTTGCCTGCAGACGTGATCGCCGGTCGGGACTGGCAGCGAAAAAAGGTGTGCCGCACGTTTAGTGATTGCACGACGGCGCCACGCGAGGGGATCGTCAGCGGTTGTTATCCGCTCGATCCGTTCTACAAGAATCGCGAAGAGCGTGAATGGCTCAAGGCGGCCAAAGCACGGCTGCAAAAATAAGCGAAGGCAAATTTTGCAAAAAGGGTCAGCAAGCAATCTAGCAGGCAGCTGATCGGTAAGAGCCACCCAAACAACGAAGCGTTTTCACGACTTCGTTGTTGTTGACGCGGATGGTTGGTTTCCCAGATTGATCGTTCATTCTTGAGAATGGCGATCAGGCGGATCTAAGAAACTTTCGCTTTGGTGCGAGCTTCACGCAAACCGCGGCTGAGGATGTCTCGCAGCATTGGCGAGTAGTCTTCGTACTTGTTTCGATCCGGTGCACCGTTGCTGAACTGGTAGATCGCATCGCGAGGTTTCACCCCTAGCGCGATCAGCGTGCTGGAAACGGTCGCGTAGTCGCCGTTGCGGACGACCATGCTCGGACGGCCTGGGCCGACGGGAGCGCGGGCGAACACTTTGCTGGCCACGGCGAGGAATTTCACCGGCGAATCGAGAGTCTGAAGGGTCAGCAATCGACGGGCGAGTTGGACGCGTGGATCGTCGAGATCGTTGAGGTTGCGAGCCCCGATGATGTTCAGGCCTTCTTGCAATTCCACAACTTCCTGGCGTTCGTCGGCGTGGATGGCGTATCCCGCTTTCGCGTCAGCGATGATAATATTGCAGCCTTCATACCGGTTTTTGGCAAATTCGGTGTGGGCTTTTTCGAGTGCCCGGCGAGCGGAGGTGCATCGCAGCAGGTCCATCGCGAGTTGGCCCCGCGAACGCTGGCCGAAAAGCGGAGTCACCGTCGCACGGTTCGTTAAGCCGACAAACAAACCGTTTTGATTGACGCCCAACCAAGTGCCACCGGCCTTTTGATCGATTCCACAGAGAACACGAGGTTTACCCGATTGAATCGACGGAGTTTGACTCGGTCGATCGACGTACTCCTCGCGGTTGGCCGCGACAAGAATAGGACTTTCGGGGACCAATCGGTACTGAACAGCTAGCAAGCACATCAGGGAGACATCCAACTTTCAAAGATCAGTGATTTCCAGTCTCACGCACGCAATCACTCTCACCCAAGAGATTGACGATCGGATCAGTGATGAGAGTTTTTGGACTCTAATCAGGGCGACTTTGAATCAAAGCCGTGATTCCCTGAAAAACACCACCGAAATCGAACCCCCCGAAGGAGAGCCTGGTGTGATTGACGTGAGTCACAATGTAGCTACGCGAGAATCGACGCCACACCCCCTGGCGGGGGGTTTGTTGATCTTTTATTGCCAGAAGTGGCGAAGTTTGCCGTTTGGGGGCATCAATTCGATGATTCGGATCCCCGTTAGAGGTGTTCAGACCGCTGCAGTGGAGTTCCAAACTCCCCACGAGGCGTGAGTGGCGGGGGGCGTAATCTCAGCGTCAGCGCCCGACACTGCAGCGAAATGGCCGTCGATCAGGCGGGTTAGCTGTTTGGGGCTGAATGGTTTGCCCATTACCGCCAACAGCTGGAATTCGCCCTGCAGTTGAGCGCAATCGAGCTCGAATCCCTTTGCGGTGCAGAGCACCGAAGCGGAAACGAGCGATCGTCCTTCCGACGCTGCGGTTCGGATCCGGTGCAGCAGTTCAATGCCGCTGCAGTGCGGCATCTGGTGATCGGTCACCAGGAGTTCGATGTCGCCTTCCTGGAGCCGCTGCCACGCTTGTTCGCCATCGGCAGCGGTGAAGACACGGTACCCCGAATGTTCGATTGTGAACTGCATCAATCGCCGGAATACCGGGTCATCCTCGGCAATCAGGACGGAGGGGGAATTGTTTTGAGGCATGGGTTTCTCAGTCAAAGAGGGGTGGCGCCGAACAGTTGCGGGGCCGCAATCGTCGCGAGTACGCCCAAAATCACGAGCGCCACGACGATCTCGGTCATCATCGTCCCGCAGCGACGTTGATGCCTGCGGTTCGTATATCGAGAGGTGGGAGCTGCAACCATGGGAATGCCGTGAGTGATTTCGGCGTTGTTGATGAGAAGTCGAACGAGTGGGCATTTCAAAGATACAACACAAATTGATGCACATACTGAGCGTTTGCGTCTTCCCGGGGTACTGATCCTGTTAACAGAAGGGATTGCGGTCGGCAGATTGGTTGCGACACGCCAAATCGTTATGGTCGTTATGATTGCCTTGACGCTTACTTCGCGACGTTTCTATACTCCCGCACCACTCATGGCGTTATTCCAACGCCGAATTAACGGAATTTTTCTCTAACGGCTTGGACCGATCACCCATGAACAGCGAGCGACGCCATGAACTCCAGGAGAACGAGCTAGCTAGCGCCCTCGAGAAGATCAATCAGAAGATCGATCCTTATTCCAAGCCGATTGCGGTGGCCGTGGCCGCTGGGTTTATCGGACTGCTCGGATGGGGCTTCTATTCCAGCACCCAATCGGAAAAACGCAGCGATGCCACCTACCAACTGATCGAAGGCTCGATTCGGGGCGATAGCGAGATTTTGGCCACGGTGGCGGCAAGTTATCCGAACACGCCGATGGCCGCCTGGTCGCGTCTGTACCAGGGCAGCCAGAAGATGGGCGCGGGGCTGAACGCCCTTTTCACCAGCCGTGACGAAGCCGAGGAATTGCTCGGTGAGGCCAGTTCGGCGTACAAGGAAGCGATCTCGCTGAGCAAGGACAAATTGATCCTTTCACGTGCCAATCTCGGTCTGGCCCGAATTTCCGAGTCGCTGGGCGCGATCGAAGAAGCGATCGGATATTACGAATCGGTGATGGCCGCGGGTGAGTCCGACGCGATGGTCGCTGAAGCGAAAAAGCGGGTCGAGCTCCTCTCACAGTCGAATGCAACCGAATTCTTGGCATGGTTCGGCGAACAAGACTTCTCCCCAGCGGACCCAAGCCTGCCGCCTGCTTTGCCATCGGACCAAATGCTGCCGGATCTCCCCGATCTTGATTTCCCCGAAATCGAAACGGAGGAAACGAGTGAAACCGAAGAAGAGTCTGCCGAACCCGCCGCTGAAATGACGGAGGAAGAAGCTTCGACGGAAGAGACTCCCGCCGAGGAATCCGACGCTGAGGAAACATCGGTCGAGGAAACTCCGGCGGAAGAAACTCCAGCGGAGACCGCTGAGATGACGGAGTCGGAAGCATCGGAAACCGAGGAGCCCGCAGAGGAATCGGCTCCCGAGTCGGCTAGCGGTGAGGAAAGCGATGCGGATGATTCATCCGCACCGTCAAATTCTTGAACGCGCCTGTTAACGATGCTGATGACGGGCAATACGGCCAATTGCCCAGTAACCCGCTGGAAGATACTGGAGAGGCGGTCCGGTCATTTGTTGTCCCCGAGTCTGCCGACGGATCACGCATCGACCTGTTTCTAACACAGGTTTGTGACGGACTGAGTCGTTCGCAGATTCGTTTGGCTGTCCAAAACGACGGTGCTGAAATTGACGGCCGAATCGTTCGCCCGAGTTTCAAAGTTCGGGCCGGGCAAAACGTTCGCTTTCGATTGCCCGTTGTGATCAGCGATGAAACGGTTGCCGAGAATATTCCGCTCGATATTCTCTATGAAGATGATGGCATGGTGGTCATCAACAAGCCCGCTGGGATGGTCGTGCATCCGGCCCGGGGTAATTGGACGGGGACGTTGACCAGCGCGTTGGCGTTTCGGTTTCAATCGCTCTCGGACGTTGGCGGTCCCGCGCGTCCGGGGATTGTGCATCGCCTCGACCGCGACACCAGCGGCGTGATTGTGGTGGCCAAGAACAACGCCGTTCACCTCCATTTGTCGGCTCAGTGGCACGACCGCCAAGTCCAAAAGACGTACCTGGCGTTAACCGCTGGGCGGCTCGACCGTGATCGTGACTGGATCAATGCTTCGATCGGTCGACACCCTTATCAAAGGGACAAACAGGCGATTCGCGAAAACCACGAGACCAGCAAACCGGCGTCCACTTTTTATGAGGTCATCAGTCGGCATGGCCGTGTGACGCAGGTGAAAGTCTCACCCAAAACCGGCCGTACCCACCAAATTCGCGTCCATTTGGCCCACATCGGGTGCCCGATACTCTGTGACCGGCTCTACGCGGGCCACGCTGTGCTCACTCGGGCCGGTCTAGCGAGGGCTTCCGGCCTGGCACTCACTGCTTTGGCGGAAGCAGAAACGCCGGCGGGATCCACTGGTGGGGGGGGCGATGAAGTGATTTTGGATCGTCAGGCCCTTCATGCACACCAACTGACGCTGGTGAATCCCCAGACACAAAAAGAAATGACGTTTACGGCGCCCTTACCAGCGGATATGGGGCGAGTGGTCAGATTGTTGGGGTGAACGTCGGTTCGTCTTTGACGGTAAGTGTGACTATACTGCTCACAGAATTGGGGGAGTGACTGCGGATTTGGTTTCGTTGTCACGCGTTGGATATTAGCAATCTTCCCCCCAGCATACGTGATCGGCCAAGCTCATCCGTGGGCATGTGTCCGGTCGCGTGTCGAATTAAGGTGTCAGGGAAGCCGCCACAATCGGCCAAATTACCATGCCAGCGACAACGCGATACGAACCGACTCCGACGATCACCTACCTCGGTGCTCAGTCGCAAACGAGCGACCCCAAGCTCGTTAACCGCTACGATGAACTGACCCGAGACCGAAAGGTTTCGTGGACGGGGCATTATCGTTTGTTGCGGATGCTCGGCCGCGGCGGTCAGGGTGAGGTCTACCTCACCGAATATCGGGGCACGGATAGTTTTACCGTTCCCGTTGCGATGAAAATCTTTTCGCCCGAGCGATTCAAAGACGCTCGCGCGTATGACGAGGCGATGCACCGGGTGGCGTCGATCGCGGCGCGTGTGGCGATGATCCAGCACGATAACCTGCTCGACGTGCAGAACTTCTTCGAACGAGATCGCATCCGAGTGATGTTGATGGAGTGGATCGACGGCTACGATTTGCGGCAATTGGTGATGCCACAATGCCTCGAATTGCTCCGCGATTACGTGCACCCCAAGCGATGGCGGTACATCAACGATGTGATCATGACCGAGGGCGTCGAGCAGTCACGATTCAAGGCCGGCGTCGCCGTCGCGATCGTGCGTGAATGTTTGGCCGCTTTGGCTGCGCTGCACCGTGAGGGCATCGTGCATGGCGACGTCAAACCCGCGAACATCATGCTCAAACGCAGCGGGCATGCGAAATTGATCGACATGGGATCCTCGATCGATTATCGCAATCCCCCGACCGACCGGGAGTGCACACCGATCTACGCAGCGCCTGAGGTGCTTGAGAACCGGCCGGCGACGCCACGCAGCGACCTGGCGAGTCTGGGGTACGTGCTCATCGAGTTACTTGCCGGCGTGAACCCGTGCTCGGGCATGACGAGCTTGGCGGACTTCCTCAAAGCGAAATGGGAATTGCCGAAAAACCTCGATAAGATTCTGCCCGAAGAGGTGCTGCGTAATCAATTGTTGATGAATTTTCTTCGCGGTTTGATCGCTCCAGATCCGACACGACGGTTTGTCAGTGCCGAAGAGGCGGAGCACGTCGAGCAAGGAGGCGCTGCGGCGTTCCATCGTCAGTTAACTCTCAGTAACATGTCGACCGAGTACGACAATGACATCCGTCATTGGCTCGAAGAACTACGACACCTTGAGAACGACTGATTCATGGATAACGATCACCTGCACGTTGCTGTCGAAGCTGCCCGTGCGGGCGCACGTGAATTGATGGCCCGGTATGCGAATCGGGTCGTCAGCGAAAAAGCGCCTAAGGATCTCGTCACGGACGCCGACTTGGCTGCTCAGGCTGCGATCCGCGGAATTCTCGAAACGGGCTATCCCGACTACGCCTTTGTCGGCGAAGAAGAAGGCGAAACCGAACCGTTGGCATCGGTTCGGGCGGGCGACGAGGATGCACCTCCCTGCTGGGTCGTTGATCCGCTCGATGGCACCGTCAACTACGTTCACCGCCTGGGCGGATTTGCAGTTTCGATCGCGCTGTACGCGCGAGGTAAGATGCGTCTCGGCGTCATTTATGATCCGACCAGCGAAGAGTGGTTCACTGCAATCGACGGACAAGGCGCCCGTTGTAACGACCGTCCGATGAAGTCGAGCGACGCGACGGATCTCAGCCAAAGTCTCGTGGCATGTAGTTTCCGTGCGGGTGTCACGGCCGATTCGCCCGAAGTCGGACGGTTCGCCCGGGTGCTCGAACGTTGCCGCTCGTTGCGACGTCTGGGTTCTTGTGCATTGAACATGTGCTATGTCGCCGATGGCCGTCTCGACGCCTACTGGGCCACCAACGTCGCGGCGTGGGATTCCGCCGCGGGAACCGTAATCGCTCGCGAAGCCGGCGCGGTTCTGACCGGCTACGATGGCCACGAATTCGACGATTGGCTGCCCAAGTTTTGTGTCGCCGCCACTCCCGAACTGCATTCGGCCTTGATCGAGCAACTGAGCGTTTAGTTCACCGAACGAAGATGTCCGCCGTCGGGCGCGAATCTAATCGCGAACGTGCCACACTTCACCGATACCATTGATGGCACGATCGCCTCGGCTGACCCACCACGTGAGGCGAGCGTTTGTTGGGCTGAGCGATGCAAGATTCGGACGCAATCCCGGGCGGTTGAGCATCAGGTGTTGAAACGGACTATCCAAAGGCAATGGGACGCTGAAACGGTTCGCCGGCAGTTGCACCGGAGTTCTTAAGACCAGTGTGCCGCGTCGCATCCCGTAGGCGGGGTGCTCACCGACTGTGCCGCTTACCAAGATGGTTCCGGCAATCTGCCATGCCGCGATCGAATTGCCTGCATTGCCGTTGATTCGAATCTCACCGCGTCGCATCCGATGCCCCGCGTGGTCGCCCACATTGCCCGTCACCACCAATAACCCGCCGTTCATTCCGACGTTGCGAGTGCCGGTTGGGGCAGCAAGATAGTCTGCTGCATTTCCGTTGACAGTGATGGTGCCACCCGTCATGCATGAACCGCAACAATCTCCGATATTGCCTTCGACGCGGATATGTCCAAGGCGATGTTGATGCCCCAGTTTGTGAACCGCACGACAGTCACCTCGCACGATCAAACTCGGTTCGGCGGAATCGTTTGAAGAGCGTTCGACACGAAACACGTCGCCTAGTTCGAGATCCCCATCTGCCGATCGAATCGTTTGCCGCGCGATCTCGTCGATTGTTTTCTTGGCGAGTTCATCCAATCTGAGAGTGGATGCATCTACCGTCGCGGCATCAGAATCTTTGATCGAGAGTAGGATGGTTTTCATGAGGAACGCTCCATCATGATGTCATGCAACTTGAAATGATGTCGTCCGAGCTTGCCGCCGTAATTGCCGGCCGTGACACCGACCAACCCTTCTCGACCTACGCTCTCGCACGCGGCTGTGATCCCGGCCTTCATCGCATCCGATATTTCATCAAAGCTCATCCCATCGAGTACCACTTCGAGGACTGCTGCCGCGTCGTCGGGTAATTCTGTCTCCGCTATTTTTCGAAGGCTTGGACAGAACGCTTCGTTCGTCGATGCGAACAATGTTGCGTATTTCGAACCCACCTTGGAACCACTCCGTGTGGCACCACCGGGAAACGGTGTGATCACGCCGGGCATCTGTCGAATCGCGTCGACGGCGGCACGGCAGGCATTTGACACCGCTGGCATCGAGCGGCCGAGCAGAATGAAGTTGCCCCCACCGATCGCTTCGGTTCGTCCGACATCATGTTGGCAAACGAATTCGCCATCCATCACGGGGATCCGCCAATATCGGATCGCTTCGACGCGACCGTCCGCATTCGTTTGCAATACTTGTTTGCTGATCTGCATGCCGTCGCCGAAGTACCGCAGAGCTTTCCCGATAGGAACGCGATTGGGGTAGATGCTTCGATCACCATCCAAGCCCGCGTAGAGTGCGGTTGTGGGGCACGTCAAAACGCACTGTCCGGCGCGTCGAGGAATTTGTTTTTCAAGTTCTTTTCCCGATACCGCAAACGCGAGAATCGCAACTCCAGGTCGGCCGTCAGGAGTCTGTTCGGGAGTCAGTTCACGCTCGACAGCGATTTCGACGCCACAGGCAATCACGCTCGTTCCGAATCCGACCATCGCGGCAGCGGCGTCGTTGCACCATCTGCGATCCGCGGCGGTCATAATCAGCCTCGTGACCTTCATGTCGAAAGCCTCCGCAAACGTCGCTTGGATCGGAACGCCGGCGATCCGCAACGTTGCGTTCTCCGTCCAGTGCTCGGCCGTTACGTTGACGTTCGGGCTGTCAGTCATGCAGACGCTCCGTTGTTGGGCGACCGCAAGCCTGCCGGTTGCAGTCGACTGCCGAGGCACTCTTCCATTTCGCCGTCGTCGATCCAGAGCCGGTCGAGGGCAAACGTTCCGTGCTTTGCATAGCGGGCCCGGAAGTCGGCGATGAGTTTCTTGTCGAAATCAATCTCGGCTCGATTCAGATCGACGGCTAAGGTTCGGTCGGGCTGTGTCATCAAGTCGATGTTGACGCAGGTGCCTTGCTTGCGAATCATTCGGCCAGATTTGAATACCATCTCAGGGACCCTGAACATGGTTTCGATATTGTCTTGTTCACGGTAAATCACAACATCGGCAATTCGACCTGGGGCGAGTGTGCCGCGATCATCGAGACCGAGAATCTTTGCCGGCGCGGTGCGAGTCATTGTGGCGATGTCATCAAGCGAGTACTCACGCTCGATACCCTTGAGTGAGCTCGCTGCCGCGGCATCGGCGTGGATTTCGGCAAGGGCGGTTTCCCGGAGCGATCGGTCAGACAGCAGCGCGAGCAGGTGTGGGTATGCCGTGAATGGGCCGCCGTTGGGATGATCGGTTGTCAAGAAAACTCGCGAAGGGTCGTCGATCGCGAGAAACAGTTCCAAACCGATCGCCCATTGCAATGAATGCACGAACTCGCGGCGGCGATATCGAAACGGTACGACGCCGCATCCTGCTTCGCATTCGATGTCCACCAGCACCGACTTGCGTGGTTTTGCGTGTCGGGTGTTTTGATACTGGTGCATCGTATCGGCACTAATCGTGACGGTTTGCCCGAACTGAATTTGCCCGACGTCGATGGTGACGTTCGGATGCTTTTTCATCGCCTCGACCAATTGGCACGCGGCGGATGAAAACTTGTAGGGGCCATCTGTTCCGTAGCAATGAAACTGTGCGTGGGTCAGGTGAATCGGATAGCCGTCGGCTGCCGCGATTGTCGCGAGAGTGGATGCGATGTTGCCCGGCACGCCGAGGTTGCTGCAGTGGATGTGCAGCGGATGAGCTAGGCCGATTTCATGCACCGCGCGACTCAGCACGCGGATGATCTGACCCGGCGTCACCCCATTTTTCGGGTGAGGCGTGTCGACATCAAAGGAACGTGTGTTGAATTTGAACGCACTGATGCCTCCCGGATTGACGACCTTGACCGCGATACAGCGAGTCGCCATCAACATCCAGGCGACATACGCATTGATCACTTCTTGAGGAGAATCCTCAGCGATCAGTTGCAGCAGGACATCGTCGTTGCCGAGCAAACAGTATCCGCCGGTGTCGATTCCCCGAACGTCGGCCATCTCGGCGTGTGCCGATCGGGCATTGCAAGGAATCACCGCAGGTTCAAGGCAGGTGGTGTATCCCATGTCGAGATACCGTGATGCCGTGGTGGGTGCGGAGGGCAGAAAATGAGATGTCGCCGGCGAGGACTCTCCATGGGGAAGTCCTTCTCGCCAGGGCGGCATTTGATCTCGCAGCAGCATGCGCGCGAGCGTGACTTTGCCGCCGCCGATGTGGGTATGTAAATCGATGCCGCCCGCCATGACGACGCATCCTTTGGCATCGATCTCAAGATCAGGTGTCTCGCCGTTGACCGGTGGATCGACGATCGATTCGTCGCAAAACCATAAATCTTTGACGTCGGAGGAGGACTGTTCACTCAGATGACCAAACCGATCAGGATCGATTAAACGACTGCCACGGATACAGGTCAGCATGGGCCTTCGAGGTCTAGGTGGAATCGGTCGAGGTGGAATCGGTTGCTGCGGCAATCGAGAGACGCAACTGGATTATCACACAATCCAGCCTTGATCAGTAGGCCCGCTTGCCGGTGCCAGATCTGCCCTCATTTTCTCGTAGAGTGTGAGTGATTAGTGTAATGCGGCGAGATCTCACAACGAGCGATCGACGTCATTTTTAGAGCTACCCTTTTTCATGCGATTCTTATGAGCAAATTGATTATCAGCGTCAGCGGTTTACGCGGTATCGTCGGAGAAACGTTGACACCGGATATCGCGTGTCGATTCGTCGCCAGTTTCGCCGCGTCAATCCCTCCAGGTCCAATCGTTGTCGGGCGTGACGGGCGTACCACCGGTCCCATGCTTGGCGCAGCGATCATGGCGGCATTGAACGCGTGTGGACGTGACGTTATCGATGCGGGAGTTGCCGCGACTCCGACGATCGGCGTATTGGTGCGTGAGCGGTCGGCAGCGGGTGGGGTGCAAATCTCGGCGAGCCACAACCCGCCGCCTTACAACGGGATCAAGCTGTTCGGGTCGAGCGGTCGGGTGCTCGACGCCGAATCGGGCGCAAGGATTCGTGACGGCTATTTCAATGGGACGGCCGCGTGGTGTGCGTTCGACGAGATCGGTTCGACCCATCGCGATAACGATCCGCACGTCGGGCACCTCGAGAAAGTGCTGGCAACGATTGACGTCGATCTCGTTCGCAAGCAAGCGTTCTCTGTCCTGATCGACAGCAACCACGGCGCCGGCGGCATTCTCGGCAAGCGTCTTCTCGAATCGCTCGGATGCGATGTGGAAGCCGTCGGCGCGGAGCCGACCGGATTGTTCGCACACGTGCCCGAGCCCACGGCGGACAATCTGACCGGAGTCGCATCACGTGTCGCGGGCAGCAAATGTGTGATCGGTTTTTGCCAAGACCCGGATGCCGATCGGTTGGCGCTGATCGATGAAAATGGACGTTACATCGGTGAAGAGGCAACGCTTGCGTTGTGCGTGACTCGCGCGATGATGGTGGGACGTACCGACGGACCGATCGTCATCAACGGAGCCACCAGTTCAATGAGCGGGATCGTTGCCAAGCAGCACGGCGTCGAAACGCTGCGAAGCTCCGTTGGTGAAGCCAATGTTGCGGACATGATGATCGCTAACCAAGCGTCGTACGGGGGCGAAGGCAACGGCGGTCCGATCGATCCGGCCGTTGGGTATGTTCGTGACAGTTTCGTGGGAATGGCACAGGTGCTCGACCTGATGGCTCGCACCGGAAAACCGCTCAGTCAGCTCGCCGATGAGTTGCCGCAACTTGCTATCTACAAAGAGAAAGCGGAGATATCGGTCGAACAGTTGCCCGCAATCTTCCAAAGGTTGCTGGAACATTTTAGCGACGCCCAAGCGCAAACCGGCGACGGGCTGCGGTTGCAATGGGATGATTGCTGGCTGCTCGTTCGAGGTAGCAACACCGAACCGATCGTGCGATTGATTGCAGAAGCCGAAACCGAGGCAAAGGCAAAGGCAATGTGTGACGTCGCGGCGGGGCTGCTGAATCCTTGATCGACCGAAGGCGGCACGCGGCGTGCTGGTAGGAATCGACTCGGTGTCATTCCCGGACGTCGTGTTCCTATCGCTCGTCTGACTGCTCAGCCTCTTGGATCTGCCGGATCGCCTCAAGGCTGAATAGACCGACCGGTTCGTCGTCTTTCTGATAGCACCAATCGCAGACGTCCTCGATCGGGAACTCAACTTGGCTGCCGAGTTTGAGATCGCCCAACGCCACCGGGTCGTTGGCGAGATACCCGTGGACGAAGTGGGGTTCCAAGCCGATCACGTCGACCCAGATGAATTCTGTCGAATCATCAACGGTAATCTTTGCCTTGACGACGAAGCTCGATTCCTCATCGCCAGCCTGATGGTTCGCACGCTGTTGAAACGCGTCGACAAATTCTGGCCATCGTTGTTTCGCTGTTGCGATTGCCGCTTGCATCGCCGGGTTATCCTCTGCGATGGGAATGACGGGAGCGTTGTCTTGATGAGACAAATCTTCATAGGCACCGGGTGTGAGCAGGCGATCGGCAACTTCTTCGGACCATACGTTGATGTCCATTGATTCCGGGCGGACGACCGCCAAGGTGTCTTCATCAGCGAGAGCGACCAGCAATTTGGCGACGAGTAGGTAGGCTTCGTTCATGTCCGGTTCTTCATCGCCGGGTGTGAGCAGGTCGACGGCGAGCCAAGCGGTGTGGTCCTCAACCGCCTTGCGAAGCCGCAGTTCACCAATCGCCTCAACGACTTCGTCTTTGTTATCCCAGTACGGCGCGTCGAGATTGTGTACCAAATACATGCCGGTGGGCGCTTTGATAATGAATAGAGGATTCTCTCCCACGACAAACCCATCACCCTCGTGTTCGTCGGAGTCGTCGTCTTCCCCGTCGCCATGTGAATAGTCGCCGCCCCACGTCGCTTCGACCAGTTTGGCCAAGATCATGTCTTCGAGATACTTCTGTTGGCGTTGCAACAGTACCAACGAGATCATCGGTTTATCGGATTCGTCATCGCTGGTTTCGTCGGTCTGTTCAGGTTCGTGATGATCTCGCATTTGCCGCAGGCCGCTCCAGCACTCATAGGTAAATTGTGCGAATGCGAGACAGTAAATGAGATATCGCCATTGGAAGTCGATTGCCGTTCGCAGACCATGCAGCAGCGTCATCAATCCAAAGATGATCAAGCCGATCCACAAGCCCGCTGCCAATTCCTGCCAGATCAAAACAGCGGTGATGAGAAAGGAGATACCCATCACCAAGACGACGAGGTTCGGCCCACCCGCCACACCAACGAAGAGGAGCAGGAGGCCGATCGCAGCGGCCCAAAATGCCGTCGACGTCGTGCCAAACCGTGGGCGTTGAAGAAACGGTTTCAATGAATCAATCCCTGGCCAGGAGTCGTCGAGAACACGAAGAGTTGGACGATTAGGCAATGCCTTTTCATTCCCAAAATAGCAGCGACGATTGTAGCATTCAGAGGTACCACGTACGAATCAAACCGTCACAACCCGTCGCCGCCGCGTCACGGATTTAGATCGTCAGGCATCGACGCTGCGAAGGTGAAACCGATGTTCACTGATTCGGGGTGACTTCGACCGCCATGCGTTCCCGGCGGTCGCTTTCGGCACGAACGTCGTCAGACATCAGCACGCGTTGGAAGAACAGCATGAGCAGCGTGCACAGATATCGACGCCCCATCTCTTGCATTCTCAAATTGCTCGACCCCCACGTTCGCCCTTCCCATCCGATAGGAATTTGTTTGATTTTATACCCGCTGATCAGAGCACTCAGTGACATTTCCAACGTGATATTGAAGTGACAAGCGCGATAGGGGCCGCAGTGTTCGACTACGGTTCGGCGGTAGGCCTTGAACGCATTGGTGAGGTCATTCATGTCCGTCCAAAACATCCACTGGACCGCTTTGTTCACAATCCGATTCACGATCAGTTTCACTCTCGGATATCGCTGAACGGAGGCTCCTTTGACGAAGCGTGAACCGAACACACAGTCGTAGCCTTCCTGGATGGTGCGGTAGTAAGCCAGGACGTCTTTGGGGTGATCGGACCGATCAGCCATGTAGATGACAACGACTTCTCCAGTCACGAATTCCAAGCCGGCGCGGATCGCACGCCCGAATCCACCCGGGGCTTGCCTGCGTACGACCCGAATACCGGGCCAGCGATCACGTCGCTTGAAAACCTCGCTTTCCGTGTTGTCTTGGCTGTTGTCGTTGACCACGATGACTTCGGTCGAAATCCCATGTTGATCGATCAGGAATTCCAGCAACTCGTCCAGGCACGGGCCTATATTTTCTTGCTCGTTATAGGCCGGGATCACGACTGAGAGTTCAGGAGCTTCACTCATTGGGACGGTCGGGGGCAGCAGGTTGATAAAGATCCACGAAACAGCTCTGGTCCGTTTCTCGGCTTCCGATCCGGCGAACCCACTTGCCGTCGTATTGTTCCGCCCATCCGGCGTCTTCGCCCTCCCAAGACAGGATCAAGTACGCGTAGTCGATTTCCTCGTCACCCCAGTACTGTTCGCGTTCCTGGCACAAACGTGTTTCGCGGCCGCTCAGGTACACATCGAACACGTAGCTGAGGTCGGCATAGAACACGCCCGTGTGAGGAAGTTCGTTCAGCACGCCGTCGATAAAGGAAGGGCCATGGTAGCGATCGTCATGCCAGTGCGTAATGTAGAGCCACGTGGTGCGCAGTCCGGAACCGGGGATGAGAGCCATGAGTAGGAACAGCGAAATCGCTGAAAACATGAGTTCGCGTCGTCTGATCGAGGAGCCAGTTCCCGCCAACCAAGCGGCGCCGTGCCACGTCGACACGACCAGCAGGACTATGATCCACATAAAAGGGTACATCCAATAACCTTTGGTGGGGTGCAGGCCGGCGACGGTCGCGGTCAAGTAAACGCTCGACCACACCAGCGCGATGTAACCGATGGCGATGCGGTCGCGGCGGGTACGCCACAAAGTGAAGGAACCGAGGATGAGCCCGATGGCGAGCAACGCACATTGAGCGGGACCCAGGAATTCCCACAGCAGGCCCGCATGATGCCGTAACGCCGGCAGCGGCCACAGAAGTCGTGAAGGGAGTCCCGGGCCAGCGCGGTCGAGGACATTGGCAAAAAACTGGCTACGAAACTCATGAGGAAATGCCAGGATCAACGGCAGCCATAGCAGCAGAACCGCGACCGTTCCCCCCGCCATCGACAACACATGAAGAATTCGCCGTTTCCAAGTTCCGGCACCGAACAACCCGGCAACTCCGACCTGAATGCAAAAGACCAAAGCGAACGGATGAAACAATGCGCCGAGCCCGCAGACACAACCGATCAAGAAGGAATCTTTCAGTCGATCCAGTGATAAGCGTTTCCAAAGAATGAGAATCGCCACCCACCCGCAAAGGATGCACAACAAGTCGGGACGCGTCGTGAGTCCCGTAAAAAGTAACGGACGCGAAACGGCAATGCTCGTCGCCGCAACACCTGCCACGATCGCAGGTATCGCAAATTCTGATCGTCGCTGCTCCTCGCTCGCGACGACGCGGCGGCTTAGCAGTCTTGTGGTGCGAAACGTCAACACGATCGCGACAAGGGCGCCGAGGAATAGTGGAATCCGTGCCGTCGCGTACCCAGCGGGAAAGACCGCAAAGAATGGAGCCTGGACATAAAACAGTCCCGGCGGCAATGCCATCAAGCAAACATCTGCATTTTCAAATAGCGTTTCTCGTCTGCGTGTCGGCACATACGGGATGCGAGGAATTCCTTCCTGCCAAACCGTTAGGCCGGGAACCGCAAACCACTGTTCATCTTGCATGCCGGGTTGGTGGATCAACGCCGGAAGACGCAAGACAGTGAACAACGCAATCGGAACGAGCACGTACAAAAGGTTTCGGTATCGTGAGCGTTCCCGCGCCCGCTCGTTGTCTGCGTCGGTCTCCGCGTCGGCACTGTCGTTGTTCTCGATCATGCGAGATCCAACCAGTATGGGTTTGCTCGCGCGTGCTCGGCGATCTCTTCCAAGATACTCGTCGCGTCCATGGTCGGTTGCCAGTCCCACGCCTCTTGGGCAAGTCGCGAATCTAGCACCACCCAGGGTAGATCAAACGGCCGTTGTTCTTTTGACGAGGCAACGTCGTGTTCGCCGAGATTCTCATGGCACCACTCGCTCAGTTGGCGGAGCGAATGTGCTGAATCGATACCGCCACTGACGTTCGCAATTACCGGTTTGCTCGGATCAGATCCCGTTTCAATTTGTTTGATGACCAGCAACGCCACATCCCACGGATGCAAACAGTCACGGACCTGATGTCCCTTGCCATCGAAACCGATGTACCGCAAAGACCGACGACCCAGATAGGAATGAATCCAAAACGAAAAGATTCCCTGGTCCGCTCGACCAAACTGACCGGAACCGGCAAGAACGCCGCAGCGGTTGATCCGGAGAGGAAAACCGAAGGCTTCCGAATACTCCCACGCCATCGTTTCGGTGGCGAGTTTGGTAGATCCGTAAAGCGAAATGGGAGGGGTCGTTGAAAAAGTCTCATCAATGCCATCGGTCGATATACCGGGAGGCAGTGTTCCTTCGGGGTCTAATACAAAGGCATCATCGAGGCATTTCAATGGGAGGCCGGCGAGTTGCCGAATCGAATAGACACGGCTTGTGCTGAGCAGGATCAGACCGGCATCAGACCGTCGGCAATACTCGAGCAGGTTGAGCGAACCTGAAAGGTTGTGTTCGACAAGCTGTCTTGGTGACGTGTTGCCGGCGGTGCCAGCCAAGACACTCGGCAGCGCTGCGCAATCGATCACCCAGTCGACCGCGGTGAGTGCGTCCAGGTCACTGGAACATCGAAGATCGCCGTGGACAAGTTCGACGCCCATGGATTGGAGATGCTGACGGTTCGACTCGCTGCCGGACCGAGATAGATTGTCAAATCCGATGAGCTGCACGTTGGGCAGATGTGATAGCAATGCCTCGGCGACCCAGTGGCCTACAAAACCGCACGCGCCGGTGATCAATACCTTCAAAGGACTACTCGAATCGAAGAGGTCAGACGAGAGAGGTCCTCTAGGATAGCAGCAGGAAAACCAACTTGCGACAACGGAATGGTCCAGGCAGATTCACTGAATGTTCAATCCGTATTGGTGGCTAGTTTGATCCACCGCGTCCGCGGCGCCTAATGTGGTTGCCGCTGTTTGGGGCCGAAGCTTGGCGAATCGACGGTGTACCGATCGCCGGGTGATTGCGAATAGGTCGTCCTCGTCGGCTCGAAGTCACGGTCCGAATCGGAGTCGGTCTTGGTTCCGAACCCCGAAGTGTGTACCTGGAATCGACCGCTGTAACGGCGACGCAGATAACCGCCCACGAGTTGTCTTCCGAATGGAGTGAGCAATAGGAAGCCGAGCGAGTCGGTAAGCAACCCTGGCGTTAGCAAGAGCGCCGCGGCGAAGGCGATCATCATGCCGTCTTGGATCTCACGTCCGGGCATGCGTCCTTCAGCCAAGGCGCTACGAAACCGCGCGATCGTTGCCATGCCCTCACGGCGAGCCAAGACCGAACCGATGATTCCGGTCACAATCACAATCGTGAGCGTTGTCAACCAACTCGTTGCCTCGGCCATCCGCAGCAGCAGAATCAATTCAACGAACGGAATTAGGATGAACGCAGCTAATAATCGAATCAACATTGGTTAGTTCCACCTTGGGACGCAATCGACTGCCACCTTGGCACCGAAATCATCCAGAATGATGTTTGCAAGTAGGTAGAAGCGAATGCCGTTCCGAAGTGGAAATTTGAAGCCCATGCGGATTTCGATCTGGCCGTGTTCCTAGGCTATTCGCTCATCGCCGGCTCGGTCGCTGAGCATCCATTGTTGACTGAAACTGAGTCAGTCTAAGAAAGGCGGCAGAAGAATCTCGTCAGATGTGTCGACGGAATCGTTGCCAGAAGAGCGGGACAGACTAAAAGACTGCCCTCAAAGGATCCGTGCCGAGGTTACCGGCTGGTGAAGGTTGGACTGGGAGATGAATGGCCCAAGGTCACACGCGGTCGAAAATCGATTTGTCGCAACGCAGATGCTCTCGCCAACAAACCCGCAGTAGCCATCGAGGGCTAAACGGATAGCGGGAACCATTGGTTCGACCGCGAATCCTTCGTGTCCCGAACAACCTCAGCGGCTGCGTCGCTGCGTCGAAGACTTGGTGGCGAAATGGCTTAGGCGATCTTCCATGGCGAGGAGATCTTTTTCAATCCATCCACCGAAATCGGAGGCAAACACTTCATCGTCGAAACGAATCGAGAGAGACTGCCAGTCAAGAGACACGATCGCTTCTTGGAAGCAATCGTTCCCTCCGGAGGGTGGTGTCGAATTAGAGGAGATAGACATAACGAACTCCCAATAAAAGCATTAGTGAACTCTAGTAAGATGCACCGAGCTAAATAAAAGTTCGGCAAATTCGATGCCGTTCGGCCAGTCTGATCGCTCGAAGAGTGCAGTTTCTAGTGAGTACATGTCCGATTTCGCAGAAATAGTGACAGGTGGCAAGGCATTTTCGCCCGAAAGGTGGCGAAATTCGCAGTACATCAGGAATCGTCAGAAATTTCGCGCCAGCTTGCCAAGATTCCTCTGCCTAGAACGAAGAACACGTTAGACCACCCACCTGCCCGTGCTTTTGAAGAAGGGCGATTACGCCGCTCGTGCGGGTAACCGGTGAACGGACAAAACACTTCGAAAATTGGGGAAACCACCATGTTACGCAAACTATTCTTGGCCGGAACGACGTTCGCATTGTTATCCGGAATCACGCTCGCAACGCCGATCGGTTCCTACGCCCGCTGCGGCTGGAATTACCTGACCGATTCGGCCAGCGACGCGGTGCCGCTGGAATGGGAACTCAAACGGGCTCGGACAATGATCGCTGATCTCCAGCCTGAAATTCAGGATAACGCCCGCCGAATTGCTCAGGAAAAAATTGAAGTCGCTAAACTCGAGCGGCAACTCAGCGAAACGGACATGCGATTGGCCAAAGCGCAAAGCGAGATCGAACGACTCAGCGACGACTTGCGTGACGAAAGCCCTAGCTACAGTTACGGCGGAAAGACCTACACTTCGGTGCAGGTCAAATCGGATCTGGGTAATCGCTTCAAACGATTCAAAACCCGTCAGGAGACTTCTGAAAAGTTGCAGAAGATGCTGTCGGCTCGTCAAGCTTCGTTGAGGGCCGCCAGCGAGCGGATGGAAGCGATGCTCGATGCACGACGTCAACTCGAAGTCGAAGTCGAAAATTTGCAAGCCCGAGTCGGTGCGTTGCGAGTTGCTCAGACCAGCAGCCAGCTGCACCTCGATGACAGTGCGTTGTCGCGTTCACGTGAGCTGCTCGACGAGATCGCGATGCGAATCGATGTCGAAGAAGAAACGATGAAGGTGGACGTGGAATAC
The DNA here is from genome assembly GCF_023701485.1 of Aporhodopirellula aestuarii. Taxonomy (GTDB): domain Bacteria; phylum Planctomycetota; class Planctomycetia; order Pirellulales; family Pirellulaceae; genus Rhodopirellula; species Rhodopirellula aestuarii. The sequence goes on from NZ_JAMQBK010000060.1 coordinate 311,533, forward strand.
TTCGGTGAAATCGATCTCGACGAACCATCCGACGAGAATTTGCTAGAAGACATCTCCGCGTATATGAATAGGGTTAACGGGTCAGGTTCAGATGCTCTCGTCTCGATCGACTTGAGTGCCGATTCCTCGCTGTAATCCACGAGCGTCCGACACCGAGGGTGGCGTTGGCCGCCCGGTGCCGGAGCGATCGACGATTCGCGTCGGTTTGCGAAGTGATAGCCTCTTTATTTCGGCGAGTTCGATATCAACGAAACCATCATGAACTTCACGCATTCCCCTAACGAAACTGTCTTAGACCGGTACACGATCAATCGTGGTATCGGCATCGGCGGCTTCGGTGAAGTTTATTTTGCGCTCAGCCAAGCAGGCAAAGAGGTTGCGTTGAAACGCATCCAACGCAACCTCGACGTCGAGCTGAGAGGCGTTTCGCACTGTCTCAATCTCAAACACCCCAACCTGGTTTCCTTGCACGACATCTGCCGTGACAAAGACGACCAGGCTTGGGTGGTAATGGAATATGTCGCAGGCAAGAACCTGCGTGAAGTGCTCGACGAGGCGGATCCATCAGGACGCATCTGTCGGGCGACTGTGCAGGGCGGCAAGTCGTTGCCGAGCGGGCTGACCATGGATGAAGTCCGTCGTTGGTTTTGCGGCATGGCCGCCGGGACCGCACACCTGCACTCGGCCGGACTCGTTCATCGAGATTTGAAACCCGGCAACTTGTTCGATGACAATGGGATTATCAAAGTCGGCGACTACGGGCTGAGTAAGTTCATCTCGTCGTCACATCGCAGCGGGCACACCGAGAGCGTCGGTACGTTGCATTACATGGCTCCGGAGATCGGACGCGGACAATACGGACGCGAGATTGATATCTATGCGATGGGGATCATCCTGTTTGAGCTGCTCACCGGAGCGTTGCCCTTCGACGGAGAGACGCCGCAGGAAATCGTCGTCAAACATCTCACTGACACACCCGATCTCTCCACGATTCCGAAGGAACTGCGCCCGGCAATCGCGGCGTGTTTGCAAAAAAATCCAAAGGATCGACCGAGCGATATTGCGTCGATGATGAAATTGACGCCATGGGCGAATGATGTGGGACAACCGATGACATGGTCGTCAAACCCGCATGGTTCCTTGGCACAAAACCCTCCGACGGTGACGGCGCAGCCGATACCTCAGCCGGCGTCCGTGGAAGCACCGGTCCACGTGACCCAGCCCGCCGCGCACACCCCATCGCCTCACGTCGTCTTGAGCCATCCCACGACGGAGGAACCGATCGCTCGGGCGATTCGCATGAGCTTTGGTGATTTGAGTCGATGGTGGCAAAACCTCGAACGCTCGCCGGGGTCGAAGTTCGTGATGGTTCTCGCCACTGTGGTGATTTTGTTGATCAACACGCACTGGTTGCTGCCGATGCTGTCCCTGATCGGATTTTTTTACATCCCCTACTACGTGATCCGGCACATCGTGTTGCAGATTGCGGAGCCCGATACCTATGCCCACACGCACCCAGGTCATGACCGACGCGGGGCGCATTTCGTCCATGGCGGGTCGCCGGGGCACCCGCAGAACGGGATGAACCAGGGTGGAGCTACCCCAGTGACACGGAGACGATCGGTTCCGGCCCAGTTATCGAAAGCTCAGGTGCGACAGATGTTACGACAGTCGTTGGCGCAGCGTACAAAATTGTCCTTAGCGGCGGAGTGGACGACGTCGGGAATGATCTCGTTGGTCGTTGCGGGAACGTTATTGTTGATCTCATCGGTGATCGGGCTGCGAAACTCAGAAGTCAGCCCCCTGACGATCGCGCCCTACGTTTGGATGGCATGCGTGGTATGGCTCGGTTCGTTCGGCTTGCTGGGCCTCGGAAAGGCATGGGAATCGAGCGAAGGGGACGGTTTTACTCGCCGTTTGATGGCTGCGTTTCTCGGTGCCGGGATCGGCGTGGTCGCTTACATGCTCGCGGACGTGTTGATGGTGCCGTTGGATCAAGGGCTTAGCCGGGACATTGACGCGACATCACTGCCGACAACGTTCTATCAAGCTTCGGGGATACCCAAAGCGGCAGCCATGATGGCTCATTTCGCGGCGTTGTTCGCGTTGCTCCGGATGTGGAAGCCGGTTGACCCGCTTCGTCGTGCGAGACTAAGCCTGTGGGCCGTGTCGGTCGCTGTTGTGGGAGAATGGGTCATCCATCAAATGATTCCTGTTCCTCAACCTGCGGGCATGTTGATCGCAGGCGGTATCGTGGTGATGACGCAGATGTCGGCTCCTTGGGTGAAAGCGGATTCGGTTACGTCGTTGAACGCCTCTTGACCGGAGGTGCGGATCGTTTCGCAAATCTTTGCCGTCATCGTTTTGATGAGATGTCTCAATGAATGAACCAATGAAAATCGCACTTGTGTTATCGCTCGCCATCTTCGGCTGTGTGTTTGCTCCGCAGGCAGGTTTGGCGGACGAGGCCGCTGACAAAGAAGCTTCCGCGCCGGTTGCGTTGAGTGTTCCGCCTTTGGATCACGTTGATTACCCCTTGGATCGTCCAACTTGGATCGATGAGGGACGCAGTCCGATGGATCCGGTTGACGGCGAAGACGTGTTCATTGCGGTCAGTTCGGGGCCTGCCCCTTCGCCTGAGGCGGCGGTGGAAATGATGGAAGTGATGGCACTCGGCGCGGTCGAGAACTACGTCGACCAGAAACTACAAGGCTTGTCCCGCGAAATAGATGCTGCGGAGATCGGCGTCGAATTGGATTGGGTTCGAGACGAGCTCATCTCGCGTCGTTATGACGGGACAGTGAAAACGGGTGATGTGGTGCAGTACGAGAGTGCGTGTCTGCTGCGAATCGATAAGTCACATCAGCAAGTGCTCGATCGGTTGATCCAAAACCAACAACTGCAACACCGGCTCGCAGCGGTGGGAATCTTGGGAGGCATGTGTTTGGCCGGATTGCTCAGCGGGTCAATCCTGTTTGGATGGCTTTCTTCGCGTCAGCAGCGGCCGGTCGCGCAATGAGAAAACCGATGCGTCCGCGAGAGAGAAACGATCTCTACTCGCAAACGCATCGGTTCGTGATTGCCGCACCGCAATCGCCCTACCCTTGAGAATTCCTGTTGTGTTTGAGCACTGCACAGGTCGTCTTATTTCCGCTGTTTAGGAGCGGGAGAAATTCAATGCTCCGGTGGTGTCGCCGTCGACCTTAAAAATGAATCCGTTGGCCGAAGCGGTCCAACTTCCTTGCATTTGTTGCAAGTCGCTGGCCCGGACCAAAGACAGTTTGTTTTCGCTGAGGCGATACTGACCGTTGAAACTCTTTGTGCTGCCGCCCTTGGTGGCTGACCAAGTGAAACTGTTGTCCTCATTGAGGATCAACGAGACGGATTGATCACCGGGCAGTGAGACGGTCCATGTTCCGATATGGGGTGCAGTAGGGCTGGCCTGAGTGGCACTGGCGACGGTTCCGAATTCCGGAATGCTTGCGGAGGACGCCGAAGCCGATTGTCGTGTCGGAGCACCACCGCCGCTGAGCGACGCGAGCATTTGTAACGCGGACGCTTCGGTGTTTGCCGGGGGGGCTGGCGTTGCCGGTCGCTGTGTTTGAGCGACAGCCGGCTGAGTATTCGATTGGCGGACAGGCTGGGCGGAGGCCGGGTTGGAACGAACGGCCGTTTGGCTAGCTGCTTGGTTGTTGAACGGGTTGTTTCCGCTGTTCGAAAACGATTGTCGCTGCTGTTGTTGCTGAGGTGCCGATTGGAAGGACGTCTGAGCAGTAGACTGTCGTTGGAACTGGGCCGCGGACTGGTTTCCGTTTGAGAACGAAACAGGTGGAGCAGAACGGCTTGCGGTCTGGAATCGGCTCGGAGCAGCCGGAGAGACCGGGTTGTGAACCTGCGGGGGATTCGCGTATCGGACCGGTGATGAGTATGCGGAGCCGCCATAGTAGGAGGGGCTCGCGGACGCATAGCCGTAACTCCCGCCATATCCGCCGCCACGATATCCACCCCCGCCACCGCCGCAGGCATGGACGGGGGAGCAGGTTGCCGTGAGGACGGCGAGTGCGGTGGCGGATCGGATCCAGTTTTTGACTTGAACTTTCATGATTCAGACTTCCAGAGCGTGTTGAGCGTTGAGTGCGTATTTTGCGACCAAGGTCGCCTCACAACTCACCAAGCGAAATGCTTTGGAATGTGTTACCTGAAAATCATGAAAGTTCTCTCGGCGATCTAATCGCCAGACGTCTTCAGTCGCGGGCTTGCTCGTCGTCTCGGCCACCGCGGCCTTGACGCATCGCTTCCCCACGCGTTTTCATCGTTTCGAGCTCTTTTTTCGAAAGGGCGCCGTCCTTGTCCTCGTCAGCCCACTGGAACATTCGTTGTCCTCGTTCCGCGATGCTGCTGAGCTCCTCGGCGGATAACTCGCCGTCGTCGTTGGCATCGAGTTGCATCAGCCGCTCGACCATGCCGGCGCCACCAGGACGTGGGCCGCCTTCGCCGTCACGGGGTCCACCCTCTCCGCGGGGGCCACCTTCTCCGCGAGGTCCACCCTCTCCACGAGGCCCGCCTTCTCCACGAGGTCCGCCGGCGCGTGGTCCGTCTGCACCACGTCCACCATCCCGAGGGCCGCCCTCGCGTGCACCCGGTTCGCGTTGACGAGGACTGTCCCCGGCTTTGCGATCGCTGTCTCCCGAGCCACCTTTAGGGGTTGCTTTGGCGGCTTGTTTGTCTGCATGCGGTTTAGCAGCGTGTTCGGCATGTTTATCGCCATCACGGTCGGCGTGCTCGCGAGCTTGTGGTCGGTCTCCACGGGTTCCATGATCATGGTCGCGGGGGCCGCGTTCTTGGGTACCGTGTTCGGCACCACGAGGTCCGCGATTTTTCGCCGAATCTTGGCGACCAAAAGAATGATCGCGACGTGACCCGGAATGACGTGCGTCGCGTTGGCCGCCACGGCTTCGGCCATCGCGTGCACCGGATTTGTTGCCGCGTGAACCTTGCCCACGTGCGCTGTGTTTGCCACCACGCGGTTCGTGTTGGCGGGCGTTGTGGTCCCGGCCACGTGAACGCTCATTCCGAGCGTCGTGACCTCGACCTCGCGAACGATCACCGCGAGCGTTGTGTTCTCGGCCTCGTGAATGGGCATCCCGACCAAAGTCTCTTCGATCTCGTGATTGAGCATCCCGACCACGCTGTCCTCTCTCGCGGGAGGGGGCGTTTGGTGTTACCCGATCACGGGAATGCGGTCCGCGGTCTCGCGCCATCTCGTTGCCACCGCGAGGGCCTCGTTGAGAAGCTGCAAAGCGGCCAGAGAAATCGGGTCTCGTCTCGGTCGCATCAAGCTTGCCGTCTTCGTTCTTGTCGAGCGATTTGAGTGCGGCCGATGCGTTTTTCATCTCTTTGCTTGAGATCGTCCCGTCTCCATCGGTATCGATCGCGGAGAAGATTGGCAGCATTTGCATCATTCGCCCGGGACCCATTCCCCCGTGTCCCATTCCTCCAGGACCCATTCCTCCAGGCTGGCCCATTTCAGACGGACGACCGGGGCCTCCACGATCGGATTCGCCACGTGCTGCGGGACCGCCTTGTTCGAATCGGCCCGCAGGTGGCCCTCCGCGGTCCGGTCCTCCTTGGCCTTCACGGTTTGGGGGCTGAGCGGATACGGTGGGTGCGAGCATCCACGTCGCACTCATCACTAGCAGCAAACTCATCCATTTCGTACGCATCTTGGTTTCGCCTTCGAGAAGAAATTGTGGGGTGTATCTCAACTCTTCTAACCTGACCTCACCGCAAAGGTTTCGCGCTGATCCTCAAAATCCAACCTGGACACGCAAGATAAACTCGCTGAGCAACGTGGAGATGATGGATCAAACGGGAAGCGTTTGCGATCGACCAATTGGTCGTGTGATCGACCAACGGCGTATGCATTTTGAGCCTACGGCAACGAAATCAGAAATCGCATCAAGCGTTTCGAAAACGTCGCCGTGTCGGTGTCCACGATCCGTTCGAAATCGATTCGACGTTGGCCGCGGCGGTAGGCCTCAAACGGGGGTCGCGTTGCGGTGAAGTTCAAAATGTCTGCAAACGATTCGCTGTCTCGTTCAGACAGATAAAACATCATCGCCCAAGCGACCGCGTAGGCGGTGTGCACGTTGCCGGCATCGCGGAAGGCTTCATCGCCATCGACGAGTTGTTCCACCCATGCGGTGATTTCATCGGAATCACGAAACGATAGGTGTTTTCGTAAATGGTTCAGGGATTCGCGATTCAATCGATCACTGAGACCGGCTCCCGCACGACCTGACGCGAGGGCTTCGGGTTCAAACATTTGTCCGATTCCCTCGGTGATCCAACTCGGCGTGTCGTTCACTCGGCTGTGCACTCCCGAATTGAACGCGGATTGGTGTGCGGCTTCGTGACGCACCGTCGCTGCGATGTCCGACAAACGGCCGCCGTCGTGTGTCATCACACGGTTGCAGCGGTTGGCGTAGATGCCTGCAACCCGTGAGACGTCAATCCCGAGCCGGTCGAGTTCGTCGTACATCGCCCGCGCATCTGGCAGAACAACGGCGACCATCGGGAAACGTCCGGTACGGACTTTGACACCTCGTTTGGACATGTAGTCGACGAAAGAACGATGGGAATCTTCAAACATCTTTGGCCAACGGTCACCTCGACCACGAGGCTGCACGACCAAAAAATTGTTGGTGGCCACTACTTCGAATTTCGGACCGAACTCGGCTTGAAGATGATTACGCATCCGGGTGGCTGATGCCGGTTCGAACCGCTCGTCGGTGATCCGGATCAACTGTTCTCGCTGGTTGGCCGCAACGGTATGTAGCCATCCATCTTCTGCGATTACGAGCGATTCCGTCGCCGAATCGATCAAATGCAATCCGGTCTGCCACCGTGAATCGACAAGGAACTGAACCGGGTGGGGCCCCTGTCGAGCCGCGGTTCGATTGACAACGCCGCGTGCGGAAACCCGGTTCGCGACAGGTGTCGAGCTACTCGGTCGAGAGCCGCCGCCGGGTTCGGCGGCCACGATTCCTGAACCAAGTGTCACCGCGCAGGTGACACTCATCGCCAGCGTGATCGATCGCATTTGGCGGAGCATCCTTGTAACAACCGGTTGCATCGGCACGGAGTGATGGAAACGATCGTTAGACGAGCGTCGGCTCGGCAAAACCTTTGAGTTTGGCAATCGCATAGCGGCGGCGGTGTCGGAGGAGGGATGTCGAAAGCACTACGAGAATCCGGCGATGCCCCCCGACACCATCACGGTCTGATCAAACCTAGGTTAAAATCAAACCAGAGGCCGCGTGCTGTCATTCCCCCGTCCACTTTTTCTGAAAGCTGTCTTATGAAGCCTCCAGCCGCGATGTGTACCGTGCCGATTCGCCGGATTGTGCCGATTGATCGGCTCGCTGACCTGTCGTGGTGGCGGTGGCATGTCGCAGCATTCATTACCGTGCCGTTGCTCATCATTTCGTTGGGTTGGTCGAGAACGGTCCGTGGCCAAGAAAATGAGGCGACTTCTCCAGCGGTCGAGAGCGAGGCCGCGCCGCCTGAAGTGAATTTGGCACAGGAGGTTCCGGTGTGGGTGGCCGACCTTGATGGAGCCACCGCACAAAGTCGCCGCGAAGCCGAGCAGAAATTGCTCGAGGCAGGGCCGGAAGCGTTGGAATATGTTCCGGTGATCTTGGACCATCTTTCGCTCGATGCGCGCGAACGGATGGAGCGGATCGAAGCCCAATGGCGGCAGATGAAAACTCGCGTCGAGGTCGAAACGACCACGGTCAAGATGCAAGATGCTCGCACGCTCGGCGAAGCATTGGAAGCGATCAGTTTGGCCAGCGGTGTCGAATTTGACCTGGAGTCGTCTGGGGTGGCGATCGACACAACGCAGGTGATTCGGCCGCCGGTGGCACCGATGGGGTTCTGGCAGGCGGTCGACCTCGTGCTCGATCAGACCGATCTGGATATCAATTTTTATGCCGGAGATCGCGAACGTCTCGCCCTCGTGCCGCGGGCTCCGGAGCGAATCTCGCGTGCCGATTCAGCGGCTTATGCAGGCATTTACCGGATCGAGCCGACCATGGTGACGGCCCGACGCGTCCTCGGCGCACCGGCCCAAAACGCGCTCAACCTCACCATGTCGATTTCTTGGCAACCCAACCGCACCCCCATCGGGCTGAGTATCCCGATCGCGGATGTTGCAGGCAAACTCGATAACGGTGTTGATCTGCGACCACAAACGACGGGTGATCAGATCGACATCGCGACGTCGAGCGAAATCGCCGAAAGCCAGTTCTATCTGCCGATGCAATTGCCGCGGCGCCGGTTTGAGTTCAACCCGGGCGAAGACGACAAGAACAACGTAAAATCGGACGCCAGCGAGATCAAACGATTGTCCGGACAAGTCACCGCTCTGTTGCCTGGGAAGCGGCGACGATTTGAGTTGTTGCTTGAGGACGTCGCCCCCTCGCAAACCTATGATGCGATGACCGTTGCGATCGAAGCTATTCGCGAATCCGACCCTTTGCACGAAATTCGCGTGGGTATCGAGTTGTTCGGTGCCGGCCGATCACTCGAAAGCCATCGACAGTGGATCTTTGAAAACGATGTCTTTGTGCTGTTGTCCGATGGGACACGCAAAGACCATCTCGGCTACCAAGTGTTCCGGCAAACCGGATCGGGAGTGGGGATCGGTTATCTATTCGATCTCGGCGGTTCGATACCCGCTGGCGCTCAATTGATCTACGAATCACCGACATCGGTAAGGCAAAATGAAGTGCCTTTTGTGATCAACGGAATCCCGTTGCCCTAATCCACCTAGAAGCCGAGTTGGTCGGACAGTTGCCGCTCGCTTTCGGTGAGGTGATACATGGCGTGGATCAAGTCGATGTCCGCTTGGCGTTGTTTGACCTTCCGCCGCGCGAACATTCTCGCTTGTGTGTTCACCATCACTTCGGGCGGCAGCAATGAAGTTTGGCCGAACAGGCGGGCGTAGTTGACGTAGCTCGGCACGTTACCGGTGACGAAGCCGTACATCATGCTGCAGACGCCCACAACTTTGCCAGTGAAGATCCCGGTATTGATGGCGCTCTTGGAGTAATCACCCATGATGCAACCGAGGAACTGCATCCCCGTGGCCACTTTTTCGTTGCCGTATTGGATATTGATTTTGCCGTAGGTGTTCTTCAGGTCGCTATTGCACGTTCCCGCGCCGAGATTGATCCAGCTGCCCAGGTAACTGTGGCCGAGAAACCCGTGGTGTTGTTTGTTGGTGTACGGTTCAATCACGGAGGCTTCTACCTCACCACCGATCTTCGTCGTATGGCCGAGTGAGACACCGTCTTTAATCGATGAGTGTTCAATGACGCGGGTGTTCCGCCCGGCGTACAACGGCCCCTCAAGAAAGCAGAAAGGGCCGACGTTGACGTTGTCATCCAAAACGATCGCACCGCCATCGGTATGAATCGATTCATAGTCGCCGATGGAAACATTTTCGCCGACGAACACACCGTCTTGGAGTTGGGTGTAGCTGCCAGCGGCGATGCGGTATTCGATCGAGTCGACCATGCAACCCATGTGCGCCGCGACGACGTCGTGTGGCCAGCAAAATTCACTCGCCCGGGCCGAAGATCGGGATGCGGTTGATGCCGCGTGTCGACACAAGATTTGATAGACCCGAGCAGGGACAGACGCCTTTTCACGACTCGCTTTGGTGCGGGCGGGCGTTGGTGAATCGGTGGATTGAGCAGCGTTTTTGACCGGGTTTTTGGCAGCCTCGGCGCGGCGAAATGCCTTGGTCACTTCCGCGGCCGGGACCCATGCGGCGAGCACCGCTTCGGACGAGTCGCGTGCAATTGGGTTGTCCGGCTCGACGTCTGTTTCCTGATCCTCACTGCCTGACATCACGACCGAAAACTGGTTCGAGCGAACCAGTTGTTGGAGGATGCGAAGATTTTGCACCGACGGGATCAAACGTGCATTGACCAGCAGCACGTCGGGTCGATCTGCTTCGGCAGTGTTGGGTGAGGCGAGGGTTTCGGGGATATCACCGACGGAATAATCGGCCTTTTGAATCACACGAAGGTAGTCGCGGACTTCGGCAACCAATTCCGTTTCGGCGGTCTCTCGCCGGAGGCTGTCGAGCCAATCGATCAGACGATAGCCGGCACAACTGATCGCGTAGGCCGGGCGGGCGTGGACGATGGGGGCGAGTTTTTCGACCCGTTCGTCTTCAAAGCAATAGATCAACATGGTGGTTTTTTCAAACAAGGTGCGCGGAGGTTCCGCACGGTTTTTGACGGCTGGGCAGTTTAACCCGATGGGGCCGGGGCGTCTTGACCATTACCGGCAAAGATTCGTTGGCCGATCCGCCGAGTCGCGACTAGAGTTCCAAAAGTCCGCCCTGAGTGGCCTATCCCCCGGAATCTTGCTTGGGTTTTGTCAACCAATGGCTGTTTTCACTCGCCAAAACAACATTGCTGTATCTCTGATTGGCGCCGCATTGTTGGGTTCCTCCCTCGCGGATGTTTCGGTCAGCCGGGCCGCCGGGCCTCCGCAGATCCACTCGACGGATCGGCGTGTGGTTGAGTCACGAGTGGAGAGTTATCTCGATGCGTTGGGAGACGATTCGCACGCGACGCGGCAGCGGGCGGTTCGGGGGCTGTTGCAGCTCGCCGGCGAATCGCAACCCCAGCAAAAACAAGCTCTGATTCAGTCGTTGTTGCGGCGGAGTCTGTTTGCGGATTTCGAAACCCAACTGTCGATCGAGCGTCTGGTCGACGAGATCGAAATTTTGAGTCACAACCAAAATGTTGAGCGGGTGGTCGTCAAAACGGAGGATGAACTCCGAGTCCAGAAGGACGGCACGTCGGCGTTAATCTCGACGTGGCAGATGTTTTCTTCGCGAGCGGGTGCCGGCGACGAGGCGCGTGAGGCATTCCGGCGAATCGCTTCTCAGGCAGGGCCATCGTTGTCTTGGCCGCGGTTGTCTCACGATCTCAAAGCGGACAAGGCCGATCTCGTCCTGATCAGCCATTTGGGCTGCATCGCACCTCAGACCCCGAAACCGTTCAAGCCACAGTCCCAGCGTACTCTTGCGGAGATGAAACGCACGTCCGTGGCAGCTCAATTATCGAGTGGGTCCGACGCGAATTCGCGAGTGGCCGGCCGCCTGGTTGACCGAACCCTCATCGAAAATTCGTATGGTTGGACGTTCCCGGAACGATTGCATCTGGCCCTATTATACGACCGTGAACCTGTGGCCCGTGAGTTGTGTCAACAAGTGATGCGTTGTGATCAGCCTCTGGCCGTTGATTTGGCGGTAGCGATCCTCGCTTTTCGTCGGATTGCCAGGCGGTGGACCGGAGAGGTTGACCAGCAAATAAACTGCCTCAATTCTGCGTTAGGCGATCGCCGTGTCGTCTGCGTCGCGCCCGAACAACTCGTCGGCCGACCACGGAAGCATCAGGTGTTGCGAAACGCTCAACCGCCAAACATTATCGAGAACCAGCCATTACACCGGAGGGGTGTCGCCGACCAATCGGATTCGCAGACATCGAGTTTTCCTGCCATTCTGCGTACCCGGGTGCAGGACGTGGCCGCGTGGGCGTTGGTGCAGGAAACGGACTTCGATGTCAGAGGCGAGGGGTTGATCGGTTTGCAAGCAGACCCGGTTTGGGGCACCCGATTATCCTCGATCGGATTCGTCACGGAATGGGAACGCACCGCCTTTTTAACCTCTGTACGCACGTATCTAACGGCCTCGTCCGAGTGAGCAATCTGCAACTTTTGAAAAACAGGCTTTGCTAGCAAAAACGGCTTTTGCTAGCACTACCAGTAGTGGGTTCGCACGCAGCTTTATCAATATGTTGTTTGTGCTGGCAATTGCTTGCGGCGGCTCCTAATTTTCCTCGCATGTCGGACGCGGCACCTTCGCTGCTCCGCCCAATCACCTAACGCGAAAGGATGATTCGTATCGAATCACCATGCTTTAAGACGAGGCATGACGTCGGACGATTTTGAATCATTCCTTAAGTGAAGGACACTTGGGATGCGATTTAAGAAGGTCATACGTTTGTGGTTAGACTCCAAACTTGCTGCTGATGAGGACGTATGGGCTAGGAAGGCCGTACCGTCACCACAACACGGAATGGATTCACGATTCGGCTCATCTCACTCAGCGAGGATCGTTTTCGGAATGATCGCACCGTCGCGATCGTCCGGTCAACGGCTCCCCAAAGAGCGAATCGCTAAGGGCTTTTCCTAATATTTGCCGAATCGAAGAGGACCTTCAGATGCCACGCAAACCCTTGATCGGAATCAACGCTGATTTCCGAGCTGCTGCCCGCACCACACCCGCTTTCGCGTACATTGCCGAAGGGTACTACCGCTCGATTATCAACGCCGGTGGAGTGCCTGTGCTTGTGCCACCCCAGGTTGATGAAGAATCCGTGCATGCGATTCTCGATGCGGTAGAGGGGTTCATGTTCATTGGTGGAGCCGATTTGGATCCACGAAACGATGGTTTTATGTTGCACCCGAGCGTTCGACCGCTCGATGCCGGTCGCGAAAAGAGCGACCGAATGTTGATGGCCGAGATCGCCGAGCGACGGATGCCAGTTTTCGGTATCGGAACCGGAATGCAGCTGATCAACGTGCAACAGGGCGGCAACCTGTTCTTGCACATCAAGGAAGACTTGCCTTCGGCCGTTCCTCACCTGGACGTCCAAGACACCAACCACCGCCACACGCTCGACGTGGTCAGTGATTCTTTAGTCGGTCGCGTTTACGGCGATGGCGAAATTCGCGTTACCAGCCGCCACCACATGGCGATCGACGAAGTCGCACCTGGCTTCCGCGTCACCGCTCGCTGTCCCGACGGTGTGATCGAGGCGATCGAGAGCGAAATGCTTGATTGGTTTGCGATCGGCACCCAGTTCCATCCAGAGTCCGACGCAGCTTCGGCACTGGATATTCGAATTTTTGAAGAATTTGTCGACGCGGTGCGTGACCGCAGCGAGCAACTCGAAGGCAACACCGAGCCGGGTGATTTGCAACTCGTCGCCTGATCAACAACTACGATTCAGACGAACTAAGGAGAGATCGTTCGCCAAAGAATCCAAACTGAGCTGCTTTGTGATTTGCCAGCGTTGCCCGCCATCACACCCGTTGGGGTGGGCAACGAGTGATCGCCCAAAGCGATCGAACATTTCGAGACGTCGACGGATCGACGTACAAACCGCACGGATGCGAATGACCGATTTTGTTCGATAGCGGTGGACGGCCGGGTGAATCGCGACGACCGAAGGATTGGTTGTTCAGAGTGAGCGTTGGGAGTAACGCAATTGCTGCTTGGATTGTTTGACTAACGAGAGACGTCATGGTGGACAGCACAAACCGGGGCACCTTCCAGTAAGGTGTCCCGGTTTCTTTTTTTAATGCCGGATGCAGCGTTTCCGTTTGCCATCGTTTCAGAGAAAACCCAGCGAAAACGATCGTTGCGGGTGGAGGCCTTGGAGACGACGCGTTGAACCAAGCGTGGATTCGCTGCGACGCTCGGCGATTCCCCATCCAGACCAAATGGCTCGGACATACCGACTGCCCCGACCTGCAAATAGCGGCGAAGCGGTGGGCTGCCGATCAGACTCACCGGTCATCCCACGTTCGGAACCGCCACATCGCCCCGTTGTTACCTCCGCCGGCCCCCTCATCAGGACTGGTTTGCGATCATGATAGAGCGGTCCTCCTTGGGCCGTTTTGAGCGAGTTGGCGACGTGTTTGGCAAGGTGCTGGGTTACGCCGATCACTTCGCACACTTCATGCTCAGATTTCAATAATGGCCTAGCATTTTCAGCCCAAGGTCGCTAAGATCTCGCCTCGACTTTCGAAAAACAAGCAATAACTATCACCCTTTTGAACCGTAATTTTCACTATGTATGCCATTTTTGTTGACGGTGGACGCCAGTACCGCGTTGAGCCAGGAATGGAGATTGACGTCGATTTCCGCGATACTGCGGAAGGCGAAAACCTGCAATTTGGTACCGTGTTGGCCGTTGGCGGCGATGAAGGCCTGAAATTGGGCTCCCCAACGCTCGAAGGCGTTAGTGTCACCGCTTCGGTGCTTGGAAAGTCGATGGACAAGAAGATCTACGTCCAGAAGTTCCGTCGTCGTAAGCACAGCAAAAAACGAACTGGCCACCGCCAGCCGAATACACGCGTGCGTATCGAAGAGATCGCGGGAGTATAACGCTCTCCCGTTAACGCCAGTCGATGCCGCACCTGCACCTTTCCGACTTCAAATTAGGCTCCGTCCTTGGAGTTGGTACGGTCGGTACGATTTATGACGGCAGCGTGCGGGACGATATTGAGGTTTCTGCCACAGCAAAAGCGTTGGTAGGCAAAGCCATCGCGATCAAAAAGCTGCACCCGGCCATCTGCAGTGATGAGCTCATCCAGGCTCGGTTTCGACGTGAAATGTTGATTCTCGAGCGTCTGCAGCATCCAAATATCATCGGCTATCACGGCGGCGGCAGCGAAAACGGCCAGCTCTTCTACGTGATGCAGCGGGTCGATGGTGGGACGATCAAGGATCTCCTCGAAGCGACCGGCAGACTGGTTTGGCCCGTTGTCGTCGATGTCAGCCGGCAGGTCAGTTCGGCGCTGCAGTGCGCCCACAATCATGGAGTGATCCATCGTGACCTCAAGCCGGGGAATTTGTTTCTGACCCGGGATGCCCAAGTCAAATTGGGCGATTTTGGGATCGCGCGTGATCAGCATTCTGCCGATTTGACCGACCAGGGGCTGACGGTTGGCACACACGCTTACATGGCGCCTGAGCAAATCGTCGGCGAGACGTCGATCTCGGGGAAAGTCGATTTGTATGCGCTCGGTTGCTGCATGTTCGAAATGCTGACGGGACGAAAGGTCTTTCTGGGTGAGAACTTTGCTCAGTTGTTTGAGCAGCATCTCCGATCGACGCCACCACGGGTCTCGACGCTTGCTGGTGACGTGCCTCCTGAACTCGATGAGGTCATCAACGCTTGTTTGGCAAAGCGACCGGACGATCGACCTTTCAACGCTCGCGCGGTGCAAGGCGTGATGCTCGAAATTGGTGAGAAGTATGGGCTCGGCACCTCACCGGAAGAGTCAGCGGTGGGCCAGTTGGCCGACGAGGTGTACCGCGGTGTGACGCCAAAGTCATTCGACGTCGGAGCAGGGAACGTCACTGAGAAAGGCAGGCTTTTGCTTGAGCAGCAAATCCAGGCTCGGATCGGCGGGACCCCGCGAGAAGCAATTGCACCTTGGAAAATTGCCGTTCTGTTGTTGGGCTTGGTGCTCGTAATCGGCTTGGCAGCGATCTTGGCGAACTGAACGGTTCGTGTGACACGTTTGGGGCGGGGTTCGCCGATCAGCTTTGCGTCGTTACGCGGTTTGACGTGGCTATGAGTGATCGACCCTTCGTGCTCATCTGTTGTCTTGGGGTTATTCCCGCGTCTTAGCAAGGGTGTTACTCGAGTAGGCTAATTCCGGGCCGTATCTGCAAAGTGGATTGGTGGCCATCCAGTTGGATCGTGATCACTGCCAGGGACGTCCGGACGCCTTCGTGATCTTCCGTGACGAGTGATCCGCGTTGGTCGAAGCGGATTCCGGATTCGTCTCGGAAATTTCCTCGCAGGAGTAGGTCGGTACCGAATGATCGGGTCAGGTTTGTGCCGAACTCGTTGGTGTTTTCCTCACGGTCGCTTGGTGAGGCGATTGCCGGCTGGAAGTCGGGGCTGTGGTAGGTGCACTGCTTCCAGTCGAAATAAACCGACACATCTTGGCCTCGGTTCATGGCAGTTCGACGCGCCAGTTCGAGGTCGTCGCGAAGCGTCTTGGCAACCATTCTGACACGGTTTCTTCGGATGGCCGCGATCACATTCGGTAACCCGATCAACGCGCCGGTGGTCACCACCAGAGTCGCGGCGATCACTCTCTTGCAGGTCGTGAGCTGACGAGGGCGGAGGTTGCCGACGCGGGTTTGGTGTGGCTGGTAGCGGGGCATCATGAGCGAATTCAAGCGAGGACGCGGCCGAAATGGACGTATAAGCCTAGCTTACGAATCGTTCCCTTTTACCCCTTGCCCATTCGCGTTCCGTAGGGGTAGCCGTTATGTCGCCCATTGCTGCTCCGGTTCCACCGATTGGAGCCGGTTCCATTTTGGAGGATGAGGCTTATGCCGGTTCTGATGGGTGACGGCGAAGCCGGTGATCCTGGTCGTCGCGACGCTCGCCAGAACCATTGCAGGCTCGCAATTTTGAGGGCACGCTTTGTTGGGGCGGCAGATGGTTGAACGTGAGTGAGACGAGGCGGGGGAGAGATTAGGATTAGGAGTACGATTAAGATTAAGAATGAGGATGTGTTGGTGGTGGGCTTTGGTCTTAATCCTAATCTTACTCTTAATCATAATCCTGGCTTCACGACGCCCCTTTCGCATCGACAGGCTCGCAAGAGCGTATGAAATGCCGAGGGGTCACCTCCTGGCGAAGCTCGCTACGTCTGACCGGCACGGCACGGCTGTTTCTCGTGCAATGTCACGCTGTCCTGCTAACCATGCCCGGCAAGTCGGGCGCCCTTGAATGTTGGGCGTGTGGCAAGGGGCTGTGCTGTTCCATTCTCCCACTGGATGCACGCTCTTTGGGCCGGCAGTTGGTTGAGCGTGAGAGGGGATGAGGCGGGGAGAGATTAGGATTAGGAGTGCGATTAAGATTAAGAATGAGGATGTGTTGGTGGTGGGCTTTGGTCTTAATCCTAATCTTACTCTTACTCTTAATCATAATCCTGGCTCCGCGATGCCACTTTCACATTGACAAGCTCACGAGAGCGTGAGGAATGTCGATGAGCCGCCTCTTGGCGACGCCAGCTCCGTTTGACCGGCACGGCACGGTTGTTTCTCGTGCAATGTCACGCTGTCCTGCTAACCCTTGCTCGGCAAGTCGGACGCCCTTGAATGCTGGGCGTGTGGCACGGGGCTGTGCCGTTCCAGTCTCCCACTGGGAGTACGCTTTGTTGGGCCAGTAGTTGGTTGAGCGTGAGTGAGACGAGGCGGGGGAGAGATTAGGATTAGGAGT
>NZ_JAMQBK010000060.1:328715-447594 GCF_023701485.1 Aporhodopirellula aestuarii
TTGGTCTTAATCCTAATCTTGCTCTTAATCATAATCCCGGCTTCACGACGCCCCTTTCACATTGACAGGCTCGCAAGAGCGTATGAAATGCCGAGGGGGGCACCTCCTGGCGAAGTCAGCTACGTCTGACCGGCACGGCATGGCTGTTTCTAGCGCAATGTCACGCTGTCCTGCTAACCCTTGCTCGGCAAGTCGGACGCCCTTTAATGCTGGGCGTGTGGCACGGGGCTGTGCCGTTCCAGTCTCACGCTTTGTCGGGCCAGCAGATGGTTGAACGTGAGTGAGATGAGGCCGGGGGAGAGATTAGGATTAGGAGTGCGATTAAGATTAAGAATGAGGATGTGTTGGTGGGCCTTAATCCTAATCTTACTCTTACTCTTAATCATAATCCTGGCTTCACGACGCCCACGTTCACCTCAGTCAGCTCGCGAGAGCGTGTGACATGCCAAGGGGCCGCCTCCTGGCGAAGCCAGCTGCGTTTGACCGGCACGGCACGGTTGTGTCTCGTGCAATGTCACGCTGTCCTGCTAACCATGCCCGGCCAGTCGGACGCCCTTGAATGCTGGGCGTGTGGCACGGGGCTGTGCCGTTCCATTCTCCCACTGGATGCACGCTTTGTTGGGCCGGCAGTTGGTTGAACGTGAGTGAGACGAGGCGGGGGAGAGATTAGGATTAGGAGTACGATTAAGATTAAGAATAAGGGTGTGTTGGTGGTGGGCTTTGGTCTTAATCCTAATCTTACTCTTAATCATAATCCTGGCTTCACGACGCCCCTTTTGCATCGACAAGCTTGCGAGAGCGTATGAAATGCCGGGGGGGGGCATTCTGGCGAAGTCAAACCAACGTGGGCTACTGCTAGCCGTTTGTCGCTTTGGGGCCGCCGGCGAGTTGTCCGGTGACGGCTTCGATCGGGATCGGGATGCCACGGAGGCAGCCTTCAAGAACGAGGTTTTCGCCAACGACACCTTGGAAGCTTGCGACGATCATTCGTCCGCGGCGGGTTTTGTCGAGACGAACCATCAAGATAAGGCGATCGCCGGGGACGACAACGCCACGGAAGCGGACTTCGTCAACGCCTCCGAAGCCGACCATTGCTGCACCGAGCAGGTCGTGCTTCTGGGTGTAGTAGCTCGAAAGCTGAGCGACAGCTTCGAGCATCATGACGCCGGGCATGAGCGGCATACCGGGCATGTGGCCGCGAACCCAGAACTCCTGATCGGTGATCTGTTTGTAGGCGGCGCACGAATGGGACTCGAGATCCTCGTGTAGGATCGCGGTGAGTTGCTCCATTTCGTGCCGTTGCGGGTTGTATTTTCGAATTTCTTCGATGTCCGCAATCGGCTTGTCAAAGTCGAGGAGGCTCGGCTGGATGATAAAGTCGCTTTTCACGGCAGATCAGGTCTTGATCTTCTTTCGTTTTGCCTTGCGAGCCTTGGCACTAGCGGGCCGGCGCCCGTGGTTTGCCTTCTTTAATTTATGGTGTGGTTTCGCCACGAGAGGTTACCTGAGGTGAAGGGATGAGTGGTTGAACGAGAGCAGGGATCGAAAGGGGAACTAGCGTTCTCGGTAGACGATTCGACCTTTGGTCAAGTCGTAGGGAGATAGTTCCACGCGGACCTTGTCCCCGGGGACGATCCGAATGAAGTGTTTACGCATGCGTCCGGCGACGTGCGCGAGCACGTCGTTGCCGGTTTCGAGTTGAACACGGAAACGGGTGTTGGCGAGCGCCTGGGTGACGGTCCCCTCAACTTCGAAAGCTTCTTCTTTCTTGCTCAAGACTAAGGCCTGGTTATCGTTTACTAAATTGGACGCCGCGACGGGCACCACGAAGACCAGGTTTCTTCCGTTCCTTCATGCGGGAATCCCGCGTCAGGAAACTGCCTTCTCGCATTGGATCATGCAAGGCTTCGTCGTGCGAACATAGAGCCCGAGCCAAGCCCATGCGAATCGCACCGCTTTGCCCGGTCAATCCGCCGCCTGAAACACGTACGGTCATGTCGACTTTATCAGCCAATCCGGCTGCTTCGAGTGTCTCGAGGATCACACGTTGATCTCGGTCATTGACGAAGTATTCGTTCAATGGTTTTCCATTGATGGTGAACACTCCGCTGCCCGGACGGACGCGAACCCGAGCCACGCTGCTTTTGCGACGGCCCGTTCCCAGCGCATCGCCGGTGATTTTGTCTTTCTTAACTGCGATCATGCGCTGACTTTCTTGCTCTTACGGGCCAATTCGACTGGTTGTTGTGCGGTATGCGGGTGGTCAGGGCCGGCATAGATCTTCAGTTTGCTGAGCATGTGGCGGGCCAACTTGTTCTTTGGCAACATGCGGCGCACAGCGTGCAGCAACAGATCTTCTGGTTTGCGGTCTTGACGATCCTGGTAGCTTTCGAGTCGCAGTCCGGGGTATCCGGTGTACCAGGTGTAGTGACGATCCTGCATTTTGTTGCCGGTCATCGCAATTTTTTCGACGTTGGTCACGATGACGAAGTCACCGCAATCGACGTGAGGTGTGTATTCGGGGCGATGTTTGCCCATCAAAACGACGGCGATATCGCTAGCCAAACGGCCCAGTACTTCGTCGGTAGCATCGACGACATGCCATTGCTTTTCGACTTCGCCGGGTTTGGCCATGTAGGTTCGCTGAACAGCCACGGTGGGAACTTTTCTCAGGGGAGGCATCAAAAAATTGAATCGCAGAGCGTACTCGACACACCACGTTGATGGCAAGGGCTTCCGACTAACCGAAATCAGGTTTTTTCGAAAGCCCTTGCATCTGTTTCTGGGCAATTCGCCCGTTTGAGTGGGCAATTAGCCCATTTCGATGGCGTAGCCGTCGCGGTACGGTCTCGCGAGCATCGAATTGGCCTCTTCGTCGCCAACGATTTGCTCGGACGAGTCGTCCCACTTCAGGTCACGGCCGACGCGGGCACAAATTCCAGCGAGGTGGCAAACGTTGAGCATTTGCATATGCGAGTGCACGTCCGAAATCGGCTCGAGCCCTTCGCGGGAGCAATGCAGGAAGTTGGCCCAGTGCTGAGTCCGCTCGTTGTGTTCCATCGGTAGGCCCTTGTAGACCTTGGAAATGGCGTCTTCGGGCAATGGGTTGTCTTTCAAGTCGTCGACCGGTTTTCCTACCAATTTGCCGCGGTTGACGAAGATTCGGCCCTCGTCGCCTTCGAGCAGGACGCCGTTGTCGGTGTCATGTCGAATGATCATCTCGGTGTCACCGGGGTACATCACGCTGAAATTGAACGCGGTCGCCGTATTGTATCGGTCGTTTTGCTGAGCAACTCCATTCTTGAATTCAACGGGGTGGGTGGCGCTGCCGCTGATCGAAAGAGGTCCCTCGGTTTGTCCGTTGAGCTTGAGGGCCCAGTTGCAGATGTCGACATGGTGGGCACCCCAGTCGGTCAATTTGCCGCCGGAATATTCGTACCACCAACGGAATTCGTAGTGGCAGTTCGTGTTGGGACGGCCTCTTCCGGCTTTGAGGTACCGGTAGTCGACTTTGGGGGCTGGGCCGAGCCAGCGATCCCAGTCGAGGTTGGCGGGCACTTCGGCGACGGGGATTTCGGGGCTGGTGGGGGCGGCACCGATTGCGGCTTGGACGCGGCGGAGTTTACCCAGACGTCCTTCGTTGACGATCGCCATTGCTTTGGCGAACAGGTTGAAGGTGCTGCGTTGTTGGGTACCGACCTGAATAATTCGCCCGGTCTCCTTTTGGACCTTGCGGATCAATTTGCCCTCATCGATTGTCAGCGTGAGCGGTTTCTCACAGTAGACGTCTTTTCCGGCGAGCATCGCTTCAATCAATGGTTTGGTGTGCCAGTGATCGGGGGTGGCGATGTGCAACACGTCGATATCGTCACGGTCGAGTATTGCGCGGTAATCGTTATAGACATCCGCTTTGCCGCCGCTGTATTTCTCGTTGAATCCGTCCGCACGACCCGAATCGACGTCTGCCACGGCAACGACGTCCAACCAGCGTTTCGCGGAATTGATGTTTCCTGATGCCATCCCGCCGGCGCCGATGACGCCGATCGACATGCGATCGTTCTTGCTTTTGGTTTCATCCGCCAACGTGCGGGGGTTCCAGGCGAAATACGGTGTCGCCATGGCAGCTCCCGCCGCCTGCAGCATGCGTCGACGACCAATGGCTAGGCGTTTGCCGGTTTGCGGCGCTGGAACGGGGTCTTTTTTCGACATGGCGTGGGCCTCTCTCAATGCGGGTGGGATAGAAAATGGGCGGTCTAGCCGGATTATAGTAGTCTGTGGATTGCCGTAATAGACGCTGCGTGTGTTCAGTCGATACCGATTTGCTCGGTCAGAGACTTTGGCAATC
Organism: Aporhodopirellula aestuarii; assembly: GCF_023701485.1. Taxonomy (GTDB): domain Bacteria; phylum Planctomycetota; class Planctomycetia; order Pirellulales; family Pirellulaceae; genus Rhodopirellula; species Rhodopirellula aestuarii. The sequence goes on from NZ_JAMQBK010000060.1 coordinate 333,061, forward strand.
ACCGCGAACTATTTGACGAGCCCGGATAAAGTAAACGGGACAGCCGACACGATTCTGCTACGATATCCATCGCCCCGTCCTCCCCCAGTGCTCTCGCGTTCGAAGGAATTTTTCTCGCTCATGTATCTCCGAATGGCTCGCCGGTTTGCCTTGGAAACGGACAAGCGGTTGCTCGCCAAAGCCGTTTGGATGCTAGGCGTCAAAGGACTTCGGAGCATCCACCGACACAAGCGAAGACTCAAGAAAGGCGAGTTTTTCCCGCCATTTCTCTACATGTCGGTCATCAATAGCTGCAATCTTCGTTGCCAAGGTTGTTGGGTCGACGTCGCGGCAAAGCAGCACAAGATCGAACTCGACGCGGCAACCCGGACCATCGAGCAAGCCAAAGCGATGGGGAACAGCTTCTTTGGTATCCTCGGCGGTGAGCCATTCATGCATAAGGATTTGTTGACACTTTTTGAGAGGCACCGCGATGTGTACTTTCAAGTGTTTACCAATGGGCATTTCATCACCGACGAAGTCGCCCAAAGGCTGCGAGCCTGCGGCAATGTGACGCCATTAATTAGCGTCGAAGGCAGCGAAATCATCAGCGATACCCGCCGCGGTCGTGACGGCGTGCTCAACCAAACGATGGCCGGGATCGAGGCGGCCGTGCGAAACAAATTGCTCGTCGGCGTCTGCACCAGCGTGTGCAAGTCGAACATCGACGATCTCGTTAACGAGCGATGGGTGGATCGTCTAATCGAAATGGGCGTGATGTATTGCTGGTTCCATATCTATCGCCCGGTCGGTCCCGAGCCCAATCCGCAGCTTGCGCTTTCCAGCGAGGAGCAACGCCGGGTCCGGCAGTTCGTCGTCGATACTCGTGCGACCAAACCGATTGTCGTGATCGACGCTTACCACGATGACGCGGGCAACGCCTTGTGTCCGGCGGTCACCGGTTTCACTCATCACATCGGCCCGTGGGGAGATATTGAACCGTGCCCCGTGATTCAGCTCGCGACCGAGTCGATTCACGATGACCGGCCTCTTAAGGACACGTTTAACAATTCGAATTTCCTGAAGGATTTCCGGGAGCTGACGGCGGGCCAGACGCGCGGTTGCGTGATCATGGAGCGACCAGATTTGCTCGTGGAGCTGGCGGAAAAACACGGTGCTCGGGACACGACCGCTCGTGGTGGTGTGATCGATGAGCTGAAAAACGTTTCGCCGCGGCGGAGCCAGTATCAACCCGGCGATGAGATTCCCGAACGCAGTTTCGTCTACCGCTGGGCCAAGAAGTACGCCTTCAACGATTTCGGCACTTACGCAAAGCACTTTGATCCGACGAAGTACCAAGATCCTGACGACAAAAGCGATTCTCCCGAACTCGTGCAAATTGGAGATGCGAGTTCCTGATCGGAGTGGCTCGTTGGTGGGTCGTTGAGTCAGATTCGATCGAGCGGTCTCCTCCGGCCGAATTCGGAACCGTTTCGCAAAACCCGATGCGACTGAGTGTCGATCGGGCCCTTCAGAGCGTTTGGTGCTCCTGGCATTTTTTTCAGCGAAAAGCAGCTCGTTACCACCTGAACCCGCTAAGGCAGATGGATTACACTCAGTCCTCTTGTAATCCCCCTCCGGAGAGAGGACCGACTGATGAGCGAACCCTTCGATGAGACTTGCTCGAACAACGCCTGTGGACTCACCGATATCGGTCGCCGTCGCACCGAGAATCAGGATCAATTCTTGATCGCTGAATTGCGAAAATCGATGCTGGTTCAGTCGACTAGTTTGCCCATTGATGACGACATGCCGCTGTTCGGCAGCGCCACCGGGCAACTGCTGATCGTGGCTGATGGCATGGGTGGGCATGCCGCGGGCAGGCGAGCGAGCAGCGTGGCGATGGATCAACTGATTACTCAGATGCTCAATCGCATGCACTGGTTTTTGCACCTCGATCGAGACCATGAGGAAGAATTCATTGACTCGCTCAAGGATTTATTGCGGCAAGCTCATGCGAGGATATTGTCGGAAGCCGCCACGGACGATTCCCATCGGGGCATGGGCACCACTTTGACGTTGGCCTACATCGTTTGGCCGAGGATGTATGTCGTTCATGCCGGGGATAGTCGTTGCTATCTTATTCGGGATGGTCAATGCGAGCAGTTGACCACGGACCACACGCTCGCCCGGCAATTGGTTGAATCGGGCGGACTCAAGCCGGAGGAGGAGGAGCAGAGTCGGTGGAGCAACGTGTTGTGGAATGTGCTCGGGGGCAGCGGGGAACAAGAGTTGATTGCCGAGGTCCGACGCACGGATCTGTCCGAAGGAGACATGGTGCTGTTGTGCAGCGATGGTTTGAGTCGATATTTGTCCACGCAAACTTTGGCGGGCGTTGTTTCGGAAGGGTGCAGTGACCATCGCAGCATCTGCCACCGGTTAGTCGGATTGGCGAATTCGGCCGGAGGTGAAGACAACATTACCGTGGTCGTTTGCAGTCCCGAGCCCAAGCCCGCCAGCGAGCACGCGATGTGTTTCCGCCAGCGTGGTTTGTCAGCATTGAAGTTTCAGCGTTTCGACAACTGCTTCGATGAAGATGACGAGACCGATCTGTCTCATCTGTTGACTGAGGACGGCATCATGCCCGAGGACTTCGCCGACGAAGACACCCTCCCTGGTTAGCACTCGTTGCACCGCTTGCTCCTTGGTCGCACCTCGAAACGAGGCACGTGCCAACAGGTTGCTCTTGGTTTAGAATGGAGCGAGGATTCTTCGTTGTCGGAGAGTCGTCTTCCCCCTTGGTTTCCCGCCCCATTCTGAACCAGAACGCGCCATGAACACCTCTTTGCATCCTGTTCCACACCCGTCTCGTTTCTTGCGATCAGCGTCCGTTGCTCTAGTTGGCATGATCTGCGTGGCTGGTCTTGGTTTGTCGTTCGACGCCCCGCTGGTCAGCGCCGCGGATGCTCAGGCCGGGCCGGCGACCGCCACGGTGAGTTTGGGCGATCCGTCGCTGACCGCCGGGATTCCCGGTGAGGGACCGTTGACGATGGAGCAAGTGAAAGATTGGTTCGCAAAGCCGGAAAACCATGCCGTGCTCGATGTGCGGTTGCCGCGCGGTCTCGATGCGGCAGCGGGAAACATTTTCATCCCTGAAGAGAATCCGATGACGCGGGCCAAGATCGAGCTGGGGCGTCAGCTTTACTTCGACACTCGGCTTTCGTCGGATAACACGATTTCGTGTGCATCGTGTCATGCACCCGACCAGGGTTGGGGGGCGAATACGCAATTTGGCGTGGGCGTCAGAGACCAAACCGGTAATCGTAATTCGCCGGTCTCGTTCAACCGGATCTTAAGCCGCCATCAATTCCATGACGGCCGTGCCGCCACGCTCGAAGAGCAAGCCGTCGGACCGATCGCCAACCCGATCGAAATGGGGAACACCCATGAGGTTTGCGTGCAAACCCTGGCTTCCATTCCGGTCTACCAATATGAGTTTGAGCGAGTCTTCGAAGACGGATTGACGATCGACAATGTGGGCCGGGCGTTGGCAACGTTTGAACGTGCGGTCGTGACGGGGCCCGCCCCATACGACTACTACGCCCCATTGGCGACGTTTGAAAAGGCATTCGCCGATGACCTTGAGTATCTTGACGAAGAACCCGAGCTCGCCGAACAGTACGCCAAACTCAAAGCGGACGCGGCGAAGAATCCGATGAGCGAATCGGCAATTCGAGGCATGGAACTGACATTCGGAAAGGCCAACTGCACCGCCTGTCACGCCGGTGCGAACTTTACCGACGAGCAATTCCACAACATCGGCGTGGGAATGGACAGTGACGATCCTGATCTCGGCCGTTATGTCGTCACCAACGAGGACAAGGACCGAGGCGCCTTCAAAACGCCCACGATGCGAAATGTGACCGATTCCGCTCCGTACATGCATGACGGCAGCCAAAAAACGCTTGAGGAAGTCATCGAGTGGTACAACAAGGGCGGGCATCCAAATCCTTGGCTGAGCGATAAAATGAAGGTGCTGAACCTTACCGACGGTGAAAAGGCTGACTTGGTCGCTTTCATGGTCGAAGGTTTGACCAGCGACTTCCCGGTGATCGAAACCGGACGTTTGCCGGCCGACAAATAACCGCTCCTCCCCAAGAAGTCTGATGCCCTCTACCGTTATCGCACCTTTGAAAATTGGTGACCTGATCATCGACCCGCCTATTTTGCAGGCGCCGATGGCGGGGTTCACAAACGCTGCTTTCCGTCAAATCGTTCGCGAATTTGGCGGCGCCGGTTTGCTCGCTACCGAAATGGTCAACGCGCGAGGGTTCGTTTGGATGTATGAGCACGAGGCGGAGCATCCGGATCGTTTATGGGGCGTCGGCGACGAACCGCGACCGCTTGCGGTGCAGATCTGGGACAACGACCCCGAGACGATGGCCAAAGTCGGCAAGCGACTCGTGGAGGAGTACCGCGTCAGTGTTGTCGACATCAACTTCGGATGCCCGGTTCGGCAGGTCACCGAGAAGGCTCACAGCGGGAGTTATCTGCTGCGTGAACCCCAGCGGATGCATGCGATCATTTCCAAGCTCGTGGTGGCATGTGCCCCGACGCCCGTTACGGCGAAAATCCGCTTGGGATGCCACCCGAACAACGTCAACTGCAACGAGATCGCCAAGGTGGTCGAGGAGGCGGGGGCGGCCGCGTTGACCGTGCACGGGCGAACGGCCGCGGACATGTTCCGAGGGAACGCGGATTGGGATCGGATCAGCGAGATCAAGGCCCACTTAAAGAATATCCCGCTGATCGGCAACGGAGACCTCGACAGTGCGGAGAAGGTGGTTGCTGCGTTTGAGCGTTACAACGTCGATGCGGTGATGATCGCCCGGGCGTGTTTGGGACGGCCGTGGTTGTTCGCCCAAGCCGCCGCGGCCCTGCGTGGCGAACCGGTCCCGCCGGAACCCACCCTGCAAGAACAACGCGACGTGATGTTGCATCACTATCAACTCGTCGTGGACCGATTTGGCGAAGAAAAAGCCACGATTCTCATGCGAAAATATGCGTGCTGTTACGCACAGGGGAAACGCGGCGCTCGGCATTTCCGAACGCATGTCGCCAAGGTTTCGACTGCCGCAGAGTTCCACGCGGTCGTGGAAGAGCATTTTCCACTCAATCCGGTACAATGAACGGAGTAAACTGGTTGAGCGTTCGCTCACGATTACTCCCGATTTGCCCCAGCCCGTCCGATGAGAACAGTCGATCAAATTTTGCAGGAGGCGACGTCCCAGGCCAGTCCGACGGATGCGGAACCGAGACGCCAGTTGGAACGTTTCTCACGGAAACGCCATATCGAATTGGTCCGTTCGCTCTCTCAGGTCAACGGTTTTCGCACGACGATCTACCTCGCAACCCAGTGGCTGATCATGATCGCCGCTATGGTGATCGCCGCTCGACTGGATCACTGGGCGGTTTATCTGCTTGCAATGGTGGTTCTAGCCAGCCGGATGCAGGCATTGGGTGTTTTGATGCACGATGGTGCTCATTACCTGCTCTACAAAAACCGTGTGGTCAATGATGTCGTGTCAGACCTCTTTGTGGCGTTCCCACTCGGGATGAGCACGACGCTGTATCGCAAAACTCACTTCCGCCATCACCGGTACACCAACACCGAAGAAGATCAAGATCTCGCGGCGCAGAAAGAAGAACGGGAGTGGTTTGAGTGGCCCAAAACCCGCTTGGGTTTGTTCTTGACCTTGATCCGTAGCGTGTTCGGAATGAATTTCTTACGCGGTTGGATCTTGTACAAACACTGGGCGCCCTGGAACAATTTTCGTTCACCCGATTTCCCGGTTCGGTGCCGCGTGCTGTACGTCCTTTCGACGGCGAGTGTGTACGGTTTCTTTGCGATCGCACTCAAGCTCGACACGCGGACGACTTTGATTCTGCTCGCCGTTTACATGTTCGCCGGTATCACGCTGTTAAACTTAATTAACCGCATTCGGGCTACCGCCGAGCATCTCGGGACTCGAGGTGATCATGAACTCAACGACACTCGCACCGTCTTGCCGAGCTGGATCGAGCGGATGTTGATCTCACCCTACGGCGTCAACTACCACCTCGAGCATCATCTGTTCCCCTCCGTCCCCGGTTGCCAGCTCGCAAAACTTCATCGCGAATTGATGCAGGATGACGAGTTCCGTGAGCGAGCACACATTACACGTGGTTACACCGGAGTGATACGCGAACTGATGGAGACGCAGCGCGAGGTGAACGCAAGCCGCGATCAAGTCGCCCAGGTCGCGCACGCCGAACAGGGCAGCAACTAACCAGGTCTGCAGGAATCATCTNNGAATTGTCGTTATACCGAATCGCTTCTATGTACCTGCTTAGGAAGTCTGCAAGGACGTATTGAGTTCGTCGGATTCGATGCGACCATCTCGGACACGCAGTACCCGCTGGGCTGCTACGGCGACTTCCTCGCTGTGTGTGACCGTGACGAGGGTCATTTTTCGATCGTCATGCAGTTGAGCGAACAATTCCAAAATGCCCGCGGCGGTGACGGTATCCAGGTTGCCGGTCGGTTCGTCGGCCAACAATAATCGTGGATCGTTGGCGAGCGACCGGGCGATCGCGATCCGTTGTCGCTGCCCGACCGACAATTGTTTGGGCAAGTGCTTGGCTCGATCGGTCATTCCGACCGCTTCGATCAATTCGCGGGCCTTCTCGATTCGTTGGGCACCCGTCAACCCACGGCCAAACATGGGAACCTGCACGTTTTCCAACGCCGTGAGTGTCGGCAGGAGGTAGAACGACTGAAAGATGAATCCGATCGCCCGCGATCGCAGTTCGTCCAGATCGGTGGACGAATCGACCACTTTGCCTTCAAAAATCACCTTGCCCGATGTGGGCCGGTCGAGAGTCCCGAGAATACTCAGCAAGGTGGATTTGCCGCTGCCGCTCGGACCCATGATTGCGACATATTCACCTGCGCGAATTTCGAAACTGACGTGGTCGAGCGCGTGCACATTCCCATCGGGATAGTCTTTGCAAACGTCTTCAACAGCCAGCAAAATGGATTCATCGTGAGTCATGGTTCATCCTGATGGACACGGCATTGAGGGACCGAGCGGGAAGTGTGTTTTGCCAGCCGAGTCGCAACGCTACGTTGAAAACAGTTGTCCGTGGCGCTAAGCACGAGTGTCGTCTACCGCTAGATCTTTAGCGATCACGTCCCTCATCGTACCGTAAACCGGCGTCGGAATAATGGGGGGAGGATGCGCTCTGGACGATTTAAGGGTGCGGTTTTCTAAAACCGATACAGGGCACACGCCACCTGCATTCCCGAGCCGATATTGACAATCAGACCGAGATCGCCGGTCGTGGGCTGCGCCCGACGATCGCCATTGCGTTGTTCGCCGTCACCGAAAACCCCTGCAGCGAGCATCGCAAGGGGTGTCGAGGAGGTGAACGCATCGGGGCCGCGGTCCTTGCCGACGATCATTCGATCTTGCGAAATACCCAACGTGTCAGCCAGGCAACGCAGGAACTCATCGCAGGTTTGTGGCGGTAACCACCAATCGATCGACTCGGTTTCTAAGGATTGATCGCTCAAAAACTGATCAACGCTCTGTTTGATCGACGGGATCAGCGTGTGCTTCCAGTCACTGGCGATGCTGTGTTCAAGGAACGGTTTGCCGATTTTGTTCTCGATGTTCGCGAAGACTTTGTATTGGTCTTGGAATTGGGGGTAATGATCGAAACGGAAGGCGTGGAATCCTGTTTCACCGTCTTCGGATTCGCTCAAGATCGCCGCAGATGCCATTTCGGTAATCCCGAGAGTCGGCTGTCCGTCGACGTCGGCGTTGTTTTCGATTTCGGACGCGACGACCATTGCCCGCTCGATTCGGCCTGCCCGTCCCATTTCGCAAATCAGGTGACAAGCGTTTAGGAATCCGATCGAGCCGTTGAGCAGATCGAAGGCGAATGTTTTGACGGGATCCGTCGCCGCCTGATCCGCGTTGAGTTCCAGGTCGCCTGCCAGCAACGCGGCCAGGGCAGGTTCGGTCAAGAATTCGCTACGGTAAACGCCCGTGGAAATGAGCAATTCTATGGTCGATTGATCGATGTCGGCCAAGGCGATGCTATCCTTGGCGGCCTGGAGCAGCATGCTCAACGTGTCGGCACGTTCGCCGTTGTGTGGCACTGCCGTTGCGATCGATTCAAAACGAAACGGAGTCGACATCGCGACGCTGACGGATTCGTCGGGATTGAATTCCGAGCCAGTCTCCGCGGCGTGCCCGTTGGTTGAATGCCCATGCCCATTTTCGCTTGTGCGGCGAATACGATCTGGAAGATCGTTGCAGTTGTAAACGGCGGTACCACTCGTTTGCCCGGAGCCGGAAATGGCGAACAACAGCTTGTCGCCGGTGCGGATGCGGCCGTTGTCAATGTTGTCACGAAACGCCAGGAAGTGTGTCGTGCTCGCGGTGTTGCCCCGCAACTCGAGGTTGTCGATCATTTGATCGGTACAGTCGGTTTGGAACTGTTTGGCGATTTCCTCGATCGCTCCACGAATCGTCAACCGTGAGGTTTGATGCGGGATGATGTGTTGCACATCATTGACGTGTTGGCCGGTCTGCTTCAGCACATGGACGGCGTGGGCGGCAGCGTGAGGAACGATTGCCGCGGTCACTTTCACCGCGTCGGTATGCATAACAGCTCCGCCATGCGGTTGGTCGCTCGGTTTGGCGATGCACAACCGACTGTAATGCCCGAGCGTGTACATGTCGAAGTTGGTGAAGCCTTCGCCACGTCTTGGCGAAGCGCACATCGCGACGGCGACCCCGGCGTCGCCCAGCGTCAACGACGCCAGTTGAGGGTCGAGGTAGCCTTCCATTTCCAATTGAGCCGTCCGGGTCAGGTGGGAAATGTACTCACCGCTGACGACCAGCGCGCTGCGAACGGCGCCGGACTGAATGAATGCGTCGGCCACGTAGACTGCGGTCCACATGCTCGCGCAGGCGTTGGAGATATCGAACGCGATGGCTTTGTCGAAACCCATCAATTGTTTCAGCGCGATCGCGGTCGATGGTTCATAGCCCACACGGCTCGGCCCATCCCAGCGTGAAATGTTTGCACTGATTAAAAGGTCGAACTGATTGGCGCGGATTCGCGAGTGCTTGAGGCAATCCGTAATGGCGTTGGATGCCAGATCAATCGCAAATTCGTCTTCTCTGGCGAAGTGACGCGATCGGATCCCGGTCAATCGTTCCAAAGGCACTCGCACAGGCCGCACGCAACCATCGAGAATTTCACGTGTGGTCACAATCTGGGGCGGCAGATAGGTACCGACGCTTTCGAGGATTGAGTGGAAAATGTTCATGAGTGGCTGCAGTGGGTCAATTCAGGAGCACCGAGATGCTCGTAGAGCTCAGCGATGGATTGATATTCAAATAACAACTCGGGTTTCATCGGGCTGTCCGATGGATTGAGTCCAGCGTCGTTGGCTCGGGTGATGATTCGCAGGCTGGTTAGCGAAGCACCACCAAGATCAAAGAAATTGTCGTTGATTCCGACCGAAGGAACGCCAAGCTCTTCAGCCCAAATGCCCGCCAGCGTCGACTGCCACTCGTTGCGAGGGGCCACGAATTCGACGGCGCTGCGGCGATCATTCTTGACTGGTCTCGGGAGGTTACGATGAGCGATTTTGCCTGACGCGGTCAGCGGCATCGATTCAACCACCACGATCCGCCGAGGCACCATGTATCGGGGTAGAACCGATCGCAGATGAGATATCACTCTGGTTTGAAGAGCCGCATCGTTCTCCGCGGCTGCATCGATCGATTCGTTCTCGGCTGGTTGAATCCAAGCGATCAATTCCGCTTGACCGGGTCGAGCAGCAGTTCCTTCGGAGTGCAGGCGGACGCAGCACCGCATGACTTCAGGCAAGGTGTTGATTGCCGATTCGACTTCTGAGGTATCGGCGCGGATCCCGTCGACTTTGATTTGTTGATCGACTCGTCCGAGAAACTCAAGTTGCCCATCTGGGTTCCAGCGGGCTCGGTCACCGGTGTCGTACATCACGCCGGGTTTCGCTGATTCGTCAAAGCGGTCCTTACAGAACACTTTGCTGGTCAGTTCCTCGTCGCCGTAATATCCGTCGGCGAGCATTGGACCGGCGAGGAACAGTCGACCGACTGTGCCGAGCGGACTGAAACGACCTTGACTATCGAGGATGTACGCACGGCTTCCCGGTCGTGGGCGGCCGATCGGTGTGGCGGAGCGGACAGCTTTGCCAGGAGTCACCTCGCAAGTTGTTGCCGTCACGACCGCTTCGGTGGGACCGTACGCGTTCAGAATTCGGACGCCTCGCGACCGCCACGCCGTTAGCGATTCGCTCGGGAACACGTCGCCACCGAGGATCATCAATCGCAGCGATGACAGATCGTCGTCGTAATCCATGTTTCCGCCGCAATGTTGGAAATAGGCGGGCGGAAGGTTGATGACCGTCAAGCGATGCTTTTCGACCACTCCCCACAACGTTTCCGGCGACCACAGTTCGTTACCGCGAGCGACGACCATCGCGCCGGCGAACCACGCCGAGAACATCTGCTCGAGCGAAGGGTCGAAGGTGAGGTTGCTGAACTGCAGGACTCGGTCGTCCGCGGTGAGTTGATACACCTCGCTGATTGAAACGATATGCCGAGCGAAAGCTTCGTGCGAAACACTGACACCCTTGGCACTGCCAGTCGAGCCGGACGTGTGCAGGATATAAGCGAGATCCGCCGGTGCAACGCCCTTCGAATCGGTGTCAGCTTGATCGCTATCTGACGAGACAAGATCGATCGCTCGAGAGACCGGAATGACAATCGCATCGCTCGATTCGAGTGAAGTCATTAGCTCCACTTGATCAGTGATGAGTGTTCGCGCTCCGCAGGAAGCCAGCAGGCTTTCAATACGTGTGACCGGGCTTTCGTTGTCCAGCGGAACGTAGACCGCACCGGCTTTCATGATCCCCAAAATGATTGAGGCGGTCTCAAAACAGCGTGAGAAGCAACAGGCAACCAGTGACCCGGGCATCACGCCATTGGCGGCGAGTTCCCCAGCGATCCGGTCGCTCGCGTGATCCAGTTGTTCGTAGGTTTGTTGTTCGGAATCGCAAACCCAGGCGACCGCGTCAGGCCGTAAAGAGGCTTGTCGCGAAACCCACTCATGGGCGAGTGACCCGTCCCAGGTTGGTGACGGCTCAGCGGTCGACAACGCCATGATCTCATCGCGCTGCGTGTCCGACACGAGATCGTATTGAGACAATCGTTTGTTGGGATCGCGGACGACTTCACCACACAGGTGAATGAACTGGTCACTGAGACGACGTGCTGTTGTTTGCGTAAACAGGTCAGTGTCGTACTTCAGAGTGCCGACGAAAGCGTGTTCCGTTTCGAAGAGTTCCATCGTGAGGTCGCATTGGCCTTCCTGTTGACTCATCTTGTACGGGCGAACTCGCAATCCGGCCAGTTCGACTTCGGCGGAATCGTCACCCAACAACGTGGCTGCTTCGCAGAAACGAGGTTTTTGCAAACCGAACATCACATTGAAAATCGGGTTGCCGCTGCCGCTGCGTTGACGTCCGATGCGATCGACGATCGAAGCGAACGGGTAGCCTTGATGTTTAATCGCACCGAGCACTTTCGCTTTGACTTCGGTAGCGAAATCCGAGAACAACGGGTCATCGCTCGAATTCGACCGGATCGCCAGCGAGTTCACGAAGTATCCGATGACGTGATTGAATTCGCTGCGAGAGCGACCCGAAGTGGTCGTGCCCACAATCACGTCGTCTTGATCGGCGATGCGGTGCAGGAGTGTTTTGAAGACCGAAAGCGTGAGCGCGAAAGGTGTCAGCCGCAATGTTTTTGCGAGATTGCGCAGGTCAGTCGAGAGTTCTTCGGGCATGCGAAATGGCAGCGTCGCTCCGCGAAACTCCGCTCGAGACGGCCGTCGTAAATCGGTTGCCAGATCCAAGGTTGGTAACGTGCCGCTGAGTTCGTCTTCCCAGTACAACCAATCTTTCTCACCCTCGGGGCTGTTGATCCACCCGTTTTGTTCGGTGACAAAGTCCGAAAACGTCGCCGGAGGAGATTGCAATTTGGCGATTTCGCCGCCTGAAACTTGTGCGAGCAATTGGAATAGCTCGTCTTGCAGAATCCACAGCGACCAGGCATCGAAGATGATGTGGTGCAGCGTGATCAACATGATTTGATCGTCGTCGGCACGACGTAGCCAACGCACCCGTAGCAGCGGGCCGGTCTCTAAGTCGAACGGCCGTTCATATTCAGCCTTCACGATTTTAGCGATGTGTTCGTCGCTCTGTCCGGCCACATCGATGGTCGCGAAATCGGTTTTGCCGCTTTCATGAATGCGACGGAGGAGTTTGCCGGATTGCATCTCGATCGTTGTGCGTAGCGAATCGTGTCGTTGAACCAGCAACTCGATTGCCGTTTGCACCGAAGAGACATCGACAGGACTGCAGATGCGGCAGGCCGACGCGACGTTGTACGCGGGACTGTAGGGTGCCGATAAATGCAGGAAATACAAAGCCTGTTGCCCAACCGTAGTCGGTTCTAACCGATTGCAGGTCGTCTGTGGTTCCGACTCGCGTTGCAGGATCGCGATGAGATCTTTTTTGAAGCGACGTAGCAGCGTCATCATCTCAGGATCGAGTGCATCGTCCGGTGCTCGAAAACGGAGCATTTTTCCCTGGCACCACAACTCAACGCGACGGCGCACAAGTTCTTCGTATAACTTTTCGGCGTTCATCTCAGAGGCATTCATAGTGCGCCCTCCACCCATCCATCATGATTCGCTTTGGGAGGATCGGCGATGGCAATTCGCTCGATCACTTGGTTCAAAAAGGTGTCTAACGTGTTCGCTTCAAAAAACAGATCTAGCGGTACTTCAATTCCGAATTCTTGTTGCATCTCATCGCGGAGTTCGAATGCCATCAAGCTGTCGAGTCCCAACGCATCGAGTGATTGGGCGAGCGGAACTTCATCCAGTTCCAGTCCCATGATGTCAGCGATCCGTTCGTGCAGATATATCCTTATCTCAGCAGGAGTGTTTCTGCCTGGAGTGTCGGGGTGCGTTTCACATGTGGGACGCCCCGAGCTGCTTGTCGCCGATGGCAAAATCGCGATGGGGGCGAGTCTCAATCGTTCAATCGTCATCACGGCGTTGCCCTGCTCATCGGTGATGGACAAGTTGATCGTCATGTGTTCGTCGCCAGAGGTTGCATCGTCTCTGACCCGCCGCGTTGTCATCACACGCAGGAGGCGATTCGAATCGGTGTCACGGTGCAAGCAGACTTGATCGATCCCGACAGGAATCCATGCGTTTGCCGAGTCAGAAATCAGGCCGGCGGCAACTTGGAAACAAGCGTCCAACCAAGCCGGGTGAAACCGATAGCCGTTTGAATCCAGCATCGACGGTAGGCGCGTTTCGCCGAAAGAGACGACTTGATCACCGATCACGGCGTCACGCCGTGACTGCACGCCTTGGAAAGCTTGACCGTAGTCAATGCCGGCGCCATGCATCGCGGCATAGTGGGCCTCGCGGGTGATTTCATGATCGGGTGTGAACGTGTCGAGCTGCGATTCGTTTATCGCTGCGGTACGGTTGACGCTCACGCGGTTGGGCTTCGACGCCACGTGACATTCCGCGACGATTTTCCATGTCGGTTGATCTGCGGTTGAGTCGAGTGTCGCGATGCGGAGGCGACGCTGTTGTTCGCCTGCTGACACGATGATTTGAACCCAGGTCGATTCGCCCAAGCGAACCGAGAGTGGACGTTGAATTTGGAGAGATTCGATCGCGTTGAGGCTTGGGTCGACATCGCCCGCTGCGGCGAGAGCCAGCTCCACCAATCCCGCCGCGGGAAACAGCGTCATGCCACGCACGACGTGATCGTTCAGGTAGGGATAACAACTCAGGTCGGTTTCGAAAATCGTTTCGTCGCCAGCTAGATTCAGCTTGCGCTGTAAGAGCGAAGGCAATTCCACGGCCACGGCCATGGCCGCGGCGCCGGCGACCGGCGCTGCATTCTGCGTGGTCGAATTCGGAGTGGCGGGATCGTTTGATGGCTGACGTAAGGCAGAACTCGGCAGGCATACTGGCGCGTCGTCAAGCCAACGGCGGCTGCGTTGAAACGGATAGGTTGGTAGCACGACGCGGCGGGATGTCGGTGCAAAGTATTCTTTCCAATCGATCGTTTCACCACGCAAAAACGACATCGCGACTCCGCGAAGCCGGCAAACTCGGTCATCACCGACCAAACGGTTTTCCGAAGCCGAGACTTCGCTGATGATTTGTGAGGAAGGATTGCCATCGGCGAACCGCCGTAGTTCGTCGATCAATTTCTCGACCGAATCGGTAACAACCGCGATCCGATGTTCGAAGTGGTCGCGAGTGGTCGCCGCGGAGAAACAAACGTCACCGAGACGTTGCGGCTGGACGCTGAGCGCATCAACGAATTTGCTCGCATACTGTCGTAGCGCCATTGGGCTTTTTGCCGACAACACGAACAAGGACGGCTCCGAATCAGAATGCGGTTCCGTGCTACTGACCAATTCGAGAGCGGTTCCGACCGGGCGGGCGATGACAGTTCCGTCACTCGGCGCCGCGGGAGATAGTGGATGCACGGTGGGTGCGTCTGACAGGATCACGTGGGCGTTGCTGCCGCCGAACCCGAAGGAGCTAACGCCGGCCACGCGTGGTTGCGGTGATTCCCATGATTGTGTTGTTCGAGTGATCTCGACGGGCCACGACCAATCGATCGCTTCGCTCAATTTTTCGCAGTGCAGATGCGGGGGCAGACATCGGTTTTTGAGCGACAGGATGACCTTGATCATCCCTGCGATTCCGGCGGCACCTTCGAGGTGACCCACGTTTGTTTTGACCGATCCGATTCGCAGTGGCCGGGATGGCTCACGTGACGAGGCGAACACCTGACGCAGTGCGTCGACTTCGATCGGATCACCGAGCGGTGTGCCCGTCCCGTGAGTTTCCAGATAATCGATTTGGTCTGTCGACAACCGGGCATCGGCGATCGCCGCACGAATCACGGCCTGTTGAGCGTGTCCGTTGGGTGCGGTCAAGCCGACGCTGCGGCCGTCTTGATTGGTCGCGCTGCCACGGACCACACAATAGATCGGATCGTTGTCTCGGACGGCGTCACTGAGCCGTTTGAGCAAGACCGCTCCGCAGCCTTCGCCACGAACAAAACCGTCGGCATCGGATGAGAAAGCGTGACAGCGTCCTGTTGGCGACAGCATTCCGGCTTGACTTAGGCTGATACTTAATTCGGGAGCCAGAATCACGTTGACGCCCATCGCGATCGCCATGTCGCAATCACCGTATCGCAAGCTGCGAGTGGCCAAGTGAACGGCGGTGAGTGATGACGAGCAGGCCGTGTCGACGGCGACACTCGGGCCTCGCCAATCCATCACATAGCTCAAACGTCCCGCTGCGGCACCGTGGGCATTCCCGGTGCTCATGTAAGTGTCGATCTCTTCGGGATCGCGGCGGGTGAGGCGATGCAGATAATCGTTGCTGCACATTCCGACAAACGCGCCGACGCGCCGGCCTCGGCACGATTGCGGTGAAATGCCTGCGTTTTCGAATGTTTCCCATGCGACTTCCAACAGCAACCGTTGCTGTGGGTCGAGTGTGCTCGCTTCGCGGCCGGAAATTCCAAAGAAGGCAGCGTCAAACTGATCGATTTGATCCAACCAGCCGACCCGGTTGGCTGTGATTCGGCCGGGTTGCTTTTCCTGGTCAGCAGTCAGTTCGCTGCTCCAACGGTCGCCGGCGTGTGTGTCGGCGGCTTGGCCGTTTTGGAGCAAATTCCAAAACTCATCCGGTGAAGCTGCTTCGGGGAAACGACATCCGATTCCGACAACCGCGAGCGGTTCGCTCAGCCGATCACCCAGACGCTGCATTCCCGCTTTCGTCTTTCGCAACGCCTCGAGCACGCTGGCCATGTTGACGCCGCCGGGTGCGGAAGCGTTCTCGCCCGGATTTGTGTTTCGGGCACCACGTCCAGGTTGCGAAGAATCTTGATTGGCTGCGTCGTCGTTTGGTAGTTGGATCATTGGTCGGCTCCCCAGCGTTCAAATTGTTCGGACAAATCGCCGATCTCGCGAAGTAATTCACTTACCTCCGTGTCTGGCGTCTCGGCTTGCGAGGCATCCGCCATCCCGTTCGAGATTTGTGAAGACTCCGAGGCTGCTGACCCATTCGCCCTAAAGCTCGATCCCTTGACCTCCAATTCTAGTTCAGGAACTGGGGCCGCGTTTTCGGAGATCTGTATTTCAGCATATGGGATTTCAGCGACGTCACCGGACAATAATTCCACCATTCGTCCGGCGAGCGCCCGCACGTCGGGGAAATTGAATAGGTCGATTGTGCTGATTCTTACGCCGAGCGTGGACTGCAACGTATTCACCAATTCCAGAGAGGTCAGCGAATCCATGCCGAGGTCAAACAAGGGTTGATCCAGAGGCACGGCATCACCACCGCGGAGCGCCAGCGAGGCTGCAATCGAGTCACGAATGTGTTGTGTGACCATTTTGAGGCGTTCTTCGGCAGAAAGTTGTTTCAGTTCTTCAATATAACCGTGCTGCCCCCCCGTCTGTTCTATTCGGTCTAGGTTGTCGATCAGTCCTGCAAACAATCGGTGTGATTGCAAATGAACTGGCAATCGGTCCAGGTGCAGGCGGACGACCGCTACGGCCGCCGGATCCTGTTCACCGGAGGACTCTTGCAAAGCGGAAGATTGTTGCAATCGTTGCAACACTTTGATCCCTTCATCAGGCATCAGCATGCCGATTCCAGCGAGGTCACCGCGGCCGAGACGATCCCGGTTAGCCGCCGCGCCGATGCGTCCCCAGGGTCCCCAACCGATCGAAAGGGCAGGCAATCCGGTTTGTCGCCGATGAACCGCGAGCGAATCCAAGAACGCGTTGGCGATCGCATGGTTGGCTTGGCCGGGCGAACCCAACCACGCCGAGAATGATGAGTACAAAACGAAGTCGCGAATGGGGTCTGGTTGCGAGGCCAGATGCAGGTTCCAGGCACCTGCGACTTTGGCGTCCAGCACACGGTTGATGGACTCCACCGTCTGCTGTTCCATGACGGCGTCATCGAGCACGCCGGCGAGATGATAGATTCCCGTGATCGCACCGGATCGGTTGCGCAATCGGTCCAGCACGCTCGCGACCGATACTGCGTCATCCAGTTGTACCCGCTCAACCCAAACCTCGGCACCGAGTTTGCGCCATTGGTCGATCAGTGTCGTTTCGTCCGCGCTGGCTTCGCGGCGGGTTAATAGAGCGATCTGCGTTGCCCCTTGGCCGATCAAATATTCAGCCGTTAAGAGTCCAAGACCACCGAGCCCACCGGTGATGATTTGCAGGCCGCTGACTTTGCCGGTTGCTGGCGCGGCTGGAGTCGGGGCGTTTGGCTCAGCAACACCGCAACGAATCACAGCCTTACCGATGTTCAGACCGCTTTGCAGCCAACGCATGGCTTCGACCGCTTCGTCAAAAGCGAACGCCCGAAGTGGCAGTGGCTGATAGTTGCCGCTTTCGATTCGTCGCATCACTTGTTCGAGTCGTTCGCCGATCAATGCGGGAGCGTCGGCCAAACGTTGCGAGAGGTCTAACTGTTCGTATCGAACATGAGGTTTCTGAGTCGCAATGCGAGTCGTCACGGCCGAGTTGGCCAGCGCGATGTCGACATAACGGCCTTTTGAGGAGATCGCGTTGAGATTCTCGTCAATGAAATCTTCACCGAGCGAGTTCAAAACCACATCCACGCCGCGTCCCGCCGTAAGTCGAGTTATCTCATCCGCAAAACCCGGAGATCGAGAGTCAAAGATGTGCGTGACGCCGAGGTCTCGCAACACGGCGTGCTTCTCAAGGCTTGCTGTCGCAAACACGGTTGCGCCGTATTGGCGAGCGACTTGAACCGCTGCCATCCCAACGCCACCGGCGGCGGAGTGAATCAAGATTGATTCGCCAGTCTGCAGATCAGCAATTTTTTCAATCGCTGTTGCCGCCGTTAAGAACGCGATCGGGATGGTCGCTGCGTCGGTGAAAGACAGAGAGTCAGGCAATCGACAAGCCGAAGTGGCTGGTACGGTGACGTAGTCGGCGATCGAATCCGCTGCGATTGTCGCTACGCGGTCGCCCACGGCAAAGTCGTCGACGTCTGCTCCGACGCGAACCACCACGCCTGCGCATTCACCGCCGAGCGGTGGGTTGCCAGGGTAAGCACCGAGCACGTTGAGTACGTCACGGAAATTCAATCCCGACGCGACCGGTGCGATTTCGATTTCATCTGCATCCGGTTCGCGACGAACTTGCAAAGCCGTCGTGAGACCATCCAGCGTTCCCCGTTCGCCGACGCTCAGAACGCGGGCACGATTACCGTCGCTGTCTTCGATTTCTTGATGGATCCATTGTCGAACGAGCCGGCGATTACCACGAACCGAAACTTCTTCGTTCTTCGGATCCGTTGAACTGAATTCGTCGAGCAATAATGCGGCATTGACCTTGTCGTCCAAGGACGGATCCAAATCGAACCCCGAGCACGACCACTGAGGCTGCTCGAGCGTCAACGTTCGCCACATACCCCACAGCGAACCGCCAATCAGGTCGATCGGGCGCGAGGTATCCGTGCAGCGTTCCATGTCAGAATCGGAGTCGATCGCAAGGGCACCGCGGGTGACCCAACGCAAACGCAACCCCGCGACCGCAGTTGGATCGGAAGCCTGCCAGCCCAACAGCGCTTGAAAGATCGCGAGAGCGTTCTCGCTGGCACGACGGAGTTCTTCCACGGCATTGGTGTCTGCCACCGCGTCGTCACACAACATCACGACGACGTCGGTCGGATGGGTTGTCTGACACGCTTGATTCACGCGTTTGCTGAACGACGCCGAGTCGTTGTCCGAAATGATTTCGACTGATGATCCCTGTTCCCGAAGGCTGTCAGCGAACGAATTCGAAAGATCCTGCGAGCCATCGGTGACAATCAACCACCGTCGGTCGTCTGTCAATTGATTCGGCATGGCGTGGGCCACGATCACCTTGCTCGGTGATGCGATCTCGCGTGATGTTTTGGAATCGCATTCGCCCGATGCTGGGTCGATCAATTCGGTCGTTGCAAACCCCGTGTCAGCGAGCAAACGAGCCCAGCTTTTGGGTGAAATGAGAGGATATTCCGGACGAAGATCCGTGTCGGTGAATCGCCACCATCCCGGCGTTAACCCAAACGTCAAATCCAACCATCTCGCAGGTTCTGTTCCCTCGAGTACCACAAGTTGCCCCTGAGGATGAATCAAGGTGCGGATGTTTCGCATCGCAACGGATAGATCCGCAGTCGCGTGGAGAACGTTGGCGGCGATGACGATATCGAATTTTTGAAGTGAGTCTTCGAAACCTTGCGTGCTTGGATCGCGTTCGATATCGAGGACTCGGAAATCAACGAAATCGTAATCCGCGAATTGGCGTCGGGCAGCCGCTAAGAAGCCAGGAGCCACGTCCGTGAAAACATATTCACAGCGATCCGAAGGCAAGGTATCTAGCACCGCACGAGTCGTTGCACCGGTTCCAGCCCCGATTTCCAGAATTCGCAATCCACGACCCGGGGCGAGCCCAGCAACGACATTCGAAACAACGCCAAAGGCCAACTGATTGAGTCGATTCCCTCCAACCGAATCGCGATAAACATCCGCTGCGGAAATCTCGCCGTCTGATGGAAATAATAGCGGCAAAGGGTCACTGCCGGTCCGCATCAAATCAGCGGTCGCGGCAGCACAACGGTTTAACAGTGCAAACTCGTTTGTCGCGTGATCGTGTGCAGGCCCGTCAGTGAGATTCGATGCGGGGCATGCCACCACTGTCCATGTTTCTTCGCCGCTGCCAGGTTGGCTTTCGAGAAAACCCATTTCTTCGGCAATTCGGAGCAGACGGACCAGCAACCGATGATGTTCTGGAAGAACACCGGATGCTTGAGCGAACGAAGAAAGTGTGAATTTGTCTCCGTGCTTCCATCGGATACCGAGCTGGCTCAAAATTTTAATTGTCCATCCGCCAGCCGCGTCCTCTAACGCGTCGCTGATTTTCCGCAAAATTCGAGAGTCGTGTCCGTCACTTTCGACTCGGCGAATCGGGAGTGAAATGGGCACCGCACTCACGTAAGGCGGCTCGCAATCGCGAATGCTGGGCAACCATTGGTCACGTAGAACCAACTCCGCCGTATCGATTGGTTTTGTCGCACGCAAACGCAAACCTTCAATTCGAAGATGCGTTTTGTTCGCGGAATCATTCGGCTGTTCGGGTTCGATCACTAAGTCGGCGACAGCGGTCTCGTCGTGATGTTCAACTAAACGGGCAGTTACCCTCACACGTCCCGTTTCAGCAGACGCAAAAACATTGCCATCCATTTCGATCGATTGGCTGCTTACAGGGACCCAAGCCCGATCGCCCCAGCGTGTTCCACACGCGGCAACGACTTGCAAGCACGCGTCGAGCATTCCGACATGATCGGAATCGGCTGGATCACCGGCACGGGGAGTCGAGACAATCGCGTCGGCGACTTGCCCGATCGAGCGAATCTCCTCAACGAGTCGAAACGCCGGGCCGTAGTGCATGCCCGCTTCTTCGAACTGCTGATAATGCGTTTCGACACAACGTGTTGTTGTTGCCGTATCACCATCGGGACGTAGTGATGCGTCCCGTGAAGGTTCAGTCGATCTTGCTGTGAAAAGCGAGAACGTGGCGTGCAGTCGCCACTTTGAGGACGTGCGACTCATGATTCGACCGGTCCATTCCGAGTCGGAATCGCTCGATTGCGTGAGCACGAGCTGACAACGTTTCGATGAATCTTCACCAAACGTCATCGGTCTGAGTATCTCGAAATCGTTCAGCCGAATGAGATGATTTCCAGCCTCATCGCGGTTTTTGGGGTCCAGCAGTATCGCTTCGCCGGCCGCGATCGCCCATCGCATGAAACCGGCCGCTGGGAAAATAACGGACTCACCCACGCGGTGGTCCGCAAGATAAGAATCAGCGTGAAACCATGTTTCGAAAACCACGTCGTCGCTGGCGAGATCAAGCCGTGTGCCAAGTGTGGACGTCGACGACTCCGGTGCAGACCATGCCATTGCACCTTGCGGCGATTTCTTACCGACGTGATCGCTCGCGTCGGCTCGGTTGTTGACCCAGTGACGTTGTCGGTCGAACGCATAGGTCGGCAATGACACGATCGGCGCGGTTCCGCCAAAGGCCGCTTCCCAATTGAAATCAACACCGTAAACGTAGAGATTGGCGAGCGTGTCCCAATAGGAACCCGACTTTTTGACCGAGCCATCGGATTCGGCAGGCCAACCGGGAAGCACTGTTAATCCAACTTTTGCCGAACGGGCGAGAGCTGAGAGTGTGTTGCCGGCGCCGATTTCCATCCCGAGGGTGGGGGCAGCGGCGGTGTCGTCGGAAGGATTTTCGACCGCCGCCATTTCATTGAGCACGAGATCAAAGCGAACCGCACCACGCAAATTTCCCCGCCAGTACACAGGCGTGGCAACGTCATTGGCGACGAGCTTTCCGGATTGTGATGAGACAAACGGGATCAGCGGAGGCATCATTGCGGTCATCGAGACCGCTTGTTCGAATTCATCCAAAATCGGTTCAATCAACCAACTGTGGAAACCGTGAGTTGTGGACATCGGGCGGCTGACGATGCCCTGTGTCTTGAGGTAATCAGTCAGCGACGAGAGCGTTTCGGGAAGCGATGCGATCACGGTTTGTTTGGGGCCGTTGACCGCCGCGATTTCACATCTGCCGTCGAATCCAGCGAGCGATTGTCGCAGATTCGCTTCATCGCAGAACACGGCTAACATTCCACCGCGTTGTTCCAGTCGTCCTGTCAATTGGGCTCGCCGAGTGACGAGCGTTAACCCATCTTCAAACTCAAAAACTCCCGCTGTGCACGCGGCGGCATACTCACCCAAGCTGTGTCCGACGACGCGGCGCGGACGGACGCCGAGCGATGCCCAAAATCTCGCAATCGCGACTTGAAGGCAGTACAGCGCTGGTTGAATCCAAACATTGAGCCAGTCTTCTTCGGTGTTCCATAAACGATCTTTCAGATCATGGCCGGCTTGTGCCGCAAACGCTTCATTGACGAGATCGAATTCGTGGCGGAAGGTCGCGTTCTCTTCGTAGAGTTTGCGCCCGGCTCCGAGGTTGCACCCGCCCTGTCCGCTGAAATACCAGTCGACCGACGCGTCGCGTTGGGCGATCCCTTGGATCCAGTTAGCAGAACCGTCTGTTTGGTACTGTGACGCATCGCCCACCCACGCAGCCCGGTGTCGGTAGTGGCTTCTCCCAGCGGCTAGCGTGTACGCAAACGATGAAAACTCATGGCAGCCGATCGTCGCATCGATGTCCGAGAGCATGTTCGAAAGTGACTGTGGAGTCTTGGCTGAGCAAACCAACACACCGGGGGAGATGCTCGGTGTCTCCGGTCCAACGTTTGTTACAGTCGGAGGTTCTTCGATAATCAAATGAGCGTTTGCGCCGCCGAATCCGAACGAGCTGATGCCGGCGCGACGGGGTCGCTCGGGGGATCGCGGCCAAGGCGTCGGTTCGGTGACGACCTGTAGACCGGTACTCCAATCGATATGCGGTGTCGGTGTCGAAAAGTTGACTTGTCCCGGTAAAACCTCTTGCTCAACGGACAACGCGACTTTGATCAGCCCCGCGATTCCGGCGGCGGCTTCCAAGTGACCAATGTTTGTCTTGACCGATCCAATTTTCAGCGTCCTGTTATCTTCACCGGTTTGGCGGGGCGTTTCGATCAACGCTTGGCAGATCGCTCTGGCTTCGATCGGATCACCAAGCGGCGTGCCGGTGCCGTGGGCTTCGACGTAGTCAATGGAGTCGCTGCGAACGCCGGCGTCGTCGAGTGCTTCGCGGATAAGCGCAGCCTGGGCGAATCGGCTCGGTGCCGTTAATCCGTTGCTGCGTCCGTCTTGATTAATTGCCGAACCTTGGATCACCGCGTAGATGTGATTCCCGTCTGCCAACGCGTCGCTGAGCGGCCGCAGCAGTACCGCTCCGCCGCCTTCGCCGCGAACGAACCCATCGGCGGCTTCGTCGAACGCGCGACAGACACCCGACGGCGAAAGCATGCCAGCTTTGGTGAACGACTGAGTGGCGTCGGTCGACAAAATGAGGTTGACACCCGCCGCGATCGCATAGTCACAGTCGCCCGCTCCCAGAGCCCGCACAGCTTGATGGGTGGCCACCAGCGATGACGAACATGCGGTATCGATCGTCAGGCTCGGTCCGCGGAAATCGAATGTGTATGAGATACGATTGGCGGCCATCGCCATCGAGTTCCCGGTCGCGGTGTACGCGGTGACTTCGCCGGCGGCGCTTGATGAGCTGACTTGCAGGTAGTCGTTATTGCCCACGCCGACAAAGACGCCGACACGCTCGCTGCCGCTGACGGTCTGGTCGTGCTGGGACACGCTGGCGATCGGTATCCCGGCATCTTCGAACGCTTCGTGCGTTAGTTCCAATAGCAGGCGATGTTGTGGGTCGATGGCATCGGCTTCCCGTGGACTGATGCCAAAAAATGCCGCATCGAATCCGGCGACGTCTTCGAGGTAACCGCCACGGGTGGGCATCGATGGGTCGAGATTCTTGACCGACGGCCAATCTCCGCGGTGTGAACATTCTCCCGTCGCGTCGGCGCCTGCAACCAATACGTTCCAGAACTCGCGCGGCGTTGCTGCCGATGGAAATCGGCAACCGATGCCGACGATGGCAACCGGGCCGCTCGAACCGGCGTGTTGTTCGCTGTGACGGCCCTTGCTTGTTTCTTTACGTCGACGCGCGTCCGGCGACGTTTGGAGTGAATCAGGCTCGCCGGACAAGTGATGAGCCAAACTCGCGATTGTCGGATATTCATACGCGAGCGTCGCCGGGATATCTCGTTCGAGCCATTCCGACAACTCTCCCGCCAGACGTACCGCACCGACGGAGTCGAGGCCGTAACGAGACACGGGTTCGTTGACTTCAATCGCATTCGTGGGCATTTTCACCCGTGCGGCGATCTTTTCGATGAGCCACGCAATGATCGAGGCGGTTTGAGGTGAGGTCGGGTTTGACAACACAGACCGCGATTTCGTTTCCGTCATCGTCGGCATGTCCCAACGATGCATGACGCGATATTCGTCGTTTTCAAATCTCCGGCGAGCTTCGGAGCGTTGAACCTTACCGCTCGTTGTCTTGGGAACGCCTCCGGGACGTAGCAGCAGGATCGAGAGGGGAACGAGTTGGTGTTCTTGCATCACGGCGCTGCGAATGGCGTCGATCACCTCGTCGGGATCGGCATCTCGTCGCTGCGATCGTCGCAGCTCTTGCACGATCACCAATCGCTCGCCTTCGTCGGTATTGATCGAAAAGGCCGCTCCTCCGCTGGTGGCGTTGGCCGGGTGTGCAGATTCCGCGGTCCGTTCGATGTCCTGAGGATAATGGTTGACCCCGTGAACGATGATCAAGTCTTTGCATCGCCCGGTCACGAATAGCTCGCCAGGGAATGTCTCGTTATCGATCAGCCCGAGGTCGCCGGTGCGGAGATACGACTTGTCGTCACCGTCAATGGTCGCAGCGAAGGTTTCACGCGACTGTTGGGGGTTTTTCCAATATCCGGCGGCGACCGAAGGACCTGATATCCAAATTTCGCCGATCTCTCCAGCGGCTTTCTCTACCTTTGTTTCGGGGTCGACGATGCGAACATCCATGCTGCTGTCAGGCACGCCGCAACCGACCCAGTGCGAACGTGATTCGTCGGTTTCGTCGGTGGTGCCGTGTCGAGGTAATTCACGAACGGGTTCTTCGCGAACGCTGCTACTGACCAACAACGTTGTTTCAGCCATGCCATAGCACGGGCAGAATTGATCGTGTGTGAACCCATAGTCTGCGAAGCGATTGGCAAACTGGCGAAGCACACGAGAGTCAATCGGCTCAGCGCCGTTGAATGCGACCCGCCAGCACGAGAGATCGATCCCCTCGAGTTCATCGTCAGCAATATCTTCGGCACATAACCGGTATGCGAAATTGGGGCCACCTGCGACGGTGCCATGGAACTGCGAGATCGCACGTAGCCACCGAGAAGGCTTCTGCAGAAAGTCGATCGGCGACATAAAAACCAAGTCGCCACCGAGATACAACGGATGCAACGAGTTGCCGATCAGACCCATGTCGTGATGTAGCGGCAACCAGCCAACGAGTGTGTCGTCGTGAGTGGAACGGAAACTCGATTGGATCAAATGTTGGTTGTGCAACAAATTCCCATGCGTCACCATCACGCCTTTGGGCGATCCCGTCGATCCCGACGTGTATTGCAGGAACGCGGTCGTTTCACGGTTGAGATCGGGACGCACCCAATCGTCGGCCGAATCAGGATCCATCGATTCGATCGAGTGCCACGTGACGACGGACCAGTTCCCGGATTTGCCTTGGTCTTCGTCCGCTGTTTCCGCCGCTTGGATGGATTCGACCAACGACGCGGAAGTGAGTCCGACTTTGACTTCCGCGTCGGCGATGATCGCGCGTAGTCGTTCATCACGCTGATTGCGTCGTGGTGGATAGGCAGGCACCGCGATGACGCCGGCATAGAGACATCCGAAATAGGCCGCGAGGTATTCGGGGCCTGGAGGAAACGCGAGCACCACGCATTCGCCGCATCGCACCCGATCGCGGAGCCACACCGCGATCCGCCGAGCTTGGCGATCCATCCCACCGTACGTATACCCTTCTGATTCCGGCAACGATTGAGGATCCGAGATCGGTGCAAACGTCGATCCACCCTTCTCCCCCGCCCGCAAAAACCGATACAGCATGTCATCGGGCTGCACATCCGCCCATCCGCGAAGGAGATCGACCACTGAAGGCGTGTTGTTTGACGGTAGGAACAATTTTTTCATAAAACCGCTTCAGAAGAGACGAAGCCGTTCGCAAAGGCGAGCGGAAGCTGCTTTTCTCATGGTTGCCTGTTCCGGCTGGAGGCCAGGTCAAACTATTAAATGGGATTTAGGTTGCTAAATGGGTCGCTTCAATCGGGCTATCGGACGAAAAAGACGGGGCGACAGCCGCGAAAGCGGCATGCGGCTTGGCTGACGCAGCCAATTCGGAGGCGGAGACGAAGATGTATCGCCCGAGAAAATGCGCACGTCCAACGCTAGCTTCCCGTGGATGTCAATTTAGGGCGGGCTGGAGAAATAATACAGCCTATGTGGGGGACTGGGGTCGGTTGGAAGGGTTGTGGACAAATGTGGCGGTGACGACGTTTGGTTCAAATCATCATGTTTTGCGAGTTTTTGCACGAATGTCTTGCTGACGTATCACCCAAGCGGTGGGGGTGATATTTTGTTACAAACTCGCGTGCTGGTTTGCGCAAAAACTCATTAGGACATCGTTGTGACGCGATACCTCGTTACCGGAGCGAACGGATTCATCGGTCGTCACGTGGTGGATCGGCTGCTCGCGGCCGGCGATGAAGTCGTGACGTTGAGCCGATCGCAGTCGGAAGAGTCCGATCACGGTGGCCAATTGAGGCGAGTTGCCGCTGACGTTCGTGATTCCGCGAAGGTAAGTGGAGCGATGAACTCGGTCGATCGTGTGATCCACCTAGCCGCCGCGGTCGCGACCCGCTCGCTGACTCTGTCTGAAAGTATCAATGTTGAAGGCACCCGTGTTGTCGCAAGTGCCGCCGCCGCACAGCCCAATCCGCCGACGCTGATCTATGTCTCATCGCTAGCCGTGGCGGGAACGATACCAGATCGCAATCCAAGCGGACCTAAACGCGACGCGGTCGTTGAATCGGATCCCTGCCATCCGGTGTCTCACTACGGCCGAACGAAGCTTCGAGCCGAGGGTGTTCTTCATGAAATCGCGGATCGGTTGCCGATCACGATCGTTCGCCCGCCTTGCGTGTTCGGTCCCGGGGATCGCAACCTGCTGGCGCTTTATAAAACCATCCGGTCGGGCTGGAATTTGGTGTTATCGAAAACCTTTCGGTATTCCTACATCAGCGTCACGGATTTGATACCGGGGATTATCGCGGCAGCCGATCGCGGCGTACGCTTACCGCCGCTGACAGCGTCCGCGAAACCCGATCGAGGCATTTACTACCTGACCGATCCGCAGGCGGTGACGTTTGTCGAGTTGGCGGAAATGATTGCCGCATCGCTCGATGAATTTGCGATTGCTCGGCGGCGACCGCTACGTCACGTAAGGATCCCGCGTGCGGCAGGATGGTTCGCTGGAGGATGCGGGGAGGTCGTGATGCGAGGATTCGGAGGGCGAGTTTTCTTAAACCTTGATAAAGTTCGCGAGGGCGTCGGCGGAAGTTGGGTGTGTGATGGCTCGCGAGCCGAACAAGAGTTATCGTTCCGCCCGTCAGCCGGTCTTGCCGAGCGACTCATTGAAACCACAATCGATTATCATCAATCGAAATGGCTCTAGTGATCAAACCGGCGGTTGTTCTTTATTCGTCAATCAATCTTCTACTTTTCTCCCGCGGTCGTCCTGATGAAATTCACAACAATGACGTTTCGCAATGTGATGCGGCGTCCTTTGCGGAGCGGCTTGACATTGGTCGCTGTCGCCCTCGCCGTGTGTGCGGTGGTATCGCTGGTCGGGATCGCCAACGGCTTCAAAGCCACTTTCATGGACTTTTACCAAGGTGCGGGCGTCGATCTGTTGGTCGTTCGTTCGGGAAGTGCGCGTCGATTGACGAGCACGCTCGAAGAATCGCTGGGGGATCAAATCGCCGCGCTCGATGGTGTCGTCGACGTCATTCCCGGCCTCGCCGATGTGGTCTCATTTCCCGACGAAGGGCTATACGTGGTTCCGGTCAGTGGATTGGTACCCGAGACACATGTTTTTGAAGCGATGGAGCCGGTGAGTGGTCGCAGGCTTCTGAAAACGGACAAGCGGGGCGTCATGGTCGGCATCACCCTTGCCGATAGTCTCGGCAAGAAGGTGGGCGATCAAATCGAAATTGTGGAAGACGAGCTGTATGACATCGTCGGTGTCTTTGAAAGTTTCAACGTGCTGCAAAACGGCTCGCTCGTCGTTTCCGTCTCCGAGTTGCAGCGATTGATGGGCCGTGAAGGCGAAGTTTCCGGGTTCAGCATCATCACCACGGACGCGGGTGACAAAGAACTCCTCGATCGCATTTCAAAACAGGTCGAAGCGATGGAATCGGAAGTGAAGGTGCGTCCGACACGTGAGCACGTCGAATCACTTTCAGAAATTCAACTCGCCGTCGCGATGGCTTGGTTGACCTCAGCCGTGGCGATCGTCATCGGGTCGATCGGAGTACTCAACACCATGTTCATGTCGATTCAGGAGCGAACTCTCGAGATCGGGCTGTTGCGGGCGATCGGTTGGACGCGGATCCGTATCATTTCAATGATCCTGATCGAGTCCATCATTCTCAGCGCGATCGGGGCCGCGATCGGGATCGGCGTCTCTTTTGTACTCGTGTCGCTGCTAACGCACATGCCCGCGGTGAACGGCTTGATCGAAGGACGAATCCAATTGGCGGTGGTGTTGCAAGGGCTTCTGATCGCGTTGGTCGTTGGATTTCTCGGCGGACTGTTGCCCGCTTTCGCCGCCTCGAAACTATCGCCGAGTGAAGCGCTTCGTCACTAATCCTGACCTGCCGTCCGAAGTTGATTAATGCCCCAATTGCCAAATCGCAACGTCAATGAGATTCATTGCCCTGCCGCGGGATTGGGACGCACTCGGGCGATTTCGATCACGGCATCGGCGACGAGCCGGTTGGCATACTGCGTCACGGTCGCATCGGCGCCGCGGAACCACTGCAAGATCGGCGCTTGATAGCTAGCCGGTGGCAACGCGGCGGGTGCGGAATCGCCGGCGCCCCACGCCGTACTGGTCCATCGTGGCGAACCCGGTGATCCTGCGAGTCTTGGGAGGGGTTGATATTCGCCGCCCAACGCGCATTGAACTTCGCCGCCGAGAATCAGCTTCGCCTGCTCCACCGCATCCTCCGGCGGAGTGCCGAGTTGTCCGCAGAGCGAGGCAAGAAAATCGGCGCCGGCTTCGCTCGTTGTCGATGCCCGTTGGTAGACAAATTGGTTGACCCAATCTTCGAGCTGGCTGCCGCGAAGGTTGCCGATGTGGGCACGCAGTTGTGCCGAGTCGCCGACCTCTTCGGCCGCCAGTTCAGGTACTGTCTGAGTCAAAAGCTCGGGATCGAATGAGAGGATGCTGAACTCGCCGCCGGTGAAGCGATAGACACCGCCGAGCAAGCGGCTCATGTTCGGCCCCACGGGTTGCCCACGGCCGAGGCCCAGCGGCAATCGATCGAGAGCGCCGGGCAACGGCCACGCACCGAGGTATCCGGGCAACAGCTTGAGTGCTTGGTAGCTGCCGAGGATTCCATCGAACGCTTCGGGTTGCGGCGGATTCGAATCTTTGATCGCGGCAAAGAGATGTGTCGGCGGGCCGAGTGCGTCACTCGCTACATGTGCCTGCACGGCAACGATGTCGTCGGGGGCAAAACGGATCGATACCGGAGTGGCTGGGCCGAGTTGTTTGGCCCACCATCCATAGTTATCCGGTTGCCAAGGTGCAACTTCGGCGTGAATGAGGAGGCGTTCTCGAAGTTCGGTGTCTTGGGTGCCCGGCGATCCATCGGGATTGGCGGGAGACTCGATCAGCTCGCGTTTGACTCCAACAAAAATGGGATCGAAGCTGCGGAATTGTTCTCCATAGGCGGCTGAAATCTCGGCAAACCATTCGGCTTCGGTCGCAGTCACCGAATCGATGGGACTGTCGGGGATCGGCAAGAACGAGCCGCGAGCTCCGCGACGGGTGTCGAGGACTCGGTCGCCCACCGTGAACACACCGCTGCCGTCGGCGCGTTCGCCAAAGCCAACGGGAAGAAATCCGGCTGCGACGAGAGGTTCGATTTCGCGCATCGGTGGGTTATTGGCAGCTGACGATGCCGAGGTTGCACCGAATGAGTTCGCTGTCTCTGGACCACCCGTGGCCTGGGACGCGGCAGCTAAACGTGCCAAGTGAACCAACGCGATGTCGGCTTCGGACTGCATCCGTCGACGCAGTTCGATCAAATACTGAGGCGATAGCAACCCCTGCAGCATCTCGGGAGAGAAGTAAGCAAAGATCGTGTCGTCGACACTTAGAGGATGCAGTGTCCTCGCCAATCGGAAGGCTTCCGTTTTGCCTAACGACTCGCCCGTGCGTCCCACTTCGAGGAAGCGTTCCGCGATCGCTTCGCTGTTGGTGATGCAAATGAATTCGTCCCGCTCGACCATGTACGACCGGATGACATTGTCGGTCGAACGCAATAGCGTTCCCACGCCATTTTCGAGACTTACGTTCTTTAGCGTGATGTCGTCGGACGCGCTCGCGAGCGTTGTACGGTCGTTGTTTAAACTTGATCGCAATAGGAATGCGTTGGTCGGCTGGAAGACCACACCCATCGCCGCACCGTCTTGCAAGTACAAATCGCGTCCAATGATCGCTTGATCGGTAATGATCGTCGGGCCGAGCATTCTGCCCATCACGGTCATTTGGATTCCGAGTTGTTTCGTCAATCTTTCGCCACCATCATTCGACAAACCGCTCAGCGTGATCATCCGTGAGATGTCACCACCGTGCTCGTCGGTCAAATCTTGGAACCACAAATAGTTTTCGAATTTGCCGTAGCGGATGTAAAAACATTCCGGGGGCACGTGATCGGCGAGCGGTTCGATTTCGGGTTCGGGAGCACCGGGGTCGACAGGATAGTCCGTCGGTTGCCAAGCGATCGGTTGCGGAACCGGAAGGGCGGCGACATCGGTGGCGGCGGTAGTTCCGTGGGCATCGAGGTCGCGTCCAGCAGCGGCCGACGCGAACACGCGATCGGAAACTTTGGCGGCGCCGGCGATCCAGTTCAGCGTCATCAACAGCGGATCTTCGTTGGTCTCGTCGCCTGTGTTTCCGTACCAATCGGGCAGTGGCAAACCGAATCGCCCCGACAACATGCCAACCAGGTAGGTCTGCACCCACGGGGGTGTGTCGGTTGCGTCGATCTGGGCTTTGGCGTTGGCCGTGAAATCGGTCCACCAATCGGCGAGCAGTTCCTGTTGCAGATTGGGATCGTCAACCGGGCGAACGTCGAATCTGCCGACGACACCATTGCGATCGACAACGTCAACTGAGAACGGTTGATTGCCTTGGAACAGGAAGGTGATTCGGCGAGCAACCGTCTCCATCCGCTCTTGGTCACCGTTTGCAATCTCTCGAATCAAATTGCCGACCCGTCCGAGCAGACGTCCTCGACCGAGCGGTGGCAGCGGTGATTCCGACGGCAGCCGAGCGGCGCGTGACTGAACGTTTTCGCTGACGACAAAAATCGCGGGGGAGACCGAGCCGGCGAGATTCAGCGGTGGTGGGCCATTTCCCAGCACGGGATTGCGGAGCGGAATTTCGATCGAGGCGATGCCGTAGGGTTGACCCGAGGCGGCGGTTACCGACGCCGTGGCGGGAGGCGGCGGGGCAAACGCAATGTTCTGTGCCGCAGCCGGGGGCATTGCGACCAGCAGCAGTATCAACGATCCCCACGAGGTTGCAAAAATCGAAGGAAACTCGGTCGACGTTGACCAGCGTTGAAATAGCATTGGAGCGAAGTTCTAAAAGAGAAATTTGGCGTGGGGCGGGCTTGGTTGGGTAAACGTCCGGTTTTCAGCGAAAGCGGATTGAGCCATCTTAACCCAACAACTGGCAATCGCCTCCATTTCGACCCACACCCGTTTGAAAGTCAACCGTGGCTAGTCCCTCCCGCAGCGGTGTATTCGCCGCCGAAACCGACCAACGACTCGAAGCCTATGCCGAGAGCATTACTTTCGATTCACGTCTTTACCAGCAGGACATTCGTGGTTCGATCGCTCATGCCGACATGCTCCGCAGTGTCGGTTTGATTACCGAGGCGGAGTTTACCCAAATTCGCAGCGAGTTAGAGGTCATTCGCGGACGGCTCGACCGGGGGGAGTTGCCGCTGCGGTTTGAACTCGAAGACATCCACATGCACGTCGAGCAAGCCTTGATCGACGCAACAGGCGACGTGGGTCGAAAGCTGCATACGGCCCGGAGTCGCAATGACCAGGTCAGCACCGATGTGCGGATGTGGATCCGCGAGACCCTGGACACGATTGACGAATTGCTGGTCGGATTGCAACGCGCCTTCCTGAGTCGTTGCGATGAGGATTTCGATGTGATCCTTCCCGCCTACACGCACCTCCAGCGGGCGCAACCGGTGCTCGCGCCGCATTACTGGCTGGCGTACATCGAAAAATTCGAACGGGATCGCGGACGCGTCGCAGATTGCCGCGCCCGTGTCAATCAAAGTCCCCTCGGTATAGCGGCGGTTGCCGGTACGACGCTCCCGATTGATCGGCGGCAAACCGCCGCGGCGTTGGATTTTGACGGGATCACGGCAAACAGCCTCGACACGAGCAGTGATCGCGACTTCGTGCTTGAGTCCTCGTTCGTGCTTTCGATGATCGCCTCCCATCTGAGCGGTTGGGCGGAAGAGTGGATTTTGTGGAGCACGGTGGAATTCGATTTCATCGCCATCCCACAACAGTTCTGCACCGGCAGCAGCATCATGCCACAGAAGGTCAACCCCGACACGCTTGAGTTGACCCGTGGTAAATCGGCCCGCGTGATGGGCAGCTTGCAAACGTTGATGTTGCTCGTGAAAAACTTGCCGCTGGCATACAACCGCGACTTGCAGGAAGACAAACCGCCGCTGTTCGATGCCTTCGACACGACTCGCGCGATGCTAGAACTTGCCACACCAATTGTTGCGGGCGCGAAGCTCAAACGTGAGTCGATTGCCGCGCGGATCGAGAAAGGCTATCTCGATGCGACGACGTTGATGGAATGGATGATTCGTAAAGGAATGCCACAACGAACCGCTCACCATCTCGTCGGCGCGATTGTCGGTGCGGCGATGGAAAAGGGCGTGCCGCTCGCCGAACTGCCCCTCGAAACGCTCAAGGAACTCAGCAGCGAGATCGACGAGAGCGTGTTTGAAGTGCTGGGAACGAAAAATGCGGTCGCCGCCTTCTGTAGTGAAGGCTCGACCGCACCTGAAAGAGTTCGCGAGCAGATCGCGGTTTGGAAAAGGCGTTTGGCGTAGAGCCCGTGGGTTTGGACCACCAAACGGTTATTTGGACAACCAAGCGGCGAGTGTTTCCGAAGAGGATGTTTTTTCCTCTTTCGGTTTGAGCTGACCGTTCATCGCACCCGCAATCCGGGCGACGTATTCGATCGTGCCCGACAGAGCTTCGTCCGACGCGGTGGCGTCGAGCTTGGCAACGTAGAGCACCAGGTATTCGTCGGAAGTGTTCTTCTCAACCGCCCATCCGCCGATCTTGGTCGCCGAGCTTTGTCGCATCAATCGCATCAACAGCTCGCTGGTCGGTTCGTCTTTGCTGACCGACACGAGTGACCAAACTTTGCGGATATCGGCACGTTGGAAATACTCGGTGTCTTTCGAGACGAAGACCGTTTGCGTTTTACCCGAATTCAGCTTTTTTTCGACTTGGTAATGACCGGTGGAGTGAACCGTGTGTTCAATATCGGCGCTCTTGAGCAGAGTTCCGGTTGCCAGCGGCGCCGGTTTCCACGGGCTATCCATGAACGCTTTGATGTCAGAAATGTCGACACAGTAGCTGACCAAGTTGAAATTGGGTGAGAACGATTGGGCGATGGCGACGAGTTTGCCTTGCGAGTTGACCACGGGACCACCG
This sequence comes from Aporhodopirellula aestuarii, assembly GCF_023701485.1. Lineage (GTDB taxonomy): Bacteria > Planctomycetota > Planctomycetia > Pirellulales > Pirellulaceae > Rhodopirellula > Rhodopirellula aestuarii. The sequence goes on from NZ_JAMQBK010000060.1 coordinate 366,962, forward strand.
CTGTCGCCGGGTTTGATCGGGGTCTGCGTCTCGACGACTTTGAATTCGTGCTTGCCGTGATCGGAGTTGAATTTTTTGTCGTAAACCGATCGCACCGTGCCGCTGGTGTAGACCCACAGGACATCGGATCCACCTGGGTTGCCGATCAGGTCGACGTCTTCACCGGGCAGGATTGATCGGGTGGCCATCTCGATCGCCTTAGCCCGTTGCGGTACCTCGGCTAATTCGATTAACGCGAGATCGAGCTTGCGATCGACGGCAACAATCTTTCCGGGCTTCGCCAGTTTGAGGACTTGATCGAGATATCCCTTTCGTTTGACCGCTGGTTGCCCGTTTTGGATGTCAGGAAAGAAAACGACGGCCGATCGACTGTCCCCCACGACGTGGGCGTTGGTCAACACGAGGCGTCGTTTGGCATCGACGAAGACGCCGGTGCCCGTGCTGGTTTCGTTTTCGCTGTTGGCGGTGATGATCCATACCGTCGAGGGCAGGACCTTCATGTAATTGTTGGTGGATTCGTCTGCCGAGTCTTCTGCCATCGCGGTGGACGAGGCGAAAACGACAGTCGCCAACGCCAAGGTGAGCGCGGGGAACAATCGAGAGAACAGACGATGGACGCCGTAGCGAAAGACACGAATGGGTCGGATTCGTTGGAACATGGGGTCACCTTGAGCGGTTGAGAGACGTTGAAACGGTGCGGGGTCGCGACAGCTATTTGCCCAGGCGACCTGATTTCCCAAGCGGTCTTGCTCGTCATCCGTTACAGCAAAAATGCCTATTTCTTGCGTTCAAAGTTCAAACGGGCCTCGCCGAGGGCCATCGTGAATTTGTCCGCGTCGGACCAAGTGATTTCCGCCTTCAGAGGCGACGTGTTGGCTCCGATCAAGTCCAACCGGTCGCCTTCGGTGGCGAACTTGCCTTTCGAAACGGACGATTTCCCGCCTTTCATGTGCACGAGAATGAACTGTTTCTCGGCGGTGAAGGCGATCGCAAACACGTCGCCACCGGGAGTGGATGCTGCCCAGCGGCCGGTTAACGCAAAAGAAGGTTGCGGCGAGATGGCCGCTGCTTGTTTTGTCGATTCCGGGGGCGGCTGAGCAACCACAACGGTTTGCTTGACTGGTTGAGGAGGTGTGGGTTCAGGAGATGAGACCTCCTGCGGTGGCGGGTCTGATGGTGCGGGTTCGAACAGAGCCGCGATCCGGGCGGCTCGCTCGCGATCGGCGGAGCTAATTGGGTTCGTTTTCTCCTTTTTGGTCTCCTGAGCTTTGATGTCGGTGAACACGGTTTCCATTGTCACTTTGGAAAACAGTTCGTCGGCGGCATTCGCTCGTTCGGAAAGGGCCGCACCGATTGAGAAGGGGGACGCCAGTACTAGGAACATTGTGAAAGAACGCATCGGACTACTTAGGGTGCGAGGGCCATGTATTTCTTCGCGCACGTACGCACGTGCGACTCTTCTGTCTGTCTAAGCGTCGGAAAAAGACGTCCGTTACCTGATGCGGGCGGGAATCGAAAACAAATTGGAGTTTTCTTGGTAACACCTCCGAAACATCGACGCTTGGCCTCTTAGTCACAAGACACACGACAACGACCCACACCGCGGCAAACGCCCGTTGTCGAATTTCCAAACGCCGCACAACACTTTGCTTTCACGGAGAAAGAACCATGTCGAAACGTACCCTTTTCGCTGCTGTCCCAATGTTCGTCCTCGCCGGTCTCATGCTGACCACGACTGCTCGAGCCGACGACGATTTGTTGTCTCGGTTGGCTGCCTCTGAACTCGACACCACGGCCCAAACGGAACTGAGTGACGACGTCAGTGACATCGATGATGCTGAGTTTGGACTAGCCGATGTCGAAGCGTTGCTCGGCGAAGGTGAAGAGGCGACGGACAGCGAAGAGGCGGTCGCGGCTTGCTATCGCCGATTCGGACGCAGCTACGGCTACCGCAACTACGGTTACTCGTCGTATCGGTACTCGAGCTACTACACGCCGATCTATCGCACGCACTACCACTACACACCGAGCTACTGCTACACCCCGGTGACGTACAGCTACTACACCCCCGTTTACACCAGCTACTGGGGATGCTGGTAATCCAGACGGTTCAGCTTCGGGCGGAACTCGACACCGAGAATCCGCCTTCCCGTGACCCTCTCCCCGAGTGTGGGGAGAGGAGTGTGGGCTGAAGCGTCGAACTTTGGCCCAACCACGTCAGAGCCCGGACCAACCGAGTAATCGGGGAGTCCGGGCTTTTTTTAAATCTTCAACGCTCTTCTTTCACCAACCAATCAAACACGAGTACCATCCGATGCGCCAATCCACGTCCACTGTCAAATTACTTAACATCGCGATCTTGTTTGTCGCGTCACTTGCAATCAGCATGGTCGTCTGCAACGGCCAAGACCTCACGCGGGCGGATCTGCTGAGCTGTTCGTCGAACTGTTCGCACGTCATTGATCTGATCCACCGCTATGGCGTCAATCAAACTTGCGACACTGCTGGCGACCGTCAATGGATCACCCATTCGGCCTTTGGTCCGGCGATCATTCCCGCTTCTGAAGCCGGAGATCTCTCCATCGCCAGTGTTCATCAAATCGCGGACATCGAAAACGGCTGTGGTCCTAAATTCGCTGTCGTGATTTCTAACTGCAGCACACGCTGCGTCGAAGGATTCTCGGTCACTGTGGTCGGGACGCTTGGGCAAATTCATTGCTTCAGCCCTTGCACGACGGTGAAGGTCGACAAAATCCATCCCAACGAATCGTTACAGGTCGAAGTGACGCTGCCCATCGAAGCGTTGGCAATGGGGAATCGCAACGGTCAAGTGATCGGATTCCAACGGCTGATCGTCGCCATCGACAGTTTCGATGAGTTCGTTGAAACCGATGAAGCGAACAACTTGAAGGCGTTTTGCGCATCGACGTTGCCAATTCTCGAAGTGCAAGCGACCGTGACCACCGAAGTGACGCAAACTCAGGAACAAGTTTCGCAAACCGCTCCAGTTGACAATGCGTCAGTGTCAATCCAAGAAAACCAAACGCTCGAAACGACACAGCCGCTCACCGCGCAACCTGCTGGGCAACCGAACGTGACTCAGTCGAGCCAAGCTGTTCAAACGGATGAGTCTGCCGATGCGTTGCAAACGGCTTGGCGTCAACTCAACACGGAGACCGCTACCGCGGAAGTCGCCAGTGACGGTTGATCGCATCGACCCGGACCACCATCAGTATCCTGATTCGTCAGCCGATAGGCGACGGTCCCGAATCTCGCGAACGCACCGCGGCCGCGTCGATGAATCACGGGGCTAACGTCGATCGGCTGTTTCGTTAGCGTCGCGCAAATCGGAGGGCTCGCGCAATGCCGCTAGAAGACTTAGCGGAACGGCGCAAGCCGTCCGGTCTCACTCCCATTTTCAATGTTGATAAAGCATCAGCTGGACAGCGCCATTTTTCAGTAGCTCGGTCTCTGGGGGCGTCGATTGTTTTAGTGCNNCGTCCCCCGAGACCGAGAACTGCCGGCGTTACCCGCTTCGGGAGCCTCGGAGGCACTCCGCCACGTGAAAGTCGAAAACTCCAATACGTCTGCCAGAAAATGACGCTGTCCAGCTAGGACGAGACGTTCGGCTTGGGTGTGTTTCGCGCGTACCGTGACAGCAGTCGCACGATTGCGGCTCCGGTTCGCAACGAAAAACGTGCCCGTGGATCGTTTACCGCCTCTCGCATGAGACCCAACGCAGACGTCACCGGCGAGCAATTGAAATCGTCGAGCACTGCCGCAACGTGTTGGTTCCACGGTTCTCGTCGTCGACCCAATCGAGATGCTGCCGCGAGCCGAGGCGACAGTTTTCGTTCGAGCTTCGCTCGGATCCGATCGTTCTCTTGTTCAACGCGATTTTCCGTCGAGTCACTTATCGGTGTTTCCTCGATCGTTTTGCACTGGTCATGCAGTCGAAACATTGCACCGGTCGATCGCGAATACTGCACGCGAGGAAATTGGCTGAGGTAGCGGATGACTAGGTCCCAATCGAAACCTTCATTCAGCGATCGATCAATCCCGCCACAGGCATAGAGAGATTCCATGCGAAACCACAGACCAGGTTGGCAAAAAGAATATGGATCGCATCTTAGCATTGCGGCGGCGGATAGGTTGCGGTTAACGATCCGGTGATCCGAATCGATCGGCGGGTTGCCTTGGGTGTCCTCCACACACACTTCGAACGCATACAGGTCAGCGGAATCTCTAAAATTGGCTGCCAGCTCGCAAAGCGTGCCCGGTTCGAGACGGCAGTCCGAATGAATCCAGTTGAAAATATCACCTGTCGCGAATCGTAATCCCTTACAGATCGCGTTGCTTTGCCCCGTATCCTTTTCTTGGATCACGTGAGTGATGCAGCGGGCATAATGGTCCAAGACCTCGCCGCTTGCATCGGTGCTGCCGCCGTCCACGACGATGTATTCGAGATTGGGGTAATCCTGCATCAATACCGATCGGATCGTCTCTTCGAGAAATTCCCCTTGGTTGAAATTTGGCGTGATCACAGTGATCCGCGGGAGTTGATCGGACTTGATTGCCTGTGGATATTTAACGCCGGATCGTTGATGAAACGCTTGGTCTTCCCCCTCCCATGGCCATCCGCTCTTTTGCTTCATTGGAGCGGGGATTGGGCATTCCACAGTGCGTCCCGGTGCATATCAAGAAGGAAGAATTCGGTTAACAAGCGATGGGGATGATACGATACAGTTGACTACCACTCCGAACGCGACCAATATCAACGTTGTTCGCGGGTCGTAGTCCCGATGATACCCGTTCCTCAATTCTGATGTCGTTAACATGAATTCATATGCAAATTTTGAACGTAACGGAGGCTTCCTGCTGAGCGCGGCTATGCCCAGATTGCCGATCTTGGTGGTCGTTCTGGTGATGCTTGTATGCGGAGGATGTTCGAAGGATGAACTCAAGAAGGCGTACAATGATGCGAAGGCGAAGACCGAAAACATCGCCACGTCAACAAAGGAAAAGGTCGACTCGGCCGTGTCGTCCACCGTCACCGCCATTGAAGAAACCCTTCCAGAAACCGGCAGCATCTCCGTGCGTGGCAGCGTACCGATTGAGAAAACTTCCAAGGCGAGTCTGGAAGTGATTTCGATTGGTGACGGCCGACCCAACGTCGTTCAGATCCTCAGCTACGATCCTCAACAGCCACAAATGACGTTTCCCGCCGTTCTGTTGCAAGGCCCGACCGAAGCAACGTCAGCACAAACTCTCGCAGGGAAAAGTGTCGAGTGTGACCTTTATTTTCAAGCTGATGCCAATGGGCCGATCATCATGAACAAACCCGGAGGTCACGTCGCGGTCACGTTCAACCAGTTCAGTGCCGAAGAAGGAACGATCACGGCCAGCATCGCGGGCGGAGATGTCATCAGTTCCGATGAACAGACCGCGCAGTTCCTCGGCGGTGAACTCATCGCGCTCGTCCGCGAATGAACGGTTGTCGAAATCATTCGCACGTCAGCGGACCCAAGGACCCAAGCAGGAATCATTGTGCAAATTCCTATGAGCCATTTGGGCGTTAGCCTGGACTGCTAAATCATTGCGAAGACGTGCAAATACAAGGCCGCGTAAGTCTTGCTTCCGTTCCTAGTCGCGATAGCGACGGCACGCGAAAGCCCCGGACGTGAGTCCGGGGTCGACGTCACCTCTCGCATACACCAAGTCGCGAAGCGATGAAAGATGCCGCTTCCGGTGCTTCATTCGTGCGCACAACCGTGTTTTGTGTCGTCGCGTTGCGGCTTTCTTCGCATTGTTTTCCCCAATTACGGACTCACGTCCGTGGCTGTTACATGTCGTCACGATCGTGACTAACCGTTCGCGAAACACTGGATCCAGCTAAACGCAAAAGGGATTGCGACATGTCTTGTTCATAACGAATTTTTGGCAGTCCAGTGATAGCTTTGGTTGAACGTAGGAACCATGGTTAGCATCAAATGACAGCTATACCGAAAGACTCCAGCCTACGGACCTAACGCCTGATCGTGATCGCGGCGCTGCAATGTAACATTGCTGTGTCTTCACCCGTTTGTACGTCGACCGCAAACCACGTCTTGCGGAAAATGATTGTAAGATCGCATCAGCGATCCGTGCTGCGGAATTTCGCAGATGCCACTTCGGGGCCATACGGAACGACACAGTTTCGGCCGTTGCGTTTAGCCATGTAAAGGCATTTGTCCGCTTGGTCGATCATTTCAGCGACAGTCATTGCGCCCGCTTTGCGGTCGACCACGCCGATACTGACGGTAACCTGAATCACCTCATTGGTTGTCGGGCACGGCACCGAGAGATGGGAAACTGTGCTTCGCACTTTCTCCGCGATACTGCGAGACTCGTTCAAATCATGATCGGGCAGCATCACGCAAAATTCTTCACCGCCGTAGCGATAGACTTGACCCACGTTTGCAAACGTGTGGCGTAGCGACGAGGCGACACATCGGAGTACGTCGTCACCAGTCGCATGCCCGAAGTTGTCGTTGACGGATTTGAAATGGTCGATATCGAACATCATGCACGTGAGCGGTTTTCCTTCGTTCGTGCTCGTGTTCCACAGCGACTCCGCCTTTTCGTCGAGTGAACGGCGATTTTCGCAACCGGTCAACGCGTCTTGAGTCACGAGTTGTCGGAGCTGTTCGTTGCACTGCTGAGCTTCTTCGCGACTGCGTCGAACGCGTGCGAGCAGGTCCTCCATCTCGGCCCGATAAGTTTCCGCCACGGTGGCATCGCGAACCGAAATCACCATGACATCGGGAATCGACAGGCCGGTGATTTCTCGAACAGTGATGGCCAACAGACGACGTGATCGGTCCCCTCTTTCAAACACCATCAATTGCTCGTCACCGACCGCGATCGGAATTCCGTGTGTGGTGACATTCGCTAACCGCGAGGTGTGTAGCACTTCGTGCCACGGGCGGTTTCGCGGCATGGACGTGCACCACTTCAGTGAGTCCACGCTACGTCCATCGAGGTGATCACGCGAAACGCCCAAGATTTGGCAGATGGCTTCATTGGCGAACAGGATGCGAAAGCGTCCGTCGATGATCAAAAATCCTTCAGGAAACCGATCGAGAACTTCGCCTAATTCGATCGGTACCGCCACAAATCGCTTTGGCAATATCCGTTCGCTAAGCCATGAGAGGTAGCCTCCTCTCGGTGGTGAATCAATCGTTGATCGAGCCATGTAGTCAAATATTAGGTGTGAGAGTTCGCAGAACCCGGAATAGCTTCAAAAATCAGTCCCCCCAGAGAAACATGGGCAACGACGCTCCATGGCGTCGACCGTCGACCCTCCGCTGAGCGTCTTTGTAATCAGATAGATGGCAAGGTATTGCGGTTGTAACGGTTGATCGGATTGCATGGCCGCAAAGGTTGTCGACTGTTTAGATGTACGAAATGTGACCACGGGTTTGTGTGTGTGCGTCCAATGGTGACCTAGCCTTCAACGCACTCACGGACCGATCTGATCGCGCCCGTCGGTCAGGTTACGGCATCTAGCACCCCACGTTTTTGAGTTACGTCTGAACATGTCCGACTCCAGTATTCCGCAACTGCTGCTCGTCGAGCCCGAGATGATCTTGGCCGAGCTCACCGCATTTCGTTTGGAATTGCTCGGTTATGGCATCGAAAGCGTGGCAGAGGGTGGACTGGCAAAAGATCGGCTACGGCGAGGGCGTGTCGACTTGATGATCGTTGACACCAAATTGCGTGAGGGAGACGGGATCGAATGGTTGACCGAATTGCGGCTCGAGTTCACGGCCGAAGATCTACCGGTACTCATGTTTTCTCTCGATCCCAGTCTCGAGACGGTGCGGAGAGCATTCCTGGCAGGGGCTCAGGACTATTTGGTCACGCCGTTTGACCCCACCGTGCTCGAAACCAAAGTACAGAACCTGCTCAGTGCCAACGGCGCAATGGTAGCGCTCTAGTCAAGAAACTTCTCGGCACTGCTCAAAACACCAAATCCTAAACACCTTTTCATTCCGAATTTCCAGCCATGCGACGACTCGGCGACATTCTTATCGATCAACGGGTACTCACCCCGGCGCAGATTGATGCTGCGTTTGCGTCGAAACCTCGTGGCATGATGCTCGGCGATTGGCTGGTCAAGCAAGCCTTGATCAGCAACAGTCAACTCGGCGGAGCGCTTGCCGAACAGTTCGACGTTGAGTACGTCGACATCGATTTTTCGAGCGTAAACCCGCAAGTCGCCCGTTTGATGCCAGAAGACTTTGCCCGTGCACGCGAATCGGCAGCGATCGCAATCCGCGGTCGTATTCTGACGATGGCGATGGTTGCGCCCGACGACATCGAAACGATCGCCGAAGCGGAATTGATGACCGGATATCAAATCCGTCCGGTGGTCGCTCTTGCCGATGACGTCACCAATCTGCTCAACCGAGTCTACGATGACCGGGCGTTTGCACGGCAGACGATCGTCGATATGAAGTTCGCCGAAATGCGAGAAGTCGGCGAGACCAGCGAAGAAGACGAATTCGCAATAGCCTCCGCAAGCCAAGAGGACGCACCCGTTGTCAAACTCGTGCAAGCGATTCTGTCCGGAGCCGTGACGGCGGGCGCCAGCGATATTCACCTCGAACCGCACAAGCCTGAAATGCGAGTGCGATATCGTGTTGACGGTGAACTGCAAGTCGCCATGACGATCCCGAACCATATTGAAGACCCCGTGATCAGCCGGATCAAAGTCATGGGTGACATGGATACGACGGAAAGCCGACGCCCTCAAGACGGTCACCTCACCGTTTACGAAAACGGAAAACGCGTCGGTTTTCGTGTCAGCGGTATCCCAACGGTTGATGGTCAAAAACTTGTGCTTCGACTGCTTGACGAAGGCGGCCAAACGTTCGATCTTGCTGGGATCGGTATGCCCCCGCGAGACTACGATTCCATCCGCAGTATTCTCGACAAACCACACGGCATGTTCGTCGTCACCGGTCCCACGGGGAGCGGTAAGAGCACGACCTTGTATGCCGCGTTGGAACACCTCAACAACGACGATCGCAACATCGTTACGGTGGAAGATCCCGTCGAATACCGATTGGCGGGCATCAACCAAGTCCAGAGTGATAACGAATTCGGTATGGGGTTTGCCAACGCGCTCAAATACATCATGCGGCAGGACCCCGACGTGATCATGCTCGGTGAAATCCGCGACTGCGAAACCGCAGCCACCGCTGTGCAAGCCGCATTGACGGGGCACATGGTGATCAGCACGCTGCACACCAACGATGCCGTCGGTGCGGTGCAGCGACTCGCCGACCTTGGCGTGGACCATTTCAAGATCGCCGGATCGCTATTGGGCAGTGTCGCACAGCGATTGCTTCGTTGCATCTGCGAAAGCTGCAAACATGAGATTCCCGCCAACGTGAACCTGCTTGATGTCCTCGATCCCGATGGACACGTCCCTCGTGACACGAAGTTCTATCGCGGGGAAGGTTGCAAGCGATGTCTCGGCAGCGGATTCGCCGGCCGGATGCCGATCTTCGAGATCATGCCAGTTAATTCGGAAATCACCGCGGCGATCGAGGCCGGTGTGCCTCATTCGAAACTCGAAGAAATGGCCCTCGCCGCCGGCATGCTTCCGTTGCAGCAGGCGGGACTCGAAGCCGCCTTGGCGGGCAAAACATCACTCGAAGAAGTCTACTTCAAGACCAGCGGTGATCGCCGAACCGCAGCGTCCACGCCAAAACTCGGCGGACGTCGAGATAGCGATCCGAACGTTCAAGTCACGTCGGCCGCAGGGTAATTCTACGCAAGCCATCTACCATGAACTATCCATCCTCAGCTTTTCCGCGCTCCGAATCGGCTATCCGCTCGCAATCCCCGCCGGGTAAGTTCGTTGCGTTCTTACAAAAGCTCAACTCGATCGAAGTCGGCGGTCCCTCGCGAAGATTGTCGAAGGGGTGCGAGCCCACTCGCATCGGGCCGGTTCCGTTGGCGCAGTTGCTCAGGTTGTTGCTGATGCTGTTGCAAAACGGGCTCAGCCTTCCCAAAGCGCTCGGTTCGCTCGCCATGGACCGATCCAACCGAAAATACAGCGGTGTGTTGTTGAAGATGCGAGGAACGATCGTCGCTGGTGGAACGATCAGTGACGCGATGGCTCGCTACCCACGCACGTTTACCTCCATGCAAGTGCAGCAGATCCGTCTTGGTGAACGCAGCGGTTCGCTTGAGACCGCGATGTCTCGTGTCTGCGAGCAAATGGAACGCAAAGTCGCACTGCGCAAACGCATCATCAAAAAGATCAGCTATCCGATGTTGATCACCGTCGCCGGTCTCGGGCTCATGGTGTTCATGTGTGTCGTCGTGGTTCCTGAGTTTGAAACCGTTTACAGCAGCAGCGGCGTGGATTTGCCGCCCGTGACGCAGTTCGTTACCGGCATGAGCCGCGTGCTATTGCACTGGGGATGGATCGCGCTTCCGGTATCCGTTGTTTTGAGTTCACTGTGGATCGCCGGTCGGCGCCGACCAAAAATCGCGACCAAGATGGATGCCGCTTTATTGAAGCTGCCCGTTGTCGGTCCATGGCTTCGGGATGCAGCGGTGCTGCAGTTTGTCGAAGCGACCGCGGCGATGGTGCAGTGCGGCTACAAGCCCGTCGATGCGATCGAAGTGTCGGCCGCCTGCGTGCGAAATCGCTGCGTCCGTCAAGCAATCAACGAAATTAACCAAGGCGTTCGTCGCGGCGAGAAACTCAGCATCGAACTCGGCCGCTACGAGCAATTCTTTCCTGCCACGCTATGTCAATTGATCGGCGTCGGAGAACAATCCGGCGAGTTCTCTCGATCGCTTGAAGGCACCTGCCATCACCTCAGAGAGCGACTCGAAAGTCGAATTGATGCAACGGTCGGGATGCTCGAGCCGATCCTCACCATTTCACTCGCCGCGATGATCGGTGGCATGGTGTTGTCGATCTACACACCCATGTTCCACATGTTCGAAGTTTTGGAGTAGACCCTATGCGATCCGCTCAGCTCTCAACCGATCGATTTCTGCGAGCACTCACACGTCGATGCCCGAACATGTCTCCCGGTTCCATGCCGCTTCGTACCGGCATGAGTCTGCTCGAAGTGCTCGCCGCTGTGATCCTTTCGTCGATGGTCGCGATGACTGGATTGATGTTTGTCCGAGATCATGGCCAAACCTCCACCGAACGCGCGTGCCTCGGACATCGGGCTCGATTGCAACAAGACGCCGAACTGTACGCACGAGAAACCGGACGCGCACCCGACGCCAAGCTCGAAGCCATCCGGGACCCAAACTACAGTGGCAGCGTCCTACCCCAATGCCCCCTGCACGACGCAGCCAACACCAAAACAAACTACCGCTGGGACGGAACCAACGTCACGTGCAAATACCACCCCGGCACGTAACACTCGATGCCATCGGTTTGATTGAGCACAGATTCTTCGTTTTGGCATCTCACGCCGATTTGCCGGGCAATTCATCTTTGGGCGTAGATTTTGGCTACTTGGGCGTTCCAGGTTTCCCAGTTTTCGGCGGCTTTTTCGAAATCGACTCGCATCCAGCGGATGGGTTTGTCGGGGAGGACGGCGGGGGGAAATTTGCTCTCCTTGCTGATCGGCATCTGGCTGCCTGGACCCATTGCGAGACGGTCTTCGGTTTGGGGGGCGATGAGGTAATTGACTAACCGATGGGCGGCGACGGGGTGCGGCGCGTTCTTGAGTACCGCCAAGGTGTTGGGGATGCGGAGCGTACCTGCCTGATCGGGTAGTTGATCGGGGAAAACGATCTCAACGGGATATCCGAGCTCTTTCTCGATCATGGCGTCATCGGTATCGGTTAGCCCCCACGCGACGCGGCCCGCTGAAACAGCTTGTGCGACCTGTTTGTTACCCGAAAGGATCAATGCGTTGTCCGCGATCGTTTGGAGTTGCTCAAGTGCGATCTCGTCCCCAAGACGCTCTCGCAGCACAGCCCAGTGGGTCGCCGTGGTGCCGAATAACGGACGAGCCATCGCGCAGTTGTCTTTCCATTTCGGATCCAGCAGTTCATTCACGCTCTGAGGATACTGTTCATCGGACTCGAGCAATTTGGTGTTGACGAGCAAGACGCGAGCGCGAGCGGCAAAGCCACACCACGTCGAATCACTCGAAATCATGTCGCGAGGCCAATCCGTGGGTACCGGCCAGTCATGACGTTGCAACAAGCCTCTTTTTTGCAAACGAACCGTGTGCATGATCTCGTTGTTCCAGAACACGTCACAGCGTGGTGAGTCCTTCTCCGCCAAAATCTGATTGACCAAGCCGACCGTCTTCGTCGATTCGACATCGAATTTGCTAACGACTGATGTTTCGTAATCGACCGAACGTTCAAACGCTTCGAGGATCGGATAGGCAAACTCTTCGTCAAGCGCCGAATACACGACCACGTCCTCTTCCGTACGCGGCACGCATCCACAGAGCGTGACGGTGAGTGCGACTGCGCTGAGCATGAACGCGAAACCGACATGTCCTGCTGCCACGATGCGTCTGGCCGGATGACGCGAGGTGGTGAATCGAATTTGCATGGGGTTCATTTGGTTCAAAGAGGAAAGATGACGTCGTCGAATGTGGAGGTGGTTACCAAGTCGGGGTCGTTTTGTTCATGAAGGCATCAATGCCTTCGCCTGCTGTTTCGGTCGTGCATGCGGTCGCACTGTCGGCGGCGGCCGCAGCGATTTGGGTCAACATCGTTTCCCCGATGCTCTCATTGATCAAACGTTTTGTCGCCTGGATCGCCTGCGGAGAACCCTGCGATGATTCATTCGCCCATCGGGCGGCGATCGTCTCGATATCCTCTGACGCGACCGGAGGTTGGCAGAGCAGTCCGGCGCGGTCGGCCTCCTCGGCGGATAGCGGTATTCCGGTCAAACTCATCTTTGCCGAAAGCGAGGTGCCGGCCCGGAATGACAGCAGCGCCGCGGTGATCCCGCCGACAAGACCGTGACGAACGGCACCCGCCGAAAATGTTGCTCGTTGCGAAGCAACAATCATGTCACAGGACAAAGAAATGGCAAACCCGGCACCCATTGCCGGCCCATCGACGGTCGCGATCAGGGGCTTTGGAAACCGTAATAGGGCTTCACAAAGTTCTGCCAAACGTCGCCAGTATTCAAACCACTGTTGCAATTGTTCTTGTTCGGGCAACGAGCGGATTTCATGCAGGACGGATAAGTCAACGCCGCTGCAAAAGGTAGGACCGGTCGAGGAGAGAATGACGGAGCGGATTCGCGGCTCTTGATGCATTTCATCGAGTCCCTGGTGGATATCGGCCATCAGCCGAGGACTCAACGCACCATGTTTTTCAGGGCGATCGATTACCAAGGTCGCTACGGAACCGTTGGTTTTGACTTCAAGATGTTGCATGTCGCGGACGCGTGCGGTGGGAAAACAGACGAAAGTCTACATTCTAACGCTAACGCCTCAGTCACGCCCCGTGGGGTGATCTGCCGAACTGCTTAGGCCGGGGCGAGGACGCAGAAGATGCCGGAGCGGCGCAAACGCAAACCGGACGAAATCCAACGTGTTCCGATGCAAAAGCTGATGATGCGTCTGCCGCCCCGACAGTCAGCCCTTTGCTTGGATCCATCCCCAATGTGAGCAATATCCAAACTTTCAGGCCAGGTCGATTTGTTCATTCAGGGTGCAGATGTCGTAGACATAACCGATTCCGAACAGGCCACCGGTGAGCAGATAGATCACACCGGTAACGATTTTGCCCATGTAGAAACGATGCACCCCAAACACGCCGAGGAAAATCAACAGGACCCAAGCAACGCTGTAATCGGTTGCGCGGGGACGATACCTCCGCTCGGCTTCTTCTGACATCGCGGGGATGAAGAAAAAGTCGACGATCCAGCCGATCAAAAAGAGGCCCCCGGTGAAAAACCAGAGCGCACCGGTGAGCGGTTTCCCAAAGTAGAACCGGTGGGCGCCGGTGAATCCGATCACCCAAAACAGGTAGCCCAACAGGGCGGGATGCGTTGGATCCGCTGTGTTTGAAAATTGATCCCCATGGACATCTCGCGGCTGCGAGTAGGGGTTCGGATGCGAAGATTCGTAGGTTGCCATGAGACTGAGTGAGGTTGATATTGGAAGGTTCGTAAATTCGACTTTGGTATCAGGCGGGAATTCGGGCGAACCTAGGCGGCAGTTTTGTCATCGATTGAGGGGATTGTTGCAGTTTGTGTGCCGAAGTCCTTGTCCGAGCGCGATAATCAGGTTCGACATCGCTTCTACGGCGGGATTCGTTTCCCCGTCTCTGATCTTGGCAATGTGGGGAGGATAAACTTCGGTATTCATGCAATATGTCGAGCTCCACTGCCGCAGCAATTTTTCATTTCTCGAGGGTGCCTCGCACCCCGATGAATTGGTGCAGCGTGCGTCTGAACTCGGATATTCTGGCATTGCGATCACCGATCGTGAGTCCATCGCGGGTGTGGTGCGGGGGCATGCACCAGCCAAAGATCTCGGGCTGCAATACATCGTCGGGACGGAAATTCATCCACTCGATGCGCCGCCGATGGTCTTGTGGCCGACAGATCGGGCCGCCTACGGACGGATGTGTCGGTTGTTGTCGCTGGGCCGAATGAGGTGCGAGAAAGGTCGGTGTGAACTTCGCTTTGACGATATCGCTGGGTTCGCCGACGGCATTTTGGCAGGTGTGATTGTCGACGCGGGGCTCGAGCGGCAACCTGGGGGAGGTTTTGACAGCGACAAGAGCAACCGCACGCGGGCTTTTTTGCGAGGCCCGTTTCGCGAAGTTTTCAATGATCGCAATTATGTGTTGGCGTCTTTCCACCGCGGAGTGGACGATTGTGGCAAAGCCGCTTGGCTGCGTGATCTATCGATCGCGTGTGACGTTCCATTAGTCGCCAGCGGTGACGTGCGTTACCACACCGCTCAGCGAATGTTGCTGCACGATTGTGTGACCGCGATTGCGGCCGGAACAACAATCGATAGCGTCGTGGGTGAGCGACTGCGCAACAGCCAACACCATCTACGCAGCCTCGATGAAATCCGAGAGTTGTATCGAGACGTGCCTGACGCGATCGCGCGAACGATCGAAATCGCATCGCGTTGCCGGTTCAGCCTCGACGATCTTCGTTATGAGTATCCAATTGAAATTGCTCCCGAGGGCATGACGCCGATCGAGCATCTCAAGCGACTCACGTGGGAGGGAGCGCAACAACGATGGCCCGAAGGTGTTTCGCAACGCGTGATCGAGATGTTGAGACACGAGGTCACGTTGATCGAGGAGTTGCACTACGAAGCCTATTTCCTGACGGTGTGGGACATGGTTCGTTTCGCCCGTTCTCGCAACATCCTTTGCCAAGGCCGCGGGTCGGCGGCGAATTCAGCGGTTTGTTATTGCCTCGGCATCACGGCGGTCGATCCGACGCAGACCGATCTACTGTTCGAACGTTTCATCAGCCGAGAACGCAACGAAGCACCCGACATCGATGTCGATTTCGAACATCAGCGTCGCGAAGAAGTCCTGCAATATCTCTATGAAAAGTACGGTCGCGACCGAGCGGGCATGACGGCGACGGTGACGACCTATCGAGCCAAAAGTGCCATCCGCGAAGTTGGCAAAGCGCTCGGTGTCTCGCCTGACATTATCGATGCGGTTGCCAAACTCGCTGGTAGTTTTGATCGCAATCCTGAGTTGCCTGATCGGTGCCGTGATGCGGGAATGGACCCCGATACACCGTTGGGGAAACGATTTCTGTATCTCACCGAAACATTAATCGGGTTTCCTCGGCATTTATCGCAACACGTCGGCGGGATGGTGATGACGGCGGGGAATCTGTGTGAACTGTGCGTGACAGAGAACGCGGCGATGCCGGGCCGCAGTGTGATCCAGTGGGACAAAGACGACCTGGATGAACTCGGGATTTTGAAGGTCGACGTGCTTGCGTTGGGGATGTTGTCGGCGATTCGGCGATGTTTTGAGCTCGTCCGTGACCACCATGGCCATGAGCTGACGTTATCGACGTTGCCTGCCGATGACGAGGCGACGTACGACATGATTTGCGCCGCCGATACGATGGGCGTTTTTCAAATCGAGAGTCGGGCGCAGATGAGTATGTTGCCACGACTGCGACCTCGCTGCTTTTATGATCTCGTGATTGAAGTGGCGATTGTCAGGCCGGGGCCGATCCAGGGAAATATGGTTCATCCGTTTCTCGCCGCACGTGAGAATCCCGAATGCGCTGTTTATCCCAACGAGGAGGTGCGACGTGTTCTCGAAAAAACATTGGGTGTCCCGATCTTTCAGGAACAG
This sequence comes from Aporhodopirellula aestuarii, assembly GCF_023701485.1. GTDB lineage: Bacteria > Planctomycetota > Planctomycetia > Pirellulales > Pirellulaceae > Rhodopirellula > Rhodopirellula aestuarii. Next base: position 383,321 of record NZ_JAMQBK010000060.1, read on the forward strand.
GCGATGCGTTTGGCCGTCGTCGCGGCAGGTTTTACGCCAGGCGAGGCGGATCAGTTGCGACGTGCCATGGCGGCGTGGCGGCGACCGGGAGTGATCGATAAGTTTCGGATCAAATTGATGGAAGGGATGAAAGCGAACGGTCTAGCAGACGAGTTCGCTGAACAGGTCTTTCATCAAATCCGCGGATTCGGCGAATATGGTTTCCCGGAATCTCACGCGGCGAGTTTTGCGTTGTTGGTTTACGCCTCGTGTTATCTCAAGTGTCACTATCCGGCAGCATTTTGCGCCGCGATTTTGGATAGCCAGCCGATGGGTTTTTATGCCCCGGCGCAGTTGATCGGCGACGCCCAGAAACATGGCGTGCGTGTGCATGGGGTCGACGTCAATCACAGCGATGTGCGGACCCGGTTGGTCGAGGATCCCAACCGCCCTGGTCCGGCGATTCGATTGGGACTGCAGATGATTCGAGGGTTGCCCGCGGCAGTGGCCGAGCGGATTTGTCGGGTGCGTGATGATGGGGGGGCGTATTCGGATTTGAATGATCTGACGCAGAGGGCGGAACTGACCCGTTCCTGCATCGCGACACTCGCGGATGCCGACGCGTTGGCGTCGATTGCCAATGACCGTCGGGCGGCCGTTTGGCAATCGCTCGCGACCGATGAGGCGGCGACTTCGATGCCGTTGCTACAGATGCTCGAGCCGGATAACAGCGTGCCGGACGAGCTGGTGGCGATGTCACCGATCGAGGAAGTCCATCGTGATTACCAGACGACGGGTTTGAGTTTGAAGGCACACCCGGTTTCGTTCATTCGCAGGCAGTTGCGAGAGCTCGGATGCCGATCGGCGATCGAGTTGCCGGGGATCCGCGACGGACAACATGTGCGAGTCGCCGGGATCGTTTTGATGCGGCAGCGTCCCTCCACGGCGAAAGGCATCACGTTTGTCACGATCGAAGACGAAACAGGTGCGATGAATATGGTAATGTTTGCGGCTGTATGGAAACGCTTTTTCAAAATTGCCCGAGCCAGTAATGCTTGGATTGTCGATGGTAAGCTGGAGAATCGCAAAGGTGTGATTCATGTGATCGTCGGTCGCGTCGAGGACCTCAGCGAGATGTTGCAGGACCTCCCCACCAAGACTCGAGATTTTCGGTAGAGATCCATGAAGTTGATTGAACGCTACGGATATCGAATCCTCCGTGAGGTGGTGACTGAAGAAGATTGCGAGAGCATCGGTAGTGAGATCGTATCGATTTTGGCGTCGAACAAGGCGGGTCGAATTGAGAACCGGCAAGGCGGCGTCGTAGGCGGTCGAAACCTGATCGAACACGATTCGCTGTGGAAAGACTGGATTGCTAGTGATCGCATCACTCGTATGATCCGTGAGCACGTAGGCGCCAACGCGTGCGTGGTGCGGGTGCTGTTTTTTGACAAACCGCCCGGACAAGGCTGGGCGTTGTCGCTGCATCGAGACCGCACGATCGCGGTGAAGGAGCATCATGATCCTCCGACGCCATTTTCAAAGCCGACCTTGAAAGCGGGCGTGGCCCACGTGGAGGCGACCGACGAGGTGCTCGCCCGAATGTTGACGTTGCGGCTGCATCTCGATCCGATGAAAGCGGACAACGGAGCGGTCTTTGTGGTGCCGCGATCGCACATCGTGCCGTCGAAAACGATAGAGGATCCGACGAACGATCCGGCCGCCGAACAGTATGTGGGTGAGGAACCGCAAACGATTTTTTGCCGTGCGGGCGACGTGTTTGCGATGCGTCCTCTGCTGAGCCATGGGTCGCACTCATCGGATCCGAAAACGCAGCTCCAGCGTCGGGTTTTGCATCTCGAAATCGCCCCGCAGGATATCCTTCCGGAGCCATACCAATGGCACACGGCGAAGAAATTGGATTTCGGCTAAGGCTGCCGGAACGGGCTGCGCCCATGGTCGCGACGTTCCGCCGCATTGCCGAATTCGCTGGAAATTCCGCAGTCGTCGAATCAGAAAAGGGCCGCTTGACATGGAAAAACGCTGTGCGGTGAACCGGTTCGCGGGCATCGCCGTACAGTTCGGGTGCCACGTTGAAGGCCTGTTTTTCTTCCGTCCCCGTTTCTCCCGCCGTTGAAAGGTTGACTTGCCGATGCAAGAAGATTTACTCGGCTATCTGCTCGGTGCTCTTGAGCCTGACGAGATGCGTCGGGTGGAGCAGTGGTTGCGTGAGGACGCGGAAGCCAGACGTGAACTGGCGGAACTGGAACGTTTGCTCGAGCGTCTTGAGGAGGCGGACGACGCCGACGAGACACCCCCGATCGATCTGGTTTCGCGGACCCTCGCGAATCTCCCCCCTCTGCCGCCCTCGAGCGGCCCGTCAGGGGAAACAGAGTACGTGGATCACCTGTTCGAAGAGGTGGATGGCACCACGACGGAGCGAGAACGAATATTCGGGGAACTGTCGCTCAGCAGCACGAGCGAAGGAGGTGGCGAGACGACGTGGAGTCTGCGCGATTGGGGAGCCTCGCTCACCGCCGCAGCGATTCTGGTCGCGATCTCCATTCCGCCGCTGCTCGAAGGCCGATTCGCCGCTCGCAAGGCGGCCTGTCAGGATCGCTTGCGAGAACTCGGCGTTGCAATGACGCAGTTCGCCAGTCGCAATGCACAGTCACGTTTGCCGTCGGTGGCTCCCGATGGATATCAAGCGTTCGCGGGCGTGTACGCACCCCGTTTGCAAGAGGCCGGGCTGCTCAGCAGTCCTGAGCAAACGTTTTGCCCCTCGATCGATCGTGACGAGCTTTGGGAAACAACCTGGGCCTCACAGTCGACGTTGACGCCGGCGATGGCCGAGACCAAGACGCCGATGTTGGTGTCGTTGCGGATGCTCGACGAAGTTGGCCGTGAGTTGTCATTGGCCAGTGACGAGGCGTTGCGCGACGATAACGCGACCGATCGGATGATGCGTGCGATTGAGCGACTGCGTTGGATTCAAATGACCGCTGGTGGGCATTTCGCCTACACGCTCGGAGTACGTGAGGGCGAGCATTTTTCTTCACCGCGTTTCCAAGGTCGATCCCAGTTTGCGGTAATGAGCGATGCGGCAATCACACGAGTCAATGTTCGTTCGAACAGCCTCGATGACCCTGCCTACCGCATGACATTGTTGAGCCACGGTGGTCGTGGGATCAACGTTCTCTACGAAGACGGCCATGTCGGTTTCTTGCCGAGTGAATCCCTCGATCGCATTCCGGATAACCCGTTGGTCAATCACGACGGATTGATCGAAGCGGGAGTCACCATCGACGACGCGACGTTGGCGCCGAGTTGGCAGCCACCGTTTATCCGGGCTAACCAACGCTGATCTTTATCGATCAAGCTTGATCTGTGTGGCAACTGTTAATTACTGCGGGATTTCAAATGTAGCGGAACGGCGCAAGCCGTCCGGTTCCGCGTTACCGGACGGCTCACGCCGTAACGTTAAAACACCTTGAAAGCAATTGACGGCTGGGGCCGTTACCGCGTTGCAGGAACGAGTTCTTGTGCGGGCTTGCGTGCTGCGACCGATTTTGTTCCACGGCTTGGACCCGCTTCGCGAAGTTTATCGAGTACCGTCTGCTGCGTGACTAAGTCTCGCAAAAGAATCGGTTGCTCGGGATTCGCGCCAGGATAGATCGCCAGCAGCGGAATCGACTTGCTCTGCAGTTCCTCAAGTTTGGCTTTGATCTCCGGATCACGGTCGGTCCAGTCGGCATACATCGCAACCGCGTTGAGTTCTTTGATTAGCTCGGCGGTCGGTTCGGTATCGATCGCGACCTTCAAGTTGACGAGGCAGTTGACGCACCACTTCGCCGAGAAGTCCACCAAAACGGTTTTGCCTTCGGACTGAAGTTCTTGCAATCTGACTTCGTTGTAAGGTTCCCAGGCGATCAATTCGGTTTCCGCCTTTTGAGCCTCGGTCATCGGCCCGAGGAACTGGAATGCGAGCAGCGAAATCGCAACGGCCGCGGTGACTCCCGATGCCCAGGCGAGCACACGCCGCTGCATCGTTTGCCACGACGGGGTTTTGCCGATGATCCAACAACCGAACCAAACGCCGATTAAGGTGACAAACACCCATAGTTTGTCTTCATCGTTGAACGAATAGAAGAAGAACGCCACGGTTGCCAGGAAGAGGAACGCCAAAAACTCCTTGAACGTTTCCATCCACGGACCCGGCTTCGGCAACCAAGCCATCAGACGCGGCCAGATACCCATGATGATATAGGGAATCGCCATGCCAATCCCGACGACCAAGATCACGAGGGTGGATTGCATGGGCGGTAGTCTGCCGCCGATCAACGCAAAAATCCCGCCCAAGAATGGGCCGCTACACGGCGTCGAAAGTACCGTCGCGAACATGCCTTTGAAGAACGCTCCGGTATACCCTTCGCGTTGTTGCAGTTCCTGAGCACCTTTGCTCGACGCCATTCCCGGTGCCGGTAATTCCCAGAAACCGAAATAGCTCAACGCCATCGCGAACATCAGCACGATCAGTCCGATACGCACTTCGAAGTGCGTGAAAATCTCACCCCACGCCATCGAGAAGACCACCATCAGGACCGCGAGTCCGACGTAGATCGCCATGATGCCGGAGGAGTATGAGAAGTTCAAAAGGAACGCGCGTTTGCGATCTGAACCGGCTTGTTGAACGAAGCTCATCACCTTCAAGCCGACCACGGGAAGCACGCACGGCATGAAGTTCAGAATGATCCCGCCAATGAACGCCAATCCCAGGATCACTGGGAAACTCATCGCGGTCTCCGATTCCCCGTCCCCTTCGCCGCCGACGACATCTGACGCTGTCGCATCGAGTTCGGCCCATGGATCGACTTCCGTTGATTGGACCGGATCGGCGGTTGCCGGTTCCATCGCCAGTAAATCGCGTGACGTGCTACTGGGCGTTTCCGGTTCGGGGGTCTCAGTAGCTGGCGTCACCGGTTTGGGCTCTGGCGTCACCACCGGGGTACTCACTGGAGTGATCGTGTCGATCCACGAAGTGTCGGCAGCGAGGGTCTTGATTTCTTTGGCTTTTGCCGCTTGCAAAGCGATCGGAGCCGGTTGAGACGCCATGTCGCTTGCCGCTCCGCTACTGGCGACCACATTGACGGTGGCATCGAAGCTTAATGCCATTGGCATCAAGCAATTTTGTGCCGTGCAAGCTTGATACGCGATGCCGCCATGGATCGTTTTTTCGCCCGGTTGAGCATCGGCGGGGATTTCGAACGGCATCGTCCAGGTGACTTTGCCGTGGTGGTATTCGTTGACGAGACCGGGAATCGGTTCTTCCCGAATGATTTTGGAGTCCGTGGTCGGTGCTGCGATCCGGACACCGGATTTGTCAGCGATCGCAAAGTTGGTCGACATGGGTTTGTCACCGGCGACACCCGGATAGATGTGGTATTCACCTTCTGGGATTGCGACAAAGACCAACTTGCCTTGCCCACCGGGTTCGACCGAGGGCGTTGAAACGTAAGCCCGCCAAGAGATCGAATAATCACCGTCACGGAACAAAGGAATGTGCGATGCGTCGACTTTCTTCTTCGTCGACGTCGTGCCGCTGGCGACAATCGTTTCGCCACCAATCGATCCGGCAACCGCGGCTGCCAGGTCCGTTGGGGTTGGTCCGCTGAAGCTAGCGGTCAACGTTTCGTCGAGTGGTTGGCAGGCGCCACCGGAGATGCATGAAAGGGCGCTGATCTCGATTTGAACATCGCCGATCGAGTCAGCCGATTGACCATTGGTGATTTGGGCGGGCGCGAAGAAAGTGACTTCATCGTCGTGTTCTTCAATCGTGAGCCCGCCGAACTCTTCAGAAACACTCTTCTTTGGTGGCGAGTCGCTTTGCCAATTACCGATCAGCTTCAGCGAATCGGGAGCCTTGAGTGTCAGCTTTGTCGGTAACGGGCCGCCTTTGGGTTGGGTGAGCGAGTAGATGTGCCATGGCGGTTGCATCGACACGGTGACCTGCAGCACCACGACGTCGGATTTGCCTTCGACCGCAGAATAATTCGCTTCGACGGTCGCGGGTTCTTCTTGTCCAAAGCCGCCGACGTCGGTTTGTCCATATCGCCCCAATGACAAATTCGGAAACAATCCCGTAGTGTCCTGCCCGTCCGCCGGCGCGGCAGAAGCCGTGGAACTCAGCGACGCCGGCCCAATTGCGAGTGCGGTCAAGCAAATCGCGGCTGTAAGCAGCAGGGGCCGATGGACCGAACTCACCCATGTGAGCCAGCGAGGGGAACGCTTCAAGTTCGATTGAGTCATCATCTGGGTTTTCATCGAGGACGGATTCGATAGCAAAGGACAAACCGCTTCGCGAACAACGGAACAAGAGTTGAAAAGTGGCCGAGAATCTTAACAGATTCGGCAGACTGACGCGATTAAATGAATAATCCGGCCTTGGATTTGCGAAGCCGTTACCGGAAAGTGTCTATTTTCCGCAACCAGCCAAACCAACCAATTCGCGAGCCCTCCCACCGAATTGACTTCCATAAGCGTCTTCGCGACATCAAACTGCCTCTCAGAAAATGGACAAACTGATCGATATCCCGCCACAGTCGCCTCCAGAGGGGAGCTTCGGGGAACTCGGATTTCGCTCAGATCAGATGCGTCGATCGCTCCGAAATCACCTGCCCAGCGGGCGAGATCCGCTGCCGGGCTGTCGACATCGACGGCGTCGTAATCGAACACGCCTAGGACTTGTCGGCCACCGAGGGCGCAGTCGCCGAAGGACGCTTTGCCGCATGTGACCTTGTTTGCCGGTGCGTGTTCAGCAGCGCTGCTGAACAAAATATGTTCTCGGTGAACGTCGCGGAGCACCCATGCGGTTGGATGCGGCTCGGGGTCACGCGTATGCGTGTGCAATCGATCGATCAGTGGTGGAACGACGACATTCCAGCATCTGCCCAACCAAACTGCTGCCTCGCCCAACGACTCGGCCAGTTGCCGGCACCTAAAATCGGAGGCCGGATCCCCGAGCTTTTCGCCGCCCAGTCGGCTGGCCAGCGAAGTGGCCAGACTGTCGACCGAAAGTTTGGTTTGGGTGAGGGGCGAAACGATTCTTGAGAGACGAACCAAGCGGTCCATTCGATCGGTGAGACAGCGAGGGATTTGAGGCGTTGGACTCGCCGCCGGCGCCCAATTGTCGGCGTCACTCGGGAGTAGGCGAGGTGAACTTTCCTCCAGCGAGTTGTCATTGAAGGCTTGGTGGATCCGCCCAATTGCCCTGCCTCCGCTCGCGATTTCTTCGTCGCCCGCGTCGGCGGGCAAAGGCGTGCCGGCAATCCATCTCGCTAGCTCCCATCGGAATCCGATCGCTTCGACCGACGTCGAGGGGCTGTTCAAGCGTGGCAGAGGGGGGGCGAGCAATTCACAATTTTGCGACGCCTGGACGATTCGTTCGGCGATTCGGGCCATTCGTTCGCTGGAGATCAACGGCGGCCACGCTTTCAACGCCCACGCGGTTGGCGGAGTGACGTCACGGACTTCGTCGATGCGGAAAACGTGCCCGCCACTGAACCCGGATTGGACGGGTGAAACTCGAAAGCTCGACCCAACTGATGTCGCGTCGCTTGACTTCAGCCACTGCGATGCAATCGATAGGAGATCGTCGTGCGAGAACATTTTGAAATCAGGCGGAAAGAGGGGGCGGAATCGACGTCATCATAGTTTCGTCGGCCCGAACGACGGAACCGTTCCTGTACCTCCAACCACCCTACGAAAACGCATCCATCAACGTTCGGATCGCCCTGGCGGCACAATGCCGACATCGGCAATGATTAGCAACTAGAATCAGGTCCATCATCCGATTGCGATCGAGAACGCTGGGCGGACGCATAACGCTGTTTCGAGACTAGTCGGTGAAACCGGGCAAAACGACCGTTGAGACGATTTGCAGCTCGCATCCATTTCACGGGTCCGTGTCGAGGTCCACGGCAGTCGAAACCGTGCCAGCGGTGATCCACCGTGAAACTGGGCTTGGTTGCCTTGACGGCGTGTCTGCCTCGTTAAACTGAATGGATATTTTCTCGTTCCCTGAGGCGTACGCCCCGTTAGGTCCCCGCATTGTCTGCTGCAACGAGTCGTTATCGGGCTGGTCAAGAAATCGTGCCGGGCTACACCCTGGTCCGTCGATTGGGTGCGGGGTTTTCCGGTCAGGTATGGATCGCCCGAGCGGCTGGGGGAACGCAGGTTGCGCTCAAAGTCGTCGAGCTGCACAAAATTGGCGGACGCAAAGAACTGAAGGCACTGCGAACCATCCGCAACGTCCGCCATCCCAATCTCTGTCCCGTCCATAGTTTCTGGGTTCGCGACAGTTCGGGACGTTTGCTCCGGGATGACGAAACCGAAACGCTCGATCCTGACAACGAGAGTCTCGAAACCGGTCCGATGCGGAAGCCGCCATCGTCGCTCGATCCGTTCGACTCGCCCGTTCTGAATTCGATCACCGAAACACGGCCTTTCGACAATCTCGATGAATCCGCCGAGAACGCGGACAAAACGAACGTTGCTGCCGACGATGACTCGCTGATCTATAACACGATCGTCACCGACTCCGGTGCAAGCAAAGGTACTCCTTCGCCGGCCCCGCAGCAGGAAGCCCCGCCCCCACCGTTCCACTCGCGCACCGACGATCCGACTCACGCCGAAGAGTTGATTATCGTTATGGGGCTCGGCGATGGCACGCTGAATGATCGTTTGCAAGAGGTCCGCCGGGAACACGGGTTAACCAAGAAGTCCGCCGCGGTCTGTGGTCTCGATGCGAAGGAGGCAATTCGTTATCTGCGTTCCTCCGCACAGGCGATCGATGCGCTTATCGAGCAGCACGGAATTTTGCACGGAGACATCAAGCCCCAAAACATCCTTTTGGTTGGTGGTGAAGCACAGGTCTGTGACTTTGGTCTAGCAAACAAGATCGAAGGAGATGTGCGTTTTACCAATCAAACGTTTGCGTCGCCCGCCTATGGTGCACCCGAGGTTCTCGACGGACAAACCTACAGCAAAACAGGCGACCAATACTCGCTCGCGGTAACGTATTTCGAACTGCGTACGGGGCTGTTGCCGTTCAGTGCCACGACCGCACTCAAAATATTGACACAAAAGGCGAGCGAGTCTTTTGATTTGCAATGTCTTCCTTCGGCGCAGCGGAAGGTGCTCCGCAAGGCGATGCGTTCAGATCCGGCAAAGCGGTACAAAACCTGTGTCGAGTTTGTCGATGCGCTTGCCGTGGCCGCCGGGGTGGACAAGGTCGGTGGATTGAATCCCGTCTGGGTCGCGATCGGTGGTGTTGTGCTCGCCATCGCCATCGCCGGCGGCGTTGCCGCGTTGTTGCCTTCGACCGGGAAGTCGCCCCAGGAGACTTATGCGGAAGCCGCCGCGGAATGGCAGAAATACGCCACACCGCAAACCTATTCGGAGTCTCGATTCACACTCCGGAAATGCCTCGACAAACTGAGCGAAGGGATTTTGGATGTCACCGATGCTCGTCAGGACCAGGAGTATCGATCGCTCGCCACCGAGACGTCGAGTGCACTCGCCGACGAAATCCTCGAACAGCTGGAGACGCCGCGTTTTGATGACAACGGTGAACTCTTGATGGGCGGTTTGATCCTCGAAGACGTGGAAGTGCTGCAAACGAAACTCGGTTCGGATGCTGCCGCATTGGTTTCTCAAACGTCCGCCGACGGTCTACGATTGCAATCCGCACTCGATCTGGCGCGGTTGCAACTCGCCTTATTGACTGGTGTGTCGGCTCTGCAGCCTAATCCTGAGGCGATGACACGAATACGTGAAACGTTGGCGAGCGAACTAGAGACGCCTTCGGAGATCGTTGACCCGAAGGCGACTGTCTCCAAGGCCGTGGCGGTTGCGTTGACGCATGATACCGAGAACGCTGATCCTGGTTATTTCGTCGAACCTTCGCGGCTCGCCGACGTCGCGCGAGCTCAGAATGCGTTGCAGTTGAATCGGACCGAGGAAATCGCAGCTTGGATGATGTCCAAATGGAATGCGATGCGAGACGGCAGGAACGGTTTCCTCGCTCAGATCGAAGTGGCGTTTCGTGAAAAATCGGTTGGTAATGAAACGCTGAAACTGATCGCGGCGACGTGGCCATTAATTTCGGTTGAAGCGTCGATCGGCCAGCTCAAACGATTCGCCGACGATCGAGATTGGCCGGGGTTCGTCAAAAAACAGAAGGCGTTGCAAGGCGAAGTTGCTCGCTCGGCGATCGACGACGCGAACTTGGCCACGCAGCTCGCTGTATTCCAAGCGATGTCGGATGGAATCATCAGTGGTATCGGGTTGGCGGCGATGGAGCCTGTCAAGTCTGCGATCGAAGTGACCGAATCATCGTGGCGACCTTCGATGACAGTCGCCGTCGCCAATTGGATCGACGAAATTGTCACGCGTTCGATGGAGAAAGCGGAAGTCCGTACCGTATCGCAAGCCGAACCGGCTTACCAAACCGCTAGCTTGATCTGCGAAATGGTGACCGGACCGATTCCCGAGGTATTGGATCGGTTGGTGGTCGCGACTGCCATGATTGAGGCATCACCGGAAGCATTCGAGAATGGACAAGTCAATGTTTCTGCGGAACGATTGAGCGGAGCGAAGCGGCCGCTCGGCATGTTCTACCGATCTGAACTCAGTGCCTCGAAACAACGCCGACTCGGACGAAGCGAGGGTGGAAGGTTGGCGCAACTGCTTTCCGAGGACGACGCTTGCAGCGAATTGCCGATCGAGTTGAGATCGATCATCCGAGACTATCACCGCATGCTGGCGGATTGGCATCGCGGCGATACCGATGCGGTCTTGGAACGGATCTCCAATTTGCAAACGGATTCACCGAATTCACGAGATGTGCTTGGGGCGTCTCGGTGCCGCTGGATTGCCGATACCGCGTTGCAGGCGGCAGTCGATCGATTGGATGTGCGAAGAAATGACTTTTTTGTCGCCGATCTTCCTGACGCGTTTGAAGCAGACCTGGTCGACCAGATCCGTTGGTGGCTCCAACCGCATGGCGATCCGTCGCCGGAGATGGAAGAGACCGTTGAATTGCTCAACGCACACGTTGCCCTTGTCAAACACGGCAACGTGGCGACCTTGTCGCCGCGTTTGCGTGAGCGATTAGAGGAAATGATCGCGAGCAATCAGCAGGCCTCAGCCGCGAAACCGCTATCGGCCGAAGAGCGGTTGCTCGCTCGAATCGCATTTGAAATCGCGCGGCAGGTTCGCAAGCCTGGCGGATCGGCATCTCAACCTGCCGATGCGAAGTTGAATGTCGAGTCGATACGAATGATGCTCGCGGCAGCCTCGTTGATGCTCGATGTCGATTTGGGATATCGTCAACCGAACCAAGCGTGGGTGCGAAAGGTGATCGCCCCCACGACTCACCGCGTGCTCTCAGCGGTTGACCGCTCGAATCGTTCGGCAAACGGATGGACGATTCCCAAGGGCCTGAATTCGCAGTCGCTGTATCGCTTCAGCCGCCACGCGAACCGCGCCGACGCGTTCACGACGCTCGGCGAAGAGCTCGCCCGTCTTTCAAACGAGGAGACCGGAGAGAGCGTTGACGCGGCTCTTCGTCAGTTGGATGCCAAGGAGTTCTTTAGCGCAATCGCTGGTGATGACGCGGCCCGAACGCCGGCGGATCGATTCCGTTCCTGGATCCGTGCGTCGGAGTGTTTTCAAGATCAGTTGGAACGTCGCGAACAACAATGGACCGACGCCAATTTGCGACATTTCGCGACGTACATCAAGCGTGCCGAACGTTTGGAACCATCCTCGAGCCTCGTTTCGATACTCAAGGCGTTTGCGATCTACCACCAAGCCCGCATGAGACTGGCAAGTGGACAGATCACTCATCTGGATCTCGAAAAGACGGCTGCTGAATTGGGGCGGGCGATCAGTCAGGCTGAAAATGAGCCACCCAGCAACGCGTATTTTTGTGTCTGTTGGCGGCATGCAAACCTGCTAGTCAATTTGGCGTTTGGCCAACAGGTACAGCAGAAATACCAGACGCTGTTGTCGGCGAGGAAGAGTGCGATTCGGGCAACGCAGATGATCGGTCGATTGCCGGCGACAACCCAAACGAACCCTGCCTATTTGGCCTTGGGGAACGCTTGCGAAGACATCGCGTATTACTGCACCTTTCTCGACGACGGCCAACGGGCGGAGTATTTTCAAGAAGCGATCGCCAATTTCAGCGAAGCGGTAGGAAAGACCGAATGGGGCCAATCTCTTCAACCACGCTATAGCCTCGTGCGATGTCGTCAACGATTTGTCGACAGCGGATTGGCGGGAGCTGAGCAATATCGGATCGCCATGAGAGACCTTGGTGATCTCGACACCTCCGCACCGCTCCCATCGCAAATCGAGTGGCTCGGATGGAGCGCCCAATTGCATGCGAGATTGGGCGAACGCGATGACGCGCTTCGTGATGCCGAACGCGCCTATGGCATGGTCGAAGAAGATCGATCGGCGAAGGTGCCCGTTCATCAACGCGAAGAAACCGAATACATGTATGCAGACATTTTGGCCGACTCGACGGATCTCGCCGACCGCGGTCATGCCTTGCAGCTTTTATCCGGTCCGCAAAAATCTGACGTGCCCGTGACCTGGTGGAAGGCTTTCGTGTTGCGGTGCCGAATTTTGGACTCGATCGGCGAAGAAGAACGGCTTGCTGAAACGGTTTTGGCGATCTCGGTTTCTCGATTCGGCGAACAGATGAGGCGTGATCCGAATCGGGTCGCGCAACAGATTGCCGAAATCTCGTTCTATCTCAATCGCGCCGGATGTCCGAAATCACTTGGTGGACCGACACGATTGGATCCGAAGGTCGCTACGGTGTGTTTGAAACGGCTCGATGCGGCGCTTACTGAGTCACTCAGGGAGATCGAAGCCGACGAAGCGGTCAGAACCTATGCCGCGTTCGTGTCGGCAAACGCGGCAACGATCAACGAAGCTCAACTTTCCAAGCGGGTCAAACGCTATCTCGATGTTCTCGACTCTCCCGGGGAATCGCAGCTCGACGAAAAGGTGCGTGCGGATGCGTGGCGAAGCTTGGTACGGCATTTCCGTCCGGTGTTCAAACCGAGTCAAGGTTTCAGTGGCGAGGCCAGAACCCAGTTAATCAAAGAGTTTCCGCTCCTCTCGACGCCCGATCGCGAACGATTGCTCGCTGCCCTGGCCAGTTTTAAGAGTGCGGATACGCCGCCGAACGAAGATGAGAAGTACGTGATCACATCGATCGAGCAGGTTCTGCCGCAGTTGAAGCCGCCGGAGTAAACCGGGCGTGGCTCTTGATGGCCTCGCGGCGGTTCGGTGTCCCGCTCAGGCGATCTGATCGGCGAATCCCAATCCGCTGCCTTCGTTATGAGAGGCTGCGTATTGGCTGATTTCACTTGGCCAAAACGTTGTCGCAAAATCCACGCGGCGACAAATACACCTGGCCGCAAACCTTGCCTGTCTTTCGTATCTTCGCTCGATTCGGGTGAATCGCTCAAATTCGTCCGATTCGTTTCATCGGTACAGGCGGAATAACCGATCGGAAGTTGATAGGGGTGGGGTTCCCTCCCCTTAGACAACCATCTGGCCGGATTGGACGGTCAATTGGCGGAGTTTCTTGGGTTCCGGGGGGGACCGTCTCGATGCGACGACGCACCACAATATTTGCATTCTTGATGATGGCCTACGCGGGCGGAAATGCCGCCGCGGAAGAGCCTCGTTTCGATTTTCTCGAATTCGCCGAGAGTTATTCTGCCCGACAATCGGGCACGATTGCTCTCATGCAGGGAATTGAAACGGGGTCTCGTGAGATCAGTCAACCGACCGATTTTTCGTCCACAAGCGACCGTTTAACCTCGTTGCGACGCGACGATGCCGGTACCGAACAGAGTCTCGATTTGAGCAACCTCAATGAATTGCTCCAGCCTGAATTGTCGAGTTCCGCTGCGACAACGCTTAACACGCCGGCGCAAGTCGAAGCGGTGGAGGCGATCACAGGCCGCGTCGATACCGGTATCGGAACGACTGCTCCGATCGAAGTGATCCCCGCCAGTACGTTCAGTTTGGCGAGCCAACCGGATGTCGCCGAAACGATTGCCCAATCATCAACAGCCCCGACGGTCAAGACACAGCAGCGCAGTCCGATTGCGATGGATCCACGGGTACGTGGTTACCATGGCGGGCAAGTTTACACGATGATGGACGGTGCCTATCTGGCACCGGTGCGGCCTGACCTTGATGCGATTTTGACCAAGGTCGATCAGTCGTTGATAGGATCCTCGCAGGTGATCAGTGGTCCTTACGGTCTACGATACGGTAGCGGTTTTTCATTCATTAACGTCGACTCAATTCCGACTCCGCGATACGAGAACGGCGCCGAGAATCACCTCCGTTTGGGAACTCAGGTGCGGCCCAACGGTGGCCAAACTTACAACACCGCGACGTTGATGGGTGGTGCCGATAAGGGTGGCTACTACGTCAACCTCGGCTATCGGAAAGGTTCCGACTACGAAGCCGGCAATGGCTTGGCGATTCCTTCGAGTTACGAGGCGCTCAATCTGTTCTCAGCGTTCGGACGTGACATCGGCGAGTTCACACGAATGGAGACCAAGTTCAGTTTGCTCGATCAAGGGGAAACCGAATACGCGGGACAGTTCTTTGATGTCGATGCGCTGAATCACTACGGGCTCACTCACAGCTTCATCCACCGCAACGAAGTCACGGGATTCGGATGGCGCGTCGATGGTTGGGTCAGCAACACGGAATTCGACGGTGACACGGACTTGTCAGGAAAGCGACGAAATGACTTTCCCGTGTTGCAGCGAGTCGACTCGGCATTGCTGGCCGCTCCAGGTGTCGCAATCCCAGGAGCACGCTTCAACGGCGACGTGTTTGGTGATTTGACGACGGCGGGATTCCGTGCCGGAATGACAAACGATCCGGGCAACGGTTATTCCTGGGGGGCGGGGACCGATCTGCGATACGTCCAGCAGGAGATCAACGAATTCTACGACATCAGCGAGTTCGGAATCGCCGATCCACGCTTTCAAACCGGGTTGCCGACATCTGAAATCGTCGATCCGGGACTTTACGCTGAGGTCGCCGCCGACTTGAAACCGTTTTGGACCGTGGCAATGGGCGGACGGGTTGCGTTCGCATCGACTAACGCCGATGGCAATGACCTGCAGGCACAATCGAATTTCAAAGACATCAGTGGCAACATCAACCGCGACCTCGATTCGTCCGACACGTTGCTCTCGGCGTACCTTACCAATGACATTGAATTGTCCGAGCACTATACGACACGTGTCGGCGTCGGGTATGCCGAACGCTTGCCCGATTTGACGGACCGCTACAGCGATGGTTTGTTTCTCGCGGTCGTTCAGAGCGGGTTCAGCCGAGTCATTGGTAACCCGGAACTTGATAAAGAACGCAACGTGCAACTCGACACACGCCTCGATGTCGAATACGAGAACGTCCGCGGACGTGTGAGTTACTTCCACTCCTGGATCGCGGACTACAACACGTATGCCGTCAACGCGATTCTCGATCCGCTCGGAGCGCGGCTGTTGCAAGCGGTCAATACGGACCAGGCAACACTTTTTGGTTTTGAGAGCTACCTCGAAGCGGACCTTTGCGAGGGCCTGCAATCGTTCGGCAGCCTCACGTACCTCGAAGGTACCGATCAAGAAATTGATCAACCCTTGCCGGGGATTTTCCCACTCGAGGGACGTGTCGGATTGCGGTTGAGTAATTCAACGCCCGACAGTAGTTGGGGTCTGGAATGGGGATGGCGGATCGTCGATGAGCAAAACCGTCTTGCCTTCCTACGACCGGTCGGGCCGGCAACGGATCCGATCCAGATGGAATCGTTCACTCCCAGTTTTGTGACCTCGTACCTGCGAGGTTATGTGCGACCGAGTGATCGCGTGAATATCACTTTGGGTGCACAAAACCTGTTCGATCAAACTTACTACGAACACCTCAACCTGCGACTGCCTGCCGACGGTGGTTTCGGCGAGACAGTCGTCTTGTCGCCGGGGATCACGCCGTATTTCGGTGTCGAGGTTGACTACTAAGCCGGGGCGGACGTCTCACAAGACGTCCGCGGTTGGCGGATCGAACGCATGGTCTTCCAATGAGTCACTCAGCAAATGATGCGAGTTACTCCCTACGGTTCATCCGCACCGCTTTCTTCTTCATCCGTCGCGAGATCGTCCTGAGCCTCCGCATTCAGGCGGTTGTACTCTTCGATCTTGGCCGCATCGGCATCCTTGGCCACATTGGTTGGTTGGGGATCACCACATCCCAGGATGGCCATTACGCCGCAAAGACAGATTGCTGACAGGAAGAATTTCATTTGATTTCTCAGGTGGGGTTCTTAAAGAAGACATTGATGGATAACGAAAACCCGGCCGAGATTTCTCATCCGACCGGGGTTCTGGACATGCGACCGAAAGCTTCGTCAGCATAAAACCTTGGGGTGGGACCGGACAGCTCGCGCCGCTCCGGTAAGCTTTCTAGCGGAAGGGCGCGAGCCCTCCGGTGCGAGCAACCCTCAAGATCAGGTCAGACAAAGCACTCACTTGGTCAGCACTAACACTTGGGTTGAGACCGGACGGCTCACGCCGTTCCGGTAAGTTTTCTAGCGGAAGGGCGCGAGCCCTCCGGTGCGAGCAACCCTCAAGATCAGGTCAGACAAAGCACTCACTTGGTTAGCATTAACACTTGGGTTGAGACCGGACGGCTCACGCCGTTCCGGTAGGTTTTCTAGCGGTAGGGCGCGAGCCCTCCGGTGCGAGCACTAGATCTCGGTGTCGATGACTTCCTTCGCCGCACGAGTGCCCAGGGCGCCCCACAGTCCGTAGGGGCTTTCCGCACCCGGATTGTTGTTGATGTGAATATTTCTGGCCGTTTCGTTTCCGGCTTCGATGGAGTCGGTGATAAACTTGACCGCGCCATCACCCATCAAAACATGCACGCCACCTTGATGCCGGCTGGACATTGTCGCGACCAATGTTGTTCCCGCTGCATTGTAAGGACCGCAGACCTCGCGGTTGGGTGGGAGAATCGTCATGCAGCCCGTATAGATCGGCTGGAAATCAGCCCACTTGTAACCACGACCTTGGGTCGCATTCACATTCACAGTGTGAACGGGATCCCAGAATTGGGGGCGATCTGGGAGGACTTTTGTTTTGCACCGTGACGGGTTGTTTCGGATTTGTCCGTAGGTAGGCGAACGATTGGCGTTATCTCGCCAGTTGACAGTGCGTTTGTCGTCATCACCCAGGTCCGTCGCAATCTCTCCCGCAGCGATCGTGTTGGATAAGCCATCGAGGCAGTCTCGGAAACGTGTCTCATCCACCGGTTTGAAAAAGCCGCGATGGGCGGCTCTCGCCTGTTCATCATTGTTTCGAGCTGTGCGGTTGCCATTCCAAGGTCCGCGCTGTTGATGGACAATCGAGTCGCCCACACACGCTGCGTAGTTCGTTCGTCCAAGTGCCGGCAAGCCAATACCGGGATCGCTAGGGCACCGAAAGCCTGGGATATCAGTGGCCCAAGGATCGTAAGCCAGTTTGTCGGGAGTGGGGCCCATTGCCGGATATGTTGTTCCTTGTGGGTTGGAGATCTGTTCCCACAGCGCTTGCTGCTCGATAAAAGGTGTGATCCCAACCAACATGCTCAATCGCAATCGATTGCCCTTGTCGGAAGAACGCCAATGGCTCCAAGGTCCATTGGCTGAGTTATTGGCACCGACCAATGGCTGTGTTCCGGTGCCATGCGTAGGCAACTGCTTGTACGCGGAATGATAATTGTGGATTGCCAGCCCAATCTGTTTGAAATTATTGCTGCAACTCATTCGCCGCGCCGCCTCCCGCGCCGCCTGAACGGCCGGAAGTAGTAATCCGACAAGAACCCCAATGATGGCGATGACCACGAGTAGTTCCACTAAAGTAAACGCGAGTCTTCTTTGAGTGTTTTGGTACATTTGAATGCCTATATAGAACGAAACTGAAAAGCGAAGGATATCCTTGATGGAGGTTGGAAATACCCTAAACGATGATTAGTGGTTAATTGTACGGCGTTAGGGCCTGCGGAGGCAACTATCTTTTTGCGACACGTTGGTAATGATTTGCGACTTTTGTTGAGGAATTGGCGGTTTTCAGCTGGTCGAAGAGGGGGAAATGAGGAGATTGGAGGCTCAGTCGTGGAGGTTTTTAAGCGGACAGCTCTGAACGATGACGCCTTGATCCCATGAATCGATCGCGGTTCGATCGGGCAGCATTCCCTTTTCGCCGAAAAGGTAGATCGTGCCTTTTTGATCAGTGGCGGCAATCTGATCTCCGTTGGGCGACCACCGGATTTCAGTCATCGGACTCTCGTTGCCCGTCGGGATTGTCAGTAACAGATCTGCCGTTGCCGCGTCCCAGATCCGAACCGTGGCATCAACCCCGCACGATGCGATGCGGGAGCCATCCGGCGACCAGTCCACATCACAGACCGTCCCGAAATGGCCGTCAGCGAGATGAATGGGTTGGTTGATTTGATTCGATGCATAAAACGCCAATTCGCCACCCAAGCCTGCCGCCACGATCGCTTCCCCGTCGGGACGCCAGCTTGGATTTTGGACCGCCTTCGGATATTCGCTGATTGTCGATTCTCCGTTCGAAGCATCCACCAGCGTAAGTCGTCCTCGACCAGTGACCGCGAGAATGGTTTTGTCGTCAGGGGACCATGCCAGGTCGAGCGACCGATCCTCATTTTTTCGCTCGGATCGGATCTGCCATGTATGGGTATCCCACCACTGCATGGTTCCGTCGTTGCATGTCACAATCAGCGTTTGCGCATCATGGCTGAATGTGGCGTCGATATACTTGGTGCTCTGTCCCGAATTCAATTCGAATGATTTTCCCGTGTCGGTCTCAAGAATTCGAGCAATCATCGCGTTCTCGTTCGCCACCACCCAACGTTGATCGGGGCTCAAATCGAGACGGAAAATGTTTTTATAGGGGTCGATGGGAAACTGCTGCAAAAGCTTGGCGGATGCGACGTCCCAGATGCAGATCGGTTGGTTGTGACCTCCGCTGACAAAACGCGTGCCATCGCTATGCCAATCTATCGTAAGGACCATTTCGTCGTGGGGTTGCCACTGTTTGTGACTTGCCTTGACGACGTCCAGCGAAGCGATCTTGACGGGGCAATCGAATGACGTTGCCGCAAAGGAACGTCGATCCGGCGAGAGATCTAGCGATGTGATTTCTCCATTGTGCAGATGAAACTGCGCCGACATTTCCCCCGTGTTGATGTTCCATTTCTTCACCAGTTGGTCTTGCCCACCACTGATCAGATGATCGTTGTCGATCCACTTGACGTCGTTGACGCGAGCACCGCGATGACCGGCCAGTGTTCGCAAATGATTGCCGACGTTATCGATGATCAACACTTCGCCATTGTAAGACTGGGTGCACAACGCCAATTTGCTATCGTCGGGACTCCACCGAGTACGAACGATCGCGAAATCGTCAACCTTCTTCTCCCAAACCGGTTTCGTAAGTTCAGGGTCGAAACACTTGACCACGCCGGATGCATTGGAGATTGCTAGCATCGATCCATTCGAATTCCAGTCGCAGGACAAAGGCGGGCCACCGTAGGCGTTTGCGCGAGGAAAGGTGCGCACTACGTCGCCAGTATTCGCATCGATCAGGGCAACTCTGTTTCGCCTATTCACACACGCCACCTGAGCGTGACCAGGACGCCAGGCAAGATCGACTAAACTGTCTGGATTTAGAGCCGCGTATTGGTATTCGCACGTCTTCTTGCCGGTTTTGGCCTCGTAAATCATCATTGCACCTTGTTCGCAGCCGACTGCGAAGTGCGCTCCGTCATCGGACCATGAGTAACCAATAACGTCTGGTGGACAGGGAAATCGATTGATTCGCTTGCGACGATCGACATCCCATACCTGAAACTCAGCGTTTGTGTGAAAGACGAGCAAACCGGTTTTGGCATGCCAGCTCATGCCCCTGGCGGCCTTGTCTTGCGTTAGAGTCTGCTGCTGCCGCGATAGTTGCGACTGATGGTAATACCACTCCCAGCCGCGAAAATCAGGTTGCCCCTGAGCGGAGGTCGTTTGAGACAGGAGAGCTTCGACGTGGCCAAGACGGCCTTCTTCGAACGCATGTCCCGCGGATCGTATGCGAGCCGAATAAAGACGCCAGCTGACTTCGCGCTCGCGTCGTTGTGTGTCCAACCGAAGCTGTTCTTCCTTCGCCCTCGCATTATTTGCTTGAACGGTTTGTCGTTCCGCCACTGCTCGCAATTTCGATTCGTTCTTCGCACGTTTTTGGGAATCCCAAGCAAACATGGCCGAACCGAGTGACCCGGTAACAATGCTGAACATTAACAGCGTGATCAGTATCGCGATCGCCGGTTTCCGCCGAGCCCATTTGACGCAGCGTTCGACATTTGACGTGGCGCGAGCCCGGATTGGTTCTCCTCGCAAGTATCGCTGTAAGTCTTCGGAGAATCCCTGTGCCGATCCATAGCGAGCAGTCGGTTGCTTCTCGAGACATTTCATGCAAATGGTCGCCAGGTCTCGGTCGAGAGTGGGAACCAGCTTTTGCAGCGGGACCGGATCTTCACTGACCACAGCCAAAAGCGTTAGGGTGGGTGAGTCATGCTGAAAGGGCGGCTGACCGCTGAGCAATTCGTAGAGAATAGCCCCGAGTCCGTAGACATCGCACGCGGTGGTCAACTCATCGGGACCCCGCGCCTGTTCGGGGGCCATGTAGTTGGGGGTGCCCACGATCGCCCCATCTCGAGTCAGGTTGCTGTCCACATCGATTTGTTTGGCTAGCCCGAAGTCAGCGACGTAAGGTTGCCCATCTTGATCGATCAGTACGTTGGACGGTTTGAGATCGCGATGCAAAATTCCGCGGCGATGGGCGTGCTCGATCGCGTGCCCAATTTTGATCATCAACTCGGCAATCGCCGCCAGGTCACTTCGAATCGTCGCCGCGTGCCGGCCGAGCGTTCCACCTTCAAAGAACTTCATCGTGAAGAAGGAAATGTTGGCTTCGCTGCCCACCTCGTAAATGGGAACGATGTGAGGGTGACTCAGCTTGGCGACCGCTTGCGCTTCGGCAACAAACCTCGCCGCGGCAGTTGATCCATCAAACGGCTTCCTCATCACCTTGAGCGCAACGATCCGATCGAGACTCATTTGACGAGCTTTAAAAACAACTCCCATTCCTCCGCGAGCGATCTGTTGGAGCAACTCGTAATCCCCAATCGACTCACCGGCCTCGGGTAATTTGGCAAGCACGTCGTCGCTGCAGATCGTCGCCGTGCCGTGGCTCGAAGGGATCGCCGCGGGCGGGACCAAAGCAGAGAAGAAACCGGTTGCGGATTGGTGATCGACGAAAAACTCGGCTAGCTTATTTCTCAGCTCCTCGTCTTCTTCAAGTAAACGGATGACGTCATTCAAAGGGGCTTCGCGATTCATGGTTCAACGGTTTGAAAAAGTTCGGGAATCAGCTCGATCGCGTCGTCTTGTTGTTGGCTCCACCAGCTCATTATCAGAAAGCTGATCAAATGTTCGATTCGTCATTATGTCAACTCGAAAAACGTCTGTTTGCAACTTGATTCGTCCCAGGAAATTCTGCCTTGGAATACGCTCAGTAGCTGGCAGTTTACGTGATACCAATTAAGCACGTAGGCTGGAGTTTTTCGGTACATCGGTCATTTGATGCAAATCATGGTTGCTACGGTTAACCAAGGCTATCACTGGGCTGCCAAAAATTTGTTCTGGACAAGACGTGTCGCTATCCCTTTTGCGTTTAGCTGGATCTAGTAATACGCGAATGGTTAGTCACGATCGTGACGAGATCCAAAAGCCATGGACGTGAGTCCGTGGTTTGGGAAGACAAAGCGAAGCAAGTCGCAACGCGACGACACAAAACACGGGTGGACGCACGAATGAACCATCGGGAGCGGCATCTGTCATCGCTTCGCGACTTGGTGTATGCGGGGGGCGACGTCGACCCCGGACTCACGTCCGGGGCTGGTGTCTGCCGTCGCTATCGCGACTAGGAACGGAAGCAATACTGACACGGCTTTCTATTGCCACGTCTTCGCAACGAATTAGCAGTCCAGAGATTTATCAGTCCAGCCTAACGCCCAAAGGGCTCTCAGAATTTCGCCCAATTGTTCCGGCCTACCTGCTTAGCTGTCGGTGCGGTCTAGGCACACTAGCGGTCTCGCCAGGGTGTTGGCGGTGATTTCATCGCGGAAGGTTTCGGGAACTTGGTCAATTTCCACCGCGTGAACACGCTGAAAAAATCACGCTTGCGCGTCGGCTCGCGGGATCGGTACAATGCGTCCGTAGGATAATGCGGAGGCTGCAGTGGGCTGGTAGTTTATCGAGGTAAGCGGGGGTTCGTTATGCGGGATGAGACTCGGCAGTTAATCGATCGCGTCGAGGCGTTTGAGATCGATCCAGGCGAAAAGGCTTTGAGTTTTCCTCAACGCTTGGCAAGAGAGAATCGGTGGACCGTGGCCTATTCGCAGCGAGTGGTTCGCGAATATAAACGCTTCTGCATTTTGGCTCTGGCCAGTGGGCATCATGTCACACCGAGTGAAGCGGTGGACCAAGCGTGGCATCTGCACCTGACCTACACCCGCTCTTACTGGGATCGCTTCTGTGGCGAGACCTTGGGACGCCCACTGCATCATGAACCGACGGCGGGAGGTTCGAGCGAGGGTGTCAAGTTTCATGATTGGTACGCGGAAACGCTGAAAAGCTATTCGGAGTTATTTGGACAAGATCCACCGCAAGATATTTGGCCTGATCCAGAGAAGCGATTTAGCCATGCGGGTGAATGGACCTGGATCAACGCGGCACACTACTGGCTGATTCCGCGTATCTACGTTTGGCCGGTATTGGTGGCGGTTCTGTTATTCGCTCTCGTATTCCTGCCTGGTTGTGCTTCGACGATGATCTCGGGACAGCAACCGGTTTGGTTACTGCCTGGAATCGTCGGCGGCGTCTTTCCATTCAATCTAGGAGGGAGTGGTTTTCTGTTGTTCTACGGTGGGCTGTGTGTCATCGGATCGGCCGCCGTGCTGGTGCTGCGAAACGTCGCAAGGTCGGAAACGATTGAACCCTCAAAATCTCTTCCGCCTGATCTGAGTGTCGACGAGTTGGCCGTTCTGTCTGGCGGAGGTACGCGGTTGGCATACGTGTCGCTAACACGTCTTTACGCGGAAGGGCACATCGAAACCAAGCCGCCAGGCTGGTTTTCGAATGGGAAGTTTCTTGTGAAGCCGAACGCGAAGCCCATTTCGTCGAGTATCGATCGGGACATGTACGCGGAGATTGAGAAAGGGACCGCAACGACTCAGTTACTCAAAACGATCAAGCCACACTATGAACGCATCAACAACAAGTTGCTGGGGCTCGGCCTACGTGATGATTCCAACTTTCACAGCAGTTCGGCGATGATGTTGGTGGGCGTGATTTTGTTGTTGGGAGGGTTGCGATTGGTCCAGGGGATTTGGGCGGGCGAAGAGGTCGGCTTCTTGGTCATGATGATGGCCGTGTTTTTGGTGGTGGCGATGTTGCTCAATTTTCGTCAAATTAAAGTCACCCCGGCGGGGACCGCTTACATCGAACGCAGTAAGAAAAATTTGGCAGGCAATCAACCTACCGCGATGATGGGATCGGCGAGCGTCCCTAGCGGTGACTGGGTGCTGCTTAATGTCGCCCTGTTGGGAGCCACTGCTATCTCGGGCTTTGAAGGCTTCAGTCCGCTGGCGCCGGTCATGCAGCGAATGAGTAGCAGTTCAAGTAGCAGCGGCTGCGGTTCGGGGTGTGGATCCGGCTGCGGAGGAGGTGGCTGCGGGGGATGTGGTGGCTGTGGCGGATAACGCGTTTGTCGTTCTAACCCGAAACGATCGTTCGGGCACAGCGAACGAAGTCCACTGGCTATGCCGTAGGGGACGATAATACAAAGACGCGACAACATTGCCGAGCGATTGGCACGACACGCGGCGAGATAGGAAACGCAACGCAGGGTAGCGGCAGAAGCCCAGCCTGACGTTCATCAGCCTCACATTGGAGGTTGTAGGTGGGAGAGTGTGCGATTCTTATTTGTTTTGCACGATTGGGTTTGAGAGCGTTCCGATGTCGGCGATGGAGATGTCAACAATGTCGCCGGGATGAAGGGTGAAATCGTTGGACGGAACGATGCCAGTTCCCGTCATCAGGAAGGCGCCATTGGCAAACGTATTATCGCGACCGAGCCAGCTGACCAAATCTTCGAATTGACGTGCCATTTCGCCAGCGGAGGTCGACTGGTTGAAAACGACCGATCCGGCGCGGCGGATCTGTAGATGAACGGTGATCTCTTCGACTGGCGGGAGCGAGTTGTAGAGTCGGATCCACGGACCCAATCCAGCGCACTGATCGTAGCATTTTGCTTGAGGAAGATAGAGCGGGTTTTCGCCTTCGATGTCGCGCGAGCTCATGTCGTTGCCAGCCGTCAAGCCAACAATTCGAAGCTGTGGCGACAGCACCAGCGTGACTTCTGGCTCTGGGACGCTCCAGGTTGCATCGGCGCGGATGCGAAGCGGTTGCTTGTGCCCGCTGACCCGGGACGGTGTCGCTTTGAAGAACAGTTCGGGGCGATCGGCTTGGTAGACGCGGTCATAACACGATGCGGCGGCCTCGGACTCTTCCATGCGAGCCGTTTGGCTTCGCCGGTACGTCACCCCCGCCGCCCAGACCTCCTGATGATCAATCGGTGGCAGCCACCGTGTTACCTCTTCGATCGGTGTGGGACGATCGCGTTCCAACGACTCGGCCGCGGCGATCGGTTGATCGGCAGCGAGAATGTCAGAGAGCGTGGCGAGTGTTTCTGTCATTTGTAACGGAAACACTTGGCCGTTCTCGACCAGGACGACGCGTGGTTGTGATGACGAATCTAAAATTTTGGTAATGTTCATCGCCACAATATAGCTGAGCGGAATCGAGAGTTGGAACTCCGTCGACGATTCGTCTCGAGCCAGTTTGCCGCGTGCGAACTATTTGGCCGGTTGCAGGTGCTCGATGAAAAAGTTGGTCATCATTTGACGCATGTGCATCGCGGTCCCTTCACCTTCCGAAATCGAGTGAGAGCGATTGGGATACGCCATCAACCGGAATTGCTTTCCTGCAGCGACGAGGCGATTGATCAGCCGCTCGGTCGATCCGTAATGAACATTGTCATCGCCGGTACCGTGCACGATCAGTAATGGATCGGCGAGACCCTCGGCGTGGGTGATCGGAGATCCATCGACGAATCGTTGACGGTCGTCTTCGACCAGTCCCATATACCGTTCCTGGTAAATGGTGTCATAGTCGAATTGGTCGGGGACGGGAGCGATCGCAATCCCTGCGGCGAACAAATCGGAATGGCGAAACATGCTATTTAGGGTCGTTGAACCGCCACCGCTCCAACCCCACACCCCGACGCGTTCAGGATCGAGTTGGGGGAAACGTTCGAGCAGTCGACGCACGCCCGCGGCTTGATCGGCCGGTGTCAGGACGCCGATTTTTCCATAAATACTCTGCCGAAATGCGCGGCCGCGTGGTGATGCCGTGCCGCGGTTGTCGATACTGACGACTGCGAATCCGAGCTGTGTCAGGTAACGATGCCAAAGGTAATTTTGGCCACCGAATACATCGCGAACCGTTTGCCCGGCGGGTTCTCCGTAGACGTGAACGATCAACGGAATGGATTTGCCCGCGACAGGCGAGTTGTTGGAATCGGCCTTCGGTACGGGCTGCATGAACCACGCGTCGAGCGAGGTGTTGTCGTCAATGGTCAATGAGATGAATTGGTGATCGACCGGTTTCAGTTCATCGAGGGCTTGTTTGACCGCAGCATTGTCGACAAGCGTCTTGATGACTTCTCGTTTATCCAGCCGAACCAGCCTTTGCACCGGAGGCGTCGAAAAATCCGACCAAGTTTCGAGGGCGAAATCGGTCGAGTCGCTGATCTCGTATGCGAATGTGCCATTTTGGTCAGAGGACACTCGCTGCGGTTTGGCGATCGGGGCTGAGGCGAGAGCGTCGCAGGTGTACAGCCCGCGGGTGGCGGCGTTGCTCGGCGAGGCCGTGAAGTAGCATCGGCCAGATGTCGGATCGACGGCATCTAGCGAGATCACATCCCATAAGCCGGTGGTGATCGGCGTCAGTGAAACGCCTTGTTGGCAACCATTCTTGTCGAGCGCACCGCGGGCCGTGATGGGCCCGGAAAGGTAGCTGGCGTCGATTGAAAGGCGATACAGGTGTTGCCACTCGGTGCGTTCACTCAGCCATGCGAAGTCGATAGTAGAACGCGGCGATAGGTTTGTTGCGGTGTTGTTGGATGTTTGTTGCGGTGCTGCCGCCGAACCGGATCGGGGCGGCAATGGATACAATTTGGGTTGATGCAAAACCCATCCGGGGCTGGTCTCGTTGAGCAGAACGATGCTGTTTCCCGTTGAGACATCAGCGATCCACAGTCGGTTCTCGTTTTGGTGTCGTGTCAATTGTTGGATCAGCAACCGTTCGTTTGCCCCCGGGACGTCCTTGGGAAGCCACTGCAACGCGGCGAGGTAGTGGTTGCGAGGATCACCCTCGGTTTTCATCCACGTGGTCGATTGGGTATCGAAATCAAAGACGCCGATCCGTGCGGCCGCGTTGGTCTGCCCGACTTTGGGGTAAGCGAAACGTTTAAGACTCGGGTAACGCTGCGAGGTGTTATCGATCAGCGAGTGAACGGGGACGTCGGTTTCGTCTAACTGCCAAAACGCGATTTTGGATCCATCGGGGCTGAATTGAAACCCACGACGCAAGCTGAGTTCCTCTTCGTAGACCCAGTCGAAGGTACCGTTGATCAGTTGAGGGTTGTCGCTCGCGGCGACCGTGTGGATCGTTCCGGTGGCAGTTTCTTCGCAATAAAGATTGCGATCACGGACGTAGGCGACCGCGTCCCCTTTCGGAGAAAAGGTGGCAAACATCAATGACTGGTCGCTCGCCGATTCGCCGCCGAGTTTTCGCCAGGATTTCGAGAGCATGTCCAGCAGCCAGTAGTCGCCACGTGTGTTGGCACGCCACACCTTGACCGTGTTGGTGAACACAAGCAGGTAACGATGGTCGGCGGACCATTGGAAATCGCTGACCGAGATGCGTTCGCCGGAAGGGAGCTGGAACTGATCCGACGAAACGGTGATGGTTTCGTCGACATCGGGAACGGACAGACGCACGATTTCGGGGTGCCCTTGGCTGGTGCTGCGCTTCCACCACAGAACGTCGTCGGTTTCGTCCCACTGCAACGATTTGGTTTCAAGATTGAAGTCCGAACCGTGGAAGATTCTCGATATACAGAGCCGTTCGCGATCGCCGGCGCATGGAGCCGGTGGTGGTGCGGAATCAACGGCGGGGGCATGCGCGGCGCAAGTCGACGCGACTCCTATCGCGAGCAACAGCGAGATCAGCGCGAATGGGGAACGGTATCGGAGAGCGTTATGTGGCATCGTTGTGTGCGGCGGGTTTTCAGGACGGAATGATCTACAGGAGGGAGTGCACATAGGCGGGGAATCCCGACATATCGCCGGGTGGTTCGTGGGGGCCAATGATGAGAGGTCCATCATCGGGATGACTGGCGAGCAAACCATGACTGCCGCGAACAAGCGTTGCGTCAAGCGGGATGACGTCCATCTTGTATCGCATGCCGATCTTTTTCTGGAACAGTCTCGCCGCCGCCCGTGCGCGACTCGTCATGAACAATTCACATGGGTCGTAGCCCGGTTTTCGATGAATATCGACGGTTCGTGCAAAGTCGGGCGCGTCGCGATCATCATTCCAATAGTAGTAGGTGAACCAAGCGTCTGGTTCAGAAAGTACGACAAGTTCACCGCTGCGCGAATGGTCGAGTTGCAGTTCGCCCGGAGGAACGACTGCGGCGACGCCAGGAACGTCGCGCAAGATCTGCGCGACCCTTTGGATGTTCTTGGTGTCGCGCACATAAACATGTGCGACTTGATGGTCGGCAACCGCGACGGCTTCGCAGTCGGGGACCACCAACGCTTCTCCGAAAGGCCCTAATCGAGTGCGAAGGTAGCCGTGTTGCCTTAATACTCGATTGAGATGCACGGGGCGACTGACGGGTGTCAGTCCGTACTCACTGACGACAACAATTTTTGCGTCGATTTCTTGAGCCGCGTCGATGACTCGGCCCGCGGCAGCGTCGACTTCGGCAACCCGCGTGGGGTCATGGTGATCGAGGCGTTGAAAGTCGTAGTCCAAATGCGGCAGGTAGCACAGAGTGAGCTGCGGTTGTTTCTCTCGCAGCACCAAGGCGGTCGCGTCGGCGATCCAGTCGCTCGAGGCGATTCCGGCACCGGGGCCCCAGAACGCAAAAAACGGAAACGGGCCGAGTTTGCGTGTCAGGTCGCATGTGGTCCAATCGAGAACGTCAAACGCCTTGCTGCCGTCACATCCATAGTGCGGTTTGGGGGTTGCGCCGTAGCGGGCGTTGGTCGCTTGGTTGAACCACCAAAACATCTTCGCCGTTTCATATCGTTCGTAGAACAACTCGCCTTGGATCAGCAGGCGAGATTGTTGCCAGAAACGGATTTCTTGTGTGTCGCGATACAACCATCCGTTACCGACGATGCCATGGTCGCGAGGCGGTAGCCCCGTCAACATCGTTGCTTGGCTCGTCGCGGTAACAGCGGGGACCGGACTGGTCCATGGGCGAGCCGCACCGAGCTGAGATAATCGTGGTGCGTGAGGGAGCAGCCCCGGCGTGAGCCCGACAACGTTGAGCACACAGAGACGTTGCATTAAAGCTCTTTCGATTTCTCAGTGTCTTCGTCGCCGAATTCTTCTTCCACGGGGGGCAACGTCAATACTTTGTAGAGACAAAAGCTTAGCATCGAGATCACCGCGCCGATGGAAAGCACCATCACGCTTAGTCCGCCGGCCGTCATAGTTCTTCTCCCGAGTCGGTTGTGGATCCGGTGTCGTGTTCCTCGAGGAAGGCAAACTTGCCATCGCGAATCCAGTTGTTCCCGGCGATGTGAATCAAGACGAGCAGCATCGCCGTCACGCCGATGATGAATAAAACCGACATCATTACGACGGAATCCGACATAATGTTGTCGAGATAGCCGGGTTTGTATTCGCCGGTTTCGGCATCTGTCGAGCCGAGCACGTTCTGATAACAGAAGGCGACGAAGATCGCGCCGAGGTACACCGGGACGACGTATTTCAGAATCAGTTGGACGAAATGGGGGATCCGCAAATGGGCACCCACATGTGCTTCGCGCTCGCCCCGGACGATGCCAAATACCCAGCCGTAGATCACCGCCTGGATCATCGCCAGGACAAAGATCAGGAAAGTGCCGACCCAAAAATCCAAAGTGTCGAGGGCTTTGAGGCCTTTCGAGAAATAGACGACGAAGAACGTCCCGGCCAGCGCGATCATACCGAGAAACGTGCTCGAAACGTGTCGTTCCAGCGCGAACCCTTCCTCGAAAAACGCGATCACCGGTTGCAGCATGGAAAGACTGCTTGTGATGGCGGCGAGGAACAGCATGAAGAACCACAGGAATCCGAACAGCTGCCCGGCTGGCATTTGAGCAAAGACGTTCGGCAACGCGTTGAAGCCCAAGCCGAACGTGCCGAACGACGCCACGCTGGCACCCAAAAAGATGAACGCCGCCGGGAGTGTGATCAGTCCGCCCAAGCAGACTTCGAAAAACTCATTCATGCTGCAGGCGGTCAGTCCGCTCAGCACGACATCATCTTTCTTGCCTAGGTAGCTCGAATAGTTGATGATCACCCCGAAACCGACCGAGAGGCTAAAGAAAATTTGGCCGGATGCGGCTAGCCAAGTTTTCGGATCGGTGAGTGCTTCGGGTTTGGGGTTCCACATGAACCCGAGGCCCGCGCTGACCTGTTCGCTGGGCAACGTCAGAACACGCACCAGGACACAGAGCGCACAGACGACCATGAGGGGAATCGCAAATTTGCAGAACGTTTCGATTCCGGCGGAGACCCCACGGTAGATCAGGACGAAATTCACCGCGAACGTGATCAGGATAAAGCCCAGCATCGATGAGCCTTTGCCGAACACATGTCCGTCGGTATTCATCCCGACCGTGTTGTCAAAGTAGGCCGTGTAGGCATCGGAGTCTTCGCCGAGCATCAGGTCACCGGTGAAGTAGTTCCACGCGTAGCTCAAGCACCAGGCTTCGATCACGATGTAATACATGTAGATGACCAGCGGGATCAGCAGTGCGAAGACGCTGAGATATCTGGCTTTGGGAGTCCGGCAGGCGACGCTGAAGACGCCCGGTGCGGAGTGAAAGCCGCGGACCCCGGAAAATCGGCCCATCGTCCATTCGGCCCAGCAAAGCGGGATGCCGAGGACCAGCAGCGAAATGAAGTATGGCAGCAGGAAGGCACCGCCACCGTTTTGGGCCGCCTGGCCGGGGAATCGAAGGAAGTTGCCTAGTCCGACGGCGCTGCCGGCGACCGCGAGCACGACTCCGATCCGACTGCCCCATTGTTCCTTGGAAACGTAGTCTTCAGCCGGCATCGAATCGCCGGTGGGCGGATCGGTCGGTTTGTCGGCGGCGGGCTTGTGAGGGGGAGAGGCGTCGGGCGATTCATTCATCTCGTTGCCTTGGTCAGCGGTGTCGATTGTGGACGCCCCTTCGTTGTAAGGATTTGGGCGTTTTTCATCGACCGTGCCGAGGCGGTCGCAAAGAAAGAATTCCAAAAAAAGAAAGCGTTTGGAGGGGGGCTGAGACCGCAGGATGTTGCGGGAAAGAAGGCTCCGAGTCGTGCGACTTCGGGCATGGCTCGCCAGCCAGAAAGTGGTTAGGCGCGGGCTCGAACCGCGGACACCGGCCTTTTCAGGGCCGTGCTCTACCAACTGAGCTACCTAACCTGAACAATCAAACGCCCCTTAGACATACAGTAGGGTGGGAACCCGGTGCCCGCGTGGCTTTTTTGTTCAACAGATGAGAAAACTACGCTATCATATGGGTTCGCGTCAATCGGCCCCGACGAAAACTCTTTTCTAAAAATCGAAATTTTATGGGTATGGCTGCATCCCCTGATCCTGATTCAAGCCAATCTGCGGTTCTCGAAGCCGAGGTGCATACGGAGGCTGAAAATCACGGTGCGAACGCAAAATCTCATCCAGAGCTGACTCCGATCCAGGCCAAGCGGCTCGAGGAACGCGAGAAGCTGCGTACCAGCAAATTCGACGCCGTTTCATCCTTTTTTATGGCGACGATCCTGTTCCTGGGCACCTTCGTTTTCATGTTGTTCGTGGTCTGGTTGACGATGCGGATGCCGGTCCGTGTCAAACCGATCGAGCCGATCATCGAAAACGCGGCCGGCCGGGCGGATAACGCGGAAGGTTTCGAGCGGGACTTCGAGCCGCCGGGGGCCGAAGAGGTCGAGGAACTGATGGAGCCGACCCTGCAGGACACCATTGAGGCGGTCACCGACGCAGTCAGTAGCGTCGCGGCCTCGCTCGACACGATGAACACCAACGCCACCGCCAGCACATCGGGTTCGGGCAAAGGGGACAGTCGTCCACCAGGTCCCGAGGGGGAAGGTGAAGACATCGTGCCACGATTCGAGCGTTGGCAGTTGAACTTCTCCGCAAAAGGCATCAAACCGTACTCGCAGCAGCTGGATTTTTATGGAATCGAGCTCGGAACAGTGGGCGGGGGTGTCCAGGGTGTGGACTACGCGACAAACTTGTCGACACGGCCAAAGTCCCGCCACAGCGATGACAGTGCAAGCGAAAAACGTTTGTACTTCATGTGGGCAACTCAAAGCCCCTTAAAGGACTTTGATATCCAATTGCTCAACCAAGCAGGGGTGAATACCGGAGGTGGCCGGAACATCTTGAAGTTTATTCCCCCGGATCTTGAAAACCAGTTGGCACATATCGAACTAGAGTATGCAGCGAGCAAGGGACACAAGAGCGTCACCGAAATCGCCAAAACCGTGTTCTTTAGCAAGCCCGAAGGCAGCGGTTACGTCTTTGAAGTCACCGAACAACGTTATCGCAACAAACGATAAAGCTACATCGCTGCTGCCCACTTATCTGCATCCCCTTTCAACCCCATAGGAACCGACCTTGTTTTTTCTTGCTGCGGCCGACCTGTATACGCTGATTTCCAACTCCACCTACGGGGCTTTGGCGATTGTCGCCCTGTGGGGCCTCTACCAAATCGTGATCGTGTGGACGCGCGTGGCTCAGAAGCGATTTAAGACCGAAGAGGAACAGGACACGTTCATGGACGATTGTGAGCAAATGCTCAAAGAGGGGGATTTCGAAGGGGTCGAGGAATATTGCCAAGGCGATACCCGCGCAATCCCGCAGATGATGCACATGGCGATCGATAATCGCGCCGAAGGTTTTCGCCGGGCACGCCAGATCATGATGGACCGGTTCCAGCGCGACGTGATGAGCGATTTGGAATACCGGCTCAGTTGGGTCAGTACGGTGATTAAAAGTGCGCCGATGATCGGTCTGTTCGGGACGGTGTTCGGGATGATGGGGGCGTTTAAGACGCTCGCGACCGCGGAAAGCGTCGAGCCTTCGTTGCTCGCCGGTGACATTCAGGTGGCACTCGTGACGACGGCCAGCGGTCTGGCGATCGCGATTCCGTTGATGATTCTGATCGCGACGGTGAATATTCGGATCGCAAAGATGGAGGATTTGGTTGGTTCGGGGCTGACTCGATTCTTCGAGGCGTTCAAAGCGGGGCTCGCCGTCGAAGCGGCCCGTCCGGCATCCGCTGCCCAAGCGGAGGCGGAACCGGCCTACGCGGAAACGGTCTAGAAGCGGATTGCGTTGCGACCCCATCCCCGTCCATGGATGAGACATCGCAGCACCTTTGCCCGTGACAAGAAGAAAACGAACAAGAGTGAACAAACATGCACGCTGATTTGATCGAACCAGAAGATGAAGACGACCTCGATGCCGTTCCGCCTCGCGCCAAGCGCGAAGAAGAGGAAATGGATATCACGCCGATGATCGACATCACGTTCCTGTTGCTGATCTTCTTCGTCGTGGCATCGAAAATGGACCCCACTCAGACCGGGAATATTCCCGATGCCGACAACGGGTTGGCGATCTCGGCGAAGGATTCCGCGGTCATCTTCATCGAGCCCGGTGGCGGCGATTCACCCGCGATTTTGAAACGACGCGATCAGAGCGAATTCAGCAAAGACGAAGAGGCTCAAGCCAATGAGATTGTCGAGTACGTCACCAACGAACTCGAGAAATCGATCAGCAAAAACAAAGATCAAGTGATGTTGCTCGGTGATGGAGACGTCAAAGTCTCTGAAGTCACGCGGGTGCAGAAGATTATTGGTGACGAGTTCACGGACATGGAATTTACCTACATCGCTGTGAAAGAAAAATAGGATGAGGGATCAGTAACATGTCAATCAACGTGCAATGCGAATCATGTGGTATGCGTCGCCGCGTCAACGAAAGGTTGGCCGGACGTACCATTCGTTGCCCCGGATGCGAAAAAGCATTGACGATCCCCGCGTTGGTGTCGCCGCCGTCGAGCCGCGATCATGCGGAGGTCGAGGAGGGGGAAGAGATCGATGCTGTCGAGGTTGACGCGATCGAAGTCGACGCTGCGGAGCCGGTCCGTGCGGGCGAAGAACGGGTGTTTGAGGTCGAAGCCGTACGCGTTCCCGAGACGGGCGTCGTGACGGGTGGTCGTGCTCAAGCGGCAGCGAGTGGGGGCGGCGGTGCCGCGACGCTCGACCAGGCCAAGATCGCCGACGCGATTGCCACAGGATATCCACGCCCATCGACGCATCACGCTGAGACACCTCCTTCGGCTCTGCTCGAAGATGACGACGATGGCATGCCGCCGCGCAAGAAACGCGACGAAGGTGAACTCGACATGACGCCGATGGTCGACGTGACGTTCCTGTTGTTGATCTTCTTTATGGTCACGGCGAGTTTCAGTTTGCAGAAGTCCATCAAAATGCCGAGGCAAAATTCGGATTTGCCGAGTATGTCCAACGTCGAAGAGCCGACCGAGGAACTCGACCCGATCGAACTCGAGATCGAGGAGAACGGCGGCTTCTTGGTGCTCGCGCCCGAGTGGGAAAAAGAGACTCCCGGCAAACACAATTTGATCAACGCGCTAAAAGAAGCCATCGGCGCGAACAAGGATGGCATGCGATTGGACATCAAGGTCCATGAAAACGCTAAGTTGCAGATGCTCGTCGATGCCATGGATGCGGGAACGATCGCGGGTTTTAGCGAGATCCAAGTCGCCGAAGTCGATGGTTTCGATTGATCGTCGGCGGCACGCGACAGACGGATCGCATCAAACTCTTTTCCTCTTCACACACAACTACTCCTCTCCGGTTGCTCGGCGGTATCGCTAGCAGCTAATCGCGAATAGCTCTCTCCATGCTTGCAAACGAACTGATTGATCGCCTCGAACGTCGCGGTCTGCTCGATCAAGAGATTATCGAAGCCCTGCGTGAACAATTGACCGAAGGTGGTGCTCGCGTTACCCCAGAAGCTGTCGCCAAATTGTTGGTCGACAACGGTCAATTGACGCGTTTCCAGGCCACCAAATTAATCGGTGAACTCCGCAGTAACGACGACGAAGCCGTTGAGGTCGTCGAGGCGGAAGAGGATTTGACCGCGTTGCCCGATGACGGTGCCTTTGTCGATGAGGTATTCGATGCCGAACCGGTCATGGTGGATGCTGAGCCTGTTGAGGTTGACGCGGTTCCCGTCGAAGCGGTTCCCGTCGAAGCCGTTGCGGTTGAGGCCGTTCCTGTCGAAGCGGTGGCTTCCGGTGGTGGCTCCAACGGCCAGCGCCCGCAACGCAAAAAGCCGCCCGGCCGAGTCAAACCGCCCGAGCATAAGTCGGTTTGGGATTCGTTCAAAATCTATGGTTACCTCGGCATCATCGGGTTCCTGATTATCGCCGGTTCCGGGTTTTACCTGATCCTGAACAAGGCAAACATTGACGAGGTGATCGAGGCGGCAAACAAGCAGTACGACGCACAGAGCTACCAGCCTGCTCAAGACGCTTACATCGGTTTCCTGGCTCAGTTCGGTCAGGACAGTCAGTATTCGTCGGAGGCGCGGGTGAAGATCGCGATGTGCGAGATTTATCGTAGCGCCGATATGACGGACCCCACCAAAGGTTTGGAAAAAGCCGAAGAAGTCCTGCCTCGTATCATTGACGAAGAAGCGATGAACGGCGAACGCGGTAACCTCGCGGCCCTGCTCGTTGAAATTGCCGAGAATATCGCCAAGGAAGCGGGCAAAGCGACCGAGACGACGGAGAAACAACGATTGCTCGCGCGACTCGACGAACAATGGAAGCTGATCGAAAACCCGAACTACGTGACGTCGTCGATGAAGACGACTCTCGAGGGTCGATTGCTCGAAGTCACCGAAGCTCGCAATCGAGTCAAACGCGATATCGATCGAAACATCCGTTTGGATGAAACCGAAGCGGGGATGAAGGAGGCGTTGGCGGCGAAGGATACCAAGAAAGCCTACGATCTCCGCAAATCGCTTCTGCGAGATTTCCCTGAACTCGCCGTCGACCCACGATTGACGGTCTTGATCAAAGAGGCGAGTGGAATCCAACAATCACTTGTCTCGCTGTCCAAAAACAAACCAGAACCGATCACGGAACCGATCGAAGAAGGGACGTTAAAGTCGATCGTGTTGACGACGCGAGAAGGGACTCCTGTCACCGGACTGGAAGACGACATTTACTATCTCCGTGCCGGGGGCAGTGTGCTCGCGTTCTCGGCGTACGATGGACGTCTGCTGTGGCGAAAATTCACCGGTTACGGTGAAGACCATACGCCGATCCGGCTCGATGGCGGCGCCTCGGTGTTGCTCAGTGACTTGACCACCAACGAAGTTCGCCATTGTCGTGGTCGCGATGGCGAGTTGCTGTGGCGATCGAATATCGGCGAGGAGTTTTTCGAACCCGTCGCAGGGAAAAATTCGATCTTGATCTCGGCTTATTCAGGCCGACTGATCTCACTCGATACGGAAACCGGTGACACGAACTGGGCAACGCAGTTGCCGCAGTCGATCAGTACCGCAGCGGGTATCGACGATGATTTGAGACGGGTTTATTTACCCGGAGATCACAGCAACCTCTACGTGCTCGATTCACGTACGGGCAACAGTATCGAGAGTTTTTACATTGGTCATGAAGAGGGGACGATCGCGGTCGCGCCGGTTTCGCTGCTTGGTCACCTGTTCGTGATCGAAAACGCTGGGGCGGATTACGCGAACGTGCACGTGTTGCGGATGGACGAGAAGGGCGGCAGTTTGAAAGTGGCCCAGCAGCCGTTCCGTTTGACGGGCAATGTCATGGTGCCCCCTGTGATCCAGCAGCGACGCATGATCGTGTTGACCGATCGAGGACAAGTCGCGGTGTATGACATCGAGCCGACCGCGGAAAACCAACAGGTCTCTTTGATTGCCCAACAAGTCGCATCTTATGACACACCGACGTTGACCCACATGGCGGTCGGCCGCAGTCAAATGTGGATTACCGGAACACGTGTCGGTCGATACGAATTACAGATCAATACCGGACGTGTCGTTTACGATTGGGGCAAGGAAGAGGGTGACACTTTCATCGGGCAGCCGCTGGCTTTGGAAGACGCCCTCATTCACGCCCGTCGTCTGCGTGGTACCTCTGCCATTCGCGTGACCGGCGCAGAACCGAAGACGGGGCAAGAGCTTTGGCGGACCGACGTTGGTACTCCGATTTCGATGTTGGAGAAAAACGCAGCCGGGTTCCATGCCGTGACCAGCCAAGGGGCGTTGTTCGAACTCGACCGTGAATCGCTCGCGAGCGGATCGACTCAGGGACCGATCGAAAACCCTGGTGCGAACTCGATCTCGATGAATTTTACCGATCCGATCGCGGTGGATGAAATTCGCCGGATCCTGCTCAATCGGTCGCAGGCTGGTGAGGCGATGATCTATGACCCGACCCGCCGGAAGGAAAAGCTCCGTAAGATCACCTTTCCATTGACCGGTCCCAAACCGACCGGCGTGGGGATTTTCAGCGGAGGTGGATTGTTCTTGCCGTTGGATTCCGGACGTGTCGTGTTGATGAATTGGGAGACCGGTGCCCCTAAAGGTGCTCCGTTCCAACCCGCCAGTGATCCGACGGCGAAGGTGAGCTGGACGACGCCGGTTCGATTCAGCAGTGATCCCGATCAGGTGTTGATCGCGGACAGCCGCAAGAAACTTTATCGGCTCCGAGTCGGTGATCAGATCCGTGAACTGTCGAGCGTCGATTTGGCGGCTCCGTTCTTGGGCGAGACGATTGGTGTCGGCGGCG
Source organism: Aporhodopirellula aestuarii (assembly GCF_023701485.1). Classification (GTDB taxonomy): domain Bacteria; phylum Planctomycetota; class Planctomycetia; order Pirellulales; family Pirellulaceae; genus Rhodopirellula; species Rhodopirellula aestuarii. Next base: position 420,785 of record NZ_JAMQBK010000060.1, read on the forward strand.
CCTTTATCGGTGGGGTCAACGGACCTGCGGCTGACTTCCTGGTCGGTCACGACGAAGAAACGTTGGATGAGAAATTCAAGCTGCTTTTGGATGGCAGGATCGAATGGGGACCGGTATTGGGTAAGACCGACAGCGGTGATGAACTGGCGTTGTTGATCACCAACGATTCCGTTCTGCGAGCTTACGATTCAGATGGCGGTCAAGTCTTCCAGACGCCGATGCCGACGAAAGGTTTGCCGGTCGACAAGGTCGTGTCGATTCAAGGACGTTGGATTTTGACCGGCAAGGATGGTTGGCTCGTCGCGATCGATCCTGCCAGCGGCAACGTGCTCGGAACGACCGAACTGGGCCAGCCGTTGTCGGCGAGCCCGCTTCCCGTCGGCAGTCGTTTGCTCGTGCCTGGTGCCGAGGGCGTGGTCTACATCACCAATATCCCAGGTGAGAACTGATCGACCATGCGAATGTTATTTAAAAAAGCGATACCGTGTTTGGCCTTGGTGTTTTCGTGCTCGTTTGCGTTGATGGGCTCGACCGCTCATGCAGAGATCATCAATTACGCTGAAAAAGGCCGCCCCGAAGATCCTGGTCTGGAACTGCTGCAAGAAGACCCGCACGACATCATTCTGTTCAAAGAGTCCGCCGGTGGCGGTTGGGTTAAGACACGCTTGCTCGATCTTCCCGGTCGCTCGATGCCGTCGAGTCCGAAGGGGCAGTTGAAGTTTCGTGTCATCGGGATCGAGACAAAAGACTTCGTCGCCAAATGGGACGATGTCGAGATGATCGATTTTTGGGAAAAACGGCTTGAACGTGAAACCGCCGACCGAATCAAAAATGGCGACTTCACCGGGGCTTATCCGTTTCTGGCGGTGTTGATCCGGGACTATCCCAGCCGCCCGAATCTACGGACCCTGCGTTCGGAATTCTTGATGCGTGACGCGGGAAGCCGTTACAACAAAGGTGAGATCGGCCCGGCGTTGGCGATGCTCGAAGAGTTGCATCGCTATGCACCGGAGTACAAAACGCAAGCGGTGCTTGCCGCAATCAGCATGATGACCGATGGGCTGATGAAAAAGCTGATGGAAGAGAATAAGCTCGAGTTGGCTCAGAAATTGTTGGCTCGCCTGGAGAAGGATTATCTCGGCAAATCGCTCACATCGATCAAGAAATGGAATCAGATCTTTCTCAAGATGGCAGAAGAGCGACAGGCCGGCGCGATCGCGGCCTTGAAGGCGGAAAACTTTCGTGAAGCGAGACGATTGTCACGTGAGAGTATTTATCTCAAACCGACCATTCCCAACGGAAAAGAGCTCGTTCGCAAGATTGATGAGATCTACCCGTTGGTCAACGTCGGTGTTTTGCAGACCGCCAAAGATCTCGATCCGACACGACTCGATAACTGGGCAGCCCGACGCGCCGGACGTCTGATGTATCGTGTGCTCTTTGAGATGAAAGGTGCCGGTCCAGAAGGCGGTGAGTACGAGTTCCTGTTCGGTGAAACGGAACTGAGTCCCGATCGGATGAAGTTCTCCATGCTGTTGATGCCAGAGAAGCTAGAACCGCCGCTCAATGGTGTTGATGGATTCTTCATCGCGGATCGATTGGCGGCGCGGGTCTCACCTCAATCGGATGTGTATTTCTCCCCTTGGGCGGCTGCGCTCAAGGCGGTTGGTCTTGATGGTCCGAAACAGATTGACTGCATTTTAAGGCGTCCTAACGTGCTGCCCTCGGCATTGCTCCAGATGACCGTTGATGGCAGTTGGTTTGGGGGTAAAGAAGGCGAGCCGACGGGAGACTATCGCCGCGACGTCGTCGAGGGTGACTTGATCCGTTACACACTCGTCGGTGAGCAGCGAACGGCATCACAGCCTCGTGAAATTGTCGAGATTCGCACCGAGAGCGCTTCCGAAGGTGTCGCCAAATTACTCAAGGGGGAAGTCGATGTTCTCGATCAATTGTTCCCCGCCGATGCGGTCCGTTTGGAGAGCAATCGCAAGATTCGCGTGGCTCGATATCCGTTGCCGAGTGTGCACATGCTTGTCCCATGCAGCGATCACGCGTTCCTCGCCGAACGCACGTTTCGTCGGGCCTTGGTGTACGGAACCAACCGCGAAGATATTCTGGCCGGTGAGTTGCTAGAAAGTCTTGAAGTGCCCGGGTGCCAGGTGTTATCGGGACCGTTCCCCGCCGGGATCGAAAATAACGATCCGCTCGGATACGCGTACGATAAAACGATCGCACCGCGTCGCTATGAGCCACGTCTGGCGAAGTTGTTGATGACGATGAACGCGAATCAACTCGAAGCCACCGCGAATCGGAAAAAAGAGAAACCGCCTGAGTTGAAACCGATCCGATTGGCGTTTCCGCCTGAGAATCTATCGCGGAGTGCTTGCGAGGCGATCAAGAGTCAGTGGGAGTTGTTGGAACTCAAGGTTGAGTTGGTGGAGTTACCGGTTGGGGAAGCGTTTCCGAAACCGGGAACCGCGGATCTCGCCTACGTCGCCGCGGCGGTATGGGAGCCCATCATCGATGCACGACGTGTGCTCGGTCCCGAAGGGATGGCGGGCAGCACCGACCAGCTGGTCGGCTTGGGGCTGCGACGGTTAGAAGAGTCGAAAAACTGGAAAGACGCGCGTGACCGGTTGCTCGACCTGCACTTCATCTCACATCACGAATTGCCGGTCATCCCGCTTTGGCAATTAGTCGATTCCTATGCTTATAACCGCAATCTTCTGGGGGTCGGATCGGAGATCGTCTCCTTGTATCAGAACGCCGAAAAATGGAGGCTCAGCCAGTGACGTTTGATAATCACTCTCGACGTGTCGGCGGGCTACGATTGAAATTCGTTTCGGCCGGCGGAGGTAGCTTGGCCGTCTTGATTTTGGCGATCGGTCTGGCGTGGGTATCGCCAAGTGTGGCGCTCAGCCCTGCCGCGGATGCCGTCGATGTGGAAACACCGGATGAGGGAGCGACCACTCCCGGCGCCGCTGAGGACGAAGCAATTCTCGATCCGCCAGAGGCGTCGGAAAATGCTGCGTCAACCACTGACGACTCTCCCGCAACTGATCTCTTAGCTGAGATCGATGAGCGTCCCGAAGAGCCGCCACCCTTTGATTTTTCGCCCTACCGTGTGCTGATTTGGGTTGCGTCGGACAGTCCTCGTATCAATGCAGACTTGATGCGTGATGACCTGCTCAAATTCCTCGATCGCGATTTTTATTCCGTTTGGCGAACCATTGTTGCCGATGCACCGCCCGCGGTGGCATCGATCGCACGGCGAGACCTGAGTACGATCACGTTCGCTTCGATCGCAGCGTCGGATCCCGTTATTGCGTTGAAGCATGGGCATAAGGATTCGTTGCGGATTCACTACGCATCCGATGCCGGGCGTTTCCTAAAGGAGATCCCAGGAACGCAGAGTCGGATCCAAGACATCCTCAAACGCATTGAACAAAACCCGGATTCGAAAACGACGCCGGCCAAGTTCGCTTGGAAAGATAAGCTGCGGGCGATCGATGGTGATGCCGTTGCGCTGCAAGAAATGTGGCAAGATGAGTCGACGGAGGCGATTCTTGTTTCACGAGGGATGGCCGACACGCTGACCGATCCCAAAGCGAAATTGATTGTGCCGCCACTCGATGGTCAGGTGGTTCAGGCGATCGAGCAGTTCGACAAGATTTATGTCGTTCGACTTCAAACCGTGTCTTCTCCCGTTGGCGTGCAGGTCATCGAATTGGACACGTTGATGCGTCATTTCGGTGACGTGATCGAACGCAAGTTGATCTCTCGCGGCGAAATTGCGATGTCGGTCGGGGCCGCGGTACGCGATGCATTTTCCCCGGTGGTGCGAATCGACAACGCCGGTCAGAAGGACGCGACCGGGTTGGTGCGTGCGTCCGGGTTGGCGATCGATAAAGATTCTCCGGCTCATGTTCGCGTGGGTGATGTGCTCGAACCGTTAGTTCGAAAGGATGACCGTAACGGTAACCCGATTACGATCGGACCACTCGACTGGGCGTACCTGTACGTGACCGAGAAAACCGAACGCACCGTCAAGATGGATTTCTATGCCGGACGGATGGGCGGATTGCAAGGCCGCAAGAACAATCGGACGCACCGCATGGGGATTGTGATTCGTCCGCAATTGGAAGACACGACGCTGCGTTTGCATGCCAAGGGGGAACCGAACGAACCTCTCATCGGTTACGAGATCTACGACAAAGAACTTGATAGCACGAGCATGACGTTTGTCGGACGAACGGATTGGAACGGAAAGCTCACGGTTGGCAAAATCGACCGGCCTCTCCGGTTGTTGTATGTCAAAAACGGGGGTGCCGTGTTAGCACGATTGCCGATCGTTCCGGGGCATCATGAGATGGCGGTTGCTGACCTTGCCGGTGACGACATGCGATTGCAGGCGGAGGCCTACATCCGGGGCGTGCAAAACGCCATTATCGACTTGGTTGCGATTCGTGAACTTTTTAAGGCGCGGATCACGATGCGGATCAAGGAAGGGAAACTGAAGGAAGCCGATGAATTGCTCGAGATGCTTCGCAACGAGCCTTCGAACGAACGGATTGCAAATGACATGGGCAAGAAACAGACGATGTTCCTGAAGGCGATCGGTCGCAATCCGAACCAGCAGCGGAAGGTCGATGAGATGTTCAGTACGACTCGCGAGTTGTTATCCAAGCATATCAACCCGAAGATCGTCAACGATCTCGAAGAGGCATTGATCGAAGCACAAAAGAACCCTGGTGGTTCCTCAGCGGCGGAAGAAGACGCACCATCCGCCGACGCGGAGTGAGCCGTTGGCGATAACGACTCAGCCATTCCATTGCCACGAAAACTATCGTTGGGCCGTTTTTAGTGAACCGTGATTCTCGCGAGCCGAATGACGTGGATTCTTACGTCAATGCATCGTCGACGACGGCATTAGTCGTCGCGTCGAAGGGCGGCAGCAATGAAGCACTGGGCGTTTTGCTTTTGCGGTATCGTGGTTATTTGCTGATGCTCGCCCACCGCTATCTGTCCGATCAGCTTCGCCGCCGGATCGATCCCTCCGATATCGTGCAGGTGACGTTTCTCGAAGCGAAGCGTGATCTGGGCGCGTTTCGTGGTGAGACACCGGCTGAGTTTGCCGGGTGGCTGCGGGGGATGCTGAAAAATAATGTCGCATCGGCGCTCTCTCACCACGTGATGACTCAGAAACGGAGCACAAAAAAAGAGGTTCATGCCGCGGCCGGGAACGGTGAATCAGGGTCTCGCGAAAACTGGATCGCCCAGTTGCCTGGCGGAATCACCAGCCCCAGTGGCGTCGCGGTGCGGGAAGAAGCCGTGATGGCGATGATGGAGGCGTTGCACCAACTTCCTGAAACGCAGGCCGAGGCGATTCGGTTGCGATACATGGAAGGGCTCCCGCTGAAGGAAATTGTGGAGCGGATGGGAAAAAGTGAAACGGCCGTGGCCGGATTGCTCAAACGGGGTTTGCAGAAAATGCGGACGTTGCTCGATACCGATAGCAGCCCATGGTGGTCCACATGAGCGATCGTCCTACCGATGACGTTGTGCCCCAACCCGCTGACGAAGATTCGCAACTCGACGAAGCGTTTGCGTTGTATCTCAACGCCTGTGACAGCGGTGAACTGAGTTCTCGCGAAGAATTTCTGAATCAATTCCCAGACCTTTCTGAGCGGTTGCGGGAACTGATGGAGGCCGCCGATATGCTCGGTAGCTACACACACATTCGCAAGGAAAAGCCGGAACCGCCAAAGCCTTCGCTCGCCGGAAAAGAAGGTGAACCGGGGGGCGAAAGTGAGGCGACCAGCGGGAGTTATCTCGATTTCGAATCGATCGACAACGTGCCTCCGATTCAGGCGAATCCGATTCCGCCGGTGAGCGTGCGGCGAGGAAACGCTGATGGCGAAACGGTCGCCATGGATGAACTTGGGCCCTACGAAACAACGGGTGATTTTTCAGGACTCGACCCGCACGCGACCTTGCCGGTTCCGAATCGTCCCCGAGGTCAGGACGGTCCCTCGTTACCGTTCGAGATGGAAGACTACACGTTGTTGAAGGTGCTCGGCGTTGGCGGCATGGGTGTGGTTTATCTCGCCAAGCAGCGTGATCTGGATCGATTGGTTGCCGTCAAGATGATCCGTAGCGGAATGCTGGCGGGCAAAGGTGAGGTGCGGCGGTTTTATACCGAAGCGCGGGCGGCGGCGCGGTTGCGTCACCCCAACATCGTTGCAGTGCATCAGTTTGGCCGTCGTGCCGGTCATCATTTTTTTTCGATGCAGTATATCGAAGGGAAAGACCTGCAGCGGGTGCTCAAGAAAGGCCCGCTTCCTCCCCGCCGCGCCGCCGAGATCGTGCGAGATGTCGCCCGCGCGATTGAACATGCTCACAGTCGTGGCGTGCTGCACCGCGACCTGAAACCTGGCAACGTGATGATTGACCTGAGCGGTCAAATTCATGTGACCGATTTTGGGTTGGCGAAACACGTCGATGCCGACAGTAGTTTGACCGGATCGGGCGAAGCCGTGGGAACGCCGCACTACATGGCGCCTGAACAGGCGGTTGGCAATAGCGATGCTGCGACACATCAAAGCGACATCTATTCGCTCGGCGGGATTCTCTTTGCCGCCGTCGCGGGTCGGCCTCCGTTGGTCGGCGATACGGTCATGCAAACGCTGATGCGCGTCGCCCACCATCCAGCCCCGGCGTTGCGTTCGGTTTGTCCTCACGTGGATGCGGACCTCGACGCGATCGTCGAAAAGTGTTTGGAGAAACAACCCCAGCAGCGATATGCCAGCGCCGGCGAACTTGCCGACGATCTCGATTCTTACTTGGCTGGGGGAGCGATCTCTGCACGCTCAAAAGGGCGATTGGGAAAGGTGATTCGGTGGATGCGACAGGTGCCCGTCGTCGCGGCACTGACCGGCCATCCTTCGACCGATGCACCGATCGGCCAGCGGCGACTCCAGTCGAGTCTCCTGCTGCTGATGATTTTGGTGCCGATCCTGTTTCTAATGGGGAGTTGGTGGCATCGTCACCGAATCGCCGCGATGCCACGTCAAGTTCGATTGGCGGGTGGAGTGGTCGGAGGGCTCTACACGGACGCCTCCGAGCATATCGCTAATGCGATCGGCAATATTACGGGATCGACTTGTGACGTCGTTTCAACGCAGGGAGCGATCGATAATCGTAGCCGCTTGCTCGCCGGCGAGGTGCACCTAGCACCGATGCAGGCGTCCGCGATCGGTGGTGATCAACTCGCCGTCGTTGCACCACTTTTTTACGAAGCCGTGCATGTGCTCGTCCGGAGCGATGGATCGGTCAAATCGATCGCGGACCTCGCGGGGCATTCGATTGCGGTCGGCCCCGAAGGCAGTGGATCGCGGCGAGCCGCAGAGCTGATTTTGGATTCGTTGAATCTCGATGAAGATGTCTGTCCCCGAGTGGTGATCGAGTGGCCAACGTTAAGTGAGGTTCCATCGGAATCCAAACACGAAGGTGAGATCCCTTCGGTGGCGATTATTTGCATCGGTCCCGGCAGCGAACTTGTGCGAGATTTACTCGCCGAAGGCCGTTGGGAATTGATCCCGCTGACCGGCAGCATCTCGATCGCGTTGCAACATCCGACACTGCTGCCAATGACGCTACAACGAGCGGAGTACCCGACTCCGGTGCTGCGAAGTGCGAGTGCGTCGACGGACGAGTCCGTGATCGAAACATTAGGCACGACGGCATTCTTGGTATGCCGTCGAGATGCATCCAATGCCCTGGTTCGGGCAACGCTCGAGGCAATCTACAGCGAGCCCACCCTCGTTGGGCTAATCCCGGCGAGCCGCGCAGCCGAATGGCAGGGGCTCGTCACCTTTCACGCAGAGGCGCGAGAGTATTTCAACGCGATTGAGCAATAGACACTTTGTCGAGGGACATTGATTGTTTTAGTGATGTTGATAGCGGAACGGCGCGAGCCGTCCGGTAACGCGGGACCGGACGGTTCGCGCCGTTCCACACCATTTGAAATTTTTCAGTAATACAATCGACGTCCCAGACAACACGGCAACGATGCGATCTCACTGATGCGTTTCGTCAGGGGCCTTGTCGATGTTTTCAATGCGTCGGACGCCGACCGATCAGGATTGCGACGCGGTCAGGCGAACGCGATAGGACCACTGGACCGTTCGCATTTGGGCCATTTGCGGCGGATGTATCGAGATGGTCGCGTTTGGCGAGCCAAGTGAGTGATCGACCGTAGTTTCGTTGATCGTTTCGACTTCCACTCCGCTTGCAGAGTTATCGGTTGAGGCGTTGCCGGTCTCGTCGCGGTAGGTGCTGCCCAGCCACGCGGATGCTTCCTCGTTGTCGGCGTTTTTGACTTCGCACGGCGAAAGTGGTTTGGAGAGGCGGGCCGCCCAATCGAATCGAATCGATGGTGACAGGTCATCGCTCTCTTCGAGTTGCACGCTCACGCTGAAGTGGGTTGTGCCGCAGCATCCCACACCGAGAATCGTCGTTCGTCCATCGATGACTTCGGTGGACAGTTGTTGGATGGCCGCTGACGCTGGCCAATCTTCCTCAGCGGTACCTTCGAAGCTGGACCAACGCGGGTTGTCGAAACAGCCGATGACGTGTGAGTAGCGATCACCCTGCCACGTGAAGTCAACAGTTAAGCCTGCATCCTCTGAACCGAGCCGATGGGGGACAGGAATCGATGTTGCGGAACGGTTTACCGAATCGGTTTGAGAATTCACAAGCAGGTTGATCGTTTATGAGTTGGAAAGGGTGTTGGGGATCAGCGTCCCGTGGGCGAACCGTTCGACGAGTTCCAGCCCAGCTTTTTGGCTTTTTTCTGGGTGGAATTGGGTCGCGAACAAATTGCCACGTCGGATCGCCGCACAGAATTGGCCGCCATAATCACACGTCAACGCCACCACGTTTGGATCGGTCGGACGCACGAAAAACGAGTGCACGAAATAGAAGTGCGTTTGTGGAGTGATCCCGAGGTCTTGGCCAGCGGGGCCGATGTCAACGGTGTTCCAACCCATGTGTGGCACTTTGTATTGCAGCGGTAACGAGAACTTTGCCACGTCACCGGCGATCACGCCCAGCCCTTCGTGCACGCCGTGTTCGAACCCTTGCTCGAAGAGCAATTGCAGCCCCAAGCAGATACCGAGAAACGGACGGTCGGCGGCAAGATAATCCTTGATCGGCGATTCGAGATCTCGGTTGCGAATTTCCGCAATCGCATCGCCGAAGGCGCCGACTCCGGGAAGAATCAGTCGCTCCGCAGAGGCGATTTCAGTGGCGTCGCTCGTGATAACGGCTTCCACACCGGCTCGCTCAACCGCCTTTTGAACGCTCCGCAAATTGCCCATTTGGTAGTCGACAATGGTGATCATCTATGAATCTCAAGTTCTCGGAAATATCAGGTGTGCTTCGCTAGCGTCGCGAGCACTCTTTGGAACGGAACGTCTTCGCAGACACCATAACCGGGATCTCTAAAAAGTCGAAATCGTCGAAAATAGGGAGTGCTCAGTCCGCACAGGAATTTGGCTTGGTCGACCGGATCTGAAAAGAGGTCAGGATGCTGCCGCGACACTGTTTCCAATACCCCCAATGCGGAGCGTCCAATGGACTCGATTGGGCCGATTTGATTCGAAAACGGCCCCTGGCCTAAACAAACGGTACATCGACCACAACTTCGAGAGCGCCGGTGACCAAAATGTTCGGCCAAATCGATGGCGAGGCATCGCCGGCATTCGAGAAAATTCATCAATTGGCCCACCCGTTCGGTGTTCCTTTCGAATTGTTCGAATGCGTGTCGCCGGAGCGATTTGACAACAGACTTGGGACGATTGATGCGTTTGATCCATTCGTATCCGTGCACCGAGTCGGCGCTTTCGACGTTCCAGAAACCCGCGATGGCGGTTTGTTCGATGGCCTCGATCAGGTGTTCACGATCCATGGCGTGGTGTCGTGATGCTTCGATTAAGTTGACGCGGAATCCACGGCGTCCTTTGGCGAGGGAGCTGAGCACGGCCCGGATGGCCGCTTGCAAATCCGGTGGGCTCTCGCTGACGATTTTCTCGTTGGTGTATTTGGGGGTGATCCGGTAGGTGTCGTATCGCATCGGCAGGCAGCGGAGGTAACCGAGCGATTGCAAGCGAATCAGGATGGTGGCCACGGCCGGGGTGGACAGGTTGACTTCCCAGCCGAGTTTGCCCAAGGCGAGGTAAAACCGGTCGGGTTGCCCGATAAGTCGTTCGATCAGGCTGTTGAGGGCCGCGTCGCTGGGCAGGTCACTGGCGGCGAGATTGCTGAGTGCCGTTTGGTCTTCGGGGACCAGCAGCGTTTCGCATTCGCAGGGCTTTCCGTCGCGGCCGCCACGCCCAATTTCTTGGCTATAGGCTTCGATCGATTGCGACGGGTTGTAGTGGATCACTCTGCGGATATTCGCTTTGTCGACGCCCATGCCGAAGGCGATCGTGCCGATCAGGATCGCGTCGTCCGATTCGACAAATTCACGCTGCACGTCTTCGCGTTGGGCGGCGGAGAGGCCGGCGTGATAGACCAATGGCGAGAACCCGTGGTCGCGGAGCGTTTCGGCGAGTTGGTCGGCGGTGCTCCGCCGGGTCACGTACACCAACGTGGGGCACCGTGACCGCTTGGACCGGGAGGTCCGCCGGGAACCCGCCCGATATGTTTTGGCGGTCTGCGAGCCTCCGAGCCGCTCGATGAGAGTCTGATCTCGTTGGTCGGACGGAGTCGGAGTGCAAATGAGTCGCAGGTTGGAGCGATGCGTTGAGAGCCGTACGGTGTTTTTGGGTTGGATCGAGAATTGACCGCGGATGTCTCGTACAACGGCGGGTGTGGCGGTAGCCGTCAGGGCGAGTGTTTGGGCGATGCGATACCGCTCAGCGAGTTCGGGGAGACGCAAATAGTCGGGGCGAAAATGATGCCCCCACTGGCTCATGCAGTGGGCCTCGTCGATCGCCAGCAGTGAGATGGAACGGTCGCCGAGTTGGGCGAGGAATCGCTCATTGAAAAAACGTTCCGGGGCGAGATAGAGCAGCTTCGCCTCGCCGCAGCGGACCGCTTGCCAAGCGTCACGGAATTCGTCGTGAGAGATCGATTGGTCGATCCGGACGGCCTGGATGCCCTTGCGTGCGAGCGAATCGCATTGGTCTTTCATCAGCGAGACCAGCGGTGACACGACCACGGTCAGCCCCGGCAGCACCTGGCTGGGCAGTTGATAACAGAGGCTTTTGCCGTGTCCGGTTGGAAGCACCGCGAGAACATTGTGCCCGTTGAAGATCCGGTCGATCACTTTTCGCTGGGCGGGCAGCAAATTGTCGTGGCCGAAGCGGGTTTGGAGCAGGTTTTCGGCCGTCCGCCATCGCGAGTCGATTTCGGCTTGGTCGAGGGGGCCTTCGTCCATCGATCCGCGATGGTTCTCGTCAATATTCACGTCGGTCATCATACCCGCCCCTCGCCACCCACACATCCTGGCGTCATGATAGGTGCCTTGCAAGGTTTCGGGCCAGATTGGGTCTACCCTGCAATCTCGCCGGACGGCCGCCGCCGTTCCGCCCTGATTTTGTTCCCGAGCGTTTTTTTCCGATCCCCTTTCTTCCCCTTCTCCGCCCATGGCCGCGACCTACAAAGATGCAGGCGTCGATCTCGACGTTTACGCCGAATCGATGAGCCGATTGCCCCGGTTGATGCACCGCACTTTCAGCCCTCGCGTCTTGCCGAGCGACGGCGGATTCGCGGGTTTGTTTCAGCTCGATTTCGCGGGCAAACTGTTTGCCCGAAACTACGAGGAGCCCGTCCTCGTCAGCGGTACCGATGGCGTCGGCACCAAACTCGTCGTAGCCCAATCGCTCGATCGGCACGACACCGTCGGGATTGATCTCGTTGCGATGTGCGTAAACGATCTGATTTGCACGGGTGCCGAGCCGTTGTTCTTTCTCGATTACGTTGCGATGGGACGCGATGATCCGGCTCGGTTAGAGCGGATCGTGTCCGGGATCAGTGACGGATGCGTGGCTGGCGATTTGGCGCTACTCGGAGGCGAGACCGCCATCATGCCGGACATGTACGGTACCGACGATTATGACTTGGCCGGATTCGCCGTCGGCGTGGTGGAACGCAAACGGTTGATCGACGGACATCTGATTGCTCCGGGCGACGTGGTGTTGGGGCTCGCCGCGACGGGACTGCACAGCAACGGGTTTTCGCTCGTTCGCAAAGTGATCTCGGACTCGGGTGCCGGATGGGACGATTGCCCAGAAGAATTTGGTGGTGAATCGCTCGGCGATGTTTGTTTGAAACCGACGCGGATTTACACCTCAGCAATCCGCGCGATTCAGTCGCACTACCGCGTCAAGCAAGTACTGCACGGAATCGCTCACATCACCGGTGGCGGCATCGAAGAGAACCTCGATCGGATTCTGCCATCGGGAGTCGACGCCGAAATCGATCCCACGTCATGGAACCCGAATCCGATCTTCAGTTGGGTGCAAAAACACGGCCAAGTCGAAACGTCGGAGATGCGGCGTGTCTTCAACATGGGTATCGGGATGGCAATCGTCGTGAACGAGTTTTACGTCGCAAGCATTACCTCCCAACTGTCATCGCTGGGCATCGATTGTCATCGTATCGGCGCGATCACCGAAGGCAGCGGCAAGGTCCGCTACGCCGAGTAGGCAAGGTCTGCAAAGACATGCTTACATCTCAAACGTGATTGCGATGGTATGCTCGATCGTCGAAACGTAGCTCGGTCTTTCCAAGACCGAGACTCCCCAGTAAATCATCTAGAAAGTCCGAGGCTCGGGGGACGTCGATCTATTTGCTGCGGGATTTCAAAAAATAGCGGAACGGCGCGAGCCGTCCGGTAACGCGGGACCAAGCGGCTCGCGCCGTTCCGCTAGTAAGAGCACTCAATCACTCATTGTCTCGATGAGACGTTGCTACGTGTGTGGGGTTGCCCAGAAAGCTGTGTTTGGGTCGCATGGTGGGGATCGTTGTCCCAGGTGATAACGGCAATGAACAATGAACGGTGCCACCCAATGACCGGTGCCACCCACCATCCGCCAGGCCCGGAGGGCCGGCACAACCTTTGCCGGGGGTGTGAGCCCCCGGTAACCGATGCCTATTCAAACCACCAAGCCCTGAAGGGGCGACACACTTTCCCCCGCCGAGTTAGAGTTCCATGACCGGTGCCACCCATCATCCGTCAGGCCCAGAGGGCCGGCACAACCTTTGCCGGGGGTGTGAACCCCCGGTAACCGATGCCTATTCAAACCACCAAGCCCTGAAGGGGCGGCACACTTTCCCCGCCGAGTTAGCAGTGACCGGGGTGTGTCGGCCCTCCAGGCCTTGGTGTTGGGTTGGAGCGGGGTTCCGGGGCCTGTTGGCCCCGGCATGGGTTGTGTCAGCCCTTCGGGCTTGAAAGCTGGACGGAATCAGTTCGATGAACGGTGCCACCCAGCATCCGCCAGGCCCGGAGGGCCGGCACAACCTTTGCCGGGGGTGTGAACCCCCGGTAACCGATGCCTATTCAAACCACCAAGCCCTGAAGGGGCGACACACTTTCCCCCGCCGAGTTAGTAGTGACCGGGGTGTGTCGGCCCTCCGGGCCTTGGTGTTGGGTTGGGGCGGGGGTCCGGGGCCTGTTGGCCCCGGCATGAGTTGTATCAGCCCTTCGGGCTTGAAAGCTGGACGGAATCAGTTCCATGACCGGTGCCACCCACCATCCGCCAGGCCCGGAGGGCCGGCACAACCTTTGCCGGGGGTGTGAACCCCCGGTGCCCGATGCCTATTCAAACCACCAAGCCCTGAAGGGGCGACACACTTTCCCCCGCCGAGTTAGTAGTGACCGGGTTGTGTCGGCCCTCAGGGCCTTGGGGTTGGGTTGGGTTGGGTTGGGTTGGGTTGGGGCGGGGTTCCGGGGCCTGTTGGCCCCGGCATGAGTTGTGTCAGCCCTTCGGGCTTGAAAGCTGGATGGAATCAGTTCCATGTACAGCACCCATGTACAGTGCCACCCACCATCTGGTTACTCAATCACTCGATGTTCCGTGAGACTTCGCTACGTGTGTGGGGTTGCTCCGGTGGTTGTGTTTGGGTCGCATGGTGGGGATCGTTGTTTGGGGCGATCGATGGCGCATCTTTGCTGAGGAGTCTCCTGCATGCTTTCTGAATCATCCGCCGTTGTGAGGCCGTTATTGGTTTTCTTCCTCTCTGCGATGACGCTGTCCATTGCTAATGGCGATGAATCTGTTTCATTGGATTGGGTCGTGACTGCAACGGGAACGGACGCGAGTCTTCGTGGTCTGTCCGCGGTTGATGATCGAGTCGTGTGGGCCAGTGGATCCAACGCGACGGTGATTCGCACCCGCGATGGCGGTAAGACTTGGACGCCCTGTGGTCCGAAAGGTTTTGGTGATCTCGAGTTCCGCTGTGTGCACGCGTTGGAAGAGGATGTCGCTTGCATCGCCAGTGCCGGTTCTCCAGCGGTGTTGCTCCGAACCGACGATGGCGGAGCGTCATGGGAAGAAACCTACCGCGCGTCGTCTCCGTCTGCTTTCTTTGATGCCATGCGGTTCTGGGATTCCAAACGAGGCATCGCAATCAGCGATCCCGTCGACGGCAAGTTGCTGGTCGTCGAAACAAGTGACGGCGGACAAACTTGGAAACGATTGACGAATGAGCTCCCACGGTCTCGGCCTGGTGAAGCGGCGTTTGCTGCCAGCAATTCGTCGCTGCACGTTGGCGAGCAGGGGCAACTGTGGTTTGGAACGGGCGGTAGCGAATCCGAGACCAGCCGTCTCTATCTTCGTTCCGCTTGGGATGCCAAGTGGACAACCGTCTCGGTCCCGATCCCTAGTTCGCAAGCGTCCGGGATCTTCTCGGTTGGCACGGTTCCAACGTCGATCGCGGGAGAAGAAAGCAACACCTTGGTTCTCGTTGGTGGAGATTATCGGGCTTCTGAAACGTCGGACGTCACCGCGTGCATCAGCCATGACCGGGGAGTCACGTGGCGTACCGTGAAGACGCAGCCTGCTGCGTTCCGAAGTGCGGTTATCGCAATTCCGCAGGGCGGCCCGTTTCCATCGGGCCTGATCACCGTTGGTCCGTTCGGCACCGACTTTTCGCGCGACGCAGACGAATGGGAATCGCTAACCCAGACGGGCTTTCATGCCTTGGCGGTTGGCCAGACGCAGGTCTTCGCATCCGGTTCGGAAGGCCGCTTCGGCAGACTGATCGTTGTCGGCGATTGAGAGTTGTAGGCAATTGATCGAAGCGACCCGCCGGTACTGCATCTAAGAATCAGGGCTTGGTCTCCCCGGTTCGCGAACTGCGTTTCTCATTCGCCGAACTTTTCTCTTGGACATCTCTTTGTCCTGCACGTCGCGCGCCCTGTCTGCGCGTGATTGTTGCCTGGGGAAATATCAATCGATGTTCTGGTTCGTTCCAGTGGATACCTATGCTCTTACCCTACGGTACCGAAGCTCCTGTCTACCACTATCCGGTGGCCGACGCCGGGGCGTCCATTCGTGTTTTTTCAGTCAGTGGAATCGTAGTTGGGTTTTGGGAGATCCTGCAGTTTGTTTTCGATTGTTCTGTTCGTTGGTTCACTTTTGGCGATGGCGGTTCGAGGGTTTTTGACTTTGGAGTAGTGGTGTGTGCAGCCTTTGGTTTGGGTGTGTGGTTCTCCGGTGCAGTTGGTGGCATGCAGGCGCCGGAAGGCTAGGGCATTCCCATTTGTTGTAGCCAGCGTCGCCCGACGGTGGACCACGTTTTGGCGAACGTAGCTGCCTTTGAAAACCTACGTCCTATACAGAAACGCTTGAGGTCTGTTGGGAGCCTTGGGGTTACCACATTTCTGGGTTGAAGGTTTGGTTGTCCAAGGGCGGACGGACGTGGACGCCGTCGGTGGGGGGCGGGAATCATTTTGGTGGCGTTGGCGTTAGGTCTCTGTATGGGATCCTGCTCAGGAGGTGACTGATGCCATTTCGTCGCTGACCGGGATCCAGCACTTGATCCGTTGAATTCCCGATCTCAGCAGTATGTATTCGAACTCGGGGCATGACCGGAGAATCTCGTGGGATTTCGCATCGCTGCGAAATCGCATTCCGCCCGCGTCGCCGGCGCGGTTGTACCGGCTGCGGTCTCGCGAGAGCTCTGGGTGTGTTGAGGTGAAAACTGGGCGGGGCTTGAATTGCGACGATCGCCCGCATAAGCTCGCCAAGGTGCGGGCGCGGTTTGTTCAGCTCTCAGAACGGTTGTCCGACAGAAATACTGTCGCGCACGGCGTTTTGCTGGTTTTTTTTGAGTAAGATCTGGGGCACTCGCATTTCCGCCACGCTAACCCGAGCCACTCTGAGGAATACCATGACCCGACTCTTGATGACGACCGCCCTGGCGATTCTTCCTGCGACTCTCGTGATGGCGCACAAAGGACACGGGCATGGTGCCGCGAGCCAAGGAAATAGTTTCTGGCACTATTTGACCGAACCACAGCACGCGTGGGTGTTCGCTGCGTTGGTCGTTCTTTCGGTGGCGGTCATCGGGTACCGGTGGCTCGAACGCACCGAGACGTCAAAGGCGGAAGACGCTTCCTAGAAAGCGTTTTGGTTTGCTCGTGATCGCATCTCGTGTGGGTGATGCGGTGGGGATGGACGCGTCGCGGTCTGACGCATGAATTGTCGCGCGAGTTACTCGCTGACGTTGGCCGCCGCAATCGCTTGGGGATCTTCGAGGATGAAGAAGTGGCCGTGGTCGCTGGTAACGAACACGACGGTATCGTCCCACGCGTCGTTCTCTTCGGCCCAGCGGGTGATCGCTCGGAAAGCATCGTCACCGCTGAGCACGGCTCCGATGCTGTTGTCGATGTTGTTGGCGTGGTTGGCCCAGTCCACATCGCCGGCTTCGATGAGCATCCAAAACGGTGACATCGTCTTTTCGTCAGCGGATGTTTTTTGTTTCTGCTCGGGCGTCGGCGCCGAGAGGACTTGGAGAGCCGTCGTGGTCATCTGGGCGAGCGTCGGATTTTCGGCAATGTCTTCGGCGGTGTAACGCTCGGTACCTTTGACGTCGAAGGTCGGATTGAATTTTCCGTCCGCGGTTTGAAAAGGTAGGTGTCCCCCTTTGGTTCCGAAGTACCCCAATAGCCGGTCGCCGGTTGCGATTGCCCGCGTGGCTGCTTCGGCGAGCACCTCGGCGCCGCTGCGGCCGCGGGTCCGTTCGGCAACGACGTATTTGCGTCGTGAAGGATCGGTTTCGCCCGGCTTCAATCGAACGGCGTTGAGGTCGGATTCGTGAAGGTATTTGTTGCCGGGCATGAAATTCTCGCCCTGGCCACCATCTCCGCCCAAACCTTCTCCCCAGCCGCCACCGATCAACACATCCACGCCCGGCAACGGGGTATGGCGGTGTGAACTCGAGGGGCGGCCGATCATGTCGCGGGCGATGTCTTGATAGTCGCCACGGGAGACGTTGTTGGCGTAGCCTGATCCTGGGGTCGCGTGGCTGACCGGAACGTTGGTGACGACCCCGATGCGGTAGCCTTCGGTTTGCAGTTGGCGACCGATCGAAACGGCGTGGGAGCCATCAGTCGCGACTCCGATCGCTCCGTTGTAAGTCTTGATGCCCGCCATGAGGCTAGTGGCTGACGAGGCAGAGTCGGTGAACCGGTGCGGTTGCTCGCGATCTTGACCGATGGGATAGGCGGTTGGGGTGCGTTCGTGCCAGGGCATTGGGCCAGCGAACTTGGGATCGAATCCGCCTTCGACGGGTTTGTTACCGTCGGTAACGGTCTGGGAATTCACATCGAATTTTGCGCCACCGAGTCTTGGAGTCGTTCCGATAAAGACGAAGTCGGTCGCAACGCCCCGGTAATCTTGAATCGCTAGCCCGCGGCCGCGCCCGCTGTCATACAGATCAGCCCGATTGCGATAGATTGCCGCCGATCGGCTTGTTTGCCAATCCATCCCGTCGAAGACCATCAAGATGATGTGGCGTTTGCCTTGGTCGGCTGCCATTCGCTGTAGTTCGTAAACGTCGATTTGATCGTGATAGTTCGCGACCGGATTGAGCGTTCCTGCAGGCACACCGCCAAAATGTTTCGTCATCCGTTCGGTGTCGCTGTAGAAACTGCCTCGTTCACGAAGGGGCGAGAGCGTCATGCCGAATGAATACAACGGCACCAGTCGGTTGCTGTGGTTGGTCCACGTGCTGTATTTGTTGGATTGGACGCCCCAGTGCCCCCAATCCGCTTTCTGTTGTCGCATCGCTTCGGATTGCATCTCTCGCAGCGGATCGGTGATGCCCGGAGACTTTCCTTCGGGCGAATTGGGCTCGACCGAATCTTTGAGGGATTCGAGGATCTTGCTCAGTGAACTCCGCTCTTCCGCGGTGCACGTCAGTGGATGCCACTGGGTAGCGAGAGCGGTGACTACCAGGATGCACCGCAGGGTCGAGAAGCATGGCGAGGATGCGGGGGCGAGAGGTCGCATGGGGGCTTGTTTGGGGGGTGCGAGTCGAGGGAGTCTGGGAGTGGTTTTTCGGGACGAGAGGGGGGAGGCAGACGTCTTTCGGTCGAATGCGGGTAGTTTGGTCAGTACGAGAACCGGTGGGAAGAGCGATGAACTGGAAAGCCGTGTTGAAACGGGTGGGTTAGCGAAGACGGGAGGGCGGGGATGGCTGAGGTGTACCCCGTTCAGCGGGTTCAGTCTGGCTTTTCCCTTACGGAATATGATTTTGCTTGACGAAATCCCGCTGCCGCTTTAGGTTCAATGACGCTTCTTAACCACGAATTTAAGGCAAGGAGGACTGCCATCATGGCGACTGTCTTCACCGGTTCTTCGTCAAGTTCCTTGACGCCCGGCACCGAATCGCAACCGTACGCTCAATGCGAAACGGCTGCCTACTGGTTCGTTAACGCAGCATTTTTACAAGAAATTAAAGATAGCAATCCGCATCTATGGCATGAGGTGCATCGGTTGCGAACGCTCTGTGAGCTGGAAACGAGCGATCTCGAAAAGCCTCAGGCCACGATTCGCGAGTTTGTCAGTTGCTTAGACGAGCTACGTGATCTGCTGGCGCTGCAATTTGCTCTTGAAGAGTCCTACGGATTGATCTCGGCGGATTCGGTAGCGGCCAAGCGAATTGCCGAGTCGATGTCGATTTCGCAACAGAGTGAAGCGGAAGAAGAGCGGCAACGGATGGTTCGTAGCGTGACGGATCAACATCGTTGCTTGTATCTTCAATTAATCGACTTGGTTGAGCAGGCCGAAGAACTACAATACAGAGGCTGCGAAGCCAAATGTTTGAGAATGCTTGCGGGTTCGATCGAGCGGTTTTCAGGTGACCTGACGGCTCACGAACGATTGGAAGCGGAATTGATTCGGATGCATGATTCGCGAGCCCGAGCGGGTGGTTCGCAGGATTGAATCTCGTTGGTGAGTATCGCGGTTGTTCCGTGCTTTCTTGCGACGAAGCCTTGAGGAGGTTTTGAAATGTTGGGTGATTCACGTACTAAGCCAATGGAAATTCTGTTGGTCGAAGACGGATTGGTGGACGCGCGGATCACCATCCACGCGCTACGGCGTAGCGGCGTGCATCATCGTTTGACGTTGGTAAGAACCGTCCACGAAGCGATTCTGTTCATGAAACGGACGGGAATTTTCGCCCGTGCGCCACGTTTGGACCTGCTCCTGCTCGACATGATCTTGCCCGATGGTACGGGGCTCGACGTGCTGGAGGAGATGCTTGAAATCCACCCAGACTCTGCGCGTATCACGACCGTGGTCCTCACCGCGCTCGAAGACGACACCTATCGTCAACGTTGCGACGAACTTGGGGTTTATGACTACATCCAAAAACCTGTCAGTGAAGAAGAGTTTTTGCGGGTCGTTCGTGACCACAAGAAACTGATGATCCACTTGCAACAGGTTGCCGTCGCCACGGCTGATCAGGAAGCTCAGGGGACGGGCGTCCCGTCGTCAAAGTTCTAGGTCGAGTCTCCACCGTGGAAAGTCGTCGATGCTGATCACCCGTCGTCGTTTGTTGTTCAGTCTCTTGGTTGCGGCGATTTCGCTTGCCGCTTGCGGGATCTCGCAAGCGGAGCAGTCCGATTCGATCTCACCGACGGGCGCGGTGAAACAGATCTTGACCGGTTTTGCGTTTACCGAAGGGCCTGCGGTGACGAGTGACGGGACGCTGTATTTTACAGACATCCCCAACGCGACGATTCACCAGTTCAATCCCAACGGTTTCTTGCGGGTGTTCACGGACCAATCGCGTCATGCAAATGGTTTGTGGCCCCTTTCCGATGGAGGGTTGCTCGCCTGTGAAATGGATGGGGCGGTGGTGCGATACAACCTCGCCGACGGTTCTCGCGAAGTGCTAACCGATTCGTATGAAGGCGTCCGATACAACGCTTGCAATGATCTCGTTGTCGATGCATCAGGCGGCATCTACTTCACCGATCCCCATTACAGGGCTCCGACCCCGTTGCCGCAGAAGGTGCGTGCCGTTTATTACCGCTCGAGCGATGGAAAGGTCTCGCGGCTCACCGGCGATCTTGCCGCACCCAACGGTATCGGGTTGTCGCTCGACGAAAAAACGCTCTACGTGATCCCGAGTATGCAGAGCGAAATGCTGGCGTTCGACATCGAGCAGCCGGGGAAAATTTCGGGCCAGCGAACGTTCTGCCGGCTAGCTCAACCCGAAGGGACCAGTGGTACCGGAGGCGATGGGATGGCGATGGATGAGCGTGGGAACCTGTACATCACGACTCATCTCGGTGTTCAGATCTTCAGTCCGGCGGGTGAGCCGCTCGGGACCGTCGCTTTCGCGGAACGCCCGGCGAACGTCACCTTTGGCGGTGATGATTTCAAAATGATGGTCGTGACCGCCCAAAAATCGGTCTATGCGGTTCCCATGCCGATCGCCGGTAGTCGCCGCGGGAAATGACTTTTGCCATCATTTGGCAGATGTCGAAGCCCGATTGGTTGCCATGCGGCTAAAATGAGGTCAACGAATCTATGGTGAGGCGTCTAGCAATGCCGACCAATATTGCCAATGTGGGAGATTGATTGATGCCATCGCAAACACGCTATTTTACAAAAACACTTTGGGCCGCATCGCTTGGCGGTCTCTGTCTCGCTGTCGTCGTTCTTCCGTTGGCGACGGACGGGCGGCGGGTTACTGCTGATGATGACACCGCTTCGGTTGCAGAAGCCACCGATGCGGACGGCTCGGTAGATGCGGATGCGGCGTCCGAGTCTGAGGACGCGGATGCTACGGCGGACGACGATGCGGCGGAACAGGCCGTGACGTTCGGCCGATTCAATCCGCTGAACCAGTTCGAACGATACGTGATCCTGCAAAAGGGAACCGAACGTCCGAGTAACGGCGGCTACACGTCGAACAAGCGAGAAGGCACGTACCTTTGCCGGCGGTGCAATGCCAAGCTGTATCTCAGTGCCGACAAGTTTGAAAGCCACTGCGGATGGCCGAGCTTCGATGACGAAATCGAAGGTGCGATCAAACGTCAGAGGGATGCTGACGGCATCCGCGTTGAGATCCTTTGCAATAACTGCGGCGGGCATCTCGGGCACGTCTTCACCGGTGAGCAGATGACGGAAAAAAACACGCGTCACTGCGTCAACTCGGTCTCGATGAAGTTCATTCCAAAGGGCAGAAACATTCCACCGATGATCAAGCCGATCGAAGAACGGCCCGCAGGAAAGCTCGAGTCGAAGTAAGCGGGCCTCCGTCGCCGTGAATTGCCTGCACGCGGGTTAGTGTGATTTGGTACAGTGGACGCCAGTGTGCGTTGCTGGGATCACGATCGCCGCTGCCGGTTCACTCACTCACTCGAGAGGGTTCAGCAGCGATCTGGCACGCCACGACGGGACTGTGAGGATTGCCGCGTGTCCGACGAACTCTTTTTTTGGCAGGAGCGGGAATTAGCCGAGGCTGCCATCGACAGCGACCGAGCGGACAGCGCCGACGGCCCGGTTGATGCAGCCAACGTGGATGCCGCCAACACAGTGGACGCAGACGGTCCCGCGGTCCCGCCGGATGTGGTCGATGACGGGGCGACAGAGAATCTTGATGTCGACGCGATCCAAGTCGACGGGGCGCTGCGCGATCGACTGCAATTATGTCTGCTGCCCGGTCTGGGGCCGCGTAGTCTGTGCGTCTTGCTGGACGAGTTCGGTTCGGCCGGGAATGTCCTTCGGGCTGACAAGGCATCTCTCCAGCAGGTTTCCGGAATCGGCCCCAAGCTCGCTCACACGATTCACACCGCGACCGACCATATTGATGTCGATGCGGTTCTCTCGTGGTGTCATCGTCAGAACGTGCGGATCGTGCAGCCGGATGGTGCGGGATACCCTGCCGCACTCGACGAACTCGATGACACACCGCCTATATTGTTCTGTCGCGGGCTTGTGAGGGCCGCGGACCGCCTTGCCGTCGCGATCGTGGGCACGCGGCACGCGACGCCCTACGGCCTCCAGCAGACGAGGCGTTTGGCTCGAGATCTGGCTTCCGCGTCGGTCACCATCGTCAGCGGGCTGGCTCGCGGAATCGACACGGCGGCTCATCGAGCGGCGTTGGAGGTGGGCGGCCGCACAATGGCATTTTTGGGAGGCGGCCTCGGGCAGATGTATCCACCCGAAAACGGCCCCTTGGCGGATGAAATCGCCGCTTCCGGAGCCGTGATCAGCGAATACGCCCCCATGTCCAAGCCCCGTGGCGGTATGTTCCCGCAGCGAAACCGGTTGATCGCTGCGGCCGGTTTGGCGACGTTGGTGATTGAAGCTCCCGAGCGGAGCGGATCGCTGATCACGGCCCGTTTAGCGAGCGAGATGGGCCGTGGCGTCGGAGCGTTGCCGGGGCCGGTAAACAGCCGGGCGTCGCAGGGATGCCATCGGTTGATCCGCGATGGCGGCACATTGGTGACCAATGCGGACGATGTGCTCGAATTGCTCGGTCCGCTGAGCCAACCGATCAGCCGTGGTGAGGAATCGCAGGTCAATCTCGACGACCGAGAGATTCGCAACGGCCGCGAAGTCACGTTGAATGAGGTCGAGCGAGCGGTGCTCGACCGGATTTCACCGACCGGTACCGCACTCGACGAGGTCACCGTTGGGTGTGAAATGTCGTCCGCCCGCGTCTCGGCGATCGTCAGCGTGCTGGAGATGAAAAGGCTCGTTCGTCGCCTCAGCAGTCAGTACGTTGCCCGAGTTTAGCCCCCTGAGTCATCAAGTCATCTTGACCTTTAAATTCCTTCGGCGATACCCTTTGCAGTTTCGTGGTTCCCCTCCCGCCCCCTCCCTCCGTCCGCAGGCCGAGGCATCCCGTTGCGATGTCCCCCTGGCGGGTTTATGTAGGCTTCTCTGATGAGTTCGAGTCCGTTCGAGATATTTCGACGCAACCTCAAGCCGTTGATGGTCTTTTTGACCCTCTTGGCACTTTTTTCATTCGTTGTTTTGCCAGCGCTGGACACGTACATGCGTCGCGGCGGCGGAATGAATTCCGATCCGGTGGCGGCAACGTTCGATGGTGTCGAGTTGACCCACGCCCGCGTCTCGCGAACGACCCAAAACCATGCCGCGGTGGTGCGTTTTCTAAGCGAATTGGCGGGTGAAACGATTCAACGGGGCGGCGTCCCGCAGACTCCCGGATTCCAATACGACGAGCAATCTGGCCAGATTCAATCGTTGGGAATCGACTCAAATCCGGGCGAAGAGGCCACGATCAACACGCTGCGTTTTTACAACGAAGCCAAGAAAGCGGGCTTTGAACTCGACGATGCAGCCATTGGTAGCTGGTTGACGCGGTTCACCGACGGAACCGTCAGCGACAGCGAAATCATCGCCATGTTGATGCGAAGTAGTGGCAATCAGCTGGGCCAACAGCACCTCTACGAACAACTCCGCATGCACCTGTTGGCGGATCTTTACCAACGCGGATCGCTCGTCGGGTTGACCAACGGACAGATCCCGATCGTCACTCCACTCGGCCAATGGGAGAATTTTCTGAAATTAAATCAGAAAGCGACCGTCGCCGCATACGGCGTGTTGGTGAGCGAGTATATCGACCAGACGGACAAAAATCCGAGTCAATCGGATATCAAAGAGGTCTACGAAGAGGGCAAGAAACGGATCAGCTATCCCGGCGATCAATCACCGTTGCCCGGCTTCCGTCGTCCTGACTCGGCTCAAATCGAATACGTTGCAGCCGACTTGCAAAAGTTCATCGACGCCGAAAAAGCGAAATTCAGCGAAGAACAACTCCGTGCGGAGTATGAACGGCGGCTTGCTGGTGGCGATTTCCAGCTTCCAGCCGACTCAGACGCGGAAGCCTCCGCCGACGAAGCGGAAGAAATGACCGCTGAAGAAACGGTCACCGAAGAGCCTGCGGCTGCCGAACCGACCACGGAATCAACCGAATCCGAAACAACGGAAGCGGAACCAGCCGAATCCGAGGAAGCGGCGACCGAGTCCGAAGAACCAGCGGCTGAAGAATCTTCGATGATCCGGTCGGCGGACACCTCCGTCCGATTGGTCATGTTCCAGGATGAAGAGGCAGGCGACGGCGAACCCGAGGCAGCGGAACCCGAAAGCCCGGCAGATGAGCCTGAAACGCCAGCTGAAACCGAAACGCCGGCTGAGACCGAGCCCGCCACCGAAACCGAAGCGGATCAGCCTGCCGAAATGCAAGAAGAGTCCACTACGGAATCCGATCCGGCCGAAACGACCGAGCCAGCTGACGAACCAGCGACGGACGAGCCTGCAGCTGAAGAAATGACCTCAGAGGAACCGGCCGAAGCCACTACGAGCCTCGAACTCGACGACGAGCCAGAACCGACCAAGCCGCAAACGTTCGAAGAAGTTCGCGACCAAATCGCGACAGAGATGGCAATCGAGCCAGCTCGTTTGGCTCTCGACCAAGCGGTCACGGAAGCTAACAAGCGGATGCGACGTTACTTCAGCGAACGTGCCGTTCACGAAAGCAATGTAGCGGTTGGGATTCAAAAGCAAGCCGATGCTCCCGCAAAGCTTGATCTGAAAAAGATGGCCGATGAACTCGGTTTGGACTATGGAAAGACCGACGAACTCGTCAATCGGGTCAGTGTCGATGACTTCGCTCCCGGAGCTTCTTATGGCTTGGGCAGCGGGTTCAATCGCCGTGGGCCTCCTTACGGCGCGATGATGTTCGGCGCCCAAATGCAAGATGGTTCGATGTTGCCACCGCAGCCCGAATATTCACCATTGCGTTCAGTCGATCTCGAAGCCGGAGTGTCCTACATCAGTTGGAAGACCGATGACGTCACGTCGTACGTCCCTGAACTCGACGAAGTGCGTGACGAAGTGGTGATGTTCATCCGCAAGCGTGAAGCGGCCAAGCTCGCCGAGGCAGCTGCTCAGAAGATTGCGGCCACACTCGCCGATGGTGACAAGACGCTCGCCGACGTGATTCCCGAGGGCAAGAAGGAAAACCTGATCGAGAGTGCAGGACCATTTAGTTGGCTCGAACAACTCGGGTTCATGCAAACGGTGATCTCGGAAGTTCCTGAGCTCGATGCGGTTGGCGAAGATTTTATGAGAGCGGTCTTTACCACCGAAGTCGGCGAGTACGCAGTCGCTCCCAACGATCCGCAGAGTGTTTACTACGTGGTGACCCCGAAAGAATTGCAACCCGGTATCGAAGAGTTGCGTGAGCAGTTCCGTCAGCCTCAGCAACGCTTCATGGCCCAGCTCTTGGGTAACCAAGACGCTCGCAACATTGTCCGCGGATTCTATGAGTCCGTTGACAAACGTACTGGATTTGAGATGCGGATGACCGAAGACGAGTAGTCGATCATCACCGCGTCGCTCGTGTCAAATCGGGCAAACGTTCGGTGAACGAGACGGCACTTTGAGCGAGACGGCACTTTGAATACAGTGCCCTGCAATCAACGAAAAGGGCGAGAAAGCAATTTGCTTCCTCGCCCTTTTGCGTTAACAGCGTGGAGGAGTTGGATCCGCTGGACCACGCTATTTTTTATGTAGCTCGGTCTCTCAGGACATTGATTTAATCACTGCGGGATTTCAAATATAGCGGAACGGCGCGAGCCGTCCGGTGACTCGGGGCCGGACGGCCTGCAGGCTGTTGATTTAGTGAGCCGTCGGCGCTAGCCGCGGGCCTTACGGCTGCGATGCGCGCATTGGACGCCCGCAGCTAAGCAGGAATAATTGGGCAAAATCCTACGTGCCATTTGGGCAATAGCACTGGAGTGCTAAATCTTTGTACTGCTAAATGTTTGCGAAGACGCGGAGATATAAAGCCGCGGAAGCATTGCTTCCATTCCTAGTCGCGATAGCGACGGCAGGTACAAGCCCCGGACGTGAGTCCGGGGTCGACGTCGCCCCCGCATACACCAAGTCGCGAAGCGATGACAGATGCCGCTCCCGATGGTTCATTCGTGCGTCCACCCGTGTTTTGTGTCGTCGCGTCGCGACTTGCTTCGCTTTGTTTTCCCAAACCACGGACTCACGTCCGTGGCTTTGACATGTCGTCACTATCGTGACTAACCATTCGCGAATTACTAGATCCAGCTAAACGCAAAAGGGATAGCGACACGTCTTGTCCAGAACAAAATTTCGACAGCCCAGTGATAGCCTCGGTTAAACGTAGGAACCATGATTAGCATCAAATGACCGATATAACGAAAAACCCCAGCCTACGTGCTTAAGCAGGCATGCAGGAATCACTTGGCGAAACTGCCGCGAACTGTAGGC
>NZ_JAMQBK010000060.1:447627-554913 GCF_023701485.1 Aporhodopirellula aestuarii
TACCGAATCACTTCTATGTACCTGCTTAGCGCTGTCGGCTCACTCATGTTTGCGAAACGACTAACTCAACAGCCCGCTCGCGCCGTTCCGCTAGGACTTTTGGCGGCAGGGCGCGACCCCAGGTTCAGGTTTGACGAAGCACTAGCTCGCTGCTTCGGCGGTAGTGATCTCGCGTGATTTGCGACTCAGCAAGGCGTTGGCCTGGTCATCGTCGATGAACTGTTCCGCTTTGGGATCCCAACGCAGTTCACGGCCGAGCATCAGGGCGATGTTGCACATGTGGCACGAGGTCATCGTGCGATGGTGCGACCACACGTCCGAGATCGGTAGGCCACCGTCTTCGATGCAGGCGAAGAAGTTGCCCATGTGATTGCCGGATCGTTTGCCTTTGCAAAGTTCGGCGATCTTGTCATCGAGTTCTTTGCGGTCGGCGTCGGTCAACGCTTCCATCGGGCGACCTTCGATCTTGCCACGGTTCACGAAGATACGTCCCTTGTCGCCTTCAAACAAAATTCCGTTGCCGAAGTCGACGTTGTCGCCTTCACGTTTGTAGTGATCGTTGACGCTCAGTGTGGAACCGTTCTCGAATTCCAAATCGATATGGAACTTCGTCGCCGTGTTGTACCCGTTGGGTAGCGAGGCTTCTCCGTTGAGGAACGAGTTCCAATTGAAATCGGCGGGAACGATCGGCGTGAATTCACCTGTGGCCGAAATGCGTACCGGGCCGGTTTCGCCGGGGGCGAGTGCCCACTGCGCGATGTCGATATGGTGGGCGCCCCAATCGGTCATTTTGCCGCCGGAGTATTCGAAGTACCAGCGGAAGAAACGCCGTCGCTCTTCGCTGTACTTGGCTTCGGGAGCCGGGCCGACCCACAGGTCCCAATCGAGATCGTCGGGGGCGGTGGTGTTTTCAAACGGGCCGCCTTCGGGTGCACCGCCGATGGCGACGTAGGCGTTGACGTTGTCGCCGAGGCGTCCGGTCTGCACCATGGCGATCGCGGTGAGGAAGCGGCCCTTGTCGCTGCGTTGTTGGGTTCCGACCTGGAACACTTTGCCGGTTTCTTCGACGACTTTGCGAATCTGTTTGCCTTCGTCGATCGTGAGCGTCAGCGGTTTTTCGCAGTAAACGTGTGCACCGGCACGCAGCGCGGCGATCGCGATCGGGACGTGCCAGTGGTCTGGGGTTCCGATCGTGACAACGTCAGGCTTTTCGGTTTCGAGCATCTCGCGGTAGTCGCGATAGGTGTTGAGTTTGCCGCCGAAGGACTGATTGAATTCCGCGGTGTGTCGATCATCGACGTCGCAAACGGCGACCATGGTGGCGAATTTCGCGGCTTGGCGGGCGACGGCGCCTCCGCGGTTGTACCGTCCGCGGCTACCGCCCACGCCGATCGACGCCAAACGTAGTTTTTTCGAACTCGAGTCGTCGGATTGGTCCGCGGCAGTCGTGGTACCGGCTAGCGTCAGCGCGGAGCCGGCCGCGGCGCTGGTTCGTAAAAAATCTCGTCGATTGGCATTCATGGCAATGTCCATTTTGGGGAGGGGGATAGGAACGTGCGATGTTAGCAGAGTCTCACTCGATACTGCTGATTTTAAACGTCCACGCGAACTCGCATGGCATTTTAGAAGGGTTCATGGAGGGGATGTTGATGACGACATCGGATCCGACCTGTCTCCAGCTCAGTTCCTCATCACGGCCGAGCATGGTGACCACCGCGTCTTGGGATGCCGTGACGTCTTGGATCGTCAACGTTTCATCGGGGAATAGGCCGCAAATCGCGTAGAGGGCCTTCCCTTTGCGTGTGAAAACGGCCTCTTTGCGGGCTTTGCCTTGGTCGGGATTTTTCAGCAGTTTGTTGACGTCGTATTGGACGCGGTAGTTGCCTTTGCCGAGTTCCTCTTGGATGCCCGCGGTCCACTGGCAAGTCTTCTGATGGGTTGTCGTGCCGTAGATCGCTTCGCCGTTGACGTCGAGCCAATCGCCGATCTCAGCGAGTCGCTCTTCCATCAACGGTGGAATTCGGCCGTCGGCCGTCGGGCCGATGTCGAGCAGGAAGTTGCCGCCCCGTGAGACAATGTCGATCAGCATCAAGACCAGCGATTCGCTGCTGTTGTAATCTTCGAACCGTTCGGTTCGGCTGTAACCGAACGAGTGAGCCATCCCGCGGTTTTCTTCCCAAGCGTTGTCGGCATTGGGAAGTCCCGCGCCGTATTCGGTGGTGTAATAACCGCCGTGTTTGTGACGATCACCTTTGCCCCAGCGGTCGTTGATGACGACCTCGTCTTTGCACGGCGATTCGTTGAACAACCAAGTCAACATTTCCGAAGACCTCCACGTCTCCGCCGGATGATCCCATTCCCCGTCAGTGAAGATGACCGCGGGTTGGTATTGATTGACCATGTCTTTGAATTGAGGAATCAAATGTTTCTCAACGAACAAGTCAACGTCAGCGGTGTAGAGCGGGTTGAACCATTCGTAAATCGAATAATACAGACCCATTTTGACATCCGTTTTGCGGACCGCCGTGGTGAGTTCGCCGACGAGGTCGCGGCCGGGTCCGGAGTTGGTGCTGCACCACGGGCGTCCCCACGCGAGGTCTGATTCTTTGCTCGGCCAGAGACAGTAACCGTCGTGATGTTTGGACGTCAGTACAACGTATTTTGCGCCTGACTCTTCAAATGATTTTGCCCACTGGTCGGCGTCGAAAAGCTCGCACGTGAACATCGGCACGAAGTCGGGATACGTGAAGTTTTCACCATACACGCGATCATGAAACGGTTTGACGAACGGGTGGGAACGTCGTTTCGGATTTACAAGATCCATCCAGTACCACTCCGAGTATCGACCAACTTCGGAGAACGCGGGTACTGAGTAGGGACCCCAATGAATGAAAATTCCGAACTTGGCGTCTCTCCACCACGCGGGGGTCGGGCGGGCATCGATCGCTTGCCAAGCCGCTGCTTCTCTTTCTTGTTTGGTGAATTCCGCTTTCGTTTCGACTGATTCGGTTTGCTGCGCACGGGCGACACTGAACAAGCAAACGACGGACAACGTCACCGACAGAAACGGCGCAACGCGATATAGCACGGCGGGGCTCAGAAGAGAGTGGAAGGGTGGGAAGGTTTGGTGGGAGGGCAAACGGCGAGCCGTTTGACGGCCAAATTATAGTCCCTGGCCCCGTGCAGAGGACGTCCGATAGCACGTCCGCGACAATTTTACGTCTATTGACTTCGCTTCAAAAACGCTGGGCTATTTTGTGCAGCGGTATACAAATGCGGGCGGTAGATTACGCCACACTGTGGGACTGCGATGAACGTCCGAGAAAGTCTCGCGAAGTCGCCGAGAGAAGCGGACGCCGGCGGGGAGCACAACGCCTTGCCAATACGCGAAGGTCGCAAATTGGCCGCCCGGTTTAAGCACGTCAAGCGTCGCGTCGAGAATGCTTCGTTGCAGCGACTCGGGAAACGAAGCCCATGGCAGACCACAAATGATCGCGTCGACTTGTTCCATTCCCGCGGCCTGACATAGACGGGCCACTTCCGCGGCCGATTCCTCGTGGACGAGCGTGTCGGGGCACCGCTTGCGGGTGATTTCGGCGAGTTCGGGCGAACGTTCGATCGCGAAGAATTTTGCATCGGGGTGGAGTCGCCGCTTGATGCCTTCGGTGAACACGCCCGTGCCAGGGCCGTACTCCACCACACCGCGTGCATTGTCCCAATCGAACCACTCGACCATCGTTTCGACGAGTCCCTGGCTGCTCGGCGCGATCGCCCCAACGGCGGTCGGATTGCGAGCGAAGTTTTTCAGGAACGTCCACGCCATCGCTCCATTGCGAGCGGTCGGTGCAGCCTGCTCGGGGCCCGATTGCGAGGGATTGGTGGAAATGGTTCGTGCTCTCGGACGCGGAAATTTGGCGTGAAACTCATCTGACGATCGCTCGTCCGATGATAACGCATTTGTCCCTTCCGGTGGCCGGTCGTGGTTCTTGAGATTTGCCACGATCCGCCGAGTTTATTGAGAGTCGGGCGGCCGAATCAGTCCAGATCGACCTCGTCTTCCATTTCGATATTCAAACCCTTGAGCACGTCGCGGAGTTTTCGTTCGAGGTCATCGAGTTGCAACATCGCTTCGTCTTGACGACGTTCCAAATCGGCGAGTAGTTGGCCGGGGGCATCTGCTTCGGGGTCTGACAGGCTCGTAGGAAACATCGAATCGCTTGATTGGAGTACGGTCGCATAGTTGAGATTTCTGGGCTCCCAGGCCGCTGGATGGGCCGCCAAAAGGGTGGGAGCGGGGAGCGGTCCGACGCGTCGATCGATCGGCCACGGTTATGACGATCGACCGTTTATTCCGGAATTCGCAGCGGCGGGCCGGTCGTGACGGTGGTTCCGAAAAGCGAAGATTTGACGGTTGTCCGGCTGGCGACGGTCGTATCGATTTTGGTATCAGTGCAGCGTGATTGACCGGAATCGCCGGTTAAAAATTAAGAAATGGGATCCCGTTCCAAACCAAAAACGGGGCGGTAGCCGGTGAAGGTGGAGCGAACGTGAACGCGAGTTCGCACGACCGAAATGCGAGCCGATTTCATGACTCCTCCCACCGAGGTCGTGCGATCGCGGGTTACCCCTGCGCCTGCTTGGTGCTGTTGTGCGTGCTGACGACGGTGTGTTCCCAATTCGGGTGCCGCGGGATCGTCAAGTTTGGCGAGAGTCGCCAAACGGTGGCCGCCCGGCGGTTGTCTCGACAGGGGCTCAAAGCGGCACGCGATGGAGACTGGATCGTCGCCGAGACGCTCTTCAGCGAATCGCTCGAGGTCTCTGATAACAACGATGCCGCCCATCGTGGACTCGCCGACACGCTGTGGCAGCGTGGCCGTCGCAACGACGCGATCGAACATCTCAAACAAGCCGTGCAGCTCAGCGCTGGGGACCCCAAGCACCTGCAACGGCTCGGCCGCATGTATCTCGAACTGGGGCGTGTCGACGAGGCAGCCCGGCAATGCGAAATCGCTCTCCAGTCTGATCGCGAGTGGGCGGCGTTGTGGGCGTTGTGGGGTGACTGCGAACTCGCTCAATCGCGGACCGAATCGGCCCTCGCCGCTTACCATCGAGCGTTGTCGTTGCAGCCCGATTACCCGTACGTGCAATTGCAGGCGGCGGAAATCTATCACCAGCAGAAACGACACGATCGGCTGCTCGCCACCCTCGACCGACTCAACGAATCGGAGGGCTCGCTCGTGATGAACCAGACCGACGGAGGCATTGTGCCCGGTCGCGCCGATTTATTGCGTGGATTGGCGATGCGAGAACTCGGCCGGATCGAGGAATCCAACCGATACCTCGTTGCCGCGGCCCAGAAAAACCCGGCCGACGTGACTTCCCGGTTGCAGTTAGCGGCCGCCTCGATCTCCAACGGGGATCCGGTTTCAGCCCAGGGCTGGTTGGCTCAGGCGATGCAGGTCGATCCCGAAGCCGTCGCCGCGTCGGGTTGGGTACGCAGTGGAATCGACACCTCCGAACTCGCCAACAACGTGATCGCGTCGGCGATGGAGGATCCTTTGGCGGGCGGCAGGGCGTCCTCGTACGGCCCGCCGTCTGCGTACCAGTTGCCGGCGAATTTCGAAGTGCCGACCTCGCGTTCTCGCATGGCGGTCGGACCCGTCGATTCGGAAAACCGCTGATTTTCCCCGTGGTATTCGCTCGCGATTGACGCCACCCACCCACACGCCCGGTTGTGACGGGAGGGTTTTGCGAGGATTCTATCGGACGACTGAGACAGTGGGCGGGGTGACCGCTGGCGGCCAGCTTTGTTGGTTGCTGGAGGAAAGTCCGGGCTCCATAGGGCGGGATGGTCGATAACGTCGACCGGCCGTGAGGTTAGGGAAAGTGCAGCAGAGAGCAGACCGCCGAACGGTTTGTCGTGGTGCCCTTCGGGGATCACGGCAGATGCGTGGTAAGGGTGAAACGGTGCGGTAAGAGCGCACCAGCGACCGGGGTGACTCGGTCGGCTTGGTAAACCCCATCCGGAGCTAGACCAAACAGGGTGCATTCTACGAGGCGGCCCGTCTCGTTATCGACACCCGGGTAGGTCGCAATTGAGGCGGCGAGCAATCGTCGTGCACAGATAAATGGTCACTGGCAGCAACGCTGTTACAAAACCCGGCTTACAAGCCCACTGGCTCAGTCATTTTCATCATTCTTGTTCCTACCCCGCCGTACGCCAGCGGGACCATTCCCAGTCATGACGATCTCTCGATCCGACGAACGTTATCTACGCCAATCCCAGTTCGACCCGATCGGACATGAGGGACAGGCCCGCATCGAATCCGCTCGGGTGGCCATACTCGGTTGCGGCGCCCTCGGCAGCGTTGCCGGCGAACTGCTCGCCCGCGCCGGCGTCGGAATGTTGCGGCTGATCGATCGCGATCTCGTCGAATGGAGCAATCTGCAACGCCAAGGGCTCTACACCGAACACGATGCCGAAACGGCCGCCGCGAAAGCCGAAGCAGCCGCGTCTCATTTGCGAGCCATTAATTCATCGATCGAAATCCAAGAACGCGTCGTCGATATCACGTCCGCGAACATCGCCCGCAACCTCGAAGAGGTTGATCTCGTGATCGATGCGACGGACAACTTTGCCGCGCGGCTGTTGCTCAATGATTGGTCCGTTCAGACGCAAACGCCGTGGGTGCATGGCGGGTGTATCGGTGCGGGGGGACAGGTGCGTTTGTTTGGTGGTGGTTCGCCGTGCTTCCGATGCCTCCTGCCGCAGCCTCCCGCGCCTGGCGAAACCGCCACCTGTGACACAGCCGGCGTGCTCGGTCCGGCGACGCATTTGATCGCGAGCCTGCAAGCATGTGAAGCGATCAAGTGGCTCTCGGGCAATCGGCTCGATGTCCGCAACGAGATCGTGTCTCTGGATTTGTGGAATAATCAAATTCGCACAATCCGCTTGTCGGCGAACGAGAACTGCCGTACCTGTGTCCAGCATGAATACGATTTTCTAAACGCGTCGACGTCTCACGCTCAAGCGGCCGAGACGCTCTGTGGCCGCGAGGCGGTGCAAATCGCGGGGGCCGGCCGCGACGTCGATCTGCAGCGGATGGCTCAGACGTGGGAATCCGTCGGGACCGTCAAAACGACGAGGTTTTTCGTCAGAGTGTCGCTTCCCGAGGAACGTGTGCTCACGCTTTTTC
This sequence comes from Aporhodopirellula aestuarii, assembly GCF_023701485.1. Lineage (GTDB taxonomy): Bacteria > Planctomycetota > Planctomycetia > Pirellulales > Pirellulaceae > Rhodopirellula > Rhodopirellula aestuarii. Next base: position 454,824 of record NZ_JAMQBK010000060.1, read on the forward strand.
GCGACGGCCGGGCGGTGATTAGCGGTGTTCGCGACATCCCTCACGCCCGTTCGTTGTTCGACCGCTACGTCGGTTCTTAGCTGCCGTTTGTACCTGCGAAGGTTTGGCGTCCGTTTCAACCGACACACCCATTTTCCGCTAAGCTATCGGCATGTCCAACGTCACTCCCGCCGCTGTCGATTCACCTACACCGCCCGCACCGTCCGCCAAATCGGACGATGGCGGGCCGCTGCTCTCGCCGGCATTGTTGCAACGCCTCGAACGGCTTGAGCTGGTTTCTCGAAAGATCTTTCGCGGGCGGATGAAGGGCGAACGGATCAGTCGTCGGAAAGGGCAAAGTGTCGAGTTCGCGGATTTTCGCAATTATGTTCCCGGCGACGACCTGCGGCTGATTGATTGGAACCTCTACGCCCGGCTCGACCAACTCTTCCTCAAGTTGTTCCAGGAAGAGGAAGACCTGCACTTCTATGCGCTGATCGACACGAGTGCGTCGATGAATTTCGGTTCGCCGAACAAACTACGAGTTGCCAAACAACTCGCCGCCGCACTCGGTTACGTCGGACTCTGCCGCGGCGATCGGGTCAGCGTTCAAGCGTTGGGGCCGGCCGGCCGAGCGGCACCGGTGGTTCGGTCTCGCGCGGCATTGTGGAAGCTGCTGAAATATCTCGATGGACTTACGCCAGCGGCCAATCTCGATGTCGAAGCCAACGTGTCGCTGCACGATGGTGTGAAGGACTTTGTCTTGCGTGGGATGTCGACGGGGGTCGTGGTGTTGATCACGGACCTAATGGACAAATCAGGGTACGAGTCGGCGCTGCGGATGTTGATCGGTCGCCAAATGGATGTCTTCGTATTGCATGTGCTCTCGCAAGAGGAACTTGATCCGCCGCTGCGGGGTGATCGTCGGTTGATCGATGTCGAGGACGGCGACGCGGCTGAAATCACGGTCAATCAGTACGTGATCGATCGTTATCAAGAAACTCTCAAAGCGTTCCTGCATCAAGCACGGCAGTATTGTGCCCAGCGATCGATCATGCATGTGTTGGTTCCCACGGACACGCCGATCGAAACCGTGATGACGAAGTACTTGCGATCACGGGGAGTCGTCCGATGAGTTTGATCCCCGCGTTGACCGGAGTTTGGCCGTGGTTGGCGCTCGTCGCGGTACCGATCGGCATCGTGCTGCTGTACTTCCTAAAGTTACGACGTGAACCGGTCGAGGTGCCCAGTACGTTCTTGTGGTCTCGCACGATCGAAGACCTGCACGTGAACAGTTTGCTGCAGCGACTGCGAAATAGCATCCTGCTATTTTTGCAGCTGCTGGCCGTGTTGTTGGCTGCGTTGGCACTCTTTCGTCCAGGCGTGCGTGAAGACACCACTTCCTTGGGACGCCTTGTTTTCTTGCTCGACACCTCCGCGAGTATGCAGGCGCCGGCCACCGTGTCGGACGACGCCAAACCGATCACTCGGTTTGAACAGGCTCGGCAACAGATCGGTCAGCGGATTGCGACGATGCACGATGACGAGACGGCGATGTTGATCACGTTCAGCGATCGGGCGGAAGTGATGCAGGCATTCACGTCGGATCGATCTCGTCTTCGCGATGCGCTTGATCGGTGTAAAGTCACCAACCGGCCGACCGATATCCTTGGTGCCTTGCGCGCCGCCGACGGGCTCGCCAACCCGCGTCGTACGTCCGAAATCGCCGACATCGGTGACGTGCAAGTCGCCGATGCGTTGCCCGCTGACTTATTGCTCTACAGCGATGGGGGCTTCCAAAGCGTCACGGAGTTTAATCTCGGTAACTTGCGACCGGTCTATCACGCGATGGGTTCCACACTGACCAAAAATCTCGCGATCGCTTCGTTTTCTGCCAACCGCGATCTGCAGAATCCGGAAAAGATCGAAGCGTTCGCAACCGTCGTCAACAGCGGTGATGAACCGGCCACGGCCGACGCGTCGCTGTATCTCGAAGGCCGCCTCGTCGATGCCGCCTCCGTTTCGCTTGATCCCGGCGACCAGACCGGGGTGTCGTTTTCGGTGGAGGCGTCTGATGCGGTTCGTTTGCGTTTTTCGCTTGATCTCAAAGATGATCTTAGCGTCGACAACACCGCCTACGCCGCGCTGACGCCCTCGGGGCTCGTTTCTGTATTGGTCGTCTCGGACGGAAACCGACCGCTCGAAATCGGGCTGACAACTGAAAAAGCACAACGGATCGCCGTGTGCGAATTCGTTGCACCGGAGTTTTTGGAAACCGAGGCGTTCGCGAAACGTGCTGCCGCCGGTGATGATGACCTGATCATCTTTGATCGCTGCCGCCCGCCGAAATTGCCCCTCACCAATACGTTCACAATCGGGGAATTGCCGAGCGAGGAATGGAAGTGGACGACGCCACCGGGCAGTTTGACGTTGATCGACATTGACCGCACGCATCCGGTGCTGCGTTACCTCGAAATGTATTCGTTGCTGATATTTTCCGGACGCGGTATCGAAGGTCCCGAAGGCACGTCGGCGCTGATCGAATCCGACTTGGGGACCGTGATGTCGATCGCCCCGCGTGGCGGCTATCGCGACTTGGTGCTCGGGTTCGAACTCGTTAGCAAGAACGAAGATGGCGAGACGGAAGCGAATACAAACTGGTACGCCGAACGGTCCTGGCCGGTCTTCTTGCTCAACGTACTCAGGCATCTCGCCGGTGCCGAGTCATCGGCTGCGGCTCCGTCGTATCATCCAGGCGAAACCGTGCCTGTGCGACTCGAAAGCGCCGTTCGGGAAGTGTCGCTCGTGCGTACCGGAGAAAAAGACGCTGACACGTCTCTCGGTGAACTTACCGTTGGTGAAGGCGGCAGCATCGAAATCGTGCAGACCGACTTGCCCGGAAACTACCAACTCGTTCGCTCGGCATCAACGTCGGCGGACGCGGGACGCAACGTCGTCGACCGTTTTGCGATCAATCTGTTTGATGTGCAGGAGAGCCGCGTGTCGGCGAAGGAAGACGTGGAGCTCGGTTACGAAACGATTGCCGCCGTTGACGCGGGGATTGAAACCCGCCGCGAATACTGGCGTCCACTCCTCATGCTCGCCCTCGCCGTGCTGTTGGCCGAGTGGTGGCTCTATACCCGCCGGTTATCGTAAGCGACAAAGCGACAAAGCGACAAAGCGACGGAAATTTTGAATCGCTGTGTCGTCGTCGCCTCCATTGCGAAGGCGACTGACGATTGGCAACGCGATCTATCCCTCGGTTCCGCTAGTTTCAGCGGCGAGGTCTTTAACGCGGATATTTTTGAAGCGAACTTTGCCTTTGGCGCCTTTGTGGATTTGTAGGCCGAAGAAGCCGCTCGGGTAGGTGCCGTCGTCTTCCCAGTGCGCGGCAGGGACTCCGTTGACCCATGTTTGGACCACGTTTCCTTTTGCTCGGATCGTCAATCGGTTCCAGCCGCTGCGATCGAGTGCTTGCCGGGCCGGTTCGTGTTCTTTCAACCACAGCGGGTAGAAGTATCCGCCGCAGCTTTGGCCGTAGATGCCGCCCGACCAGTAGCGGTCGCCCGTGATGCCTTCCATCTCCGCTTGCGGACCGAAGACGACTTCTCCTTTGGATCCCGGTTTGGCTTGGGCTCGAAACATCACTCCCGAGTTCCCATCGACTTCCCACTTCATTTCACAGGTGAAAACGAAGTCGGTGTAATCGTCTTTGTCGGTGCTCAGGTAGGTGCTCTGCGAACCGGGAACACAGGTTCCGACAATCTCGCCTTCGATCACTTCGAAGGAACACGTGCCGCCACGTGGTGTCCAACCGCTCAGGTCTGTTCCGTTGAAGATGTCTTCAAATCCGTCTTCTAACGCGGGTTCCGGATCGGTGTTGAGTTTCATCTCCTCGGGTTGCGGGATGTTCTCTTGTGATTTGTATTTCTGATACCAGGCTTCTTGTTTCGGGTCGACTTCGTTGGCCGCCGCGACGTTGGTAACAAGCAGACCGGTGCAAAGGGCGAGTAAGGCAAGCGAAATTCGCTGATCGAACGAACAGGTCGTGAGACGCATGTTGGGGGACTCAGTGGGTGAGCGGGGTTGCGGAGGCAGGGTTTCGGTATACGCATGCATAATCGGGAGGCTCCCGAAGGTCTGCCGATTCTATTTGGCCGGTCGAGCAGTTGATAGTCAACGGTCGAGTAGCTGGCGGAATTGGATCGACATCTGACGCCCCAAATGGTGCATGGGCTATGTTGGCGGGCGAAGTATCCACACATTCTATCCCGGAAAAGTTCCGTTGACAGCGAAGACAGAAGCAACGAATTCGTCTGAAACCGCGAGTACACCGTGGTGGTCGCGGGTCGAGCCGCACGAACGCAGTGCGGTGGGATGGGCGACGGCTTGGTTCTTTTGCATCTTGCTGGCGTACCTGATTGTCCGTCCGGTGCGGGAGACGATGGGCAGCATCGGTGGTACACGGCAATTGCAGGGACTGATGTTGGCGACGTTTCTCGTCATGCTCGCCGCCGTGCCGCTGTACTCGTCGCTTGTCGCGAGGTTGCCGCGTCGGTGGCTGGTGCGAGTCGTGTATCACTTCTTCGCCGTTTGCCTAGTCACGTTTTTTCTGTTGATGCAATTGGAAGCGGAGTTTGTCCGCACGTGGACCGCGAGAGCTTTTTTCGTGTGGGTGAACGTCTTCGCGCTGTTCGCGACGAGTGTGTTTTGGAGTGTGTTGGCGGATCTCTTTTCGAGCAATCAAGGCAAACGTTTGTTCGGCATGATCGCAGCCGGTGGAACCGCAGGCGCCATCACAGGGTCATTGCTTACCAGCCAACTCGCAACGCAGCTTTCGACGGGTGTCTTGCTGTTGCTGCCGGCGGTGGTGATTGAAGCCGGGTTGTGGTGCGCGTGGCGATTGGAGAAACAGTCGACCGTCGTGCCTGACGCAGGTGAGCCGACTCCACGGCCAACCGAAAGTCCGACCGGGGGCGGGCTGCTCTCCGGGATCACGCACGTGGTCAGGTCGCCTTACCTCGCCATGATCTGCTTGTTTCTGGTTCTCGTGCAGTCCTGCGGGACGCAGTTGTACTTCCAGCAAGCCGAGATCGTGGCGTCAGAAATCGAAACCAAGGAAGCCCGCACGCAGTTGTTTGCTTATCTGGATTTGGGGACGCAGTTGCTCACCTTGGCGATACAAGCGTTGCTGTCCGGTGTGATTCTCAAACGTTTGGGCGTGAGCGTCGCTCTAGTCGTTCTACCGATCATCTATTTTGCCGGATTTGCATCGCTGGCGATGAGTCCTGTCTTGCCAACCCTCGTGGTGACGATGATCGCCACGCGGGCGGGAGCCTACGGGATCACGGTTCCGGCACGTGAGGTTTTGTTTACCGTTGTCAGTCGGGAAGACAAGTACAAATCGAAAAGCTTCATCGACACCGTTGTGCTTCGCGGCGGTGACGCCATGTCGGGCCAATTGTTCGGCTTTGCACGGCAACTCGGCGTCAGCATCACGACCATGAACGTGTGGGCGTTGCCCGTCACGGTGGCCTGGGGATTGGTCGCGTGGAAACTAGGTCGTTTGCAAAAACGACGGGCTGCGGAGTTGGCCGCCGTCTCCGAAATGGAAGCGTGAGAACGTGTCGAAGTTATGCCAGAATCTCTTCGACGACGCGGCCGTGGACGTCGGTTAATCGAAAATCACGACCGGCGTAACGATACGTGAGTCGTTCATGATCGATACCCAAGATATGCAAGATCGTGGCGTGCAGGTCATGCATGTGGACGCGATCGTGAAGCGAGTAATATCCGTAGTCGTCGGTTTTGCCATACGCGAACCCTGGTTTGACGGCGCCGCCGGCAAGTACCATTGAGAAGCCTTGCGGATTGTGGTCGCGTCCGTTGGCACCTTGTACAACAGGCGTGCGACCGAATTCACCGCCCCAAACGATCAAAGTGTCGTCCCACATTCCGCGTTGTTTTAAGTCCTTTATCAACGCGGCGATGGGGAGATCCGTCGCGAGTGCATTCTTGTTGTGCCCGGCGACCAGATTGCTGTGTTGGTCCCAAACCTGGCCGCTGCTCACGGTAATGAAGCGTACTCCCGCTTCGGCCAATCGCCGAGCGAGTAGGCAGCTTTGACCAAACGACCTAGTTGCTTTTTCATGGATTCCGTACGCGGCTTGCGTCGCTGAGGACTCAAGGTTCATGTCGAATACTTCTCGGGCAGCCTCCCGCATTCGAGATGCCAAGTCCATGGCTTCAATCGCACCCTCGATTTCTCGATCGGGGCCGCTGCGATGATGGTGCAGTTCGTTCATTTGGCGAACGAGGTCAATCCGTTGGCGAATGTTTTGAGGATCGGACGCACCGTCGAGGTACGGAATTTTTCCACTGCCGAACCGACCGTTGCTGCCTATCGCGGTCGCTTGATGCATGGCGGGTAGGAATGCGGCACCGTAATTACGTGGGCCTCCATGCGCGGTGGCCGGGCCGATCGCGATGTGAGCGGGTAGATCAGGATGCCCACTGCCCAACGCATAGCTGACCCATGCTCCGACGCTGGGACGCACCAAATTATCACTGCCCGTATTCACCATCCCGACGGCTTGGCCATGCGATTGTCCTTTCGTGTGCATGCTGCGGATCACGCACAGCGAGTCGGCTTGCTCTGCCATATGAGGCAGCAAATCGCTGACCCACAAGCCTGATTCACCGCGTTTGGAAAAATTCCACGGCCCATTAAGCAATTTAGGGACGGCGTCGATATTTGGTGGCAGCGCAAAGGGAAGCGGTTTCCCATCATCGCGGGCGAGCAACGGTTTGTAGTCAAACGTGTCGACGTGGCTGGGACCACCATGCATGAATAAGAAGATCACCCGCCGAGCACGAGGGGGCACATGCAGCGGCCGGACCGCGCCCGCCGAATCCGAAACGGAATCCGACGGACTGCGCGATTCCGCTTTTGCGGTCGTCCAGGGAACAAATCCCGAGATCGCGAGTGAGCCCAACGCAAACGATCCCGTCACGCCGAATTGACGCCGTGTCAACTCAGGAGGTAGCCACTGGCCGGTGACGTCACGGGACTCATTCGAAACTACTCGACGGCGATATCGATTCATTGCGCTCAATCCAAAAGACGGAATTCGGTGCCAGCAAATAACGCGGCAACCCACTGCTGCCAAGCCTCAGGTGATTGCCGATCATCGGTGAAAAAAGTCTTTGCGAGCTGTTTGTCGTCCTCGGTGGGCAAACGTTGCAGGCAAAGCTGATAGACGAGATTCAATCTCGCCTCAAAATCCTCGGCGTCTCTCATCACTCGGTCAGCGGTCGTGTTTGCCCACTGATTGATTTCGGGGGCGTTGAGCAGCACGAGGGCTTGGCCGGGCACGTTGGTCGTCGGACGCCGTCCGACCAAAAGGTCCGGATCGGCCGCATCCAATGCCGTCATCATCGGCGATAAAAAGCCCCGCACGATCGGCAAATAGATCGATCGACACGGGGTCGCAATGCCGGTAATTTTTCCCTCCGTGCTGTTGCCATCGTTTCCCGAAACCAACACGCCGTGCGATTTCATGGGATCAAACAGCGGCGTTCGCGAGAGCGTTCCCGTTGCCGCCAACATCGCGTCACGGATCGATTCGGCGGGCAATCGTCGACGATGCATCCGCCACCACAGTCGGTTCTCTGGATCGGCGTCGCTGCTCGCCGCGTTATAGTCGCTCGCTCGATGGTACGCCGCTGAATTGACGATGTCACGGAGCAATGGCTTGAGATGCCAGCCCCCACGAACAAATTGCGTGGCGAGATAATCGAGTAACTCGGGATGAGACGGTCGTTCGCCCCGCTCGCCAAAATTGTCGACCGTGCGAACCAAGCCCTCGCCCATCAAGTGCATCCAAACGCGATTGACGAAGACCCTCGCAACGAGCGGATGATCCGGATCGGTCAGCCAATCTGCTAGGTCCAATCGACCGCTGCCGCGAGGATTCGGGATCGCCGCCTCTCCGCTGCTGCAAACCTGTAGAAAACCCCGCGGGACGACCTGTCCGTGGTTATTCACTTCACCGCGAATATGTACCGGACTATCGGAGATTTTGGGTGTTGCCCGATCGGTTGGTGCCATGGCCTGCGGCAGCGGCGGTGGCTTCTGGGCGGTTAGTTCTTTGAGTTGCGTTTTAAGTGCAGCGAGATGGGATTGAGCCGCTTCGATGCGTGCCCGTTTCGCCTTGCTCGCATCGTCTTGGTCAGGGTGATTGAGTTTGTGGAGATCGTCGGCAGACAAGAACTGCACCGCGTCGGCGATGACGTAACCGTTCGTCTCGCGATTCGACAACGTGACCACCGCGGGTGAGGAGGAACTGAATTCGAACGTGCCCAACGTGGTCCAAAAGGGGGCAATGTCGTTCTTCTGTTGGTTGATCGTTACCGTTTGGGTTCCGTCGGACGTTTCGATGGTGACCGGGACTTTGGACGCGCGGTTGGTGTTTGCTGAATACGCCACGCGTACTTCGTATTTCCCGTCGTCAGGCACCTCGGCGGAGAACTGAATGGTGGTTTTGCCTTTCTGCGAGTTGTCGTCGTGCACGTAGCCTTTGCCTATAAAACCTTTGGTATAGGTGGACTCTTTCCAGGTCCCGGTCTTGGTTGCCTGTGTGTCATCGATGACGATTCCCAATTGCACATCGGAAGTTCCCGCTTCGGCGTCTTTCAGTGATTTTTCCGCCTCTGCGATATCCGATTTCAGCGACTTGGTCGCCGCTTCGTATTCGCGAACGGCGGCCCGGTGTTCTTCCGTGGTGGGTAACGACACACGGTTCCACGTGCTGACGTACCGTTGGCTTTCACCTTTCAACGTCACCGTGCTTTTGAAGATGCCTGCCAGTGCGTAGTAATCGGTTGTGGGCACGGGATCGAATTTGTGATCGTGGCATCTTGCGCAGCCTAAGGTGAGTCCTAAGAAGGCTCGTCCGATGGTGTCGATTTGTTCGTCTACGACGTCGAGTTCCAGCTTGGTCTTGTCTCGCTCGCTAAGCATCTTGGTGCCCAGCATCAAGAAGGTTGTGGCAACCAAGTTGTCGTGTCGTTGCTCATCAGTTTCGAAAGGCAGCTGGTCTCCCGCAATCTGCTGGCGAATCATTTGATCGAAGGGACGGTCCGATGCGAACGACCGGACGAGGTAGTCGCGATACCGCCAAGCTTCGTGAAAGGTTGCGTTGAAGTCGCTGCCGTTGCTGTCGGCGTATCGAGCGACGTCCATCCAGTGGCGGGCCCAATGTTCGGCAAACCCTTGAGAATCCAGCATCTCATCAACGATGCGTTCCCAGTTTTCCCAAGACGGATCAGCCATCCATCGTTGTTGAAGTTCGATGGATGGTGGCAGGCCGGTTAAATCAAATGCGAGTCGTCGCAGCCGAAGCTCGTCGGAGGATTGAGCGTTCGGTGAGACGCCGGACTCTTGCAAACGCTGTCCAAGAAACTGATCGATCGGGCCACGAGAACCTTCGTAAGGCTCGATTTCGGGTTCGGTGAACGACAGCGGTTGGAAGGCCCAAAACTGGCGTCCTTCTTCGATGTCGATCTTTTCACGAGGCACCGACGCAGCAGGCGGTGTGTCACGAGGGTCGGTGGCTCCCGCCGCGATCCATTCTTCAAAATCTCGAATCACCGAGTCGGGCAACTTGCCCGTCGGTGGCATCTCGGTCGACTCGTACCGGATCGCCAAAACCAACGGGCTGGATTCCACTTCCCCGGGCTGGATGGCGGGGCCGCTGTCACCACCGGTCAACATCGCATCGGACGAATCCAGCAGGAGCGAGCCGCCGATTTCGTCGGCGTCTGCCGCGTGGCACTCGTAACAGTGTTCGACGAGAACCGGGCGAATTCGGTTTTCGAAGAACTCGACTGACTCGGCAGGTTCGCTAGCCATGGTTTGTGTGGCTTGACAAAGCAAGGCGAGCAAGCATGCGGACAAATACCGCAAAAAATGGCGGGAGGTGGGCATTGTGATCTTGTCCAAGGCGGGTCGGGCGACCCTTGGGTGGCGATCTAGGGGGCGGGGGATGCCATGGTAGCACAGATCTTGGCGTCGATCATCAAAAAAATGGAGCCCCCACCTCCCGCCTAATTCACCCGTGTCCCTGGCACTTGGAGAACGCGGCGCCGCGTCGGCGGCTGCGAAATCAAGTGGCTTTGGCAATTCGGATCGATGCCGATACGGTTGACTTACTGCCTGCCTCGGTGACAACTGCAGCCGACGATATTGCAGTACTCGCTCTCGCTGCTGACTCCGCCGTCACGCTGCCAGTAGAAATCACCACGAGGCGCGTTGTCGCCATAACGGTTCATCCGGTCAGCTTGGAAAACAGAACCGCCCGCGATCACGAGCGAGATTTTTTCGCTGTCGCGAATTTGCTTCGTGGGGTCCGCGTTTTTACGCAGCACGATCAGGTCCGCCAGTTTTCCTACTTCGATTGAGCCGAGGTCGCGATCAAGGCCGAGGTACTTGGCGCCGTTGATCGTGCCACACGTCAAAGCTTGCATCGGAGTCATGCCGCCCTGAACGAAACTCCACATTTCCCAGTGCGTGCAGATGCCGGGAAGTTGTCCGTGCCCGCCTGCTTGCACGAGGCCGCCTTGGTTGACGACGTCCCGCGCGATCTCGGCAACTCGCATGTGGTTGTAGTCTTCTTCAGGAGCCTTTTCGCGACGTCGTGATCGTGGATTCAGGACATGAGGTGGGATGAAGGTTTGCAAACGCGTGTGCAACCAAAGGTCGTCAATTTGGTACCAATATCGTTCGCCGGAGAGCCCGCCGTACGCGACGCTGAGCGTGGGGGTGTAGCCGACGCCGGTGTTCCGCCATAGATCCATCACGTCTTCGTAGGCGGTTTGGACAGGGAGTGTGTGTTCAATGCCGGTGTGTCCGTCGACGATCATCGTCATGTTGTGCATGAACGTGCTACCGCCTTCGGGGACAACCATCATTCCGAGTTCCCTCGCCGCCGCGACTACCTGTTGGCGCTGGTCACGACGAGGTTGGTTGTAGCTCTTGACCGTGAATGCCCCGACGGCCTTCATCCTTCGCAGGTGAAAGCGGGCGTCCTCGATCGAATCGATCTCGGCTTTGATCGCACCCGTCGCACCGTAAAGAATCTTTCCGGTTGAAAAGGTACGCGGTGCGGTGATTAGTCCGGCCTTGGCTAATTCGCTGGCGGCAAAGATACTGTGCGTGTCGTTGCTGGGGTCGTGTATCGTTGTCACACCGAAGGCCAATCGCGCATAGTCGATCCAATTGTGTTGTGGCGTGATGCCGAACGTTGCTTGGGCGCCATGTGCGTGTGTGTCAATGAATCCTGGCAAGATGACTTGCCCTTCTACATTCGTCGTGACATAGCCCTCGGGAATCTTCACTCTCTTGCGTGGTCCGACGGCGACGATGCGATCTTGATCGATCAGGATGACGCCATCTTTGATCACTCCGGCATCACCCATGGTGATGATGCGTCCGCCGACCAAAGCGCGGCGGGTGTCCGGTTTAGCAGTCGGGTGGCGAAAACCGATGTGATCCGTGGTGACCGCGGACGAATCTTCTTTTGCGTCAGATTCACCGTCTGCTGGGCTTGGCGGTTGCATCGCCTTGGCGACTTCGCAGGTGAATAGGTCGGGGCCGAGACTCCAGTGCAACCGTTGGCTATCGCCGGAGAAATGCAGGAACTCACCCGCCTCTTCACTGACCTTTACCACCGGGATGCCTTTGGCGTTGGGGCCAACCTGGATCGGTTGCGGGGAGTTCACAAAGGGTGCAATGAAAACGTGAAAACGCTCGACCAATGCGATCGATTTCCCATCAGGTGAGACTTCGAAATCGGTAGCCCAGTCGCTCTTGTAGTGCTCTCGCAGGTCATTGCCGCTACGATCGATCGATACGAGCGTCACGTTGTCAGATTCTTTGGACCCGTTCTTTCGGATTAGAAAGATGCGATCACCGGTGGCATCAAATTGCGGATCGGTGCCCTGCTCGCAAAGGAACTTGGGTGTGCCATCTTTGACCGACGTGAGGTAAATCCCAGGCTCGCGAGACCACAATGCGGACCGCAGGTGGCCACCACCCCGTTTTTCGTAAACGATGTCCCTTCCATCGGGAGAAAACGACGGGTACATGTAGTGTCCCGGTTTGGTGGAAACGATCCAGTTTTCGCGTCGTTCGGGATCGACCGAGGCGACTCGGATCGTGCCGAGCTGTTGATCGTTCCAGGTCGTGTAGACGATGTATTGCCCGTCTTTTGAGAATGATGGCGAGAACTCAAAGTGATCGGTTTGCTCAGTGAGTCGAACTGGCGGGCCACCGGCGAGCGGCTTGAGATACAGATGTCCGAGGGCTTGATAAACGACTTGCGTGCCGTCGGGTGAAACGCGGACGCTTTGCAGCATCTTGACGTCGAATTCGTCTTCACCGACCCGAATCGGGTGTCGGACGGCTTTTCGAACGTCGCGTTGGTCGCGGATGCGAAACGGGATCACTTCCGCGTTGCCGGTCTCCGTATCGATCCGACGGATTTTTCCTTTTGCCCAAATCACGATCGAGCGACCGTCGGGTGTCCAATCGAAACCGGAATAGACACCGTGGATCGCCCACGATTCTTGCATGTCGCGTTCGAGTTCATCGTAGATCACTCGGATGCTACCGGATTCGATGTCGAACAAGTGCAGACCGGTTTTGACGCCAACACGTCGAACAAACGCGATCGTTTTTCCATCAGGCGATGGCGTCGGTCGGCAGGCGCCGCCGGGGCCACGAATCAGTGTTTCGGTATCGCCTTGGACTAGGTCGAGACGTTTGATCGCGTAGATGCCTTTGTGAGCATCCTTGTCGTACTCGAAATCTTGACCGGGGGTGACGTCTTGGCTGTAGTAGAGATAGCGACCGTCAGGCGAATAGGCGGGTTCGTTGACATCCTTTTGGTCGTTGGGGCGTTTGGTTAATTGAGTGCCCTCGGTTGCATTCATGGCGACGGCGTCGCGGTGATACATGTGGCATTCGCCGGCGCCGAGCGACCTGCGGCTGGTGAAGTGTTTACGCGCGACCAGGTATCGTCCGTCTGGAGACCAAGTCGGGCTGCTGAGCAGGCGATAGGTCTCGTTAGTGACCTGCGTGAGCGACGAGCCGTCTGCGGTCATGATCCAAACGTTGTCGCCCGCTTTTTTGCTCTTGCCGACTCGGTCGCTCGTGAAGGCGATGTGTTTGCCGTCTGGACTGAAACGCGGTTGCATGTCCCACGCAACGGTCCGTGTCAAATTTTTGGGAAACCGTTTGCCGGTCGCAGCGGTACCGTCGGCTCCTTCAATCGGCATGACATAAAGGTCACCGAGCAAGTCGAAAACGATGGTTTGACCATCGGGGCTGACGTCAAGATTGATCCACGTTCCTGTTTCGCAATCGATCTTTTGTCGCTGAACCGGTCCCGGTTGTGACTCGATGTCCCAGGTCTCGGGTTTATCAGCGGCGTCAGCCTTGTCGGTTTCAACATGACGAGATTCCGCCGCCGACAATGAACTGGTCTTGAATGACAGGGTGGTTCCCAGCCCGCTCGAAAAAAGGGCCAGCAATGCAATGCAGATGCGGTGACGGAAGAGATTGGTAAGGGGCATCGAGATTGGTTCGGTTGATGGTGCGAAAGCCAGTGACGTTGAGTGTTACGTTCCGCGTCACTGGAGGGCATTCACCCCACCGTTACCGTCCAAGCCGGAAGGTCTTGATTGAGTTTATCCCGAGCAACGCTCGGGACATTCTACTCACCAACTTGATTTAGCTTCATACCCATTTGAATATCTGTTTGCATCTTTTGATTTTGTCCGGCGACATCGATGGACATGTTCGCAACGGTGTTGATGGAGACCTCCGAAGCGATCGGGAAGATGGACGATTCTTCGATCTTCGTGGTGCCTGAACCGCTGGACTTCAGCGAATCGAGTTTCAATGTGGTGCCGGCGGGCAACATCGGGTTTTGGATTTCTTGAGGGTCAGCGTTTTGGCTTACCGAAACAGACATTTCGAATCCGTCACCTGTCATGGATGTGATTTCATGCGTCGATGTTTGAGTGAGTTTCATTCCATTGGCTTCGAGGTTTTGAATGACGCGCCACTTGGCACCTTGACCGATTGCCTCGATCGGAAGCGGTGAGCTTAATCGGTTCATGGCATCCTTCATGCCTTCGAGCATTTGTTTGATTTGGGGGTTGAGTCCAGCGGGAATGTCGAGTTCACCTTGCTGGGTCAAGCCACGATTGGTGACAATTCCGCGGCCGGTTGCACCGATCATCGGTGCGAGCATCTTTTCCATCGTCTCGGCAATGGGCGATGGATTGTTAGGATCATCGACCACTTTCATGTCCGTGTATTGGAACTCAAAGCGGATATTATCTTCGGCGGTAATATCGGTGACTTGAATTTCCATCGTCATCTTTTGCGGCGGGATTGCTTGGGAGGGCATGGGGGCGCCGCCGAGCGAAACTTTCTGCTGCATGTCGATGATCATTTCCGCGGTTTGCTTGTCTCCGACTTGAGGTGTGAAGCGGACGACGCGCCGGGGGGCGGACCCCGGTTCGATCAACTCGACCACGATTTCTGGGGCCTCGTCGGCGTCTTGGCCGCTTGCGGGTTGGGCAATAGCAAGAAGTGCGATGAGCACGCACAGGGTTGCTGGGGAAGAAAGACGCATCGCAAGTCTCACAATGGGTTGTTAGCGGATCGCACGGCGGAAATCGCCGTGACTGCACAGAATATATCAGGAGTTGGAAGGCCATGCGTTCCCGAGATTGTGCGGCCGCACTTATCGTCGCTGCGAGACATGGGCGTGGCTTTCCGCTTGCGTGGGATCGCTTTGGCGAACAGAATCACACCGGTGTTCTTTTGGGGACGCCTGCCCGATTCATGCCAAAATCCGTTCTAGGATCCATCACGTTGCCACTCCGAACGAATATGCGATCACAATATCCAGCCCGAAACCGAAACGGTGTTCGTGATCTGGTGATGGTCTTTATTTGCGGCGTCGCCCAGGTGATCGCTGGGTACGCGAACGCGCAAGAGTTACGGTTGAATGAGATTCAGACCGTTGGAACGCATAACTCCTATCGGATATCGCCTCCTCGTGAAATTCTCGGGTTGATCAAGATCACGTCTCCCGCCTCCGCAGAGGCTCTCGACTATTCGCATCGTCCGATTGCCGAGCAGCTTGGTGATTTGAAGATGCGGCAGTTGGAACTCGACATTTACGCGGACCCCAAAGGCGGCCTGTATTCCAATCCGATTGGGCATGCATCGTTGCCAGACAACGACGAATCAGCGAGGCTGCATCCCAATGCCGAGGGGGCGATGGATCTGCCCGGCATGAAGGTGTTGCATTCGCCGGGGTTTGATTACCGCAGTACCGTGCCGACGTTCGTGGCTGCACTCAAGCAGATCCACAATTGGTCGCAACGTCACCCGACGCACGTGCCAATTCTGGTGCTGGTGGAGTTGAAGGACTCGGTGGTCGGACCGGCATTGGTAAAACCCGTGCCATATGATGAGAAATTGTTGGATGATGTTGACGTGGAAATTCGTAGCGTTTTCGAAGATGGCGATTTGATTTTGCCGGATCAAATTCGAGGTACACACCAAACGCTCCGTGACGCGGTTATCGACGAGGGGTGGCCGCGTCTTGATGAGTGCCGAGGTCGTGTGTGGTTCGCATTGGACAACGAGGGGCAGCTGCGAGAACGTTATCTCGCGGGGCATCCGTCGTTGCGCGGTCGTGTCATGTTCGTTTCCGTTGACCCCAACCATGAAGCGGCGGCGTTTCGTAAACTCAACGACCCGATTCGAAACTTTGCTGAGATCCGAGATGCGGTGCGTCGCGGTTTGATCGTTCGCACCCGCGCTGATGTGGAGACGCGTCAGGCCCGCAGCGGTGACACGCGGCGCCGCGAACGAGCGTTTGAGAGTGGTGCCCAGTACATCAGCACCGACTATCCGGTCGCCGATCCGAGACTCACCGATTATCGCGTGGCGTTACCCGGTGAGGTGGAATACCGTGTCAATCCGGTAACGTCGCGGCGCGATTGAGTTTTTGGAATCGACGCCTGAGTCGTTGAAGACTTACCAGGGGGATTCCAACCAAGAGCGAATTTCCAACTCGCCGCTTGGTCCCATTCGAACGCGGATCGCACCTTCTTTGGACGTAACCTGCACGCCGCCCCCGGCAGCGGAAAGCATCTCTGTCACGGCAATTTTGGCGGCTCGCTTTCCTCCGCTGACGACGGTTTCGCGGGGACGGGCCCATTGCAGGACGGCGTCCGCGTCCATTCGCAAACTGCCGTGATGCGGCGCCATCATGACACCACCAGGAGGCGGCCGCGGAGTGGAGATCAACACTGAAGTGCCCGGCGGTTCGAGGTCGCCGGGTAGTAATAAACATCGTCCACCATGGTCAATGCGCAGCACCAACGAGTTGGCGTTGTCGTTGGCATCGAGCAATTGCGAAGGCGGATGCAGGACACTCACATCGCGTAGCCAACCGTTCGACGCAGCGGAATCGAAGACGCTCTCAGGCGATTGATCGCGGTCGATTTCATAGACGGGGATTTTGTACTCAGCGATCACGCGTCGCGTCCGTTCAAGCATCGCTCCCTCACCAGACAGCATGCCCGGTGGTGTGATGATGCAACCGATTGAAAAACGTTTGGTTAATCCCGGCAACGCGTTGAAGTGATCGGCGTCGGCGTGCGAAATTGCGATCCCGCGAATCTTAGTCACGCCCATCGACCACAACACGTCATCAATCTTTTGGCTGCTCTGGTTGAGGTTCCCCATCCATCCACAGTCATACAACCAAACGTCATCTGGGTTGGGACGCAGAATCGTTGCAGTCCCGTGTCCGACATCCACAAACGTCGTTTCATAAGTTCCCGGGGGAACTGAGCTCGGCGTGGTTGCTGACCACCATGCGGCGACAAACCAAATCAGCGACCAAACCCCGATCGGTAGCCGACGATGGCCGCCGGATCGAAACGCAATGATCGCCAGGAGGACCACGTAGTAACTCATCACCCATGCCGCCGACGGGTTCGGTAACCAAGCGTGTCCTCCAGGTGTGGCACTCGCGGTGTTGATGACAAACTGCATCACGCCGAGGATTTGCGAACAGATCCAACCGGGGATGGTTGCCAGCGGCAAGAACACCCAACCGGCAATCACGGTACCCACGCCTGCCGAGAGGGCAACGGCCATCAGCGGCGAGAGAACGACATTGACCAAGACGCTGATGGGCGAAACGACATGGAACTGTTGCCAAACGATCGGCAGGGTGATGACCGAAACACAGCCGCTGTACCAGAGCGCCGTGGCAAGGAATCGGCCGACGAAGTTGACCCGTTGTCGCCAGCGTCCGTACGACTGGCGGGCGAGTTCATCAAAATGATCCTCTAACGCGATCGCTTGACTGGCGGCGGTCTGCCCTTTCGCCCGCGGTCGCCCGCACGTGAGCAGCGTCGCGACGGCGAGAAACGACAATTGCATCCCCACGCCGAAGATCGCATTGGGCATCCACCATGCAAGCAGAATCGCGGCGAAAGAGAGCGAATTGATCGGATGGTAGGGGCGAGCCATCGCGGTCGACAAGACGACCGTGGCCAGCAAAATCGCGGCCCTCAACACCGGTGGACGCCCCCCCGTGATCGCGACATAAAACAATGTCACCATTGCCAAAAACACCAATTGCCCGCGCAGCGGGAGACGGAGCAGTCCGCTGACAATCCGCGCAAGTACCAACAGGATCCCCAGGTGCAGACCGCTCACCGAGAGCAGGTGTGCCGTTCCCGTGACGAGCAAAGCTTCGGAAGTGGATCGGTCGAGCAGGTCGCGTTGTCCGAGCACCAGCGCCAACGCAAGGCCTTGTTGGTCGGGTGAAATTTGTTGCAGGATGGAATGCCGCGCCGATTTGGCCATGCTCGCGACCGTCCGCTGGCCGCGTTGCCAGAGAGAGAACCTTTCCGGTGCACCGGGGGCTTCGGCGTCACGGTCGCTTGATGAAAGGATGTTTTCCACCTGATCGATTTGGAAGACGCAGTGAAGGTTGCTGCGTTGGGCCCAATCTCGCATGTCGCGTTGGCCGGGATTGGTCGGTGACTGAATCAGCGAGATCTGTCCAAAGAGCTTGACCCGATCGCCAGGCAACAGGTCTGACCGATCGCCATCGACCCGTACCATCGCACGACCTGAAAACGCGACTTGGTCGAACCGAATGCGTAGGGACTCGATGCGGACCTGCAAGATGGTCTGGTATTCGGTTCTGCCGATCGCGGCGTTTTCCCAATCGCCGTTTGTCGCGATCGCATCTCGTCTCAACTGGGCGGGGCGATCGACGGTGCCCACCATGATCATCGGTTGTGCCGTTTCGTCGAGGACATCGAGAACGGTGGCGGATTCGTAGTCAGTGACGCTGCGGGCATGTCGCAGCGCGAACAGACTCAGCACTAACAGGCATACGAAAACGACTCGGAGGCCGCTCGTTCCGAATCGCGGCCACTTCAGGCAGCCGAGCATGCCGATCGCCGAAGCGATCATGAGTCCCACCCATGTCCATGCGGACCATGATGTCCAGCGATCGAGGGTGACGCCGGTCCAAGCAAACCCCGCCAGCACCGTCAGCGGCTGACGCCATGCGAACGAATCGAGCCTGGCCTTGAGGTGTAGGGAATCAATGCGGCGTAAAATGGTGCGCAGGATCATGACAATCGTTACAGGCCGCAAGGTCGCAGGCCAGCTTTCCTTTTGATGCCGTTAAAGTCTACCTACAACGCGTCATGCGCACTGCCTCCGTGCTACCTATTGATGACCCAGGAGTTTCGATCCGCTTAATCGACTCTCTCAGCACCACCTTTTCGCACGAGGACCCGAGATGTCAGTTTCTACCCCTGCCACTTCTACCAATTCGATCTCCGCCGGCGCCGCAACGATTACGTTGGATCGTCGACGAAAAGAACGTCGTGATGAAAAGGCAGCCGAAACCGCCGCAGTCGCGAGTCCACGTCGCAAACAACAGCGTCGTCGTCACATCGATCCTACCACTTGTGAGCGTGACTATTCGGATCATGAAGTCGAATTCATGAAGGCGATGGACGAATACAAGCAAAGCTCCGGACGCATGTTCCCAACGTGCAGCGAAGTTCTCGAAGTCATCCGGTCGCTCGGATACGTGCAGTTGTCCGACGAGCAGTTCGCACAACTCGGCCTGGACGACGAAGTCGCCGAAGAAGCAGCCGTGATGAGCGACGAAGAAGCCGACGACTTCATCGAAGCCTAACGTTTCGCGGCCATCGGCGTCTCAGGATCGTCGATCATCTCGAGAGCTGGGATGTTGTCCTGAGGCAAAAGGCCAGAGGGGTTTGAAAAACTTCTCAAACTGATGACACTGATCGGCTCGCCGAATCCTACGATCAAAGTTCATCATGTCGACCGAAACGAATCCTCCCAAAAGAGTCACGACTCGCACTCTCCAAGCGATGCGAGATCGTGGCCAAGCGATCACGATGTTGACCGCATACGACTTCCCCACGGCCAAGTTGCTCGACGAGGCCGGAATTGACGTTTTGCTGGTCGGGGATTCACTCGCCATGGTCGTCCAAGGCCATGATACGACGTTGCCCGTGACAATGGATCAAATGATCTATCATGCCGAAATGGTTGGCCGGGCCTCTCAACGGGCGATGGTTGTTGTCGATCTGCCGTTTCCCGAGGGGCAAATCGAAATCACGCGCAGCATCGAAGCGAGTGCCCGCGTTCTCAAAGAAACCCGCTGTCATGCGGTCAAACTCGAGGGCGGTGCCGAGCAGGCAGGTCGGATCGAAGCGATTGTCACCGCGGGGGTCCCCGTCATGGCACACGTCGGTCTGCGACCGCAAAACATCCACGTCGATGGCGGGTACCGTTTGCAACGCGACACTGAGAAATTGGTCTCCGATGCCAAGGCGGCCGAAGAAGCCGGTGCGTTCGCGGTGTTGATCGAATGCGTGCCGGCCTCGGTTGCCACCGCGATTACGGCGGCGGTGAAAGTGCCAACGATCGGAATCGGTGCCGGTCGCGACGTTTCCGGGCAAGTTCTCGTGACTCACGATATTGTCGGACTGACGTCGGGGTACACGCCCAAGTTCACGCGTCAGTTCGCCGATCTCGGCAAGGGTATGCGAGACGCTGCGAAAGAGTATCTCGAACAGGTCCGCAGTGGCGGGTTTCCGAGCGATCAGGAAAGTTTCTGAGGTCGTTGGTCCACCCAGCGCCGAGATTTGCCCTCACTCCGCGGCAGACTGCCGTATTCGACGAGCGAAACCGGAACGCGGAGCGTTAATCGTTCCCGCATCAGTTCTTCGAGTGCGGTCACGACCGCGGAAGATTGTTCAGCGTGTCCCTCGGAGGATTCGGGCGTCTTTTCGATTTCGATCCGGATCTGATCCATCTCGTCTTGCCGAGTCGCGATCATGCGAAATTCCGCCGAGGGGCTGACTTCGCGAACGATCGCCTCGATGCTGCTCGGGAAAACATTCACACCCCGAATGACGAGCATGTCATCGGCACGGCCCAGCACGCCGCCGGGCAAGTGCACGAAGCGGCACGGTAAATCGTGATTCCAACGAGGTCGAACGATGTCGCCGGTGCGGTACCGGATGACAGGTCCGCCGTGTCGGCCCAAGTTGGTCATCACCAGTTCGCTGGTTTCACCTTCTTGGGCAGGACGGTGGGAACCGCTGGCTTCATCGAAGACAAGAAACTCGGCGATAAATTCGGATTCGGTGACATGCAAACCCGAGTCATCACTGCTGGCAAATCCCCACGCCCCCAGTTCGCTGGCGCCGGCGTGATCGACCACGCGAGCATGCCACTGAGATTCGATCGCCGCTCGCACGGCGGGGACGCTGCCTCCGGGTTCGCCCGCGACGATGATCCGAGTCACGCTGTTGCGGCTCAGGTCGACGCCATGTTCGGTCGCAACACTGGCGAGATGCAGCGCGTACGTGGGCGTGCAACAAAGCACCGTGCAGCGTTGCTGTTCGATCAATTTCAGCCGTGCGAGGCTGGACAGCCCGCCGCCGGGTACGACCAGGACGCCGCGTTCGACCAAGGCATCGTTGGCTGACCAGAATCCGATGAAGGGGCCAAACGAGAACGCCATCATGGCGACGTCATCACACGTCACCTCCGCGGCATCGAGTACGTATTGCCAGCAAACCAGCCACCACGCCCAATCGTCGGCGGTATCGAGCACCGGCATCGGCCAACCGCGAGAGCCGCTGGTTTGATGAAAGCGACGGTAGTGGTTCTTATCCAAATGAAACAGCAACGCCGGGTCACCAGGATGTTTCCCCAGCAGATCGCTCTTATTGAGCAACGGAAACGACGACAATTCGTCCAGTCTCGTCAGTGGCAATTCATGAGCGGCAAGTGATTTTGCGTATAGCGGATGGTTGCTCAACGAGGCCAAGAGGCGATTGAGTTTTTTCAACTGCAAGCGGCTCAAATCGTCGCGATTCATCTCGCGGCATTGGGGACGTGTCGTTGTGGGCATGTGAATGGGATGCGGGTGAGTTGGTGCAGCAAACGAGGCAGCATCATAGCCGTGATCATCGCTCCGTACCGCAGGGCTGCTTCCTTCATACCGATTCGGCCAGGTTGCACAATCGTGCTCTCGGCCCACGAAAGTACCCACACCAATGCCGCGGCGGCTGTAATCGATACGGTGCATCGCAGAATCGATTGCTTAAAATTATCGATCCGCAAACCGATCACGCACCACGGAAGGATACCCGCGATCACGATCATGCCCGCCCAGTACACCGGTTCACGTTCGGCGAGTTGGGTTTGCCTAACTCCAGCCGCGAACAGAGCAAAACCCGCCGTCAGGATGGCGAGATCCCAGAGAGAATATTGCCTCGCCTTCGCTGTGAAATTTTGGGCCCGCAGCCGGATATCTTCGTAGGACCGGCAAAGGCAAACCAATCCGGCGAGCACCCAGGTTTGGCACAACGTCGAGGGATTGTCCCAAGATTGCCAAAGGGAGACAGTAGTATACCCACCGGCAATCACGACCAGACACCAGGTTTGCGGGGCGAATCGGCGGGGCTGTGCGAGCGTCACAGCGAGAGCTGCCCCATAAATCAGCCCCAGTCCGATTTCTCGGGCAATCGGGTGTTCCAGTGAGATCAGCAGGTTTAGCATCCCTGTTAATTTGATTTCACTCCACATTGATCACAATCGAGTTCTTCATCACAAGAGACGAGTCTGAGCATGGACGGGACGACTGAACCGATTATCGCGGTCATCGGAGATCCGATCGCGGGTAATCCGACCCAATTCGCATTAGAGACCGGTTTCGCAGCCGGGCAGATCGATTGCCGGGTGGTGTCCGTCAATTTGTCACCGGGCAAAATCGCGGCCGCGTTCGCGGGCATGGACGCCATGAATTTCCGCGGAGCTTGGGTGGCACCGACATGTCGCGTTGGCGTCGAAGCGGCTCATATCGGTGACGATTCAACTGACGTTCAGGAGAACGAATCGAACGCCTCTCACCTCCCACAGGGCGTGTCAGGGCCCTTGGAGTTGCCCGAACGGGGCCGGATGCTGCTATGCTGGGATTGGATGGTCCACGATACCTCCGAGGCCGTCGCGTCCGCTTGGATTCCCTTTTCAATGAAGCAGCAGGTGTGGGCCAAGCTCGCCTCGAAAGCACTCGAACAACAGGACCGCCGCTGTGTGCAATTGTGGTGGGTCGATGGGGGGGCGGGGCATGCTTTCGACAAACCAGATGATTCCCCCGAGCGGATCGAGGACTTTAAGCAGGAGTTGCTCGAGCAGATGAAGGGGACGAAAAACCACCGTTGGGATACCCTGAGCGCGGACCAGATTGAGATCATTCACCACCCCGCTCGTATCCGAGCCGAAAAACGTGGCGACGACGAGGTAGACGTGATCGTTTTTTCCGACTCAGAAAACATCTCGCTGGCTGATTGGCGCCTTCCATCCAACAGCGTCACGATTGATCTGAATGAGAATTGGGATCCTGAATATCTCTTGCTCTGGGACCGGCTGAAGCTAGCGACGTCCGAGGAATCGACTGAAGAGTGCATCCGCGGGGCAGACGTCCACGCGGCTTGTCTCTCGGAGTTAACCAAGTCGTTGTTCGGCAAAACGGTCGAAGCGGAAGTGTTCCTGGAGGCGATCGATGAATATCTCGGCGTCTGAACCGTGTGAGAAAACATGCAAGCATTCCTTCGTCCATTCAATCGGCTGCACGAAAGCGAGCCACGCGTGAATGGTTTGACTCTCCGCGACGACTACATCGTCGAAACGATTGCCCGTCTTCAACGGCGGATCAGCGAACGGTTTCCCGGCAGCGGTTTGTGTCGTTTGTGTGGGGAATTGCTTGAGGTGGCACGCCGGGCATCGGAGCGTTCAGCCAAGATTGGCCGGCCGATCGTCTGGATTCGTGTCAGCGGCTACGCGTTGGCCGTCGCTTCGGTGATCTGCTTCTTGTGGTTCGCGGGGTTCTGGGCGGCGAGCCACAGCATCGAAAACGAAGTCGAAAAATTGACCGATCTGGTGACTACCGCCGAAGCCGGTGCCAACGTGCTGTTGCTCTTCGGAGCAACGTTGTACTTCTTGATCTCGTTGGAGAATCGAATCAAACGACGTCGGGCATTGACGGCGATTCATGAACTGCGTTCGCTCTGTCACATCATCGACATGCATCAATTAACGAAAGATCCAGAGCGCGTATTAAAAGTTTGGAAGAGCACGACCAATTCTCCTCAACAAAAAATGACCCCTTTGGAGCTGAATCGCTATTTGGACTATTGCAGCGAAATGTTGTCGTTAACGGGGAAGATCGCCGCCCTCTACGTCCGCGACTTCGATGATACCGCGTCTGTCGCGTCGGTTAGCGATGTCGAACAACTCAGTACGGGGTTGTCACGAAAGATATGGCAGAAAATCATGATCCTCGAACAGCAATCTGCACATCGTTTGGCGATCGCTGACGACTTAAGAGAAGGTCAACAATGAATCGTCAATCCACCCGGCCGTCCCGCAATGATCGCAAGACGCACGATCGCCTTTGCGATGCCGCGGAACGTTTGCGAGACAGCGTGAACCGGCTTTCGTTCGACGAGCCGATTACGCATATCTACAATCCACTCGACTATGCGTGGGATCTGCACCAATGCTATATCCGTCAGGTGTCTTCCCAAGCGGAAGTGCTGTTGTTGGGTATGAATCCGGGGCCGTGGGGAATGGCTCAAACGGGTGTGCCTTTTGGCGAAGTTGCCGCCGTTCGCGACTGGATGGGGATCGAGGGCGAGGTCGGCAGCGTGGAGCACGAACACCCCAAGCGACCGATCGAGGGACTCGCATGTCCGCGTAGCGAAGTCAGTGGTCGACGTTTGTGGGGATTGATGCAGGAGCAATTTGAAAGTCCCGAGGCGTTTTTCCAGAAGCACTTCGTGCTCAACTACTGCCCGCTGGTCTTTATGGAGTCGAGCGGTCGGAATCGGACGCCCGATAAATTGCCAGCCGAAGAACGCGACGCGTTGCAAGAATGCTGTGACGAGCATCTTCGTGACGTGCTCTCATTGCTGCCCTGGAAGCACCTTGTGGGAGTGGGTGCCTTCGCTGAAAATTGTCTCAAACGAGTCGCCGGCGACAACGCATCGTCGGCGCAAATCTCCCGAATCTTACATCCCAGTCCCGCGTCTCCCGCCGCCAATCGAGATTGGGCGGGCACCGCTTTGGCGCAGCTGCAAAGCACAGGTGTGTGGTGAACGATCAAGTCGGACGCCGTCGTACGGCAGTGAATTGTGTTCTCTTTTCGAGCTTGGCGGTCATCCTATTGATGACGCTCAATCTGCCGTGTGAATACGTGCGGGTTTTGTCATCTCGCGAGGGCCGGATATCAGATACGTCCATATCCGGGGTGTCCGGCGGGGCGGGCTCGGTTGAGCATGCGGGTTGGCCGTTCGATTATCGGGTGCAACTGTTGGCATCGAACAAGCAGCCGATCGGACCGCCCTTGTACACGTCTTACTGGGGCATCGTCGGAAACGTGTTGTTCGGCGTGCTCACGGTGGTGCTGATCAGTGGTTACACGTGGCGACGTTATCACAAAATTCGGTTGGCGCAAAATTCGAAAAAAGTCCGGATGCGTTATGACGCGATGACCGCCGGGGGCGCGCTGTTGATTCCGTTGACGCTCTTCCTAATCTCGGCTGCGACCGCGGCGTGGCATCGGCGGATTGCCTTCCACGCGACGTATTATGGACGTTGTTCGATGACCGCCGAGCTACCCAAGTGGATGGCCACTCGAATACCGAAACCATTGTTCCCGGCGTTTCTGCGACTGCGTGATGTCGAGGTCTTTCAACCTTCGGCGTCGTTGACAAACAAACTACTGAGCCTCCCGACATTGCGTGAACTGCGGTTCATCGCCAAGGATCTCGATGAAAAAGATTTGGCGCGTTTGACGCGAGCGAGGGAGCTCACCGAGATCGTGATGGAAAGCTGCACGCTGAGTCCGGGGGCGATGGAGTTGCTCGCGAATCACTCGCAACTGCGGAAGATAGCCATCCGCCGCAGTGTGCTCAGCAAATCTGATTTGCAAAACCTGAATCGTCTTTGCAATTTGGAACGTGTCGACTTTTCCAGATCATCCTTCGATTTTGCCGACTTTCGCCAATTCGGTTGGGCTTCGACCGTGAAGTCTATGAGGTTGCCCACGCCCGGGGGTGACAACAGAGAACGCCTGAGTTTGGAAAACTGGAATGCGTTGGAGGAGTTGACTTTGGAGCGGACGCGTCGACGGGCGCCCGACGCGACTGTCGAGTTGCATTTGGAGGCATGCCCGCGGTTGAAAACGATTTATCTTCCGGGCCCGCAGCGGTATTCGCTCCACGGGAATGCTCTGCCCGCGTTGGAGAATATTTTTGAGGCGTTGGATCTCCCATTCGGGAGTCCCCATGATTCGTCCGCCGTATTGTTGCCGCGGTGGGAGGATCTTGAGCTGAACAATGTTCCGAGACTCACGCGGATCGAATGCAACGCCAGTGATTTGAACAAGCTTCGGGTCGGGGGAGCCAAGCGGCTGCATGACATCGTCATTGGTAGATCGCTTTACGTGCGGCGGCATCATGAAGAATACGAGCCGATCGAATACCCGCAGACGCTGGATTGGATCAAAGCGATTGGGCGGCTGCCGGATGTTCGATCGTTGAGCATGGACCGCGTTCGATTGACGGAACGTGAGATTGCGCTGATCTCGAAACTCGATTCACTCGAGCAGTTGAGCTTGACCAATTCCGGATTGACGGCGGATCAGTTGGCGCCGCTGGCGAAAATGCAGTCTCTCAAGGAGTTGGACCTACATCAATGCGAGCTGGATCACCAACTCTTGAAGCGATTCCTCGAGTTACCAAAGCTGGCTCGAATAACCGCTGGTCTCAGCAACATTAATCAACTGCACCTGAATAATCATCAACGGATTACCAGCATCAGCACGCTGCCGTTGAAAAATCTGGTTTCCCTGAAGATGCGGAATCTACCTCGATTCTCGGGGACAGTCGTCGTGCAGAATGACCTCCAAAAGATGGTGGTCAGCAACGTGCCGGGCATCACCGAATTGACGGTCGAATGTCCATGGCCAGAAGACGCCCGCTTGGAGAAAGTTGACGGTTTATCGCGTTTCGCCGCTGGTGGACGCAACCTCGATGATCGGGTGGTTCGTCAACTGGTCGACTGTGACGAGCTAGATCAACTGGTGCTCGCGTACACGTCGGTGTCTCAAGATGGTTTGCGTCGTCTCGGAAAACTTAAAACACTAACGGCGCTCGAAGTGCCGGGTAGCGACGTTGACGACGACGTGACGAGTTCATGGGTTAACCTCGAACGGTTGAGGCGGATCTGCTTGGATGACACCCACGTATCCGAGCAAACGACCCAATGGTTCAGAACGCTCGCGAGTCTTCGTTCGCTGAGTTTGAACCGCGTCGATCTCAGTCGAGCTGCGTGGGAGAATATCAGTGCCTTGTCCCAACTCTCCGAACTGTCTTTGGTGGGTACGTCGATGCCGTTGGGGCTACTCAATCGCTTGGTCCGCCACGGCGGTCTGGAAGTCCTCGACATCTCAGGGCACGAGATTGACGACGAGTTGATTGATGCGATCGTTCGCTCTCGCTACCTGCACACAATCATCATGAAGAATTGTCAGTTTGAGCTGGAGCAACTCCAGCTCCTATTGACCGAGCATCGGCAAACCACATTGGTGATGTCGTTGAGCCAAGAGGAACTGGACAAATTGTCTCCCGAATTGCAGGCAAGAATCGATACGAATTCGTTGGCCAACCGCCGCGATCGCAACTCTCGGCAGAGCCACCGCGTGACGATTCTATCGAAAGAATTCAATCCGATTGTTGGAACGGAGACCGTCGTGAGACGCCCATTCGCGGTGGAGCGATTTCGAGATCCTGGTCATGTAGCCGAGCCGACGGAACACGCGTTGCTTGAGGCGATCTAGGCCGCGAGTCCCTCGCCACCGGCGATTCGTCGATCATGATTTCAATCGCCATTGTCGTGGGGTTGGAACGCCGCGATGACTTCTTGTTGCACGGTCGGAGGAGCGGGTTCGTCGTGGGAGTAGCTCAGCGTGAAGGCCCCCGATCCGGCGGTGATACTCTTGAGGTCGGTGGCGTAGTTTTGCAACTCGCTCAGCGGAGCGGTCGCACGGATCATGCATTGGTCATTGAAGACCTGCGTGTCGTTCACTCGCCCACGTTTGACCGACAGGTCGCCGGTGATGTCGCCCATGTACTGCGCCGGGATGCTGACCTCCACGTTGACAAACGGTTCGAGCAACACCGGTCGAGATTTCTTGATCGCTTCCACGAATGCTTTGCGTCCCGCCGTGATGAACGCGATTTCCTTGCTGTCGACCTCGTGATGTTTGCCGTCATAGACTTCGACCCGGACACCCGACATCGGATAACCGGCAATGGCTCCTTCGTCGAGGACCTGCCGGATGCCTTTTTCGATGGCGGGCATGAATTGTTTGGGAATCGAACCGCCGACGGTTTTGTTCTCGAATTCGAAGCCCGTTTCATGATCTTGCGGCAAGGGCGCCACGCGTAGATAGACCTCGCCGAATTGCCCCGAGCCACCAGTCTGTTTTTTGTGGCGGTAGTGAGCCTCGGCGGAGGCGGTGATGGTTTCCTTGTACGCGATTTTTGGCGGTGACGTTTCGAGTTCGATACCGTACTGCGATTTCAGTTTTTCAAGGACGACTCGCAGGTGGAGTTCGCCGAGACCCCGCATGACGGTTTCGTTTGTCGCCGAGATGCGTTCGACGCGTAAGCACGGATCCTCGGACTGTAGTTTTTGAACGGCGGCGGAAAATTTGGTCTCGTCCGCATGACGCTTCAACTCGATCGCCAACCCATACATCGGCTTGGGGAGTGCGAGCGGTACGAGATGCGGCGGGTTTTCTGTCGTCGCTTCGTCGTGCAAAACGCCATCGAAATGAACATCGTCGATCTTCGACACGGCACCGATCTCGCCGGGGCCGATGACGTCCGTTTCTTTGTGCTCTTTCCCTTGCAGTCGCATGACATGACCGATCCGCAACGGTTTGCGAAGGTCATCGATGTACAATTCGCCCCGCGCTCGCACACAACCTTGGTGGACGCGAAAAATGCCGAGTTTGCCAATGTGCGGATCGGTGGCAACGCGGAAGATATGTGCGATTGTCGGTTTGTCTGGATCGAATTGCGTCGGTAGCGGTTCGTCCCCTCGCACAAAAGGGCGCGGGTTCCCTTCGAGCGGGCTGGGCAGCAACGAAGCGGTGACGTGCAGAAGGTGTTTGATTCCGGTTCCATTGATTGCCGACGCAAAAACGATCGGAACCAAATGGCCTTGCCGGAGCGCCTTTTCGAAGGCTTCGTGCAGACGAGCGGGATCGAGTTTTTCGGCTCCTTCTTCGAGATAATTTTCGGTGAGTTCGTCATCGACTTCGACCACTTGCTCGACGATCTGTGTGTGTGCGGCCTCAGCGGAACTGAAGGCGGTCGAGTCATGAGCGTCCGTTTCAAAGACATCGATGACGTCACTGCAATCCGGCGTCGGCATGTTGATCGGTAAGCAAACTTCTCCAAAGGCGGTTCGGATCTCGTCCACCAAGTTTTCGAGATCCACGTCCGGTAAATCGATTTTGTTGATCAGAAACATTCGTGGCAGCTTTCGCTCTTCCGCGACTTGCATCAGTCGACGCGTTTCACTCTCGATGCCTCGTGATGCGTCGATCACGACGACGACCGATTCGACCGCCGGAAAGCATGCGATCGCATGGCCGATGAAGTCGGACATGCCCGGTGTGTCGATCACGTTGACATGATGGCCTTCGTGGTCGAAGTGCACGATGCTCGGTTGCAATGAGTGTTGGTGGCGATGTTCTTCGTCTGAAAAATCGCTGACCGTATTGCAGTCCTGTACGGTTCCCTGGCGTTTGATCTCGCCAGACTCAAACAACAGACGTTCGACGAGGGTGGTCTTTCCTGACCCGGTCTGACCACAAAGACAAAGATTGCGAATGGAATCGGGAGTGGGGATCGTCATTGGTCATATTCCTCTTTCGTTGATCACTGAAATCGTGTTTCGCGTACCAAAGTTCTGGACTGAATCCTAGCGACTCTTCATCACCGTCGCACCGAAGGAGGTCGGCATGACGCTGCGACGAAACGACGCAAGTTTTATTCTATCGTGTCCGCCGTGACGATTCGACGCACGTAAAGGCCGTGTAAAACGGCTGGTTTCGTTTGCGTCCCTTTGTCGAGCAGGACTAGACTGCGGAATGCCAATGGTGACACCGCATCGTTCCCCATTCGAACCCTTTCGATCGAACGTGTCCCGTCTTAACGGTGGAGAGTTCAGAGATGATTGAGCGTGATGAAAATAAGGCGAAACAACGTGATGGGATCGCAATTCGCGAGGATTCGGAGTCCACGCCGAGTAGCCATCCGCCGATCTGTTATCGGATGCATCCTGAGAAACAGATGCTCAACGGGCACGAAACGTGTCTCGACGCCGGTCGCTGTTCGACCTCCATCGGCAAAGATAATGTCATGCCACCGTGTTTGCTCAGTGAGCAGCAACACAGCGTAATCGACATCGGAGGCGTGCACCGGGTTGCTCTGATGATCACGCCCCAGAACCATGGCTCGACGGCCGACCAAGCTTGGGAAGCGATTTCGACGATCCGGGTGATTTTAAATCAACAGCCAACGCCGATGAAAATGGTTCAACAAACCGTCTTTGTCCGCAGCGAAAACGACATCCCCACAATTCGTCGATTGTTCGAGGCGTATTTCGGAGACCAGACCCCGGTCACCAACTACATCATCCAACCGCCCTGCGGAAATCAAGCGTTGGCGATCGAAGCGTGGGCGATTGGTGGGGACGGCGTCGACGTCACGTTTCACAATGTGGACGTTGTTACCGTGGATTACGATGCAATGCGATGGATTTACCTGTCGGGCATCACGCCACCGACATCCATGAAAACGTCCTATGGACAATCAGAATTTTGTTTTGCCGAACTCGATCGCAGGTTGCATCGGATTGGTGCTGAATTTTCAGACGTGCCACGAGTGTGGTTGTACCAAGGTGGCATTACGAATTTGGAGGGAACCGTTGAACGATACCGCGAATTGAATCGTGCCCGCACCGATTTTTTCGACGAGTTGACGCGAACGGGGGCTATGAAAAGCAGCGATCGCGGCGTCGTCTTTCCCGCTAGCACCGGTATCGGTACCAAGGGCAACGGTTTGGTGCTCAGCGCCATGGCACTGCAAACCAAACGTTCGGACGTGCACTTGGTCGCGTTGGAAAACCCGGGGCAAACATCCGCGTTCGATTACGAGCGTAAGTTCTCGGTGAAGAGTCCCAAGTTTTCACGGGCGATGGCGGTGGTGGCCGATCGATACGCGACCATTTGGGTATCGGGAACCGCGAGCATCCTTGACTCGGAATCCGTTCACCTCGGCGATGTCGAAAAGCAGACGCAACAGACCATCGACAACATCGAACGTTTAATTGCCGAAGACAACTTGTCGCACCATGGGTTCAAAGGTTGTGGTGCGACGTTGAAGGACTTGGCGAAGGTGCGTGTGTACATCAAACACATCGAAGATTACGAGAAGTGTCGGGCGATTTGTGAAATGCGTTTTGGCCCTCTGCCCATCATCTATGCCCACGCGGATGTGTGCCGCCCCGATCTATTGGTCGAAATCGAAGGCGTCGCTTTTACGTCGGTTTGAATTTACTAGGTTCAGCGAATAAGGAACCCTGGTCATGATCCGAACTCGAACCCAACGAGTTCGTCAGCGAAAACAACGACATCAGTTGATGATTCGGTTGTTGATGATCGCCGTCGTGCCACCCATGTTGGCAGGTGCATTGTTCTGGGCAATTACCCAGATGAGAGGCGAGTCCGTATCCCAGGCGGCCGCAGAAAACGCTCCACCCGCCACAGCTAATCTGTCACACGATCTCGCTTCGTCGAGTCAACCGCGGCCCGCCGCTCGCGCTCCAGTGCGCTCGGTTTCGTTGCCAGAAACCAAACCGGTGGTCAAGGAGGTTCGCGAAAGTGGTTTGACGGTGGTGGATTTATCCTCCACGGATTCGCGGCCGTCTTCCATGCAGTTGGCCGAAGAAGAACCCACCGTGTTGGCGGTCCGGCGAAAAGACGTTTCGGATGAAGAAACGCTGACCGGCGCGTTTGAAAGTTCGCTGCCGTTGCATGGTCACAACAGTGTGGACGACGCCGTGTTCGGGAAACTGTTCAAACTCGGTATCCAGCCGTCGGGGTTGTGTTCGGACGAAGTGTTTCTCCGCCGCGTCTATATCGACGTCACCGGTACCTTGCCGGATGCTGCTGAAGCCGCTGCTTTTTTGCGTGACACCGACCAACGCAAACGAGAAAAACTGATCGATGAATTGCTCGAACGCGATGAGTACGCCGACTATTGGGCGATGAAGTGGTGCGACGTCCTACGGGTGAAAGCTGAGTTCCCGATCAATTTGTGGCCCAACGCGGCCCAAGCTTATCACCGCTGGATCCGCACCGCGATTCGTGAAAACATGCCTTACGATCAATTTGTTCGCGAACTGATCACGTCATCGGGAAGTAATTTCCGGACCCCTCAAGTGAATTTTTATCGGGCGATGCAGAGCAAGGAACCCGAAGCGATTGCGAAGACGGTGGCGTTAACTTTCATGGCAACGCGAGCGGAGAAGTGGCCGCCGGAAAAACTCGCCGGTATGAGCCAGTTTTTCACCAAAGTCGGGTTCAAGCCGACCGGTGAATGGAAAGAAGAAATTGTCTATTTCGATCCGCGACAAGGTACCCAAGGCAACGATCCGTTGACGTGTGTGTTTCCGACCGGCCATCGCGTCGTAGTTCCGCAGAACACTGATCCACGGTTTGTCTTCGCCGATTGGTTGATTCAAGACAAAAATCCGTGGTTCGCACGTGCGATCGCGAATCGGACTTGGTTTTGGCTGCTAGGGCGGGGCATCGTTGATCCGCCGGACGATGTGCGGTCGGACAATCCGGCGACTAATCAAGAACTACTGAATCGACTCGCTGAGGAACTCGTGTCGTCTGGTTACGACATGAAGAAGTTGCTGCGTCTGATTCTCAGTTCGAGTGCCTATCAATTGTCATGTATCGACCGCTCGGGCGATGCTCATGCGGCCGCGTATTTTGCGTTCTATGCGCCCCGACGCCATGACGCGGAAGTTCTGATTGACGCGATCTGTCAAATCACCGGCACGACCGAAACGTACATGAGTATCATCCCCGAGCCGTTTACGTTTTTGCCCGACAATCAGCGTGCGATTTCGATTCCCGACGGAAGCATCACGAGTGCTTTTCTTGAAATCTTTGGAAGGCCGCCGCGCGATACCGGGATGCATTCTGAACGCAACAACAATTTGACGGCGGGGCAGTCATTGCACCTGCTCAATTCAAACCACATTCGTGA
The DNA here is from genome assembly GCF_023701485.1 of Aporhodopirellula aestuarii. GTDB lineage: Bacteria > Planctomycetota > Planctomycetia > Pirellulales > Pirellulaceae > Rhodopirellula > Rhodopirellula aestuarii. Next base: position 487,896 of record NZ_JAMQBK010000060.1, read on the forward strand.
CAAACTCAAGAAGGGCCGTGGACTGACGGACATCACGAAACGGACCATCAACACGACGCAAAAGGCCGAGCAGATCTACCTGGCAATCCTTTCGCGATATCCGACTGAAGATGAATTGCAGATCGCCAACACTTGGTGTGGTGATTGGCAAGGTACCCGCGAATTGGCGTGGGCACTCATCAACAGTGATGAATTTTTGTTTCAACACTGATCATACCTATACGGGAAAGAACGATGCGTCACTATTACAGCGACCACGCCACGTGCGGGCTCTCTTTGACTCGACGGCAAATGATGCATAGCGGTGTGTTGTCCGGTGCCGGATGGGCGATCGCCTCGCGACTTGCCGCCGCCGACATCGCAAGGGTGGAGGCTGCGAAACAAGGCAAAGCGGTCGAAGCCAAGGCTCCCAAGGCAAAAGCGGTGATTCAGGTTTGGCTGTCCGGTGGACCGACGCATACCGACACGTTTGATCCCAAACCGGATTCGGGCAGCGACTACACCGGGCCGCTGAGCCATCCGATTGAAACGAACGTGAGCGGAATACGCATCGGCGAATTGCTACCCGAATTGGCAAAGGTCGCAGACAAGTATTCCTTGATTCGCAGCATGACGCACGGACAGAACGGTCACGAGACGGCGTCGTATCTGACACAGACGGGGCGGATGCCGGGACGCCTCGTGTATCCGGCCGCGGGGGCGGTGGTTACCGCGTTTAAAGGTTTTCCTGAAGACGACAAATCAAACAGTGACGATCAAAAAGGTGCCGAGCGGTTGATCCCACCGTACATCGTTTTAACCGAACCGATGGGACGATTCTCCGAAGCCGGCTTTATGGGGATTCGATACAAACCCTTCGCCACCGGCGGGGATCCCAATGCTCGGCGGTTCGAAGTGGAAGGGATCATCAGCAAAGATCTTTCGGACAATCAACAACGGCAACGACGCGAGTTGCTCGGTCGACTCAATTCGCTTGGAAAGGTTGTCGGGGACAACGCGGCGTTGCAGCTGGCGGCCGGTGCTCGGAACGAGGCGTACGATTTGATAGTCGGTGACGCCGGCCGCGTCTTCGATCTCGACCAGGAACCCGGGGAAATGCGAGACCGATACGGGCGGACGAAATTCGGCCAATCCTGCCTCGCCGCACGCCGGCTGATCGAGAACGGGTCGAAGTTCGTTACGATCAATCACGGTGGATGGGACACACACAAAGACCACTTCGCTTCGATGCGACGCAAGTTGCCTGACCTGGATCGCGGACTCGGAACGTTGATCGCTGACCTGAGTGATCGTGGCATGCTCGACGATACGATCGTGTGGTGTATTGGTGAATTCGGACGCAGCCCCAAGGTTGCGATGGAGTCACCATGGAACGGTGGACGGCATCACTTTGGTGCTTGTTTCTCGAGTCTGATCGCCGGCGGCGGATTCAAAGGCGGCCAAATCCTTGGTGAGTCTGATTCACGAGGTGAAACGGTCAAGAACAGGCCGGTTTACCCGGGTGATTTGATCGGCACGATGTATGAACTGCTAGGGATCGATCCCGAAGCGAGTCTTCCTCACCCGATGGGCGAATTCGTACGAGCGACGCCAGGGAAAGATGAGGGGTTGGAAAGTGGTGGACGATTAACGGAGCTCATCTGATGAAGACGCAGTACCCTGCCCGAGATTTTCGTGCGTTTGGAATCTCGCTGCTCGTGTTCTCAATCGCAGTCGCGGGTTTTGCCAGCACGGCGCACGCTCAACAACGTCGCGACCGTGGGCCGCATCTTGCCTATGCCTATCCTGCGGGATGTGAGCGGGGCATGTCATGTGAGATTGTTTTGGGTGGCCAGTTTTTAAAGAACGCCGATGATTTTTTTATCTCCGGCGATGGCGTCACGATCGAGATCTTGGATTGGTACAAACCGATGGCCCGGGGTGAGTTCACCCAACTGAATCGAAAACTACGCGAAGCCGAAGTTAAGTTGGCGGCCGAGATGAAGTCCGAGGGCGGCAAAAGTCCTAGCAAAGCGGAAGTGGCGGTGTACGCCGGAGTCACTGAGACGCAGCTGCATGAGATGGAAATCTATCGCAAGCGTGATCGAGATCCAAAACGACAACCCAACGAACAACTCGACGAAACCGTTCGCATCAAGATGACGGTGGATGCCGACGCACGGCTCGGCAAACGCGAACTGCGACTGATCGATGGGGCGTCGATTTCGAATCCGTTGTGGTTGCATATTGGCCGATGGCGCGAAGTGCGTGAGTCACCTCCGAGCGAGATCGCGAGTGTTGTTGATAAAATCGACGACGTCGTGGAAACATTGCCGACCGTGATCAATGGCCAAGTGATGCCCGGCGAGACAGATCGTTTCGCGTTCTTTGCGCGTAAGGGCATGAAGTTGGTGATCCAAGCGGACGCGAGAGAGGTGATCCCGTATCTGGCAGACGCGGTCCCGGGATGGTTCCAAGCGGTGCTGCGGTTGACGGATAAGGACGGCCACGAAGTCAGCTATTCGGATTCGTTCCAATTCCGGCAGGATCCGGTGATGTACTTCGAGGTGCCTGAGGACGGTCGCTATATCATCGAAATTCGCGACTCATTGTATCGTGGCCGTGAAGATTTTGTGTACCGATTGACGGTCGGTGAGATCCCGTTTGTGACCGGCATCTTTCCGCTCGGTGCTCCTGTTGATTCAGAACAAACGATCCAAGTTCGCGGCTGGAATCTCAGCAACAACCGGCTGGCGGTGACAACGATGAGCCGCAATCGCCATCGCCCCGTCATGCAATGCAGGATGGTGCAATCGGGTGGCGTGGGAATCCAATTTCCGCTGCAAATCGGGTATTGGCCCGAGGTGTTCGATCAAGAACCCAACAACACACACAAAGACGCACAGACCATTACGGTTCCTCGTACCATCAATGGACGCATTAACTATCCCGGCGATGAAGACGTCTACAAGATCGAAGGCGGTGGACGCCTGGTCGCCGAGGTAGCGGCCCGACGGCTCGGTTCACCACTCGATTCGATGCTGCGATTGACCGATGCCGACGGCAAGGAAGTTGCATTCAATGACGACTACGAAGACCTGACACAGGCGTTGCAGACTCACCATGCGGATTCCCATTTGTCGACAACATTGGCGGGAGGCCGTGAACACTACTTGCATATTAGTAATGCGCAGTATGACGGGGGTAGCGAGTTCACCTATCGGATTTCGCTGCAGAAACCTCAACCGTCTTATGAACTCCGTGTCACGCCGTCGAACATCATCGCCAAGCCCGGCCAGAGCGTTCCGATCGACGTTTTTGCAATGCGACAAGACGGATTCGCTGGCGATATTGAAGTGTCGCTGGTGGACCCACCCGATGGTTTTCGGATCGATGGAAATGTCATTCCAGGAAGCGTTGATCATGTTGCCATGACGCTTTCAGTGGCTGCGTCGATGAAGGTCAACCGGAATAAAGATCCGATCCAATTGGAAATGCAGGGGCAGCCGCGAGGTGGACGCCGCGGCCCCGGATTGATTCGGCCCGCAGTCCCTGCGGAAAACATGATGCAAGCGTTCATTTGGCATCATCTCGTTCCGGTCGAGAACTGGAACGTCGTGATCGATGGGAAGAAGGGGGCGCGGATGCCGTTTGACTATGGAGCATCAGCAACCTCCGTCACGTTAAATTTGAGCGAGAAAGCTTGGATACCGATCATTCCAGACTCAAAGAATTTTGATCCGGAGATCATCTTTGTGGATGTCGCCGACCCGATCAGCGGAATCACCGCGAAGGTGGTCAAGACACGCACCGGAAACTATGCCATTGAGCTAGTCGTCGACAATGAATCGATTGCCGAGGACAAGCAATTCAAACCGGGCGACCGAGGCAATCTGCTGCTGAGCGTCTACAAGGAAGTCACCGCCAAGCCGACCGAAGACAATCCTGCGCCCACGCCGAGACGAAATAGCTACGGTTATCTGCCTGCGATGCCGTTTGAAATTTCGAAAAATCGCTGAGGATGTACGGGCTGCGAGATGATCGCAGGTGCACGATATGCCCTTTCAATAACACGTTTTTTTACACGGCTAAGTCGCAGCCTCGTCTTTTTTGGCGGGTTTCTCTTCCGAAGCCTGCGGTGGTGCCGGTGGAGCATCCGTTTCGTGCTCTGTTGGCAGAACGGTTGCGGCGGCGAGTGCCTCGTCTTCATCGGGTTGCCAGGGGTTTTTCCACTCTGACCAGTGGTCCATGTAGTCCGAACAGGCTTGGCAAGTCTGTGCCTGACACTCGATCCATTCTCGCGCCTGTTGGATGAGTTTGGTTTCATCGGCGAGACTCAAGCGACCAGTCATCACCATGCAGCGCAGAAATACAAAGTACGTATCGAGCACGTCGCAGCGGCAGTAGTCGCTGATCGCTTTGAGATCACCGCGGTCATAATAGGCTTGGACTTGATCACCGCTGAGCCCCATCTTGCCGGGTTTACCCAAAGATTGGGCGGCTAGGTTGAGCCCGCCGTTAAAACGTGCGGCTGAGAAGTTAGTCAGCAGTTCTTGCAAATCGAGATGCGATCCCGTGCTAAATCGATTGCGGCGAGATTTGTATCCACTGTCATCGAACCATTTTGGCACCGACAACCCGAATCGGAACGCCGCGAGTTCCATCAATGGGATGTCAAACGATCGTCCGTTGAAAGTCACCCACTGCGGCATGTTGTAGACCTCCCAGCCGTGCCAGAAGTGCTTGGTCATGACATGCGGGCGGAAGTGCGGTTCGTCGAGCGATTTGATATCGAGGAGACGAAAGTCAGCCGTGACCTTCGCAATCACGACCGAAATCGGAACCATGAAGGTGTGCGGAATGAACGTCGATCCGGTTTGTTCCAATCGTTCGGCTTGGTATTTGGCAATCGCCTCATCGGGAGTCAATTTTTCGTCGGGATAGCGAACCGCGGAGATGAGCTCCCCATCGGCGATGCTCTCCACGTCGAAAATTAAATGGGCAACGGCATCACTCATCGGATTCGATTCCTCGGATTCAACCCACACGGAATTACTTATGCAAGCAAATCCTAGCATATTTGGGTCGATCCAAAACGGACCCGACGCCATCCGATGCCGATACACCGCAATCGATTGAAAACGACGGTGGCATTGGGGTGAATCGAGCGAGCGCGAAAGGCGGAAAACATTTCTTCTCCGCCGTTTTACAGTTGCGTTTGGAAGCTAGGTCTCGCAAGCAGACGGGCTCATACCAAGGGTGTCTGGCCGGGAATGGCATGTCCGGAAGACGGTGGAAAACTGTCGGCATCCAGGTTTTTGGGAAAGAGATTGAGTTTTGATTTTTCGGTTACGAAATCCCACGTCACTCGTTGACCGGTGTAGGCCGCCAGTCGCCCCATCACGGCGGTCAGTGAACTTTCGGCGGTATCCTTCAATTCGACGATCGGTTTGCCAGTGACAATCGAATCGACAAGGTCTTTGTGTTCTTGTCGGTAAGCGTCCGAGATGCTCCCCTTGGCCGACCAAACCTCATTGCCTTTGCGATCGACGATCCGCGAGCCACCGCTCATCGCGGCGATGTGCATGGTCGCCTCGGTGCCATAGATCACGCTTCCGTTATCGCCTTTTGTACGTGGGATTTGTCGACACATGAACGAGAGGATGCGATCGCCAGGATATTGATAATCGATCGACATGCTATCCCACATTTCGCTGGTTTCGGGGCGCGTGAATCGACCTCCCGAACCGTATGCCGTTTCGGGGGGCGAGCCCATAATCCAGTTGAGCGTGTCGATGTTGTGGACCGCTTGCTCGGTGATTTGGTCGCCTGACAACCAAATGAAATGCATCCAGTTATCGAGTTGATAATCCAGTTCGCTCATTCCCGGTTGGCGATTCTTGAACCAAATGGAATTGGAGCAATATCGCGTCGTCGCACTGACGATATCGCCGATCGCACCGCTGCGGATTTGTTCAACGGCTTGAACATAGTTGGTTTGTCGGCGGTATTGCGTCCCCGTCACGATAGCCGTTCCATTGGCGACCGCACGATCGTGCGCGGCCAAGCAAATTCGAAAGCCCGCCGGGTCAACGCAAGTCGGTTTTTCGGCGAAAACATGCTTGCCGGCATCAACGGCTTCGGCAATGTGATAGGGCCGGAAACCCGGTGACGTGGTGAGCAACACGAGATCGACGTCGGGGTCTTCGAGGATCCGTTTGTAAGCGTCGAGACCTTCGTACATCTTATTGTCCGCGACGTCGACTTTCGCTCCATGACGACCGCTCATCGCCCGGCGAGTGTTCTCGCACTTTTGCAATTTGAGATCGGCGAGTGCAACCAGTTTGACGTTGTCGTTGATGGACATCGAATCGTTCAACGCGCCCGTGCCGCGTCCGCCGCACCCGATCAATGCCATGCGAATCGGTTCACGTGAATCCGAGGGAGTTGATTCGGATGTGTGTACCGCAAGCTGATCGTCGGCGGCTAGTCGCGACGAAACGGAAAGCGTCGCGGCAGTCGCTGCTGTGGAAGCGATACCGTTTTGAAGAAAATTCCGACGGCTGTTGTGCTTTTCCGAAGGCGAGATGGAGTTGGGGTTGGACTGGGAGGACATGGCTGAGCTCTGGGAGGTGGGGAGGGAGGGCAGGACTGTCGATGGCGCGAAGGATTGCGGGCGAACGCCAGGTTTCTCTGCGACACAATCCGATCACGTCGAACGGTCCCATCCCATTCTATTCGCAATAGCAGACGCGATGTTCTGATGACGTTTTGGAGAGTCAGTCGCGGATGCAAAGTCTTGCAAGCCATCTTCGCTGCAGACCTGGTAATACGCATGAGAAGGCTGCTGGTGTCCCGTCATCGTTGAATTGGCCCAGTACCGACTCTGCGGCTAGCCGACCGCTGATCGTGGCCCCTTCCATCGTCCCGGGCCAGCCCGTTTGCACGTAATCGCCCGCGAGGTGCAACCACGGGAGAGGCGTTTGCGTCACCGGGCGTTGCGTGTCGAAGGCCGGCGTCACACTGTAGACGGCGGCGGGGTCCGTCACCACTCGCGAATTCAGAAGCACGGCATCGTTCGCGTTGGGAAACGCCTGACGCAGTTCGTCAATGACCTGGTCGATCAAGATCTCCTTTGGTTCGTCGCTCAGCCGATGTCGGCCGCTAATGACGATTTGATGATAGTGACCCGCAGCGGGGTTTTGGGGATCGAGTCCGTGATGAAACAACCAATGTGCTGTCGTGCCCACCATCACGACGTGGCGGTGGGTCGTTAAACTGCGATCAAACCACAGGTGCAACCCGGTAATGGGCGACTGCAAAACCGACCCGAGTGTGTCGGCGAGTGATCGTTGCCAAGATCCGACTGTTTCGGGTTCATCACGAACGGTGATCGCATCAATCAATCGCGATGCGGCACGCCATGACGTTGCCAAAATCACATGGTCGACGTCGAGGCATTCTCCGTCTCCCACCGTCACCCTGGCTCGCGGTGAGGACGACGACTGCTCGAGAGTTTGGATGTTTCGCACGGACGTTTGGAGCCGCACATCCACACCACGCTTGCGAAGTACCGAGATCAATCGTTCTCCGAATATTTGCGAAAGCGGCTCGTTCGGCACCCACACGTCGCTGGCTCCTTGGACGCTGGCAAATCCGTCGATCATGACTTTGCGGGCCGCTGCCATGGAGACGCGTTGGGGAACATCACCGAGTGCGCTGACTAGAATCACATCCCAAAATCGCTGGCGAGTTTCTGCGTCTTGTCCGTGATCGGCCAGCCACCTGGCGGCGGTGACGTCAGCCAGATCGGCTTCGCTCGTTCGCATCAGCGACCACAGGCCGCGACGAACGCTCAGTTTTTGTCTCCACGTTAAGTAACGCAGTCCGGATAGCGCGGAGTTGAGGTGCAAGGGGGCGGGTAGGAACCGGTTCGCTCGAAACGGCGAAATGCCTGTCGCCGGATGATAAAAACTGAGTTCGTCGTAGCGTGTAAAGCAATCTGTTAGGCCGGCTTCGTCGATCAAATCGATGAAGTTGGTACAGCATCCCATCGCGACGTGTTGGCAATAGTCTGCCGTTGCACCGGAGACGGGATCGGTAAACGAGCCGGCGCGGCCGCCAGTGGCTTTGCGAGATTCCAATAGGATCACCTCGAAGCGAGGCGACTGCGGATCACGCGATGCGATGCGAGACAACGCCATCGCGGCGGACAACCCCGCGATGCCGCCGCCGATGATGGCAACGCGCGAGCGCGGCGTGGATTGCCTGTGATCGTCACTCACGGATTCGTCTCGGCCGGTGCCGTTTGCGAATCGCGAGGATCACGTCCGAATTCCACCGGTGGGATCGGCAGTCTTCGGTACAGCGGACCGACAAAATGTCGCGAAACGATTCCGATTCGCTCCGTCATTCCCAGTGAAACGCGGCGTTGGACGATCGCGTCAGGGTCTTCGGCGATGCGTTGCAACAACGCCCGGTACGTCCTCCACATCATGCTAAACATCGGTCGCCCGGCATCGTCGAGCGAGTCCCAGACTCGCCATCCTGAATCGAACAGTTCCGAAGCGCGGCGGGTTTCATCGAGGATCAAACATCGCAATCGCGCATCACGACGCGGGTGCAGCAGGTCGTCTTCGTCGAGGCCGTGTTGTTCGTAGTGTTGTCGTGGCAAGTAAATCCGGCCGCGGGAGGCGTCTTCGGAAACGTCTCTGAGGATGTTGGTTAATTGAAAGGCAAGACCACAGTCGACAGCCGCTTGTTTTGGCAGTGGCGAGCGGAAACCCCAGATATACAAACACGCGATTCCGACCGCCGACGCGACGAGATAACAGTAGTGTTCGAGTTGTTCGAAGGTGTCAAAGCGGTTCTTTTGTTGATCGGCGAGCACGCCGTCGACGATTTCCAAAAGATAGCGCGACGGGATCAAGTAACGGTCCGATGCATGACGCAGTGCGGGCATGATTTCGCGGGCCCGCCCGGCTAAGTCGACTGACGTGTTTGCCGACAGTTCTTCGAGTCCTTCGGCGAGGCGAAGCTCGCCATCGGCTTCGCCGATCAGATTCATTGCGGTGGTTTGACGCCACCAGTCCAGCCACCGACGTCGCAGCAGGATCGGTTCGTTGCAATCGCCGAGGTCATCGGTGACGCGTGCGAACGCGTACAAGGCCGACATCGCATCACGTTGCTCACGCGGCAGCAACCAGAACGAGCGATAGAAACTGCTGCCGCTCCGCCGCGAGATTCGTTTGACCGCGGCATAGCTCTTGGCTACCTCTTTGCGTTTGATCGAATTCATGGTGTTCCCTCACCTGCTACTTTGGCGTGGTTCGCCATTCTTCGTTGACGGTCGCCGGGCGAGGCTTTGCGCAGTAATGCGCGAGCGAACAGGTAGGCCTGTTTACCTTTACTGACCGTCGGCCGGCGGCGCAGCACATCGCAATCGATTCGCTCGATCGCGTCAAGCGTCGCAAGACCTCCGTGAATGAACAGTTCGATGTCGGCGGCTAACCATTTTGGCAACTTCGCCGGTAACGTGCGGCCTCGTTCGAAACGCTCTCGCGTGCGCGCACACTGCGAGGCGATCGCGTCGCGAAAGCAACGTGGCGTGGATTGGCCGGTCTTGATGGTTTGCTCGATCAAGGTCTCGTCAAATCCGTGATCAGTCATGACTGTCGCGGGCAGATAAATTCGTCCGATCGCGTAGTCACGTGCGACGTCTTGCCAAAAATTTGCGAGTTGCAATGCCGTGCATATTTCGTCGCTCAACCGGACGTTCTCATCCGAGTCGCTCTCGCCCATCGCGAGGACCAATCGCCCGACAGGGTTCGCCGAACGGGCACAGTACTTCAGCAGCGAGTCTTCGTCGTGATAGCGGTGCACGGTTTGGTCTTGCACAAATGCATCGAGCAGATCGTCGAACGGTTGTCGCGGCAATCGGAATTGGCGGATCGTGTCCGCCAGCGCGATGAACAGCCCCTCCACATTCTGATCGTCGTAAATGCGAGCGAGGCAATCGCGATATTTGGCCAGCGATGCACTCGCCACCGCGGCCGATTCGGATTCGTCGGCCAGATCGTCCGCGGTCCGGCAGAACGCGTAAACATCGAAGAACGGTTGCCTCATTCGCCGTGGTAACAACAGGCTGCCGACCAGAAAATTCTCGTAGTGAGATCGCGCGATGTCTCGGCACTGCCGCCTCGATGCGGCGAGCTGCGAGACGGTTGGTCCAGCTGAGGTTGTGGCGGGAGGGGGGAGGCTCACGAGGATTGCGTTGTCTGCCAAATGGGGAAGTACGCCAATGTTGGAAATTCGAGGGGCCGATGGAGGTACGCAGTGGGCCACAAAAACCCGTGAAAACCGAGAAACGGATGGCTCAGGAGGATCATCCGTTGGACGGGCCCGCAGGTCTGCGGTTATTCTACCGCGTCGGCGATCTTTCGAGTTGCCCCCGCGAAAAACCTTTGTTTGCTATTCATTTTTGTCCCTGACGCGTTTGACTGTTTTATGAAGATCATTTTGGCCGCTCCCCGTGGATTCTGTGCGGGCGTACACATGGCGATCGATTCGCTCGCTCTCACGCTGCAGAAATTCGGACCGCCGGTCTACGTCTACCACGAGATCGTCCACAACCAGCATGTGGTGAACGAGTTTCAGGGCAAGGGTGCCGTGTTCGTGAACTCGATCGACGAGGTTCCAATGGGCAGCGTACTGATGTTTTCCGCTCACGGGGTATCGCCAGAAATTCGTCAAGCGGCGAAGGAGCGAGAATTGTTCGCGATCGACGCCACCTGTCCGCTGGTCACGAAAGTGCATCTCGAGGCGATCAAATACGCCAAAGCGGGGTACACAATCATTTTGATCGGACACGAGGGCCACGACGAAGTGCTCGGCACGATGGGCGAAGCCCCCGAAGCGATCGTGTTGGTCGAAGACGAAGCGGGCGTCGATGCGTTGGAGTTTCCGGCCGGCACCCGATTGGCATATCTGACCCAGACAACGCTGAGCGTGGATGACGCCAATCGTGTGATCTCGCGGCTTCGTAGTCGGTTTCCCGAAATCGAAAGTCCTCCAAAAGACGATATCTGTTACGCGACCCAAAACCGCCAGGAGGCTGTTCGCAAACTCAGCGATGAGGCCGATGTGGTGGTGGTTCTCGGCAGCCAGAACAGCAGCAACAGCCAACGACTGCGAGAACTCGCCGCCGAGAAGGGGCAACGAGCGTACTTGGTCGACGGGCCGCAAGATCTTTCGGAAGAACTGTTCAACGCCGATGACACGGTCTTGATCACCGCCGGCGCGAGTGCACCGGAGTCGGTCGTTCAGTCCGCGATCGATTGGCTGCAAGCAACCTTTAACGCTTCCGTCGAACCGCGTGAGGTCCGCAAGGAAGACGTTCGCTTCCCGCTGCCCAAACCGCTGCGAGCCTACGCGAAAGAGGTCAACGCAGGCTAAATCGAGCGACCCGTAACGCATGTCAGTGGCCGCCATTGGCGTCGTATCGCCCTCTTTCGATGCCTCGGCTAGTCGACCAGGGGGCGAACCCGGTAGGTTGCTTAAAATCTTGGACGAGCCTGCGATTCTCGTCCTTTCCCCGCCTGATTCCAGCATACCGAGAGTTTTCACATGGTTGAGCCGCTGCCAATGCCGTCGCCCCATATCACTGCCTCAGAATCACTCCCCAAGAAGCCGGGAGTGCTGGTGATTTTCGCAACTCAAAAAGAGTCTGAGTCCGATGCGGCGTCGAAGCAGGCCGAATTGGATGCGAAAGTTCGCGGTGCGTTAGACAAATCGCTGGTCGAAACCATTGACCGACTCATCGCTTCGGGCGAGATCTCAGGTTCCGCTGGCGAAACCGTTTGCGTCGCGACGTCCCACGATCAAGCACCGATGTTGGTGGTTGCCTCGCTCGGAAGTGCTTCGCAGTTGACCCGTGGTGGTGTGGTGGATGCCTCCGCAACCGTGGTCCGCAAGCTCGCCGACAAATCGCGTGCTCAAATCACATTTTTGGTCGGTGGCGAGATCGATTCCGACGATCATGACGCGTTGGTGGCGGGAGCTTTGACCGCGTGCGAAGGCCAGCATCTCTATCAAAGCCAACCGTCGACGTTTGTTCCCGAAAGTTTGACCTTTGTCGGCATCAGCTCGTCTGCGGCCGAAGTAGGTGAAAAAATCGGCTCGTCGGTGAATCACACCCGCCGGTTGGTTAACGAGCCACCGACAATCATGAACCCGACCGAATTCGCTAACCAAGCCGCCGCGATGGCCGCAGCGGAAGGTTTGACTTGTGAGATCTGGGATGAACATCGTCTCGAGTCGGAAGGTTGCCGTGCCATTTTGGCCGTCGGACGTGCATCGACCAGCCCTCCTCGGCTGGTGATTTTGAAACACAACGGCGGTGGGTCGGAACCCCCGATCGCGATCGTGGGCAAAGGGGTCACGTTCGATAGCGGCGGTTTGTCGATCAAGCCAAGCGACGGGATGGTCGACATGAAGTGCGACATGGCAGGCGCTGCGACCGTCGTGGGAGTCATGCGGGCGATCGCGCGACTCGGCATCAAACGAAACGTGATCGGCTTGTGCGGGCTCGCCGAAAATATGATCAGCGGTGATTCCTACAAACTCGGCGACGTCATCGAGACGCGGTCCGGCAAAACGATCGAGATCCTCAACACGGATGCCGAAGGACGCGTTGTTCTCGCCGATACTCTCGACGTCGCTGTTGAACATGGGCCTTCGGTGATCGTCGACCTGGCGACGTTGACGGGGGCGTGCATGGTCGCGCTCGGAAACGACGTTGCCGGTTTCATGACGAATAATCAGGACCTTTGCGATGAAGTCACCTCGGCAGCTCAAGTCGAGTGCGAGCCGGTGTGGCAACTGCCGATGTTCCCGCTCTACAACGACAAGGTGAAGAGCAAGGTCGCCGACATTAAGAACGTCGGCGAAGGTCGATGGGGCGGCGCGATCACGGCAGCTAAGTTCCTCGAACACTTCGTCAAAGACACGCCATGGCTACACATCGACATCGCGGGACCCGCGTTCGTCGATTCGGCCAAGCCTTCGCGTGATGCGGGAGCAACGGGGGTAATGGTACGGTCGCTGATCCGATTTATCGGCGACAAACAGTAGACGCCGGGTTGGCAAGGATCATCACCCCTCAAGCGAACCAATCATCTCGGCTGATCAGACCGGGGGGAAGGCCGCGTTGGGCGCCCATGGGTCTGATCAAGGCGGGATCCGATTTCTCGCAGCCTACGAGATGAGTTAAAACACTTACCGCGCACGGGTGGTAAGTAGTCGTCCGCAGTGTTGTGCCTCCCCCCTTGTCTGACGGTTCGCGTCGTCCTAACCACATTTGCTGGGCAATTTCGAGCTCAAAGGGGCTCAAAACGCACCTGTTTTTGCGGTTTCAATTCGACTGGGGGTATGGAGTAGCCGATATTCAATCGTGGGCAGCAGGAAGGACTGAGTCGAGATTTCATACCCTCGGCAAATCCAGTGGGGTATTCCTGCGTTATTTTTAACAGTGTTCGGATGGTCGGCGCCTGGGGGCACAGGTTCGATCATCCGAACACGTTTTTATATGTCATCCATGAGACGACACGCCCGTCGCGGTTTCTGTACGCGACAAAATGACGGCAGTCTCTCTCTCAGCACGATCGATCATGTCGTCGATTTGAGTGCGTCCGGTTTTAGTACTGAACCTCGGTCACGCCACGGGCACCCGATGGCAGTTTCCCTGTCACGGTGATATCAGTCAGACGATATCGCCCCGGCACCCATCTTTGGCTGCTCTTGGTTGCGAACGCGGCTTGGCGAACCACCAAGGTTTCACCGATCTCGAGCGGTTTGTCTTGATACAAAAAGTACTGCCCGTTGAGGTTCACGGTGACGTTCGGGATCGCAAAATCGGCCTCGTTCTCAATCACCACCACGTCTTCGAGAATCTGTTTTTCGCCATCGAAAGTCGGCAGCGGGCGTCGGTCTACGATGACGTTCACGGGGAGTTGGTGTTCGCTCGCTTTTCCAAAAATGATCGCGTAGGCCGACAACGTGATCAGGGGAAACAAGCACACCGCCGCAAGGGCGAGGAACAACCCGCGCGTGGACAACTGCGCGACCGGGGCGATCGATCGAGGGCTTTCGAATACGACATCGTCACGAGTTTCCGAATCCACCGAAGGTGGTTCAGTCGAGATCGAATTTTGCGTTGCGTCGGGCTGCGGGTGGCCAGTGGATTCGTTCATGCAGTCATGATAGCAAGCCGTCATCTGTTTCCGCACCCTCTGGCGGATCCGCCCAATCCCATTTGCCGCACGTTTCGATAACGACATCGTCTTGGCGTTGGTTCGGCGCCACCATGATCAGGGGCAACGTTTCACCAGCGGGCGAGAACCGCTCGGTCAGGTCAGGCGAATGGTCTCCGCTTGTGGCTTGCGAAAACTGCTTCGCTTTTTCACGTCCCATCACAAACAATCCCGTCGCCAACGCGTCGGCGTCAATCGCGTTTGGAGTCACGACGCTGAGCGAGAGCAAGTCGCCGGCAGGTTGCCCCGTGCGGGGATCGATCACGTGCCCGTAACGTTTACCCCGATGGTGAAAGAATTGTTTGCCGCTGCCGCTTGTTGCCAGTGCCGCGTCACGTAGCCAAATCCCAGCTAGTCGCCGGTTGGGTTTGGTCGGATGCGATATCCCGACTTTCCAACCACGCGGCGGAAGCGAGTCAGCGGTATCTTCGGATTCGACCCCGGCGTCATCCTGTTCCTTGTCCGGTTGTGCAAACTGATCGCCTCGTGCCAACACACTGCTTTGTCCAGCGTGGATCAGGAAGTCGCGAATGCCGGCTGATTGCAATTGATCGGCGAGTCGGTCGATCGCATCGCCTTTGCCGATCCCGCCCAAGTTGATCTGCATTGACGGCCTGGCCAGTTCCGCGGTACGACGGTCGGGATCGAGACGCAAGTGTTGGATGCCCACGTGACTCAGAGCCGTCTCGATTTCTGCAGTGGAGGGTTTGCGGCCTTCTCGGGTCGTGAATCCCCACGCGTCGATCAGCGGACCCGCGGTGATGTCGAACGCGCCGTTCATGCATTCGCTCAGTCCGACGGCGTGTTGCAAGACCGCGAACGTGTCCGGTGAGACCGTGATGGGGCCGCGTCCGGCGGATCGATTGACCGCTGAGATTTCGCTCTTGGCATCATAGATCGTGAGCCGATCCTCGATCGCGTCGATCGATTCGAGTGCGTCGAGGACCACGTCGGCCACCGAGCGGCGGCCGATTCTTTGTTGTTCGTCACGCACCAGCACGACGAAATCGCATGCCATCGCACGGTGAGACAATTCGAGGAGATTCATGTCTACCGTTGTAACGCGTTCGTTTGACTTTCACAGTCCTGGCGGACGATCGAATCCGATTCGGACCGCTCCACACGTTCGGCTTCGACGAATCGAGAACCGCGAAAGCGACGGTTACGATCCGTTGACGAGAAGGTGGACGATTCGGCACGCATGTCCGCGGCTCGACTCGTTCTTTCGATCCGTTGTTTGGATCTTGATTTCGTGCGTTCCCGGTTCCAATTCGCTTTCAAGAAGTACGACCCACGGGATATGCAGACCCCGGCTCCATTTCGTGAACAGGTCCCGCGTCTTGGTCGGTCCGCCGTCGATTTGGTAAGAGATCACACCGGCGTCCGGACCTGCGGCAATGAATAGTCCGACGGCGCGGCCGTCGAACGTCATCGAGAAAGACGCATTCGGTTTTGTCGCCACCAGCATTGGCACATTCGCAAACCCGTCACGTACCGAACCGCCGACCCCGTCGCTCGTCGGATCGCAGTCACTGACGACTTCGAATCCGTCCGCATCCTTGATCGAATCGAGGGGAACATATCGGCCGCGGTCGTAGCTAAATCGGTCGATCGGTTCCGGCATCTCGTGCGGCGTCAGCATGCTCTCGGCGGGCAGCGGAATTTCCCACGCGGTGCTGAGCAAGCGGCGGATCGTGGACGCATAGATGCGATGACCATACGGCGAAGGATGTAGATTGACGAAATCCTTTTTCCAATCGAATTGACCGGCGTCGATCCGTTCGGTGACCTCTTTCGCCAGTTGGATCGTTGAAACACCGTAGTGGTCCGCTACCGCTTCGTGCTGCCTAATCGCCTCAGGAATCTGATCGTTGCGATAATTGGCCATGTGCCGCGGTTCGACGAAGTGCATCACGACGACATCCATGTTGGGATTGGATCGTCGTGCGTGGCGTAGGATCCCTTCCATGCCGCGGGTCATTTCGACGGGCGTCCGCATATTATGAAGGTCATTCACGGCGGCTTCTTCAAACAACAGATCAACGTCGCCGTGGCTCAGCACATCACTAGCAAACCGAAAAGCACCTGGAGTGGATCCGGTTGACGGGATTGCGGCGTCGACGAAATCGAATTCGGTTTGAGGAAAACGTTGCTGCAGATACTCGCAGGTCAATTGACGCCATCCGTCCATCTTCGTGATCGATCCGCCGAGGAACGCGACGCGGCCGCGTTTTTCTTTCTCGAACACGGTTCGGCAATTGTCGAGCGAGCCACGCAGGACGAAATGGTCTTCGTGTGCGGATAAGTTCGCCGTGTGTCGCTCGATGAAGTCGGCAACGCGAACGGGATCAGGGTGGGGGAAGTGATGACCTCCCGATTTCTCGGTGCCCTCTGCAACGGTCATGATGTCAATTTTTCCGCCAAGTTTGCGATAACGCTCGGCGAGAATGAACGTGTTTTCTGTCGGCGGCACAATGACGTCGTTGAGTGACACAATGTGCAAAGCCGGAATCTTCGCGTCCGCGATCGGTTGCAGCCGATCGATCGGGTTGCCCTTAAATTCCAAGGCGGTTTCTTCGGTCAGCCCGTACTCTTCCAAACAGATCTGCCAAGTCTTCGGGTCGCCACGTCCGGTGCCTTTACCGCCCGGCCAACTCCTGACGTCGCAGACCGGTGTATCGCAGTAAATGCACCTGACGCGTTCTGGCCAACGTGAGGCGAAGCCATAAACAAACAGCCCGCCGCGACTGACACCTTCTAAGGCGACTTCGCGGTTGAGCCCGTGTTCGACCATGAAATGATAAAACTTGTCCCAATGTTGCATCGCCCGTTCGCTGCCCAACATGCCGTTGGTGTCGATATGGGCGACATGAAAACCACGGTTCAGAAGAATTCGGTCGGCTTCGGCATGGAAGCTAGGAAACCGAGCCCGCCACACCCAAGGATGGCCGGGTGCGGCGACTTTCGGTTCGACGACAAATGCTCGACGACCGTCGAACTGAAATTCGTATCGGTCGAATCCGTTCCAGTTTTTTTTCTCGCCGGGCCATGATTGCGAGTCAAGGTTGACCACCTCCGCACTGGCCTGATTGGCGATCAGGCCACCCAAGCCGAGTCCGACGAAAAGTAAAGTTAGCAAAAGGGGACGCATAGGTTTCATCAATTGGGAACGGGAAGCACGATCGCATCATTTTCATTGAACACAGCTTTTCCTGGTTTCCCGTCGATGCGGTATTCGATGTGAAGCTGTTTCTTCTTTCCGGGGGCAGGGTCGCCACCGAAGTTCGAATCGTAATTCGGATTATCCAATAGGATAATCGGAAGTTTACCGACCTGCTTTTGAAGGCGAGCGGTGACATCGACGTTTTCATCCGGCGCCCCGTAGGTCGCGTGAGTGATTTCGACGTCCATCTCTTGAAGATCTAACTTCGCCAGTAGACGCTCCACCGCAGGTGTCGATTCGAGTTTCTGAGCGATCTGGAGAGCGACCGCTTGAGCTTCGTTCTCGATCGACGCCTGCTCACTCAATTCAACGGCGATCTTCAGCATCGCGACACTCGGGTAACGACTTGCTGCGTCGAGGATCAAGCGTTTCTCATCATCGCGATCGGCGATCGCGACCGCGGCGGCCGTCATCTCGTTGCGTTGCTTTTGGGGCATCCGGAATTGACGGACGATCCGGAGATAACCACGAACCGCACGAATGCGATAGACGTGGTTGGGCTGTTGCGAAATTCTCATCAATACGTCGGCGGCATCGACGGTCATCCATCCGCCGAGCAGTCGAGTGGCGGCGTTTTGGAGGTCGAGGCTACTGCTCATCGCGGCCTTCTCGATCGCGGCCAAGGCGTCGGGTCCGCCCATTTCCGCGAACGTTTCGACGATCACGAGCTGCTCATCGCGGCCGTACTTCGCCATGGCTGACTCGAGCAACGCGACACATTCCGCGTCATCACTCATTCGCACGCAGGCTGCGCGGAGTGCTTTGAGAGCCGCCGTTTTCGACGATTCGGTTACTCCGCTTTGTGTGCCCATCGCCCGCTCGATCAAAATCGGCAATTCGTCGATCGTGGCCACATTACCCAAGGCAGTCATTGCCGCGATTGCGATCGACGTGTCTTGGTTGTCGACCGCACTGACGAGCGTATCGATGGCACTAATTCGTCTCGCCCCGATCGCTTGGATCAGGGCTTCGAGTTCAATGCCTTGAACCTTTTTGGCTCGCGAGACGATTTCAGCGTCCACTTGTTCGTCACCTACGATGGCCAGAGCCGATTGTCCAGCCGAGGCGACGACGTCATTGCTGTCGGTGGCGGCTGCGATCAAGGCGTCGAGGCAAGTGGCGTTGCCGATGCGAGCCACAACGCCGAGGGCGGCGGTCTTGATATCGATTTGAGTATCCGTGTTGGCGGGCTTTTGAATCGTTTCGAGCATGGCGTCGAGCATCGAGGATTCCCCGCGATCACCGAGTGCGATCACATACAGGGCCGCTTGCGTTTTAGGGACCCGATCACGTGCTGCGAGTAACGCGTCCGAAACGCCGTAGCCACTGAGTTCTCGAGCTGCGGTCAGAGCGATGTAACGGATCCGTTTGTTGTCGGAGTTGAGGCTTTGCACGAGAAGATCGATGCCGTCGCGTCCGCGAGAAAGGATCGCACCGCGGGTGGCTTCAACCTTTCGCGGATTCGGCAGTTCGGTTTCGAGGACAAGATCATACAATGCGGTCGCTTCGGCGGACGATTCACTCGATGCCGTCACGGCAGCTTCGGCACATCGGATCAAACCTTCCGCGACGACAGATCGCACGTTCATGCGAGAATCAGCGAGGGCATTTTTGAGACCATCGATGGCCGCGTTGCCGCCGATTTTTCCGAGCGACATCGCGGCTGCCTTCGCCACCAGTTCGTCTTCGCTGGCGAGTTTCTCAGTCAGAGCATCGACCGCGTCGGCGCTTCGTTTGACACCGAGCGATTGGATGACGCCGACGAGCGGCAAGCCTTCCGTAGTTGAGACCGCGTTGAGCAACGCCGTTTCGGAGGACGGATCGTCGATCGCTTCGAGGGCAATCCGTGCCCAAGAGTTCAGTTCTGGATCCGGCAGCAACGAGGCAACCGAATCGATGCAGTCCGCCGAACCGAATACGGCGAGGCGTTTGCAGGTGATCGCTTTGTCTGCCTTGGGAGTATCCTCCGAGGTCAGGATTGCAATCATTTCTGTTTCAGAGGGAATCTCGTCACTAAACGCTGCACCGGAGTGAAACGCCAGTAACAAAGCCATCAGGCAGTTTGTAAGGGGGCGGGCGAACATGATTGTGGAGCTTTTGCTAGGAGTGTGAGAGGTGTCTAGATCTGCCATGGTTCGCGAAAGGCTTCGCCTCGCAAACGATTCGCTTCGGCATCGTCAATGAACTCGTAGGTTGTTTGGTCGAGTTTGACTTCGCGTCCTAAATAGGCGGCGACGTTAGCGGCATGACACGTGATGTGTGCGTAGCAAGCGGCTTCCGCGTTGGCGCGCGGCTGGCTGCGGGTTTTCACACTGTCTAGGAAATCACGGACGTGGAAGGTTGCCGGATACCCGCCGATTTCTTCGACTTGACGTCCCGCCAGCAACTCCGGTGAACTGAGCACGAATTTTCCGCTGTCTCCGGTTTCGATCCAGCCGGTGTCGCCTTCAAAGCGAACCGGGCATGATCCCAAAGGCAACCAACCGTCGTCGCGGATGACGAGTTTGACGCCGCTGGGGTACTCGGCAACGATGCGGCCGTCCTTGGGTGCCTGATAGCTCACCGCGGCGGTCGTGTCGGCGCGGGCTGCCCATTGGCACAGGTCGACGCAGTGGGAGCCCCACTCGAGCACGCCGCCGCCGGTTAATCCGCCGCCTTTTTCGAAATTGAATCCGTCGAGCCAAGCTTTGTTGTAAGGCCGATAGGCCGCTGGGCCGAGGTACATGTTCCAATCGACTTGCTCGATCGGCGGTAACTCTTGCTCAGGTAACCAGCCGCTCATTTTGGTTTTCATGCCGGCAGGTTGAGCGTGCACGGTGTGCAGTTTTCCCAACCTTCCGGTTCTCGCCAGCATGCAAGCGAATTCAAAGTGTGGCAGGTTTCGGCGTTGAGTTCCGGCCTGAAAAATCACCCCGGTACGCTGCATCGTTTCGGCCAACTGCAGGCTCTGCACGATATTTTTCGTACAAGGTTTCTCGCAGTAAATGTCTTTTCCGGCGCGGGCGGCATGGCAGGCGGCGGTCGCATGCCAGTTAGGCCCCGTCGCGATGAGTACCGAGTCGATGTCTTCACGGGCCAGCAGTTCGCGGAAGTCGCGATAGGTATCACAATCGGAGTTGTTGTGATGGGCGTCAACGCGGCCCTTAATGCCAGTTCGTTGCGTCTCCTTAATGTCAGCGACCGCAATGAATTGAACGTCGGGCTGTTCGAGAAAACAACCGAGGTCATAGGTTCCTCGACGACCAATCCCAATTCCACCAACGGTGATTCGATCGCTAGGTGCGACAGCACCCCCTAGCCCGAGTGTGGATGCGGAGACAAAGCGAGGAATCGCGAGCGAACTCGCAGCCAAACCTGTAGAGAGTGATCGGCTAAGGAATTGACGTCGATTCGGGGGATTCATCGACGCCGCAAGAAGTCGCGACATGGCAGGAGTCCTTGAAGACTTTAAAGGCGGGAAGCAACGAGGCTATTGAAAGGTAGTCTATACGACTTCGTTGCCCAAAGGGGACGTACCAATGAGGTATGTGCTGGTGTGCCGCAGTGGGTTACTGGAAATGCGATCAGTACCACTGCATCGCGTAGTCTTTGAATTGCTCGATCGCGATCTGGCGTGCGTCGGGCTCGCTCAAGTATCTCGCCCATTTCAGTTTTTCGGCATCGAGCCGCTGGTAGAGCAGCGTCTTGCTGTACTGATAGCGATGCCAATGCCATGGTGTATCGCGTGAGTAAGATTCAATTGCGAGTTGCCGCTCGGCCAACATCGCATGCACGCCATCACGAATCACGGGATCGGGATGGTTTACTAAATTTAGAAGTGGAAACACGCCTTCATCATTAATCGGTTTGACCGCAATCATGACGGACGGTTTTAGATAACCGTTCGCAACACGCGCCGCATTGTATCGATGGGCGACATAGTCGACCGGGAACAAGCAATACAACACCACCGTGATCGATAGTGCGATCAGTTGTGATTGGATTAACCAAGTGAAGGAACGACGCCGAATGATCTTAAAGATCACCAACCCGAATCCGACCAACACCAACGTGATCCCAAAAAATCCAACCGTTCGCATCCGCGTCATGCCGTTGTACCCGACATAGATCCACAACCGATTGTAAACCGCGACCGCGAGCAGCAAATTCATTGCTGACCAAACCCACGCGAGTGTCTTCAAGCGATTAACACGTGAATCACAGAACATGCGTGCGTGAAAGATCAATGAGAGGGTGAGTGTTGCTAACGCCAACGCGACCGTTAACCAAGCGGCACCTTCATGAGCATACCCCGCGTAATAAAAGCCATCTGGAAAGTCTTTCTTCCAAAGCGTTTTAAATTCGAAGACGAGATAAGCCGCAAACAATGCGATCAACGCAATCAGTGTGTTGCGAGCCGGGTGGTACCAAGTCGTTGGTGCGTCCTTGAGCGATTCCGGTATGACCGAATTCGCAGGATCGCCTTTGGCGAGCAGTCGCGTCAAAAGTTCCTCTGATGATGCCACGAGTGGTCGTAGCAGGCCGATGCCTACGAAGAATGCTGTCACGCAAAATGGAAGTTCCCAAAACGAAACTTCTGAGAAGAAATCAAGCAGTCTCTCCGAGAAGCGACTCATCCAATCGGATACACGATCCACCAAGTCCGGGTTGGCCAAAACAAAGATGCCACCGAACACGACCACCGCGACCAGGGGCATCAGTACCGCAAGCAACTGGGACGGCGAAGCAGAGGCGCGGTTCGCACTGGGGAGTCGTTGGAGTTGTGGTAGCCGATCGGCGCCGAAAAAGGGGCCAAACAGAATCATCGTGACGATGCGTGATAGAGTGGGGAGCCATCCCGAAAGCGACAACGCCAGGGCGATGAACACGAACGCCGCGGCGAGCGAGGTTGATACCGAACCCGCCCAACTCAATCGCAAGATCGCGATGATCAACAACGCCGCCGCGATCCAAGCCGACGCGGAGGTGTTCCCCGAACGCGAAATCGCGTTTTGTTTGAGGTCGGCAAAAGAATCGTCACGTAGTCGATGAACAACGATGAGGCTGCACAACGCGATTGCAAAAAACGCCGCGACCGCGAAATAGCCCTGTGCCCGAAAAATCAACAGGTCCGCGGCGACGGTCCACACGGCGACCATGGCCACTTCGGACATGATCGAGCGGGTTCGATCGCCCGACGTTACGAGATCCGATGAGGTCGATCGAGCGTCCGGCGTCGACCATTCCGGGGGAGATGCACCCGCGTCGTCTTCGTTGCCGGCCATTTCATTCGCATCGCTGGACATCCTCGATCACCACCTTTGAGAAGACACAGACGGGGTCAACCTAACTCGAGCACGACGTCGCCCACGGGGTTCGGTGTCGCCCACGGGGACTCGGTCGGCGATCAGTTCAATTCCCAAACCGAAAGGTCGTCGACGGCGAGAGAGTCGCCACTCATCACGATGCGGTAGTTGGGTTTGTCCGTGTCCAGTTTCTCATGGCCGGCTTCGACAATTGCTCCATTGTCGGTTTGTGCCACGACGCGATCGCCTTTCATCTCGACCTGCAGCGTGTACCACTCTCCGGCAGTGAACTTTGCTTTGGCGGATCCCATCACGACGGCCTTAGACGCCGGATCTTTTTTGTCCTTATCGAGGCTCACTCGCAATTCAGCGGGCGTGATGGCGACTCGAAACAGATGGCCACCTTTATGATTGAGGCTGAGGTTGAATCCTCTTGTTTTTCCGTCGAAGCGGAACGAGACGCGAATTGCCGAGTCATGATTGGCTTTTTTAACGTTCAGCACGGCGGCGTGTTTGTCCGATGCGAGTTCTTTGCCGAGCAACGCTCCGTCGACGACCTCCCACTGGCCTTTAACACCTTGAAAGAGCTTTGGCATCGACGCGTCAAAGGATTCTTGCAGGACGACGTCGCCAGGTTGTCCAAGTTTGAAATCAAGCGATGCGTTCTTCTCAGCGATTGCTGGTGACGAAAGTCCTGCCAGTGAAATCAGAAGAGTCGAAAAAACGGTTTGAAGTAGACGGTTCATCAATGATATCTCGATCGTGGGGAAAACGGTCATCTGGGACGGTCCAGTACGCCTGATTGTAACCGACGCCAAACCAGGCGTTCGCACGGATGGATATCGTTTTTGGCAAGTGGGCAGGAGTCTTTCGAGATACTTGTCGTTTGATGCATGCCGCGCTCTCCACCAACGAACTTCAGAACGCGGCTGATCCGTCGAACGTTCGGCGATGGACGATCTCGCGACCAGGCTTGGCGAGATCGAACGTGACGTATCAAGTCGGCAAGCAGAACGACGAATAAGTTGCGCCGTATCCACGGGGATGACTACTCTTGAGCGTTCGCCGTCTCTGACTCAGAGTCATCCGTATCGTCTCCGACGGGAATGGCGGTAGGATCTTCGAGGGGGGCGAGGACGATCTGTTTGGTGATCTCCTTGCCTTTGCGGAGAATCTTGATTTCTTGCGTGGAGCCCACGGGCTGTTGTTCGACGGCTTGTTGGAGGGCGCTCATCCTGCGAACGCGTTGCCCGGCAAACTCTAAGATCACGTCGAGGCTTTCCAGTCCGGCGATGTCCGCTGCGGAGTCTTTGATGACTTGATAAACGAGCACGCCAAGGTAGTTGGGCAGTTTGAGTTTGGCGGCAAGTTTGGGATTGAGTTCGGCGAGTCGTACGCCCATCGCCGCTCGGCGGACGCGTTCGTACTGGGCGAGTTCACGGGCGATCCATTTGGCCTGATTGATCGGGATGGCGAACCCGATGCCCTGGTATCCACCGTTGCGAGTTGCGATCGCGGTGCTGATCGCGATCACGTTGCCGTCGAGGTCGACGAGCGGCCCACCCGAGTTGCCCGGATTGATCGCCGCATCGGTTTGGAACAATCGTCCGCGGCGGATTTTCTCGAGGCCACGGTTTTTCGCGCTGATGATTCCGGCACACACCGTCGCTTCCAACTTAAACGGACTGCCGATGGCGAGCACCCAGTCACCAATCTCGAGTTGATCGGAATCTCCGAAGGTTCCGACGTTGAGTTCGCGGTCGGTTCGAATTCGCAAAACAGCGACGTCGCTGTCGGGGTCACTGTAAACATCTTCAGCGACGAGTTCGGATTCATCGGGTAGTTGAATCACGACACGCTGCGCGGAGGTAACGACGTGATGATTCGTCATCACCCAATAAATTTTGGGGGAGGCTGGTTCGCTGGATTGCGTGGCGGATGTTTCGTCCGTGGACATCAGGTCAACGATCACACCCGAACCGAGCCCGGTCAGTTGGTAGCCTTCTTCTTCGGATTGTTGCGGCGGGGTGGGGCCGAGCGTTTCGTCGCCCGGAGGGATGTTTTCGATCTCCTCGTTAGCGGGGGATTGACCGGCAGGTTTACTCGCGTTTTGGCCGTATGAAAAAACCGTCACGACCGAAGGCGTGGCTTCACGAGCGGCGTGTCGAAACGCCCGCGAAAGTGCTTGAGCGTTACGCTTCCAAGACGTGTCCTCATCCGTGTCGGGCTTCTCGGATTCTTTGTCTGTTGAGCGGGCCGGGGCTGAATTGTTGCGGGATTGAGCTTCGTCGTCGCTGATCGTCGGCAGCGTGACAATTTCCTGGCAACTCGCCGTCGCCGAGTGAAGAGCGGTCACAGCCAACATTGCGGCGAGGCAAACAGCAGTTTTGCAGTGTGGGGACATGTCTCGGTTTCTCAGGGCATCAGGTGGGATAGGATCACGGAGGGATACTGTTGAGGCGTGACGTAACGTCACAGTCAAACGAGGCCTCTGAGCATCTTAGCCGCTATGAGGGCAGATTCGGAATGAGCGGTAGTCATTTTGAGTCAGCTTTCTTCACGGGAAGAACGCGGTTTCGTGCACGGGCACCGCCTCAAAGTATTGTTTAAGGAGCAGAATCGGTTACGCTAGGATTGCACGGAAGGCGGAATAAACTTCTCTAGTCTGGACCCGAATATGTCACTCATCTCCGCACGCACCTCCAAGGTGATGGCCAGTTCCGATCTTGAAGCACCTTCCGAAGAGGAGGTGGGGCGATTGGGGCAAGTGGCAATTTCCGCTCGCGATCACGCGTATGCTCCGCACAGTCACTTCTATGTGGGGGCCGCCGTACTGTTGCACGATGGCCGAATCATCGGCGGATGCAACGTCGAGAATGCCAGTTTCTCGTTAACCCAATGTGCCGAACGTGTGGCCGTGACCACCTCGGTGGCCAACGGTTATCGCAGTTTTCGGGCGATCGCAATCGCTAGTGTTGGCGGTGCGATGCCATGTGGTGCGTGTCGCCAAGTGTTGGCCGAATTCGGGATGGATTTGTTTGTCTACACGATCGACGTTATCGATGGCGAGCGACAGATGCGGCGCCTCTCGGAATTGCTGCCTGACGCTTTTTTGACGTCGGACATCCCCTCTTCTTAATTCAACGCCTGACGCTCCTCTCTTCTGAAGTCTACTAGCATGGTTCGGTTTCTCATGTGCAGCCTCGTCGCTGCTTCGGTCGGTATCGTTGTATCCAACGTCAACGCGCAGAACTATCTGGGACCTCGCTATCCCGGCGAGGTGATCATTTCCGAACGGGTGGTCACGCCCAAGCCGGAACCCGATAAGTCGCAAACGTTGCCGGCGCCGCAGACGTTGCCGGCGCCGCAGACGTTGCCACCTCCGACATCGAGGCAAACTCGACGAACCGGATCACAAGACAGTCGTCAAAGTGTTGTGGTCAAACGGCCGGCCGATAACGAATCGACGGCCGAACCCCTGTCATTGTCTGATGGTGGACTGCGACGCAACGAAGAACCTCGGCAGGACATCCCGCTGTTGGCTTTCGGCCACGAGGTGTGGGGGAAAATGTTGGCGTTGGAAAGGGAGAACGCAAAACTCGAAGCGACGCTCGAATACGAACGACGTCTCGCCACCTTTCGGGAACACGCTGACAAACTGCAAGAGGCTCGGGCGGCCGAATTCGAACGTTTGAAATCAGAGATGAAGCAGCAACAGGTGGTCGCGCAGCGAGAACTCGAAGCCACTCGTGCCGGCATTGCGGAAGCCATGCGTCAGGTGCACTCGCGTACGGAGGAGATTACTCGGCTCGAACGAAAGTTGCATCAGGTTCAATCGTCCATCCCTGCCGATAAAGTCGAAGAGATTCGAAAGCCGCTCGCGGCGAAATTGGCGGAACAGTCCAAGCTCATTCGGCAGTTCGAAACGCGTCAAAAAGAAATGTCGGCAATGATCGCTCGTTTGCAGCAGGCACTCGAGCAGGCAAAGACACAGATCGCTCGCGTTGAGAAGCCGTCCAGATCGGAAGCTGAGCCCAATAGAAACCGGGACGCCGCCAGAAAAGCCGCGGAGAAGGCAGAGGCGGCCGTGAAAGCGGCAGCAGAAAGAGCGGCCGAGAGAAAAGAAGCAGAGAGAAAAGAGGCAGAGAGAAAAGAGGCGGAGAAGAAGGAGGCCGAGAAGAAGCGTGCTGCGAAGAAAGAGGCAGATGCTAAGGATGGCAAGCCGAAAGACGATCGCGATGCCGACAGTAAGAAGGCTGGCGACCGGGAGAAAATGCACCGCGATGAAGAAGAACCCTTGCCTCCACCCAATCGAGGCGATGAGCCACCGAGAGGGAAAAAAGGACGTTTCCGTGGAGCTGCTGACTCCGACCAACCGTCGATCACGCTCGCCGTATTACCGGTCGGATTTTCGCTCGAACCGACCGCCGCTGGTGATGAGTTGCCCGCGCCGGTTGCCACCGAAGAAAACGAACGCGACGAATCGGCGAATGACGGGGGCGGATTGCAAGATGACGTGATCAGTCCTCTTGGCGAAAGCGAACGCCCGGCATCGACGCCTGAAGTTTCCGAGCTTCCGGCACCAGTCGGCTCTTAATCACTCGGGATGACGTCCTGAATTCAGGACGCATGTTGGACGTTGTCGTCCGCGTCGAGTTTGTAGAAAATGGCGACCGGAAGAAACATGATCGCCATCGCCGCAAACAGATAGCTCCGCGGCCAATCTGCCGCTGAGATGATCTGGTCCAAGATCGAGTAGACGAGACCGGAGAGCACGATCGCGAAAAAGTTGGCTTGGTTCATCACCGCGATCATCCGGCCCTTGAGTTCCTGAGGCGGCCGGGCCTGCAAGAAGACTTGGATCGGGATGGCAAAGAACGCTGCCGAAGCGCCGAGGCAGATCAACACGGGGATCGATCCGTTGAACCCGAGCAAGTGTCCTTGACCGGGTGCGTCCGCTGCACCGGGCAGCGTGATCGACAGCAAGGCACACAACCCGACGGTGCCCCACATGCCAATCTGGATCACAAAATTATCGGAGATCTTCCGGCTGAGTGCACCGGCGACAGCCCCACCGATCGCGATGCCGACGCTAATCAGTGCGACCAGGATGCTAGTCCAGGTGTCGGTTTGTGCGAGTTGAACTTTGCTAAGCGAATTGACCGACTGAATGGTCAGTCCGGCGATCAGCCAAAACACGCATGACGCGAGCAGAGCGAGGAGCAGCGGTTTGTCTCGGCGGAGGAGCGCCCGCATCTCTTTGGGGACCGCTAGGTTTTCAGTTTTGAGCTTCAATCCCGGTGCGGCGGCGGGCAATCGGATGATCAACAGACTCGTGATGGTTCCGACCACCGCGATGCCGACACAGACGAGTGACCCGATCCACAATCCCGATGCGGCTTGCATGCGTGGCATGTCCGGCGGAACGATCGAATCCTTGAGCGGACCGGCGACAGCGGTGCCGATGATGATCGCGATGAAGGTCGTCATCAAAACCAATCCGTTGGCGCGGCCGAGTTGGTCTCGCGGCAACATTTCCGGCAGGATGCCGTATTTGCCGGGGCCGAAAAACGTGCTCTGCAGCCCCATCAAAAACAACACAATCCACAATCCGGCAAATCCGATGGTCGGCGTTGCCAGAAACGCGAGCATCCCGAGCGCCATGATTCCGATCTCGGCGACTTTGCTCGACACGATAATCGTACGTTTACTGAGCCGGTCAGCGAGGTAACCGGCCAAGCCACCGAAGACGACGAACGGCAGGCCGAACACGATCGTGGCAACCCCTTGGAGATCGGCCCCTCCGGATTCCGCGGCGGCTGCCGTGGTTTCGCCGGCAGCGACGGACGATTGGGCCATTTCCTGAACCGCGGGCGACGATTCGAGCATGCCGGATTCGGAGGCGCCCGCGACAATGGCCGTCGGGATCGCCAGCAGCAACAGCAACTGCTTGAACAAATTGTCGTTAAACGCACCAAAGAACTGGGTGGCGAGAAACCCGATGAACGCGGGATGCGAAAGTTGGTCGATCTTGCCCACAGCGTTTCCCTGGTCAGAAACGCTCTGTGAGGGGGCGTGGGCAGCGGTCGTCGCGTGCTCAGACGGCGGGACGAACTCGGGATCGGACGCGGCGTTTTCGGGCATGGGTGTGTGTTTCGGTGTTTCGGAGGTGCGGTCGCTAGTGAGAGAGAGCCTTACCACACGGGATTGCTTCGCGCCGACTCAGATTTTGGCGTCAATCCTACCGGATCGCTGCCTAGCGTGAAAAAAAAGCGTGTGAAACAGGAAAGTCTCGTTTTCCCTCTTGAAATTTGGTGGACCACCCCAGGCAGACACGCCTATCATGGAGGTGTTCCCGAGACGGGGGCCAGCGAGCGAGCGGACGGGCAACCAAGGTCGATCCCTGACGGAGTGCATGAGCGACAGAGCCAACGATTATGCCAGATATTTTTGCAGAACCGGCCGTGAGGGCTGGTTTCGCCATGACGATCCTACTCATCGTGATTGCGATCGCATTTTGGCTGTTGGGAAGATTGCGCGACTACACCACCCAAGACCACCAATTGCCCTCCGAAGGGCTCGTAAACCTGGAAGAAATGCTTCGCAAAGGTGACATTAGCGAAGAGGAATTCCGAACTATACAATCATCGACCCGTTCGCAGGTCGCGTCGTCTACCTCTACCAAATCCCAATCAGTCCGCTCTCCCGAGCCTTCCTCCGATTCGTCGGAGGGATGAGTTTCGCATGAGCCGGCTTCACCCGGGACATCGGTAGAGGCAGACGCTCGACCACAAAGCTCTCGAAGTCGATTACCCAATCCAGCCGTTGATTCGCCCTCCCAAGAAGATGATGACAGAGAAAACCGGATCGAGTTCACTCAGGTGAAAACGAACCGACGGACGCTGTTATCGGGCATACCATTCATCGGCCAAACTAACTATTACCAAAACCACGAATGGCTCGAGCTTCGAGGACACGGATGTTCCTTCAGGCGGAGAGCGGTGAGCGAGATGATCGGATTCGATCAAATCGTGAAACGTTCCATCTGGAAAGCATTCGAGTCGTGGCCTGAACCGTTCGATGTGTCGAGTTCCCGTTACGGGGGGACCAGACGATTGGTGGTTGACGCGAACTAGATCCCGTTCACAGATCTCCCTTCTGTGTCTCGGATGGACGTTCAAGATAGTCGTCGTCCGCTTGCAGTCTGAACTCTCTACTAATTGGAACTCCTATAAGTAAGGAGTCGTGTATGCCCACCAAGGAATCTTCGAACTCGCGTCGCAGCAGTGCGTCGACAAAGAAGAATGCGTTTTGCAGTTTCTGTCGAAAGAGTTATCGTGACGTCGGGCCGCTCGTCGAAGGGCCGGGCGACGTCTATATCTGTGCCGAGTGTATCGACCTTTGTCAGTCGATCCTCGACCAAGAACAACGTCGACGTGGCCCGTCGAAATCGTTGTTCAATGAAATCCCCGCACCTCGTGCGATCGTCGAGCACCTCGATAATTACGTGATCGGCCAAACGGCTGCCAAACGTGTTCTCGCGGTTGCGGTTCATAATCACTACAAACGACTCAGCAGTGGCTGGGAAGGTGGCAGTGACGTTGAGATCGAGAAGAGCAATATCTTGCTCGCGGGCCCGACCGGAAGCGGCAAAACGCTGCTCGCCCGTTCGCTCGCCCGGATGCTCAACGTGCCGTTCGCCATCGGTGATGCCACGACGCTGACCGAAGCCGGTTACGTCGGTGAAGACGTCGAAAACCTGTTGCTCAAACTTCTTCACGCAGCGGATTTCGATGTCGAAGCGGCTCAGCGAGGGATCTTGTACATCGACGAAGTCGACAAGATCGGTCGCACCAACGGCAACGTCTCGATCACCCGTGACGTTTCCGGTGAAGGCGTTCAGCAGAGCTTGCTCAAGATGCTCGAAGGCACCGTTGCCAACGTCCCACCGCAAGGCGGACGTAAGCATCCCGAGCAACAGTACATCCAAATGGACACGAGCAATATCCTGTTCATCTGCGGTGGAACGTTTGTCGGCATCGAAGACATCATCCGCCGGCGGCTCGGCCACCGGACGCTCGGATTCGGCGATGCCGGTTCGCTCCGCAACGAGCAAAGCGTCTCCGAACTGCTCGCTCAGGTCCAAACCGAAGACATCCTGAAATTCGGCTTGATTCCTGAATTGGTCGGACGGATGCCGGTTGTCACGTACCTGCAGCCGCTCGATGTCGAAGGCTTGATTCAGGTGATGACCGAGCCCAAGAACTCGCTCGTCAAACAGTACCAAGCACTGTTTGCGATGGAGAATTGTGAATTGAACTTCACCGACGGAGCCCTGCGGGCGATCGCGGAGAAGGCGATTGACAAAGGCGTCGGTGCTCGGGGACTCCGTAGTATCGCCGAAGACGTGATGCTCGACATCATGTACGACCTGCCTGAGCAAGAAGACGGTCGGGTGTACACGATCGACGAGGCAATCGTCTCGGGATCGCGGAAACTCTTCACGATGCCGACAACCAAGAGCGCCTGATAGGCCGCTCAGGTTTTGATCGCGCCTCCACCGATAGGGCGGTGGAGGCCATGCGGGGACCATCACGCTCCTTCTGGGAGGGACGGTCCGCTTCGGACCGGTAACGGAGAGTGATGACCCCGGGGGGCACTATTGATCCAACGGTTTCGCACCGTTGGATGAGATCACAGCGTCGGTAACGCCGCTTTGGGCGGAGCTGCGGCAGCTTTCGCGGCGAGATTGCGAACGAGTGCTCGGACGATCTTTTCAAACGGCGCTCTCGCTCGCTCGTCTTGATCGAGCACGTCAGCTAGTTTCCCTTCATCTCCAGCCACTCGCAGCGTTATGTCGATCGGCAACCCGCCGAGATAGGCCACACCGAGTTCCTCCGCTTTGTCACGTGCCCCGCCGCTGCCGAAGATGTCGTAGGTCTTGCCGCAATCGGGACAGAGGAATCCGCTCATGTTCTCGACCATTCCGGCGATAGGAATGTTGACCTTCTTGAACATGCTGATCGCTTTGATCGCATCGAGAAGTGCCACTTCCTGCGGCGTGCAAACCACGACCGCTCCCGTCACCGGTACGTTTTGCGAGAGCGTCAGGGCAACGTCGCCGGTTCCTGGTGGCATGTCGATGACGAGATAATCCAGTTCGCCCCAATCGGTGTCTTTGAGGAACTGGGTGATCGAACCGTGCAGCATCGGACCACGCCAAATCACCGCCTGGTCGGGCTCAAGCAAAAAGCCCATCGACATGACCGGCATCTGGTTGTTCAGACGGATCGGTTCAATTTTTTTCTGTTCCGAAACGGAGGGACGACCTTCCAAGCCGAGCAGATGCGGGATGCTGGGGCCGTAAACGTCCGCGTCCATTAATCCGACTTTGGCACCGAGTCGCTGCAGCGTGAGGGCGACCGACGCGGCGACCGTGCTCTTACCCACGCCGCCCTTGCCGCTGCCGACGAGGATGACGCTCTTGGCACGCAGGCCGATCTGGCCGATCCGTGCCGGGGGACGCTCGTGCACGGGTGTTTCGACCGTGATTTTCATTCCCGGGGCGATCGACAAAATCTTGTCGCGGATCGCGTCGGCAACCTCATCGGCAATCGGCTGGCAATGCGACGTCACGCCGATGCGCACGGACACATTGTCGCCATCCACCTCGACATTTTGGATTTGGCCCATCGATCCGAGTGGTCGGCCGGATTCGGGGTCGGGATACGCAGCGAGTAATTCGCCAATGGCGTCGGAGGTGGAGGATGTCATCTCGGTCGTCAATAAAAAGGGAAAGCGTGGGGTGGGCCCCGGGCAACAAGCGTCCCAGCCTACCAACGTCGACCGATTTTTAGTAGCTCTGCGACGCCAAACCCGCGACGACCTGGAGCGGTTTTTAGTGGCGTGCGGACGAATCGAATCCCGTCGCTGTTACTCTGAATCGCGGGGGCGAAAAGGGACGAGGGCGGAATCATGCCGAGCCGGTGAGTGGCCGAGATCGCATCGAACGCAGAATAAGGGAGGCGGGACGGGAATTTGGATCCCGGGCAGCCCATGCGTCGAGAGATGACGCGAAAAACGACGTTAGCGTTGTTCGCGGTATGTCGAGAAGCTCAGGTAAGCGAGCAGGCCCGCAAAAATCAGAAACGCCAAATCCATCATCATGCTGGTCGCCTGCATTGGAGCGGCGTCTTGCATGCCCGCGAAACCCATCACTAGGTCCGCGCCAAAGAGCACGAGCAAGAGAATCGACGCCACAAGGCTGAGCAGACAGAGCGCCTTGGGCATGAATCGAAACCTCGTAAAGCAGACAAGAAGGAAAGCGTTTGGCCTGAGCGACCAAGGATAATCACTGGTGAAGCGCCAGTATACTTGCGAGGCCCAGAGTTTCCCAAGCCTACGTGAAATCGCCAATCTAACGTGTATTTCTTTCGCGCTAGAGGCCGGTTGTAGCGACTGGAGCAAAAAAACTCGACTATTCGTGGCGTATCGGGCGTGCGACATTGGTTTGCTGAGTGAATTGCTTCACGATTCCACAAATCGCCCCCTTTTCGCGCCCTACGATCCTCATGCGTCGAACGCTTTTCCTAATTCCACACGAAATCGCCGGCATTCCCTTTTTTGGGGTCGGATGGCTGCTGGCCGGTTTAGTGCTCTATATCTTGGTCAGGCTGGCTTGGGCGGCGGTTCGTCCCGCTCGCGTAGGCTCCGAGTTTGCCACGGACGACGCTCGGACTGCGACGCCGGGCTATGTGCTCATGCACGAAGGCGGTTTGTGGGCGTTTTTGGGGCTGATCATCATTTTTGTATTGCCTCGCTTGGAGCTTGCGAACCTCGACGGAGACCCGGTGGGATTGCCGATTCGCGGATACGGGATGTTTTTGATGCTGGCGGCGATCAGTTCCGTTTCTTTGGCCGCGTGGCGTGCCCAGCGAGCGGGATTGGGTTCGGACGTGATTTTCCGGCTCGCCCCTTGGACGTTTATCGGCGGGCTGCTCGGTGCCCGAACGTTCTATGTGATTCAATATTTCAATGATTTTTTGCGTCCGACGTGGGTGGAAACGATCACCGCGATGGCCGCGATGACTCAGGGCGGACTCGTCGTCTATGGCGGCTTCATCGGAGGATTCCTTGCCTCGGCGTGGGTGGTCACCCGGCATCGCCAACCGCTCTGGAAGCTCGGCGACGTGATTGTGCCGTGTATCTTCGTGGGCCTGTTCTTTGGCCGACTGGGATGTTTGATGAACGGGTGTTGCTATGGCGGTGCCTGCGAGCCGAATCCGTTGTCGGTTCAATTTCCACCCAGTAGTAACGTTTACGTGGATCAGTTGCTGAGCGGCACGCTGATCGGGCTGACCGCCCAACCGGTCGTCGACGAGAACACGCCTGACGCCACCGCTGCCACCGAAGGCAAACAGCTCCGCCAGAACAAAGCGTGGACGGTAAAATCGGTCGAGCCGGGAAGCCTCGCCGATCAGGCCGGTATTGCGCCCGGACAAACGTTGTCGTTCATATTGGATTCGGGTTTTGTGAATCTTGCTCCGTCCGAGATTCCCGCCGAAGATGCGCTGCCGGGCCTGGCGGTGATCCGGGATGGAGAGTTGGTGGCACGGATTTCGCCCGACGAGTTACCTCCGCGTGCCAATCCGGTGTGGGCGACTCAGATCATCAGTTCGGCGATGGCTGCGGTAATGTTTGTCGTCTTATTGGTTTTGGAACGAATCCTGCACGCCTCAGGAAGGCACAAGGACGGTATTCTGATGTTATGCGGATTCATCGCCTACGCACTTTTGCGAATCGTGCTGGAATGGGTTCGGGTAGACGAAGCGGGACAATTCGGGACCTCGCTTTCGATTTCCCAGTGGGTCAGTCTGGTCGTGATCATCATCTGCGTGATCGCACTGGCGATGCGGTTTCGGACCACTCCACCGGTCGCAAATGAAAATTAGAGACTCCGAGAATTAGCAACCTTTGACTTAAGATCGAAATCGATGGTGTTTCCCCGCTGCCGTGTCGAAGAAAAGATGGATGCCCCCGATCTATCGACGGATCGACATCGCGCTGCTTTAGCTGGGCTTCGCCGCCTCAATCGGATCAGCGGTGTTTCGCTCGCGATGTTTCGCCAGCTCGCGCGGCTTGCCGCCGCATCGGCTTCGGACAAGAGGCCGTTGCGGGTCCTCGACGTCGCCAGCGGCAGTGGCGATTTGCCGATTGATTGGTTGAAAATGGCCCGTCTTCGTGGCATCCCCCTCGCGGTCACGGCGCTCGACCGGAGCGAATTGGCCATGCAAACCGCTTCGGAAGCCGCCTCCGCCGCTGGCGTTGAACTCGGCACGGTCTGTCGCGATTGCCTGCGTGATGGATTGCCCAACGGTTTTGACGTCGTCACTTGCTCGTTGTTCATGCATCATCTCGATCCGCCGGATGTTTCGAAGTTGATCCAGGAAATGTGGCGTGTCAGTGATCGAGCCATCGTGATTTGTGACTTGGAACGGTCACGAATGAATCTCGGGTTGGTCGCCGCTTCGGCACGCTTAGTGACCCGCAGTGATGTCGTGCATTTCGATGCTTCGGCGAGCGTTCGGGCTGCTTACACCCGGGGTGAGTTCGCGACATTGTTGCACCAAGCCCTGGGGTTTTCGGTGCCGGTAAAAACGTCGTTCCCGTGTCGCTTTCTCGCCGTAATTGATCAGCAGTGCGCGGCCGAAACGGTTAATGGATATGCCCCTGTCGTTGTCGGCGCCGGTTCATGATCGCCGCGTCGCATCAACAACCCTCACGGGTACTCGTGATCGGTGCGGGCGTCGCGGGCAACGCCGCGGCAATACGCTTCGTTCATCATGGTCACGACGTGACGATGGTCGAGCGTGCCACGTTTCCGCGTGAAAAGATTTGCGGCTGTTGTTTGGGTGCCGCCGGACTGCGAGCACTCGATGCGATCGGGCTCGGAGACGCCGTCCGCGATCTCGGCACGCCGACCCACACGTTTGTCGCGTATATGCAAACTGGTAAGGTTGATTCAACCTCGTCGAGCCCACTTGCGTGCGCGTCGCCGATACGTTTACCGATTGCTCACGGAGTCGCCGTCTCTCGATCGGTGCTCGATACGTTTCTAGTCGATCAGGCGATTCAGGCGGGCGTCCGGGTTTGGCAGCCGTGTGAGGCCCAAGTGGTGTCAACGGACCTTGATGGCGTCTCGGTTCGCTATCGGAATGTCCCCAGGGATCGGGAGTCTGAACCGGCTTCGGATACCGCGAGACTCAGCGCGGGATCATCAGAGCAGGACGCGTGGCGGTACACCGACGAATTCGATCTCGTCGTCGTGGCGGCGGGATTAACCGGTGTGTATTCGGGACGCAATCAGCGTGCGACTAAGAGTCATGATGCGGTGGGAGCGTCCACGTCGCGTCGTTGGCAATTGCCATGGATCGAATCTCCCCATGGGCCGCTCGGCATCGCCGCGCACCTCGCTGCCGCG
This sequence comes from Aporhodopirellula aestuarii, assembly GCF_023701485.1. Taxonomy (GTDB): domain Bacteria; phylum Planctomycetota; class Planctomycetia; order Pirellulales; family Pirellulaceae; genus Rhodopirellula; species Rhodopirellula aestuarii. The sequence continues at coordinate 524,172 of NZ_JAMQBK010000060.1, forward strand.
GATCCGCTGTCGCAATCTTGGGATTTACCTCGTGGCGAGATTCAGATGGTCTGTGGCGACGAAGGATACGTCGGTTTGGTGCGATTGCCTAACAACGACATCGACATCGCGGCGGCACTTCGATCAGAGCGGCAGCGCCGCGGAGGATTGGTCGAAACGCTTGCAATCGACGAACCCCAGTCGTGCAGCACGACGAACCGGCTTGCCCGCTTGCTGCAAAGTCATCCGCAATGGACGGTAACGATGAATGACCGACTCGTCACGTGGCTCCACGATCGGGCGGACCTGATGACCGCTCCGCCGCTGCGGCGCCAGCGACAACCGGGCGAGGGGCGTGTTGTCGCAATCGGGGACTGTGCCGGCTATGTCGAGCCGATGACCGGTGAAGGCATGACGTGGGGCATCGAGAGTGGTCTCGCCGTCGCGGACCTTTGGCAAGAACAATCGTCGCGAGCCGATTTTGCCGCGCGGTGGGCCAATAAGTTGCAGTCGCTCCAGCCAAAACGGCGCATCCTTTGCGGAAGCGTCACCCGTGCGATGCGATCATCGGTGATTCGCGGTGCTGCCCTATCGGGTCTCCGGTTCGCGCCTTGGCTCGCCAGCCCGATTACTCGTGGTCTCGCCGCCGGTCCCTCATTTAAACCCACCCGAGCTTTCGAACTGGCTCCGTAGCAACGTTCTCGTTCCCTCGACAAATGATTCGAACGCGTGTCATCGCGTCGATGCCCAGACTTTAATGCCGCTTTCGTCTGCACGCCTTTGAGCACCCCGTCGACAACGAATGGGCACGCACCCTGCACGACGACTCATCAGTGGTGTGAATTGAAACAGTCTCAACTCAACGGATCTGAAGAAACATCATGGCTCGCATCTTCTCAGTCGCATCGGCTCTTCCACCGCTCCAAGCGAGTTTGGAGATGTCGACGTTCCACGCCCAACGCATGTCGTGTCGTAGCGATGACGAAGCGGGAAAGGTCGCCAAGTTGTATCGACGGACCGGTGTCGATTCCCGCGGCAGCGTGTTGCTTGAGGAGCCTACCGCAGGCGAATTGACGCAGACGTTTTATCCGCCGATGCAAGATGATCCGCAGGGGCCATCCACTCAAGATCGGAATGACCGGTTTGCCGCTGATGCTCCGCCGCTGGCATGCCGCGCCGCCGCCGAAGCGATCCGAAAGAGCGGCTGCGAGGCGACCCAAGTCACTCACCTCGTCACGGTGACCTGCACCGGGTTCAACGCGCCCGGAGTCGACATCGAGTTGATCGAACAACTCGGCCTCCCCGCAACGACTCAGCGAATCCAAATCGGATTCATGGGCTGTCACGCGCTAATCAACGCGATGCGCACCGCACGCGGATTAGTGGCCGCCGATCCAGAAGCCTGCGTGCTGATTTGCTGCGTCGAGTTGTGTTCGCTGCACTATCAGTACGGGTACGATGTCCAGCGGATCGTATCGGGGGCCTTATTTGCCGACGGAGCCGCTGCTCTCATTGTCGTCGGGGCCGATTGCCAGCCTGCGGCCGACACAACTCCCATCGCATCGATCGCCGCGACGGGTTCGTATCTGATTCCCAACAGCCGAGATGCGATGACGTGGACGATCGGCGATCACGGTTTCCGAATGACACTTGAGGCCTGCGTGCCAGGGCTCGTCGAATCCAACCTGAAGGAATACCTCCAAGGTTGGTTGGCAAAGAACAACGAAACGTTTGACTCGATCGGTGGATGGGCTGTGCATCCGGGAGGTGTCCGAATCTTGCAAGCCGTTGAGACCGCGATCGATCTCGATCCGGCGAAGCTCGATGTGTCACGGAGCGTGCTGCGAGAACATGGAAACATGTCCTCCGCCACACTCGGCGTGGTACTCGAAAGGTTCGAGTCGACCGGTGTCCCGCGTCCCTGGTTGATACTCGGGTTTGGACCAGGGCTTGAGGTCGAAGTTGCGTTGGTGCGGTAGAAAGGCTCGATGACTTGCCAGTCGCTGCGGTTTTCGCCACGCCGCGATCGACGCGACGTCCTCGAATGGCGTTCGCGGCCGAGCTTCGTATTCACTCCGGTGCTCAGTGTTGTACCGGAATCCTCCAGTCTTGGATTTCGCCGCTATCGTACATCGTTGTTAGCCGGGCGATCCATTTGTCGGTGAGCTGAGACCCGGCCGAAAGAAGCAGCATTCCATCGGAACGTCGGATGGACTTCGCGACAACCATGTTTGGCGTCAGCGACGAAATGGGTAGCGACACAGACGCGTAATTGCCAACGGGACCGACCTCGTGGGCGCGGTGAGGCGCTGCCACATATTCTTCTTCAACATACCGCTCTTGCCAGGGAACGCGTCGAATCCGTCGCAGCAGGACGCTCGGACCGATCCCCACTGATGACTTTTTGGCCTTGTCCACATCGTCATCGCACAGTTCAAGGAGCTCGGACGCCAGGAGCGAGACGGATATTTGTCCGGCAACTTCTCGCAGCAATCGAGCATGCTCGTCGCTATAGCAATCAGGTTTCTGGCTGCTTAAGAACAGGAATCCTGTCGGGATGCCGCCCGCGAACAGGGGACAGGTTAACGAGGAGCGAATGCCCTCGTCGACGATCAACGTGGTGGAAGTGGAATTCGGATGGTTTTTGAGATACGCAGGAAGATCGTTGAGGATCCGACATTTGCGATGAGTGATGACCAACGACAACGAGGACTTCGCAAGTTTGGCCGAATAGCCAGTGCCTAGATGCGTCGATCCTTCCGAACGGGCCCAGCGTGAGGTTGCGGTCGTGCAGTACTCATCGACTTCCGCATATCCGATGCGGTCGTAGGGAATGATGTCCCGAAATGCGTCGTAGATGTAATTGAGCGTCTCCCCGAGTCCCGCACCCTGTGAGATTTTGTCTGCGAGCCCACACATGTACTGGACCGCCGGATTGACGCGGTGTTTGATCGTCATTTTTGCCCCTCATGATTATTCTTGAGTTCGCAAGAGGAGCCTGACTGTGCACCCCCCATCTTGCGTAGGAAACTCTAGATTAGATTTTGAGATCGAGGGCATTCGTCAAGCAAAATACACGGATCTATGCGGCAGAAAAGGTCGGAAATAGCGGACTTTCCGTGGTGGCGGCCCCGAAAAGCGTTCCGAAAGTCCTTTGAATGGAGCTGGCAAGGACGGTCAATCCTGGGATATCCGACATCGAAAACGAACCATTCGGTGCGAAACGGACCCGGCACGCGTTCGGAAATCATGTCCCCTGACGCTCCGGATCGTGAACCCACGCGGATCGGTAGCGGTGGTTTCGCGAAAATCGCCGCTTACAGCAGGTCTTGGAGGCCGGAGAATTTCAGCAGAGTTTGTGTGTCGAGCGACGAGACCGCCTTTTCGAGGTTGTCGGCTCGGGTCGCCTCGGCATTCGCCGGCGCGGCTACCGGAGCAGCAGCCGACGTCGGTGCGAAGACGGCGTCGGAATCGGGCTGCGGGGCGGGGGGCGCGACGAGATTCGATGAATCTGCGTCCGCAACAGGTGCGGGAGTCGGTGTCGCTGCGGGAACGCTCGGCGTTTGGATCAGTTGACGGTTGGGTTGGGCCGATTGGGTTGGAGCGGGGGTGTGAACCGGCGCTGGGGCGTGATGGTAACCGTAGCTGGCTCCATAACCGTGGCTGTACGTCGTCGTGTGTCCGTAGGTCGCTGCTTGGTTGTAGGTCGCCGAGTGGTTGTAAGTAGGTGCATAGCCTTGCGAGTAATACCCTTGGCTTCCGCCACAAGCCATGACAGACGAAGCGGTGGCTAAAACGATGGTTCCGGTCAGAAGGGCGAGTGTCATTTTCATCGGAGGCGGCTCTTTTTCAGTGCGTTTGTGTCGGGCGGTTGGGCGTTTGCAGTCGGCGTCGGCCCGTGTCTACCACTCAATGCAATTGTCGCCCCGCAAGCGGACAGGGAATTTCTCGATAATTCAAACTCGCCGAGAGCGACCTACGCAACGAGATCCAGCGGAGGGTCCGGCTGAGGGCACGCCCCCAATCGCAGCCGGAGGCGGCAATCCGGCGCGCTCGCTAGGAACGATTGTCAGTCTCCGCTGTTGCGAATAACCTATCCGCGACCCCAAAACATCACTTCAACCCAGCTGTTTTCTATGAAAATTCTCGTCACCGGCGGGGCCGGCTACATCGGCAGTCACACCGTCCTCGAACTCCTCAACGAGGGCCACGAAGTGGTTGTCGTCGATAACCTCGACAACAGCAGCGAAGAGTCACTTCGCCGAGTCGCGGAATTGACCGGGAAAAACGCTGAGTTCCACAAAGTTGATTTACTCGATTTCGACGCGCTCGACAAAGTGTTCACCGACGCGGGCATCGATTCGGTGATTCATTTCGCCGGCCTCAAGGCGGTCGGAGAATCCGTCCAGATTCCACTTCGTTATTACAGCAACAACATCACCGGCAGCCTCAACCTTTGTGAGGTGATGATCAAACACGGTGTGAAGAATCTCGTCTTCAGTTCGTCAGCCACGGTCTATGGCGATCCGCATACCGTTCCGATCACCGAAGACTTCCCACTGTCCGCGACCAACCCCTACGGACGAACAAAGTTGATGTTGGAAGAAATCTTCCGCGACCTCTACGTCAGCGATAACGATTGGAACATCGCATTGTTGCGCTACTTCAACCCGGTCGGGGCTCACAGCAGCGGGCGGATCGGCGAAGACCCGAGCGGAATCCCAAACAATTTGATGCCGTTTGTTGCTCAAGTAGCCGTGGGACGTCGCCCTGAACTTTCGGTCTTCGGTAATGACTACCCAACCGTCGACGGAACCGGTGTTCGGGACTACATCCATGTTGTCGACCTCGCCGTCGGGCACGTTCGGGCGGTCGACAAGCTGACCAGCAATCCCGGAGTCGTGACGTACAACCTCGGCACCGGTAACGGCTGCAGCGTTCTCGAAATGGTTGCGGCGTTCGAAAAAGCGAGCGGCAAGAAAATTCCTACCAAGATCGTTGATCGTCGTCCCGGCGACGTCGCCTCCTGCTACGCCGATCCGAGTTTTGCCGAGAAAGAACTCGGTTGGAAAGCCACCCGCACCGTCGACGACATGTGTGCCGATACATGGCGTTGGCAGTCTCAAAACCCGAACGGGTTTGGCAAATAACACGGCCGCGTGATCTGTTGGTTTCTCCGCAGTTCCCGAACCGTCCCATCGGGCTGGAGGTAGCCATGCATCGATTCAATCTTGTAAGCCGCTTGTCGCATTAGCCTTCCTCACGCAGGCTCACGATTGAGGTTTCATGTTCGGTCGTCAACTTCTCTGGTGCAGAGGGCTGATGAGCAGGCTCGTTGGCGATGCGTCCCCATTTTATCCCCCACATAAATTTGTCTGATGACCGACCACCGAACCGATTCACCCGAAACCACCGTCGACCCTGACGCTGAACATTTCGCTCAAACGACCAGCGGCATCTATCGCCGCGTGGATTCAGAATCGGTTTGGTCGGCAATCCGGTATGCGGTGCGGCATCAACTCCCGGCGAAAAATCCGACGATCATGATGATGTTCGTTCGCATCGCAGAGGTGTACCCGGAAGTGCGTGACTTCTTGATGCAGCAGTTGCCCGAGGCGAACGATATGGAGCGATCGGCGCTGGGTCTGATTCTCGATCCGCCCGAAGGGATTCGAAACGCGGAATACTTGCCCCAGGAAATCGCTTCGCCAGGCGAAATGGATTTGTGTTGGAGTGAGTTTCTGGTAACCGGCTCGACCCAACCGATTGAAAAGGTGGTGGCGGTGCTCGACCGAGACGACTTGGCGAGACCATTGATCGATTCATTGCTCTCCGGTGACGACGGACCGCCGATGGAGTTCGACGATAACGAACTGATGGAATTGGCCAGTGTCGGCATTGCTCTGGGGCGAACCGATGGGCCATGGAAAGTGATGTCACCCGGCGATGTCGATATTCTGTTGTGGTTTGGGTTGAAGGACCAAAACCAAGCCTGCACGCGGGTCTTTCAAGAAATGAATGACGAGCAGCGGGTGCATGTGGCCAACAAAGGCGCCGCGATGTGGTCGCTCCGGGCGAACGCCGCCCAGCACGGGACGATTCGCCTGTTTTGCGAAGAGCAATCCAAACGAGAAGGCGGTCAAGGGCGGCTTCTGATCGACCCCTCAACCTAATCGGCGTTCACGGCGAGTTCCCACGCGTCACCGGGGGGACTGCCACGTTGATCTTTCGAAAGATACGCTGGTACAGCGATCATTGCTCTCATTTCAATCCAAACCATTTCAATCCAGCACGAGTCATACGCGATGGGAAGAAGTTTTGAAGTTCGTAAGGTGTCGATGGCCAAAACGGCTGGCCAAAAGACGAAGGTCTATTCCAAGTACGGAAAACAGATCTATGTGATGGCTAAAAACAGCGGTGCCGACCCCGTCAACAACTCGTCGCTGCGTGCCTTGATCGAAAAAGCCAAGCGAGATCAGGTGCCCGCGCACGTGATCGAACGGGCACTCGAAAAAGCGAGAGGAGTCGGTGGTGAAGATTACGTTCCCGCCCGATACGAAGGCTTCGGCCCTGGTGGTTGTGCGGTCATCATTGATTGTTTGACCGACAACAACATGCGTACGATCACCGATGTCAAAAACTGCTTTTCAAAGACCGGTTCGAAATTCGGCGCGCCCGGTTCCGTGTCTCACTCGTTCGATCATCTCGCGGTGTTCGCCTTCAATGGACCTTCCGTCGACGAAGTGCTCGAAGCGTTGCTGATGGCGGATGTGGATGTGACGGATGTGGAAAGCCAAGATGATCAGATTCTCGTTTTCGCTCCGACCACCGAGTACGCCAAAGCCAAGCAAGCGATTCTCGAAGCGTATCCCGAGACGTCGCTCAATGTCGATGAAATTTCGTTTATCCCGCAAACGAGCACCGAGATTCCCGCGGACGACGTCGCGATGTTCGAAAAGTTTATCGGTATGCTCAACGACTGTGACGACGTACAAGAGATCTATCACAACGCGATTGTGCCGAGCTAACCCGTTTGCATCGTCAGCGGCCAAAAACCGAGACCCAATGGGCTACGAGTTGTCGAAGTTTCTCGCATGAAACTTCATGACTTCGAGGCCATTCTTTTCGTAGATCTGCAAGCCTGAGTGGGGCACATCGGGCACGATGAGTTTCTCGAACGGAATGTCAAGCGACTCGAGAAACTTCATGTAGGCCAAGTTGTTCTCGTAGTTGAACCCTTTGGTTCCGACATAAATCAGCCATTGAACTGGAGGTGACTTTTGTGCGGCGTAGGCTCTCGCCAAATCCCACGTGTTGTCGCCCTCTGCGAAAACAAGCGTCTCGGACTCACGTCCGCCCGATTCGCTGATTTTACGTTCCGTCTCGTAGCCACCACCGCCCGCCGCGGCGCTGCAGAATAGCTCGGCGTGACGAAGCGACAACCGCATCGTGCCACGACCTCCCTGCGAGAACCCTTCCAATCCACGATGATCACGATCCGCGACCGTGTGGTAGGTCGCGTCCACATGTGGAATCAACTCTTTGATGAATACGTCCGCACCTTGCTTGGTCGGTTCGTCTGGAATGTTGTAATGACTCACGGGGCCGCCGTTGACGAACACGTAGATCATCTCACGAACTTGACGCGACTCCATCGCCGCAAAGATTATGGGGGCCAGGGAAAGCGATTTCGTTTCACTTCCTGGTCGCCCACCGTGCAAGTAATACACGACAGGAAATCGTTCGGACGATTCTTCCGAGTAGCTCGGTGGCAACAGGATGACGTAGCCGATCTCTTGGCCGAGCGATGGACTCTGAAACGTTCCGTGTTTGAGTGACGGGTGTTGCAACTTGCCAGGTATCGGGTTGACCCAAGCGAAAGGAGCGGGCTTTTTCTTGACCTTCTTTTTGGATGCCTCTTTTGCGTCCACTTTGTTTGGACCCGTCGCGTCGGGCGAATCGGCGACCACATGGAAGCCTACAAAACCAAGGGGGCCACCAAGAAGGTAGAAACAGGTGGTCAGGCAGAAGATGCGAAACATGGCGTTGTGTTTATGAAGTGGGATGAGAGGAAATCGCCTGTCATTGTACAATGCCGCGAACGAAGCCATGTCATCACCCAGCATTCCGGAATTTGCGAATGGACCCGTTCTTAAAAGCCGCTTTGGACGAAGCTCGCATCGGGCTTGAGGAGCATGGCATCCCGATCGGCGCAGTCCTGGTGATAGACGGTGAAATTGTCGGTCGCGGACACAATCGTCGCATCCAAAAGCGAAGTCCGATCCTGCATGCCGAAATGGACTGTCTCGAACGGGCTGGGCGTCTTACCGCAGCGGACTACTCGCGGTCGATCTTGTATTCAACGCTTTCGCCGTGTGACATGTGCAGCGGTGCGGCGTTGCTCTACAAGATCCCCAAGATCATCGTGGGGGAAAATCAAACGTTCCACGGACCGGAGGATTACGTCCGAAGCCGCGGCATCGAACTTGAAATCGTCAACGATCCCCAGTGCATCGCGTTGATGGAAGAGTTCATCGCAAACCATCCCGCGTTGTGGAACGAAGACATCGGGCTCCCGATATCAAACTCAGCACCGTAACGCAAATTCGCAGCGCTGGCTTCCAGCTAGCGTGCTCCCTGTTCGGCACTCACGCACTAACAGGGGGCTCCACGTTGTTCTCTCGCACATCACCGCATTTCTCGCAGGCCGGCAAGAGCGAGTGTCGCACGCCGCCACATTTTTCGCACGTCTGAAAGAGTGAGGTTTCACAGCACGGACAGGTGTAGGGTTGGTCAGGTGTTGCTGTAGAGCCATCGAGCGGGACGGGTGTGTGTTTCTTCAAGCTACGCCGCGTCCAAACGGCAAACTTCAAGGGACCTCGCTGGATCGGGAAGTCACATATCGGACAGAAGAAGTTGGCGTACGCTTCACTGTACTGACGCAGTAACCAGTCACGGCTCGGTTTCGCTACCAGACGCAGTAACCGCACCAAGACGCCTGTCGCAATCGCAAGCGAGAGCACGATCAATATGTATTTGAAATAGATCGCCGGGAAGTGATCGTGCATCACAAGCAGAACACGCAAGGCAACCGCACCGCTGATAGCATAAACCAGCACCGCGTACGTCCCACCCGCCTGGCGAACGAAAAGCCATCCGCAAACAAGCAGCAGCGGAATCAACATCCCTAGCTTGTACGCAGCCAATTTCCATTGATGCTGCTCATACAACTCCTCGTATTCGTCTTCAATCGGCCGGCTGGCACGGGTGATCGCCGCCGCGTTTTGACGTTGCTTTTCTTTGACGTCGTTTAGCTCGTCGTTCAGGTTCGACAGTTCACTGTTGAGAGTCTGCGTCTGGCTCTGATTGCTGAGGAAAAGTTGCAGGCTATCTGTCAACGCTTGCTGTTGATCTTCGCTCAGCGACGTTTCATTCTGGTCAGCGTTGCGTTTAAGCTCGAGGAGTTGGTTGATGGTTTGCTGGGAGTCCTTGGTGGTTTGTGCTGTCAGTCGACGTCGTTGTTCGGTCGATTCGATTTGCTGTTTGAGATCAACCAACTCCGCCGCGAGTGATTCCCGCTCGTCCTGCAGTGTTTGCGGCAGCCCCACCTCGAGCATCTGGTTGTAGTCTGGCCCCTTCACGCGATTGATGTCTTGGATGATGTATCCCAGCAACCAGAACGTGAGCACGCCGACCGCGATACTGAATCCGAAAACCATGAACCGAAGCATAAACGAGCCGCGATGTTTCTTTGTTTTCATGGTTTTGTCTGCGATGAAGTACTCGTAATCGGGAACAACTCACCATAGAGCCTGCGGCGCAGCGAGTTGGCGCGAAAAACGAAAATTTCGCTCAAGAAGCGTGATCATCGCCCGCGGCACAACGACGCGGCGATGGGTGGAAATCATCCTGCCGCGTTACTGCGAACTAACCGAAGCGGATTCCTATCGGAGATTATCCTGCAGCCACGACTCAAGCTTTCCTGGCTGAAACCCACGAGGTCCTTGGCCGCTGTCCCAGGCGATGCGGCCGTCTTTGCTGACCACGACCAGCCTGTTTGGCCACGCTCCGTAGTCGGCGAGAGTTCCGTTGTCCTCGGCATCGACGAGCAGCGGAAACGGCACCTTCAACAGCGCCGTGCAGCTCTGGGCGTTCTGGATTCGAGCGAGGAGCGAATCGGTTTGGGTGAACTTTTTGAGTACCGACTCTCTGCCCTCGCCTGGGAACATGATTGTCGATTCGGGGTGCGCCTCGCGGATGTAGACCATCAGAAACTGGGCCTTGTCGGCGTACTTGCGTTGTATGTCGAAGACCTGCGTGACCTTGTCGCGAAATGGACTGCATGTGATGCTGCCGAACACCAGCACGACAGGTTTTTTACCTTGAAACTGCGACAGCGCAATCGGTCCACCGCCGTCGGATTGCGGCAGCGTGAAATCGGGAGCGCGGTCACCGATTTTCAGTGGTGATGGAACGAGTTCCTCCATCGCCGGAGGTGCGTAGAACTCGCCACTGGCTTTCACCCGACCTCTTTGACGTGACGTCGGCCGAGTGTTGGCACTCGTGTCTCGCCTCTGAGGCTTGCGGTCGCTTTCGCCCCGGACTTTCTCAATCAGGAAGGCGTGGATGTCGTCATAGCGTTTGCTGGGATTGCCATTCCAAGTGACGCTGCATTCGATGCCGAGCTTGTCCATCGCTTCTTTGAGTTTGATACCCAGCAGTGCGTGGTGCACCCACAATCCGGGATTCGAGTCACGATGAACAGGAACATTGCCACTGCCATAGACCATGAACACAGGTGGGTCGTCTCGAGTCAAATGGTTGATCGGTGAGGCATCGATCATCATTTTCTTGACGCGTTCGGTTTCCCAGTCGGATTCTTCTTCGATGCCATAGAACGCATAGATCGCGGGGTGTGGCGGCAAGTCCGGAATGCCGAACCACTCGCGGAACGTTGGCATGTCGTATGTCGATTGCCCGCCTGTAGTTCCAGCGGCAACGATGCGGGTCGACTGCCGAGCAATCGGATCGTCGCTGTCAGGCTGAGCCAAGTCATCATGGAAGGCGAGCCATAAGGAGATGCCGGCTCCTGCCGATCCGCCGTAGCAGGCGATGCGATCGGCATCGAGATTCCACTCTGCGGCGCGTGATCGAATCGTCTGCAGACACCGGGCCGCGTCGTGCATCATGATCGGGTACGTCCCAACGTCACTGAGCCGATAATTGATCGAAGCGAACGAAATGCCCTGATCAAGATATTGGTCGATCGGTTGGTTGCCAGCAGATTTATCACCGCCTCGAAACCCACCACCATGGATGTAGATCACCAGCGGAGTGGGTTCGCCGTTGTCGGTTTTCGCTAGCCAGAGATCAAATTTCTGTTTCTCGTGGTCTCCGTAGGCGACATTGGCATGCGTCGGTTTTAGCCGCGACGCAGACGCAGAACGGCGATTCTCGGTAGTCTCAGGTCGGTCCGTTCGATTTCGACGAGCCAGCTCAAAGGCGTCGAACTCCGCCTGCGTGACTTTCCCGTCTCCGTTGGTATCCAGGACGTCAAAACGGTTGCGAACCTGTTCCGGAAACTCGGCCCGAGACAGAACGCGATCGTTGTTCTTGTCCCAACGCCGGATCCGATCAGAGCTTCGCTGAGCGGCCACGGAACTGGCCAATACAATGCCGACCAGCGAGAAAATGCAGAATGTGCTCAACCGCCGCATGATGACTCCTCATTCCCAAAGTTTCGCCCCTGTTTGAAGTAAATCCGACATCACGACACCCCGCCGGTTCATTCATTAAACACCGAAACCAATAAAACGGCTCGGTTTTTTAAAATTTTGCGAACACGCAGGCCTACTACGTGTTGTCGCGTTTAGCGCCCAAGACTTCACGAATCTCTCCGTATAAAATTCGCTTTGCAGATTGGTTGCGCATGTGTTACTGTGTGTTGTGGAGGCAAAGTGAGAGACGCAACTCGTGCAGCGCGCCGAGTCAACAGTATTTTTTAGACGGAGCTTCCAATGCGGTGCAAACCACGAAACGATGTCAATCTAGGAACTTGCCATGACAGAGGTGAGGGAATACATCGACCAAAACGATCGATCCCACTTTAGAGAGTGGTTCGACAACGCCGATGCGACAGTCGCGGCGAAGATTACAAAAGCCGTGCAGAAACTTTCCGCCGGACATGTGGGCAACACGAAGTCAGTGGGCGAGGGAGTATCAGAGTACAAAATTGATTACGGTCCTGGATACCGCGTGTATTACGGTAAAGACGGGGACTCGCTCGTCCTTCTTCTCACTGGTGGCAACAAGAAATCACAACGAAACGACATCGCCGAAGCGAAACGACTTTGGAAAGAGTACAAACGTCGCAAACGAGAATTAGAGAAAGCAAAAGTAGAACGTGACAAAAAGGGGACCAGACATGGCACTCACAAGAGAATTTAAGGACACCGTGAAGACGAGAGCGGATAAAGACCCTGCGTTTCGTCGAGCGTTGATCGTCGAGGCAGTTACATCCCTTTTGGAAGGCGACGTTGAAATTGGTAAATCCATTTTGCGGAACTATGTCAACGCAACAATTGGCTTTCGCGGTTTGGCCGAGGGCTTGGGGGGTGACCGCGATCCAAAGTCGCTGATGAGAATGCTCAGCGATGGCGGTAACCCCCGGATGAATAACGTGTTTGAAATCCTCAAGTTCTGTCAGCAGAACGAAGGCATCACGCTTGAGATCAATCCTCACGTGACATCTGAGCGTAAACGGAAGGCTTCAAGTTCCCGTCAGACAGCATGAGCAGGTGCAACATGAATGCGTCGGCAATCGACTTTACCCGAGCACCGGTCATTGGTATGTAAGTCCTGATGCAAGTCATGATAGGAGTTTGGTCATGACGCTACACTGCGCGAAATCGTAAACGCTTGGTCTCTTTTATCGAGGTTACCAATGCCAGCGGGTTCCGATCAGGCCGCTTTGAAAGGCGGATTGGCTGTTGAGATTGCCTTGATATGCCAGGGTGAATTGCCCGCCCAAAAAAAAGCCCCAGTCCAACTGGGCACCAACCGAAATCCAATCGCGACCGGTCGCGGTACTTCGCAGATTGTAGAACTCGGGACTCGCCCCTTCGATCGCGGTTTGAACGGCGCGTTGTTGATCGAGGAATTCGTGCAGCCACCCAACTCGGACCTGACTCGTTGCGAGACCGAGTGCGGTTTCGTTGGTCCGTGCGAGCGATAAACCAATCATGCTTCGTAAAGAATCGTCCTCTATCCCACGCACCAAAAGATCAAAGTCAGAAAGGCCGGATTCTTCCGCCGAATCGAGCTCTACTCGGATCCCTTGCAAAGAGATGAATGACAACCAAAGAGAGTTTGCGACCGATCGGGCAGTTCCTAGCTCTAACGATACGAATTGGTCTGTTCCATCAATATCGCTCTCCGCAATCGCACCGGTCGTGAACGCCGACATGGATCGTTCAACCTCATGGTCTTGAAAACCAAATCCGCCCATTGCCATGGCGTAGGCAAATTCGCCAAGGTATTGGACAGATCCGCCGAAGCGGTACGAGCTCGATTCAGCCTCTTGATCGAGGCCTCGCATTGTCGTGTTCGCCGATCCAAATTGCGCGAATCCATGCATTCCCAGCCCAGATTGTGTCAAGATTCCGGTGCCGATTTCCACGCCGCCGACTTCTTGGCGATAACCTTCCGTCAAGCAATCATCGACGTTCGTGCTGAGTGACATTCCAAAGCCACGAACCCACGGCGACCAATGTCCACTCGCGACGAGGTCATCTCGTTGCAGCAATACTCGGTCACGTATTGCGTGCACGTTGTTTTGGATCTGATTGATTTCTCCATCGACGAGTGATGGATAGATCGTTCCAGACAATTGGCCGATGGCGCCATCCACGTTGTCGCCCGATCCGTTTCGTAGTGCGGTAATTACTGCGACTTGATCAACAGTTCCAACTCCTGTTAACCGATCCAATTCAGCTGCCGTCGCGATTTGGTTACAACCCTCTAGTACTTCCGCGAAAGTGAGTCCGTTGTCTTGGATCTGGAATGCGACGTCGTTAGCCATCGCGTTGATCGAGGCTTCCAAAAAAGGGTTCGATGGCAACTGAAACACATTTGTCGAATTGGCGAGCGTACCTGTCACACCGGTTGATGCGGTGATGACCGTGAATGAATCACCTGCCGAATAATCGGAACCGACGAAATTGGGTGTAAGCGTCGCGTCGGTAACGATTGCTTCTCCGGTAACATCGATCAAGTCATGGGACGTCGGGGCGCCGCCCATGACGTCCACCTGGATCGTTGAGTCGGTGGCATCTAATTGCCCAGTGATAATCAAATTGCCAATCACCCCAGCGGTTTCACTACTTCCTGGGGCGATTGTCCCGCTTACCGCGATATCCGCAGTAAGTTGCTCTCCGTCTCCAATCAACGTCGCCGCTGGAGACAATTCAATATTTGTTCCCGTACCGATAACTTGAAGTTCGCCGAAGTTGACAACGCCACCGGTTATCGAAAGCGGGCTGTGAACGTCATGGTCAATGATGATGGAGCTAATATTTACATTGGTGAACGAAAGACTATCGGTGATCTCGGGGAGGTCGGACGCGAGTGTAATCGTCCCGCCGCCGGGAATATCGAAAACGATGCGGTCACCTGCGGCCGCGTTTTCGATCGCTTCCCGAAGTGAACCCGCTCCGGCATCGTTGAGATTGGTCACTTCGATGTCTGCAGCCTGGGAGGTGCCGTAGCTGCATGCGACAACCAGTGCCGCCAGTAATGACCGAAGCGTCTTACGATTAAGTCCGCGACGTATGACGCTTTTTCGGAGACTGATTTGACGTGTCGTGCTCTTCATGCCGATGATTCCTTGGGTAGTGGTGAAAAGACTTATCGGCCTCTTGTGGGATTTGAGGGCACGCAGCAGTGCTCAGTTTGAGCATATTGCGTAAGCGTGAACGGGACATTCGTTACGAGCCGCAAAGTTTTTCAAGTTGGCAATTTCGCGAGCCGGCCGCAATTGCACGGGCTCGTCAGGAGCGAACCCTATCGGATTTGCTCCGCATTCAGAGGCGACTGAATTCCAGTCCGCAGATGTCGCCGTTGTGTGAGACGGTCGTGGCAAACCAGTGATCTAAATCCTTTGCAATTTGAATTTTGCCCAGCTTCGAGTGGGCATGGCACGTGGCCAAGAATGGCCATTGAAATTTTTTGGCCGTTGGTGACGCGAAATCTTGATTGATGGAAGAGTGGGCGTTGGGCCCGCGAGTTATGGAACGCTTCCGCATCTAAGAACGAGTACGAACGATGAACCGTCTCTTTTCCTCGCTTCCACTAGCAGTCGTAGCAACGTCGCTTCTTTTGGCATCCACCGCGTCGGCCGAGGAACTGAAGTTACAATCGTTCACAAACCAAACAGCCCGGTTCGACGCGTTGATGCCTGCCGGTGTGACCAATCAGACCATCCCGGGCAAAACACTGCTGGACACCGAGTATCGCTCGACGGTGGAAATGGATGGCGGAAAATTCGAGGTCCGCGTGCGGGTACCGGTTCCGATCAAATTGGATGACGAAGAGCTGCTCGACCAATACGGCGCATCCATGGTCGAGCTAGCCGAGGAACAATTCATCAAAGCGTTCGGGCAGCCATCCAGTTCGAAACCGATGACGCAAAATGGCGCCAAAGGTAAGGACTTTGTCTTTCGGATACTCGGCAGCAGAACCCGTGACGGGAAGAACCTCGTGATTCGACGCCGCGTCCTCTTCGACGGACAACGCCTTTACCAAATCATCGCCGAAGGTTCGCCGAGTTTGATTGATTCGCCCCAAACGGCCGACTTCCTCGACTCCGTTGGCCCGATGCTCTGAATGAGTCGTGTGCTTGTTTGGCTGCGATCTCTATAGAAGTGTCGGTGGCGTTGCGTTGGTTTTTCGTTGTGAAGTTGCTCGTGTCGGGCTCTGTTTTTACACAGCGTTGTTAGCTGGATGCAAGATTCGGTCTGCACTCTCAATTACACTTTCCGCTCTCGAGTTTTCGTTCGGATAGTGGATTTTAGGCGGATCAATTCCAATGCAGCATCGACTGAGTTGTTACCTATCAGTACTGCTGGGCTTGTTCAGCACGGCAGTATCAAATGGGGAAAAGATCAGCTTCAACGAACAGGTGCGACCGATTCTGTCGCGTCACTGCATCGCCTGTCACGGCCCTGACGAAGACGATCGTCAAGCCGGCCTGCGTCTGGATACGTTCGAAGGAGCAACCGAAGACTTTGGTGGGTACGCGGCCGTTGTGCCTGGCGATCCCGACGCCAGTGAGATCTTGGTTCGCATTTTGACGGACGATGATGACATACGGATGCCTCCGTCGGACCACGCCGAACGATTATCGAAGACGGACGCGGAAACGCTTCGCACGTGGATCAAACAGGGGGCGGATTACGAAACGCACTGGTCGTTTCGAGTGCCCCAAATTGCTGACGTCCCAAGCGAAATTCGGACCGCAGATCACCGCGTCGTGGACTACTGGATCGATCAAAAACTCACCTCGGTAGGGCTCAGCCGAAACGATCGGGCGAAGCCGCATGCACTCGTTCGGCGATTGTCGTTGGACTTGACGGGTTTGCCCCCAGTCGCGCACCCGCAACCGATCCAATCCGCAATTCAGCAATACCTAACGGTTCCAACGGCGGACCGATTCGCCGACCTGGCTGATCAACTGATGCAAACACCCGCCTTTGCGGAGCACTGGGCCGCAATGTGGTTGGACCTTGCCCGATACGCGGACACGGTTGGCTATTCTGGTGACGAGCATCGAGACATGTGGCCCTGGCGAGACTGGCTAATCGCTTCAATATTGGAGAACAAATCCTACAGAGAGATGTCCATCGAAATGATCGCGGGTGATCTTTTGCCCGACGCCACCATCGATCAAAAACTTGCTACCGCTTTTCATCGTAATACGTTGTCCAACAACGAGGGTGGCACCAACGATGAAGAGTTTCGCACCGTCGCGATCAAAGACCGATTGAGTACGACCCTCAATACGTGGATGGGGATAACTATTCGATGCGCCGAATGTCACTCCCATAAGTACGATCCGATTAGTCATGCCGAGTATTACCAGTTGCTCGATTATTTTAATCAAAGCCTCGATGCTGATCGGCGTGACGAACATCCGAAATTACCCGTTCCGCCACGTCGCGATTTAGAACTTGCCAAAACGCTCGAAAGGAAGTTGCCCGCTCTTCGCGACGCTGTTGCCTCTCAACCGATCATTTGGACGTCGCGTCAGCCAAGCGAATTGAAAGGTCAGTCGGGGTCAACGCTCGAGCGATTGGACGACAACAGCATTCTCGCTACCGGAAATAACCCTTCTTACGAAACGTATGAGGCGACGTTTGAATTGCCACCGGGACAATCCGTCCGCGCGATACGGTTAGAAGCAATTCCGCACCTCAAGCATGACGGGAAAGTTGGCCGCAGTGGTGATGGCGGGTTCATCCTTTCACAAATTTGGTTGACGAAGCATCAAAACGGCGTTGACGGGAAAGTTTCTTTCAAGGACGCCGAAGCCGACTTTCATCAGCCCAATCATCATCCTCGAACGGCGATTAAAGAAAGTGTTGAAAGCGGGCTTCGTAACCAGGGTTGGGCGGTACGTCATCCCGTGACCGGATACACCGGCCATCACGAGGCGGTCTTCGAACTCGCCGAACCGCTCGACGGAGCAGTCGCCACAAGCTTTACCGTCTCGCTACGACATGATTCACCGTGGGTCCAGCTCAACATGGGATGCTTTCGCATCTCGACCACGGATGTTGAAAACGCTGCGGAGCGGTACCGAAATGGCGACTTGGATGCCGATCGGATTGAACTGCGAAAGTGGGAGACGATCGCTGCCGAACGAGTCCGTGTCCCTGTCATGGAAGAGATGCCCATCGATAAGAAACGTGAAACCTTTGTGATGTTGGGTGGGAATTACCTCAGCCATGGCGAGAAGGTTGCTGCGAAATTACCGGATGCTTTCGTGTCTCAATCCGACGACTTTGAAAACAACCGCCTCGGACTCGCGAAATGGATCTTTGACGCTTCCAATCCGCTGACCGCTCGCGTGGCGGTGAACCGATATTGGGCTCGGTTGATCGGGGTCGGTTTGGTTGAAACCGAGGAGGACTTTGGTACCCAAGGGACACCTCCCTCTCATCCACAATTGCTCGATTTCCTCGCGGTGCAGTTTCAGAAGGAAGGCTGGGACGTGCGGCGATTGCTCAAGACGATCGTCATGTCGGAATCGTATCAACAATCTCAGATCGCAAACGCTGACGCACTAGAAATCGATCCGCGAAACCGGTTCTTGTCACGTGGACCACGGATCCGATTGCAGGCGGAAGTGGTTCGTGATCAGGCATTGTCGGTTGCCGGTTTGATGTCCGACAAGCTGTTCGGTCCTCCCGTGTATCCACCGAGTCCAATCAAGCGGGTCGTCAACGCGTTCACAGGTGGGATGACGTGGCAGGAAAGCACGGGAGAAGATCGCTATCGGCGTGCCATCTACACGTATCTGAAACGCAGTGCCCCCCACCCGCTATTTGAAACCTTCGATATGTCTTCTCGTGACGTGTGTAGTCTGAGACGCTTGCGAACGAATACCCCGTTGCAATCCTTCATGACGCTCAACGATGTGACTTTCATCGAGGCCGCTCGTGGATTGGCAAATTTGATGCTGGCTCAGACGTCTCAGTCCGAGAGCGTGAAAAAATCGGACAGCATCAGCAATTCGAAGCTAAACGATTTGGACGAAATGGTGCGTTTCGGACTATGTCGCGCCCTCTTTATCGACGAAGCACCCGAGGAACAAGTCGACGTGTTGGCCGAGCTTTACCTTCAGTGCCAACAGCGTTACCAGGGAAATTTATCGGACGCGGCTGAATTTGTGGGACAATCCGTTGATGTGAAAACGCTCAACGAAGAGCAAAACGAAGACCTGATTCGTCAGGCATCGATGACCGTTGTCGCCAACGTCATCTTGAATCTCGACGCTGTCTTGAACAATTGATCCGGCGCGATCTTCTCGCAATCTCGCTGTGTTATTCCTGTTTTGGTAACTAACCGTTTTCTTTACGAACCGACATGACTCCCAACCGTCTCACTCCGGAAGCTCAGTTACGACTAGCGTCCGCCCGCCTGCAAACTCGACGACATTTCTTGGCAAATTGCTCCGTAGGACTGGGGGCAATCGGCGCAGGGTTGTTGACTTCACCGACGGTGTCGGCATCGACATCGATCGAAAACTCTAGCTTCAGCGGAAAGTACGCCAAACCGGCCAAGCATGTCATCTATTTGCACATGGCTGGTTCGCCGCCCCAGCACGAGCTATTCGACTTCAAGCCCGAATTGCAAAAGCATCATCTCGAGCCTTGTCCTGATGAGCTGATCGAAGGCAAGATGTTTGCGTTCATCAAAGGGAAACCCAAATTACTTGGTCCCGTCTATCCGTTCAAACATTACGGACAGTCGGGAACGCTGTTGGGTGAGAAGATTCCTCACATTGGCGAACATGCCGACGATTTGTGCTTGATCCGATCGATGCACACCGATCAGTTCAACCACGCTCCGGCGCAGTTGTTATTGCACACGGGGTCGTCCCAGTTCGGTGGATCCTCGTTTGGATCGTGGGCGACGTATGGGCTGGGAAGTGAAAGCGATAATTTACCTGGATTCATTGTCATGGTGTCGGGTGGCAACATGCCTTCGGGTGGGAAGAGCTTGTGGGGGAACGGTGTTTTGCCGAGCGTCTTTCAGGGCGTCCAATGTCGCAGTGAAGGTGATCCAATCCTCTTCGTCAGTAACCCAGAGGGGATGCCCAGTGGCATTCGACGGGCGAGTTTGGATGCGCTCAATGAATTGAATCGCCAAGAGCATGAAATTTTCCGCGATCCTGAAACGCTGACTCGAATCGAACAATACGAACTGGCGTTCCGGATGCAGACGTCCGTTCCAGAAGTCATGGACATCAATCGAGAATCCAAGGCGACGTTGGAATCCTATGGAGCGGAACCAGGCAAAGCCTCGTTCGCCAACAACTGTTTATTGGCGCGACGGTTAGTCGAACAAGGCGTGCGGTTTGTGCAGCTATTTGATTGGGGATGGGACATCCACGGCACAGCGAAATACGACGACATGGAGACTCAGTTTCCGATGAAGTGTACGCAAGCGGACAAGCCGATTGGGGCATTGTTGACCGATCTGAAGCAGCGCGGGTTGTTAGACGACACGCTTGTTATCTTTGGCGGTGAGTTTGGTCGAACACCCATGGTCGAAGCCCGCAACGGAACGATGAAGTTCTTGGGTCGTGACCATCACCCCGATTGTTTTAGCGTATGGGTGGCAGGCGGCGGTTTCAAACGAGGGATGGTCTACGGAGCGACCGATGAGCTCGGCTTCAAAGTTGCTGAGAATCCGGTGCACGTGAGGGATTTCCAAGCCACGGTATTACATGCGATGGGATTGGATCCCTACCGTTTGAGTTTCCTTAGCCAGGGATTGAACCAACGTCTGATCGGTCCCTCTAACGAAGCGAAAATCATCCACGACCTTCTTGTCTGAGTTGAGAGATCCGTCCTCTCAAGCATCGATTGATCGTAGCCGCACGCTCCGCGGTCGGTGATTTGTTTGTCACCTTCTGCTCTCGGCAGTTTAAGATCACGACCGCGCAGCGTTCGGCCACATTTTAAAACGTGCGCTCCGTGCCATAAAGTCTCAGCGATCTCAATCGCGCAAGCTGAACCTCACCGGTGAGTTGCATTCTTGGCAGGGCAAAGAGTCTTCAGAACGGTCGCTAATAGCGAGTCCCACAGGCGAGCACGGCAGCGGTCCGAAAACGCCACCCTCCCCTTTTGTTTGCGCGAGTTGGAGGCGTCTGGCGGTTCTGCACGAAGGCTCGATATTTAGTCGGAAACATTTCCGGATGGTCTTCGCTTAGGCGTGTGCGGCCCTATTTCCCCGTACAACCTTTCACAGCACTAAGGATCGAAATCATGTTCTCCGCCAAGCGTATTTTGCCCGTGTTTTTGTTGTTGGCTGCATTTTGCGCCGCGCCCCGAGCACAGGCTCAGACATCAATTCCGCTTTACACCACCAAATATTGCGTCCAAGTAGAGTGGTATTTCTGGCGAAGCGGAGGCACTTACTGGGCGACCGAGTACGAAACCAGCAATCTCAGCGAGGCGGAATTGGTCTTCGATCTGTTCGAAGCGGCGCTTGAGAACGGCACGCTGTGCGAGATTCTCGGCTGCAACATCACCACCTGGATTCCGGTCGATGTTCGTCTCAAGACCAAGTACGAATGGAACTTCTACCCAGTCACGACACCGTACGTCAACGCGACGAAGTTGTACTATCAGAAGCAGTAACAGAGTGATCGGGAGGCGAGGCGATCGAGAGTCGGCGCGACCGATCTTCGGGACCCCCGAGCGATTCCGAGTCCCCATCGACTGGAGTCGAATTGCGGGGGCCGGGCCCATGCGGGTTGATCATTTCACCTCGACCACGAACCATCGCCTCGCTTGAGTCCAGCATCAGTCATTGGTGACCATCGTTCGGTGCTAGACATCATCCCACTACTTGGAGATCAAAGCGGGGGTGAATTTGTTGCACGACGACTCGACCTCTGAGCCACGATGGGACAGCTACAGTCACGGGGTGATCCCGGCAACGGATGGTTTGCAAATACGAACATACTGGTTGCGATGTCAGATGCGGGTGCACCTTGTTAAGCAGCGATTACATAACGGGCATTGGGGGTGATTGGACTCACCATCTCACAGCACGATACGTTGTTTGAGCTCAAGAATGTTCTTGAGCGGATCGCCGACTTGCGTGTAGATTCTCTCTTTGGCCGCGCCTTCCAGATTGGATGCAGGCTCAGTGAAACAGCCGAACCCTACAGTTCCCGCCGCCCCTTTCAACCAGTGGGCGAGGTTCGCAAGCTCATTCATGTCTCCCGCGTCCCATGCCCGCTTCATTTCTCCAAATTTGTATTCAAATGTGTCGAGAAACTCCTCCACGATCTCACGTATCTCGGCGTCATCGGTTGGAAGCTTGGAGCGTATGGGCTCAGGTGATTGCCCTTGAGAAACAGTTGTTTTGCAGCTCTCGGAAATGACTTCATAAAGTTGATCCGCATCCACCGGCTTGGAAAGATAGCCAGTACAGCCAGCAGCTTCGCATTTCTCACGGTCACCTTTCATCGCATGCGCCGTGAGCGCTATCACTGGCCCCTTGAAGCCGCGTTCCCGCAGTTTGGTCGTGGCGGAGTATCCATCGAGCACCGGCATCTGCATGTCCATGAGGATGACATCGAATTGCGTCTGTGAGGCTATGTCGACTGCGACTTGGCCGTTTTCTGCCAGTCGAACCGTCGCTCCTCCGCGTTCAAGAAGGAGGCGGGTGAGTCTTCGGTTGATGTCGCCGTCGTCCACGATAAGTACGGTAAGGCCGTTGAGATCGCAGGGAGCTGTTGAACTGGTTTTCACGTCAGCGCCCGGAAGATGGGCAGACGGTTCGTAGCTGCCCACGTTGGAGAGATCGCCTGTCGCTACACGGACGACAAAGGTACTCCCTTGCCCGACGATGCTGCGGGCGGTGAGGCTGCCACCGAGCGCCTCCGCGATTTTCCTACTGATCGCCAGCCCCAAACCAGTGCCACCAAACCTACGTGTAACTGTGTCGTCCGCTTGGACAAACGGATCAAACACAGCGTCCAGTTTTTCCTGTGGGATGCCGATTCCCGTGTCGCGAACCTCGACAACCAGTTCCGATAGCGCCCCAGTTTCTTCGATACGCGCCACGATAACGACGGCACCCTGGTTGGTAAACTTGATCGCGTTGCCAACCAGATTCAGTAGCAACTGCTTCAACCGGTAGGGATCGGTGAGAATTGTGTTAGGAATGGTGCTGTCCCAGCGGTAATCAAGGCCAATGCCTTTCTCCCTCGCGACAACCCTCAGTACGGACACTGTGTCTGACAGCACTTGGTGCGGAGAGTAGGGGACCGCTTCCACCTTGAGTTGGTCTGCTTCAATCTTCGAGATGTCCAGAACGTCGTTGATAAGCGTTAGCAAATGTTTTCCACTGCGACGTATCGTATTGAGATGCTCATCCATCTCTTCATCTGTCACTCTGTCGCGGTCGCGCAACAGTACCTCTGTGAAGCCCAGGATTCCGTTGAGTGGCGTGCGGATTTCGTGACTCATGTTGGCCAGGAACTGACTCTTAGCCTTGTTGGCGGATTCCGCTTCTCGAGTTGCTCTTTCTAGGTGCGTAGCTCTGAGCCTGCGTTCACTTATGTCCGCTTGCGTAGCGATATACTGACAAAGCTCGCCGGCTTCGTTGAAGACCGGATCGATCTCAAGGCTGATCCAATAGGCCTCGCCGCTCTTGTGGTAATTGAGAATTTCTACACTCACTGTTTGGTGGGCGCGAAGTCGTTCGCCGATCAGAGTGGTGGTCTCGGAATCGGTGTCGGGCCCCTGTAACAGTTCGCTGGGCATCTGCCCGAGAGCTTCTTCAGGGGTGTAACCAGTGAGGTTGGTGAAGCCATCATTTACCCATTGGATCCGTCCATCAGGACCAGCGATGATGACTGAGTGCCGTGCCTTACTGGCTACGAGCGACAGCTTGGCGATCTGCTCTTGAGCCAATCGCTCCTCACTGATGTCTTGCACCGCCGCGATCAGGTGATCGGGTCTCCCAAAGCTGTCTCTGACGAGCGACAACGTAAGCCTAACCCAGACCTCGTGGCCATCCTTCCGCAGGTAACGTTTGTCAATCTGAAAGTTGGACTGTTCGCCGGATGAGAGCCGAGGCATGGCGGCGGCATGCAGCGGGATATCTTCAGGGTGAGTGATATCCTGAAATCTCTTCGTGTATAGTTCTTCGCGGCTGTAGCCTGTAATTTGGCAATAGCGATCGTTGACAAGACGGTAGCTGCCGTCCAGGTTCTTAACCGCCATTCCCATCGCGGTTTGGTCGAAACCTTCACGAAACAACCTTTCTCCCGCCTCGGCCTTGTCCAACGCTTCGTTGAGCCGCGTTGCCTGATAAGCCATTGAGAGCATCTCTTGAGCGCTTTGGCGAATGATAATCAGTAGGAAAGTGTTCTCAAAAACGACCCATGCAGCATGCTCTAGCCAACGCCATTGGGAGGCAGTGGCAATGCCAAACACCGACTCCGGCCACCAGACTCCCCGCACAAAATGGTCGACGGCCACGATCAAAGTGGCAGGTCCAAGCACGCGAAGGTCACGGTAAGCAGCCAGAAACGCGAGCGATCCAAAGACGTGAAAGTGCGTCTCAATCCGACCGCCGCTGAGGTGGATAAGCAACGAAGAGAACAACACCTGGCTGCAGGCAATCACAATACGCGTGGATAACAGTCCGGGGCGAAAGATCGCCATGACCACTGGCATTGCCGCGAGGACTCCTCCGCCCAATACGGCCATCATCACGTGGGGATGCAACTCGCTCTTGGCGCCGATCCAGGTATGTGGCGATACAGTCAGAGCTACCGCGATCCCGCCCAGCCATTGCAAGATCATGAGGACCGCAAACATTCGGTCGGTCCGAATGTGAATCGACCGATAGTGTTCCTCCAGCTTTTGCAACACCGATGCGGAGTGGTTCTTGGAGGAGGACACAACGAGTTCTCTAAACCAATTCATCGCGATGCCCCTTTCACGATGAGGCCGTCGAACGGTTGAGGAGATTGGCATGCCTCACCACAGATGGGAGTTGCCGGCTCCACACACAGTCGACACCCGAAGACCGGTGTCGACTCCTGCGGCGCGTTGGTTTGCTGGCTCAAGCTCGCGTAAATGCGGTCACTGCCGGTATTGTCTCCTTCGTGCCCCCGCGATGCCGTCACACCGCCTGCGAATAGCAATTCTCCGTCGTTACGAAAAAGCCGTACAGCTCCGCTCGTCACGATTCCAAAACGCGCAGTTTCCACACCTCCAACATCCCACGCAATCTCTGTCTGAGGTAACGCGGAGACGCGACGAATAATATCCGTGTCTCGCCATTTGGGTGTGGCATTCGGCGGTACAGAAGCGACAGCAATGCACTTGGGCTGCTGCGCTGTCGATAGGCCAGTTCCCGTAAGGGTGCGTTCAAGCTCGCGCACCGATGCCCGGGTGCAGGGACATCGCGGGTGAATGAAGAACACTAACGTCGGCCGGTCCTCTGCCAGACCCAAACTCGTATCGATTGGCCAGTGAAGCACCGACACCGATTCGTCATGTGAATAGGTAGTAAACTCGTAGCGGGTCGTCCACGCCCACACTCCCAGGGCGGCTATTCCCCATAAGAAAGGCGCGGTACGCCAGGCAAACTGAACGAGTCTTGCACGTGTATCCATTAATTTGCAAACGGTTTCTTCACATTCTGTTTCTTGAGGTGACTTTCAAAACCTAGGTTGGTCCGATCGCATCGCATGAAAATCAAGCTCGGTATGTTATTTCAGGCACGCCAGAGAACGGATATTGCCGGAAAATCGGATTGCATCGATGTTACGGGAGGGATACTTCGTCGACTAAAAAAGAAATAGTTGCGACCTTCACTGAATCTGGCAGGCAGAAACCAAGGAAGACGCGGAGAAGGCATTCGATGCGTTCATCGAAAAGTACGGAGCCAAGTACAGCCAGGCTTGCGACTGTTTGAAGAAAGACCACGATGGATTACTGACGTTCTATGACCATCGATTGGTGCCAGGCATTATCCTGATGATGCAAAAAAATTTATTGTTGCGAACGAGAACAGGCGATCGCGTTCGGGGGTCACCGAATCATTTTTTTGCCGTGCCGCGCCGAATCGGTTGCACTTTGCAAAGCACGCTGGCGGCAGCGTTGTCTTGCGGGTCGAATCGTTCCTTGACATCGAATCCATTTTCGCCCCACGGGATCTCCGTCTCGTCTGCCTGAGCGGCAGCGAATAATCGACGCAGCACGAACTCCCAATCGGTGGAGATGAAACCGCAATCTCCCGTGTGGCGATTTTCCGCTTCTCCGATCATGTACGCTGGCACAATCGGCTTGCGCTTCTTCAAGAACGCCGCCAAGTCCGCCACGCCACGCGTCCCGATCCACTGCCCGTTAGACAACGTCACCAACTCCAACACATCCGGCTTCTCCCGCAACACGTTCAACGACTGTAACGGGTGAATTTCGCAAACGAGTTCGCCGTCTGAGGTGTGCAGTGTCAAAGACTCGAACCGCTGATAGAATCGACTCAGCAATGAACACTGGTTTTTACATGCAGGGCGTGACATCAACTCAGCACGGCGGAACCGGCAATGGTTCGATTCGGCCAGCTTATCCAAGAGATCTCTGAATGAGTCGACGCGCTGCACACCCCAACCGAGTTTCGGTTCGAGGACCATCGAGCCCTTTCGTTGTTCAACACCGATCAACCCACCCATGATTTGCACGCGAGTCGCCCTCTGGCTTTGCATAACTACTTCGCTAACGCCGATTGGAAAATCGCGATGCATCGGCGGATCGCCATCCGCACCGGTCACTAACGGATTGGACACATTTCCCTTCATCGCCGAACACAGGTAAGGAAACAGTTGCCCGATCCACCCCGTGATTCGGTTCTCCTTTCCGCAAATCGCATCGTCCACGGTGAATATGGATTTCCAGAATTCACGGTCCACTTCACCGCGTGATGCCGCGATAAATTGATCGAGAATCGGACGCAGACGGTGCACCCAATCCGTCAATCCAAAGGTTTCCAAACCGTCTACCCTTTCGCGAATACGCGACCAATCGTCCGTCGTGCCACGCACCGTGATTTGCGGAATCCCGCAAATGCTCATTCGGTCGAACAGCGAGAACGCGTTGTTCACCGCTGAGAAAAGAACGACGTCCATCGCAACCCGTCCGGCGCGCGTCGACGTTGAAAAATCAAGTTGGAATCGATCCGCGAAGGAGTCTAGCAATTTCCCACGCGTGGAACTGACCGCGAGTTCAATCAGATCGTCCCACGCCGCTTCGGGCGATCCGATCGGAAACTCCTCCGTGCTCACCTCAATTTCGCGTACGGCAAACTCACTCGGCGCGACGATGTGTTCGCGAGACGCACCCCAGTTCTCTTTCACGTGCGTCGCGATCCCCTGGCAAATCGTCAGCCAGATCGCATCGGGCGATATCGCGAGCGGGCGGTGTTGATCATGCGCCAACTTGACCGCCGCGATTAACGGATTGAAATCAATATCGCACACACAATCAGAGCCATAATCGCTCGTCGCCTCCAACTCACCACCGACAAGACACGCCAAAGCGTCCTTCGTGTTGGAAGTCGGCAAGGGCTCACGAGCCCACTCAACATAGAACAAATCAAATGAGACTCCGTCAGGAGTGTGAGCAATGGTTGATGATGACATCGCAATCCCTTTCCGCGCATCTCATTCGCAAATGAGTGACACCGTAATCCAGACCGTTAACGGGCAAGCCACGTTTCCACAGCTTGCTACAACCTGATCAACAATCCGATTGTACAACACAGGTATCTCGTACAACACGGTCATCACCGCATCTTGCTGCGAGGACTTTTGTGCCAAACGCCGGCTAGGTAAAGCAGGCTGAATTCGAGGCTTGGCCTTCGTGGTGGTGGCGTTTGTCACGTCACCGCGTGTCTTGACGCGTCGAATCCACTGAGCCAACACAGAGAGACTTGCCGAAATGCTTCTGTCACCGCCATGCATCGTGTTTCGTGCTAGGCATTGTTCTGATGTTTGGAAATGAAGGATGGGTCGAGTCCATTGCACGACGACTCGACCTCAAATCAAAATGCGACCTCGCGATTGGCCGAGAGTCCGACCGATTTCACAGGACGAGCAAAACAACGAGGTGTTGGCCCATCTGATTTCCCCGGCATGCCCAATGGAATGACAACATGCACCACTAATCTGCGCAAAGCACACTCAAGCAATGACGTGAATACTCCGGTGTCAGCGACAGGACTTCAACACATGTCGTCCGCACAGTTCGCTTGGCTACCTGACACCCTCGGAGTCCGCGTTTCGCAGTGCTGCTTCCGATAGTCCTACGGCCTCACTCCACCAGTACTGCGAATTAACCACTCCTGTTTCCTAACCCAATCTTTCATAACGCCTAGTACATAAAATCGGGGCATCCCAGCAGGACGACGACTCCAGTTCCGTTAGGCACGGTTCGAAACAGTTCAACGTGATCCGTTCGCTCGCCACCTCGATCAGCGGCGAACGAATTTTCATTGCGGCCCCCTGCCAGACCGATCAAGCTGCAGTAATACTGTCAAGCAGATCGTCCACATAGCTTTGCTTGTCAGCAATATTTCCGATCACTGGAAACGACCAGGTACTGCCTTCCTCGTCGGCGAAATACTTCGCGAAGTTGGTTGCAAAGTCTTCCACCGGACTTAGTTGCCCATAGCTGCGAGCAAATCCAGCGGCCACGTTGCTGTTAAACCACCAGCTACTTGTGGTCGTTCCAGAAGAGCCTTGGACCCAATTCGCACTGGGCGGTGTCCAGTTAGTGCCCATGTTCTTCCACTCGCTCAGGTTCAAGAACTGGAACCAATCGGGTGCTTCGCTGTCCCAGTTATGAGCGATCTCGTGGTAGACCACCCGGCGCAACTGAGACTCATCTGGATTGTCAAACCGGGCTTCGGCAAAATGAATGTGCCCCTGATTGTTATTCCATCCTCCGAAGGTCGTAATCGCTCCGGTTGCCCGATTCACAATGTCCCCCTGTCGAAAGAACGTGACTTCGCCACTGTTGTAGCCGCCGGGTTGTTCCAACAAACGATTATTGCCAGTGCGGCCAACCATGACGGCCAGTGCATCGTCGACGCGGCGGACCTCATCGGCAGTCCACTTGCCGGCCTCAGCCGTTGTCGACGTCCCATTGAGGACGATATCGACCTTAATGCCGTCAGCAAAGTTGACATCGATATCTAGCGAATCTTTGTAGATCGAATCGCTGCCACCCTTGGGCGTTTTTAGGATGCGGTCGTGCCCCGCTTCGCCTTTGATCAAGTCGGCACCGAGCCACCCCATCAAGGAATCATTGCCGTTTCCGCCCAAGAGGATGTCGTTGCCATCTCCACCAAAAATCTGGTCGTGGCCGTCACCGCCCCGGATCTCGACGTCCGCGGCGCCCGAGAAACTAAGGATGTCATCGCCTGCATGCCCGCGAATTAGGATGCGATCGCCCGCCTCAGCCGCTTCCAGGTGGATATCGTCCTGGAGTGAAGTCGAGTTGCGACCATCGATCCAGATATCGTCCGACGCATAGACCTTATCCAGTGTCAGATTGCCGACGTGGTTCAGATCGATGTCACCCGCGGGATTCGTCGTGTTCCAAATCTCGCCACCGGTGATGGTGTTGGCATCGATGCGGAATCGTGAATCCGACGATTCGCCGTACACGGACACCGTGTTCAAGGTGACTGAGTCCAACTCGTTGTCGTCATCAGTCAATTTGAGATCGAGGTCGTCGTCTACCGTCACGCCGAGAATCGTCAGTGATTGGTTGGCCTCGTTTCCCTGCACGAACAGGTCATTGTTTACAATCGAGGAACCGACATTCACATTGATGATCGACCCAAACTCTGTGCCGATGGTCGATGAATCGGGACCGAAGTCAATTAGTAAATCATCAGCGACATCAAGATTGCTAATGTCAAAATTGTCGCGACCGGTCCCCAGGTTGATTGACACGTCCCTCGAAATGTCTGCATCGTGCAGGTAGATGTAGTCGTCCCCATTGTCCATTTGAACAATCAAGCTCTTAAAGTCTCCTGAGAACGTACCGCCGAAACGATTGTTGACGGTCGTTGCCCCACCGTCTTCCGACTCGATTCGAATGGCGCCGTTTCGGTACTGCCGAATCTCGATGTGATTGGCAAAATTGTCGCCTTGCACAAGCAGGTTGCCGCGATCGAAATCGACCGAAACGTTGCCCGCAAATAATTGGCGAATTTCGAGCTCCTCAAATGTCCGCCGGCCCTTGAGTGGGTTTTTGTATCGTCTCATCAGTCTGCCTTGTTCTCTAGGATTGCTTCCAATCATGCTGGGAGTCCCAGCGGGGAGCTTCTAAAGCGCAAAACGACCGATGACGTTACAACGAATTCACGGTCCCCCCGATCGAGAACCTGGAGGGCGAAGCAATGTTCTGGGGAAATGCAAACACCCTCCCCAACGACAGCCTTGCTGATCGGCACTCCAATGCGTCCATCAGCAACGTTGAATGGACAACCTCAACCTCTTTTCGAGTTAACAGCTCGGCAGATCACTGTTGAGAGGTAAGACGTTAATCAATTTCCGCCCAATCGGTTTGGATGTTGGCTTGAGTCTCGACCCGGTAGCCTTTGACTGACCAGCGTGGTGGAACCGGCATCGTTAACGAGTTGCACGCGACCCGAGCATCGCCGTGTTGGTGGGCACCGGCAGCCAATACCCGCCTCTGCTCCCCATTGGCATCGAACAAAACCGCCAGGATTTCGCCGGCACCGCCCTCGTCACACCGGATTTGTCCGGTCATGAACGCTGTGTGCTGTTTGGGGTTGGTGTACTGGACCTCGAGTACTTGGTCGCCAAGAGTTTGAGTGGCCATCGTAGTGCTCCGATAGCATGAGTGGCGATCGCGAGTCGCATCGAACAGGAATGCCTACTCGCGGATACCTTCAATCTAGAGCATTTTGATTTTTA
>NZ_JAMQBK010000061.1 GCF_023701485.1 Aporhodopirellula aestuarii
CCAAGGTCACGAGCAATAGGACGATCATGCCGCCATCGATAACATGACTAAGCAGGTATGCAGGAATCATCTGGCGAAACTGCCGCGAACTGTAGGCCGGACCGAGGCTTTGCGAGTTCCGGCATTCACTTGCTCAGTCGTGCCGGAACTGCGTCGCTTGGGCTCCTTGGTCCGACCTACGCCGAACCGTTCACGATCAGCGGAATTGTCGTTATACCGAATCACTTCTATCTACATGCTTAGGAGTCACGCAAATGAATTTGCAGTTTCGATTTGGGCTTGGATGCGTGTTGATTGTGGTTGCCGTGTACTTCTGTGCCGATGTGTTTGCGCAGAAAGAGACTGGTGACAACTCAACCTTGGCGGATCGTGTCAATGCTTTAGAAAAGGAAGTGGCGAAGCTTCATCGCGAGGTCCAGGACCTGCACTTGTCGGACAAGCTGACAGGACACTGGGGCGAGCGTACCTGGATGCGAAACGGCGAATATGTTGACCAATCTGAAGCTGCTCTGGGGATTGGCTTTGGAGGTCCGGTCGAATGGCGACTTGCATCTGACGTGAACTCTCAAAGATGGCTGCTTTGTGCTGAACCAGAAACGACCAACTTTGGCAGGTTTACCGTGGACACATCGAAGACGCCTGCATGGATCGATTTTCAATTAGCAATGAATGGACGCACCGTAACCATTCGCGGCATCGTGGAGCACTCTTACGGGAAGGCACGCATTGCGATTCCCACTGATTTGTTTGATGGCGATAAGTTTAAGAATCCCGCCCGCCCCACCTCGTTTGATTCGACAGCTAAAAATGGCTATTCGGTATACTCGTTCCAGCGTCCGACTTTTGACCGCACCGGTGTGTTTTGAACAAGGCAGAGCAAGCTACCGATGAAAGTTTGGCATGGCAGCGT
Source organism: Aporhodopirellula aestuarii (assembly GCF_023701485.1). GTDB lineage: Bacteria > Planctomycetota > Planctomycetia > Pirellulales > Pirellulaceae > Rhodopirellula > Rhodopirellula aestuarii. The sequence continues at coordinate 911 of NZ_JAMQBK010000061.1, forward strand.
GATTTGAAAAATCTAGCCGGTATTCATGCCCTTCGTTCAAAAAGCACGTGCTTACCGTGCGAAGTTCGTTTGAACCATCGAAGCGGCGGTGTCGGCGTTTCTCAAATTCAAGTTAAAAGTCAACTCACGCCGCATTGTGATGCGCGTGTGATAGCAATCTGACGTACGAGCACAGTTCTATTGAACGAAAGAAGCACAATCCGCAAAAAACACTACCTGGCACTGAGTGTTGGTGCGGCACTCGTGTTGATTGGTGTCATCGTCCATTACCAATCACGCAGATTCCGAATCGATGCCATGATTTGCGAGGTCGGCTGTTTTGTCGATGATGGAATGGTTGTGTTTCAATTGCCGCTTTGCCGTCATGCAGCCACTGAACCGTTCGTGAGCACGTTGGTGATTTCACACCGCGAGATTCCGAACGGAGATTGGATTCCATTTTTCGGTCAGACAGCACATGGGCACGCCATTTCGCCGATCCGAGGATGGCTCGATGCGCCCGCTGGCATTCCGTCAGTCATCCACCAGATTGGAGACTTCGGATACTGGCCACAGGATGGTGAATACAATAAGCAACGGCCTGGGAAATCGGTGTGGATATTCATGCCAATCTGGGCGGTGACAGTCGTCGGCTGCGGCGTCGTTATTCCAATTGTGTACGCGCCGTTTCGTTGGTCAGTCCGTGCGATGGGTTTGGTCACCGTCGTGTTTGCGTTGCTCTTTTACGTGGTCACGTTAAAAGGTTGAGGAAATGCCAAAACCAAGAGATCAAACGAAGCCAGATCGCAAGGATCCCGAGTGGGGCTTCCAAACTCGCGGCCCGCTGATCGCTACGGTTAGCCGACTCGCAACCATACGCGTCTTGTCGATCATTATTTTGTTTCTCGTGGCTGGCTGTGCGGTCGAGAAACCGACGCATACGCTGACGCCGCTAGGAGCGACCCTGCCCGACGAGGCTCTTGACGCACTTCGTCATGGGAGCGAGTTCACGCTCTACTCTCTCGACCCTGCTCTGATCGATCCGGCTCCCAATTCCGGTAGATTTCATAACTATCGCGTCCTCGGTACGACGGACCCTGCGGATCCAGATCGCCAAAGCCTCGTCGATGCACTCGCACGCGGTGTCGCTGAAAGCGTTGGAGCGATCGCGGCATGCTTCGACCCGAGACATGGCATCCGTGTCGTTCACGATCAAAAACAACATGATTTCGTAATCTGCTTCGACTGCCTCCAAATTCACTGGTACGTTGACGGCGATGGCCGGCGATCGGTACTTACCTCCGAATCACCCGTTGCAGTCTTCAACGCCGTTTTGTCGCGGGCATCCGTTCCTCTGCCTGATCCTCCCTAGCACAATGTTTACTATCCCGTGCGCCGGAGGACGGCTCACGCGGTGTTTGGATGTGGTAAATGAGTCAATCGTCCGTAGTGAAAGCTTCCGTCATGCAACAACACATCCGTTTGCGATATCCGAAATCGATGCTCCTTTGTGTCGTCCTCGCGGGGGTGGTGTGTGGCTGCTCTCAGCGACACGCGGAAGTCGACGCGGTTTCAGAAACTGCTCCCAGTCCTGCTGTCCTGCAAGAGATGCACGACCTGCTTTCTGAACGCACGCGAGCAACGCTCAAACGACGATATTTTGCGCAATTCACCGACGACGATTCCTCTGCGAAGAAGTCAGAGGCATCGGATGAGCTGAAACAGATCGAGTTCCGACTCGCTGAAATTGCGACGCGGTTGGAGACGATTCACCGCAACGAACTCGGTCCTTTTGAACGAGTCGCCGAAGGTGCAGGCCTTGAATGCCACGAGGAACCGCTTTACGGCGAGTCGTCTTACGGAATTATTTTGTATGCGGTTGCAACCGGGGACATTTCGGCGGGCGAGTTGCTTCTATTTCATGCAGAGGGCGTGTATCGAACGACGGGATCCTTTCAGCCTCTCACCACCGATGGCCAGGGGTTTTACTTTCATCCCAACGCAAACATCCCGAAGGGAGAACGATTCGTCGTCGCGTGCATTCAAGACGCGCCCGACGAAATTGAGAACGTGAAGAACGGCTTCATGCCCGACTCTGACCGTGCCCGCGATCCGCGACATGCTTACCAAACTCGGGTATTTGGCAGCGATGGCGAACCCATTCCACCGCCACGATCAACGTGAATTGAAATTGACTGCAATGGCCCAAAAGGTTCGGTCTCGCGGAGTGACTTGAGGGACGTCGCTGATGATCAAGCTCATTGTTCAAGGCGTCCGGTGGTCAGCGTGTGCACGTCGCTCGAACTAAGAACTGCGCATGGTGCCGAAGTCGAGTCAAAGGAAGAAGGCTCGGCGGTCGTCGCCATATGGGATTCCAGCCGTTCCCTAGTTGAGTCTTGCGTAGCCAGGATTTGACGACCACGAAGGCAGGGGGCCACGATCTTTCACGTCGTGTGATTGGATACGCGATCAAGGTTCAATCGGTCATCAAGCAGTGGCGGTTGGCCATGCTGATGCCGCTGACGATAGCCCCGACGATACCGACAAAGCCTTGGTCGGTGCCACATAGGAATAGATTCGGCAGGTGAGTGCAGCCGTCGAGCTGTTTGTCAGGGGCACCGTAAACGGCGCCGTTGTCATGGAACGTGAACCGACGAATCGTCTTGGGGGTGAACACGTCCGTGGCGACGACGTTGGATCGGAAGTCGGGCATGAACCGAACCGCCGACGCGACCGCCGCATCGTACTGAGTCACTTTCTCGGCCAAATATTTCGCTTCGGGCAGCTCGCACCACAGGTCGTGATTGGCGAGTGTGGTGATTCGCACGACGCCGTCGGGCAGGACGCCTTCGTCGGAGTCATAGATGTAGTTGTTCGGGCTGCAGATCACGCCGGTACGAGCGTCGCAGAGGCTATCGTCGGGGCGACGCCAGTGGAACTTTTCCGAGTCGTTGTAGAAGACGATCGTGCGATCAAAGCCGAGATCTTTTGGGTCGCGATCGAGAATGCTGATCGACTCGATGAACGACAGTTGTCCGGCGCGGGCGACTTCCGGCGTTGTGATGTCGTCGCACATCCGCATGGTTTCGATATTGCCGGCTGACGAAAGGATCCGTTTGCCTTCGATTTCGGTTCCGTCATCGAGTACGACACCGACCGCCTTGCCGTTCTCGACGTGGATTCGCGAGACGCCGTGACGCAGTTTGAGTTCGCCGCCAAGTCCTCGGAATTTTCGCACGAGGTTTTTGAGGATCACTCGCACGCCTTTGTAAGGGCGGCCAAAACCTTCGAGATAGCAGGCCCGAAACATGATGCAGAACTGACCGAAGTCCATGTCGTCTTGGCGTGCGTTGCCGTACCACATCAAGGGGCACAGCAGCATCTCGATCAGCAACGGTTCGGTGAGGTGCTCGGCGAGCACTTCGCGAGCGCTCCGCATGAACTCGGGAGATCCGCCGTCCATGTCGGAGTAATCCAAGAGCGAACCGCAGAGGGCACGGAACCCGTCGATCTGATCCGGGAACCGGGACGCGATTTCGCTTTCGAGCATCTCGATATCATTGTTGAAATCGAGAGACACGCCGGGGAATCGGATCGATGATCCGATTTGTTCGGCGAGTTTGAAGTCTTCCCAGCCGAATCGGAGTTGGCGGATCAGTTTGGCGAGCGGACCCCGTTTGTCGCCCTTGCGGGCGAAGTTGGTCATCGCATGCAGACCGACGTCATAGTCACGACCGCCCATTCGGTAGAACGAGTTCAGCCCGCCGATGGTGTAATGTCGTTCGAGAATGCAAACGCGTTGATCGAAGTGGGCCAACCGAATTCCGGCCGCCAGCCCACTCATCCCCGCGCCAATGATGATCGTGTCGTACATCAGGAATAGAGGTAAAAGGATACAGGCGACAGGTTACAGGACGCGTTCAGCGGCTGTGATTTCCGCAGCTGGGATTTCTGTGGCTGTGGTTTCGACAGCTGTGTTATCAGGAGTTCGCCCGAACTGCCAACCACGGCAGCCTGTGCCCGGCGACCGAGGACCCTCTTGCTCAGATATCCTTCATCTTGGGTTCGAGGTAGGTCACCGTCGAATGCATGCTGGCTAGGTTGCCGTAGTCTTCCTCAGGAATCTGAACCCGGTGGCGTTTGCGAAGTTCCATCACGATGTCGAGGAAATCCATCGAATCGAGTTCGAGTTGGTCTCGAAAAGGTTTTTGGTCATCGAGGCCATCGAGATCTTCATCGGGTGAGATGTCTTCGAGGATATCGATGATTTCGTCGCGAATTTCAGCGGGGGTCATGGACGCGGGTGGGAGTGAGGAAAAAAAAGGATCTGGAGGACAAGGAAAATCAAAACAGCATGCCGCGAGGTCAAATTGCCGTTGTTTTCGCAGGGCAATAGTCTCGGCGGCAAAAGCGAAACGCACAAGGCCCGAGTCGAACACATGCGGATCTCGGCGGCGGACGTTAAATCCGACCGATGATAACGACCGAGTTGATGCCCAGCATTCCAAACGAGTTGTTGAGAATGTAATTGACGCGGGGACGTTCTTCGGGCTCGTTGAGGACCAGGCCTGGCAGGCTGCAATCTGGGTCGAGTTCATCGACGTTGATCGTCGGGTGCACGACGCTGTCGCGGAACGCGGAGAGGTTGCCCGCCAATTCGAGAGCCCCGGCGGCGCCCATGGCGTGACCGATGTAGCTCTTGGTGTTGTTGAACCGGATGTTCTTGCATTCTCCGAAGATATCGCGAAGGGCTTTGCATTCCTGGAAGTCGCCACTCATCGTGCCGGTCGCGTGAGTGCTCAGGATGTCGATTTGGTCTGGTGCCAGCCCCGCTTTCTTGAGCGCCAACTGAACGCACTGGGCCTGCCGTTCGGGGTTGGGCAGGACGAAGTCGGTCGCGTCGGTGTTCATCGCGTAGCCGACGAGTTCGCCGTAGATTTCGGCACCCCGTGCTTTGGCGTCACTTAATCGCTCGAGGGTGTACAAACACCCACCTTCGGCGACCACGATGCCGTTGCGTTTTTTATCAAACGGTCGGGAGGCGGCGGTCGGGTCGGCGTGGGTCGCCAGAGCGTTTTGGCTGTTAAAGCTCGCAAAAATGCCAAACGTGTGAATGCTTTCGCTGGTTCCGCCCGCAATCGCGAGGTCACATTCGCCCAGGCGCAGCATTTGGGCGCCTTGGATGATGCCTGCGTTGCCCGCCGCACAAGCCGCGCCGATGGTGTAGTGGGGACCGGTGATGTTGAGGTTGAGGGCGATCTCGCCGGCCGGGTTGTTCGCCACCGTCCGCGGGTTGTGATGGTGGGACCAGCAACTCGTGTCGTAATCGAATCCCTTGATCACGAAGATCTCGTTTTCGGTTTCGACGTTGCCATGTTCGGTGACGCCGACGTAGATGCCGACTCGCGATTTGTCGACGTTTTCCCAGTCTAACCCCGAATGGGCGATCGCTTCGTTTGCAGTGTAGACGCCGATACTGCCCGCTCGGGTGCCCCGCCGGATGTCTTTTTTGGACTGGTATTTCTTGTCATCAAAATCGCAAATGCCCGCGAGCGTTTCACCGAAATATCGAATTTCGTACGGCTGGACACCGCTGCGTTTCTCCAACAATGCCTGTCGGAACGACTGCCAGTCGTTCCCGTTGGGAGCCGTCAGACCGATGCCCGTGATGACAATCCGCTGTTCGTCAGGAAGCTTCGATGCCAAATTGGGTGCGATCACGTCAGAATTTACCGAAAGTGAAGATGAATTGAGCCCCAAAACGTAGCGTTTGACGGGCAAATACTCAACGCCCCGGATTGCGACTTCGCGTGAATCCGGCGTCTCTTTTCGTCCATCCCCGCGACGCTGAACGAAAAATCCCTACACTGTGAAGGTCGTTGGAAATGGCGTGGCGGTTGTGATTGAGCGGGCCCCGTGCCGACGGCTGCCGAACTTGGATGACCACCGGACCACACCCCGCGGGAACGCCTCACAGCCGCCTCACTACCGCAATTTCCGTACCCACCTCAGCGTGACGGATCCGGGTTTGGACGCCATTACCGAACGCTCACTTCCCCCTGTTTCAACCCCGATCGACTCAGCAAAGACATGGCCAAGGATTTTCTCAAAGGGATTAAGGATGAATACGACGTCGTCGTGATCGGCAGCGGTTTGGCTGGGATGACTTCGGCGAATATCCTCGGCCGCGCCGGCCACCGTGTTCTGTTGCTTGAGCAACATTACAAACTCGGCGGATTGGCAACTTGGTTCTTGCGGCCCGGCGGACACACCTTTGACATCTCACTGCACGGGTTCCCGCATGGGATGATCAAGTCGTGTCGTCGGTATTGGAGCCGGGATATTGCCGATCGAATCGTGCAGCTGAAAAACATCCGTTTTGACAACCCGCAGTTTTCGCTGACGACGTCGTTCAATCGAGACGATTTCACCCGGCTGTTGACGAACCAGTTCGGGATCGCGGAGCCGACCGTCAACGAGTTCTTCGACGCCGCTCGCGGGATGAATTTCTACGACGACCAATCGACCACCACGCGGCAGTTGTTCGACCGGTTTTTTCCTGGGCGCGACGACGTCGTGCGTTTGTTGATGGAACCGATCACGTACGCGAACGGTTCGACGTTGGAAGACCCCGCGATCACTTACGGGATCGTGTTCAGCAATTTCATGAGCAAGGGCGTGTTCATCTATGAGGGCGGCACCGACGACCTCATTACACGGATGAAAAAAGAACTGACGGCCAATGGTGTCGACATCCGAATCAATTGCCCGGTCGACGAAATCGAAGTTTCTGAGAACGCCCTGCACGGTCCTCGCGTGGCCGCCGTGAACGTACGTGGTCGCCGGATCCCATGCCGTGCCGTGGTCAGCAACGCGAACCTGCGGACAACAATTCTGAAAATGATCGGACCTGAAAAGCTCGATCGTGATTTTGTTGAACAGACCCAAGCGGTGCGTCTGAACAACTCCAGCACGCAGGTCTACATGGCACTCAAACCGGGTGAGGAGATCGACGAGTCGAGCGGTGATTTGTTCTTCACCAGCACGTCGAAAGAGTTTCGCACCGACCTGTTGCTCAGCCGTGACATCACATCGCGAACGTTCAGTTTCTATTACCCGCGAACGCGGCCGACGAAGAAGGAACGATACGCGATTGTCAGCAGCACGAACGCGAATTGGTCCGATTGGGCTGACCTGAATCCCGAAGAATACGAGGCCAGCAAACAGGATCTCGTCGAGACCACGATCGATGCCCTGGAAAAATACATTCCTGGTGTGCGTAACAAGATCGATCGAGCCGAAGCGGCCACGCCGCGAACGTTCCAGCACTACACGCTGCACGAATCCGGTGCGAGCTTTGGAACCAAGTTCGAAGGGCTCGCGGTCAGTCGCGCGTTGTCGCAACAGGTGCGGGGAATGTATCACGCGGGTAGCGTCGGCATCATCATGAGCGGATGGCTCGGCGCGATTAACTACGGCGTGATCGTGAGCAACGAGGTTGACCAGCTGCTCGTGAGTGAAACATCGCCGGTATAGAGTCCAGGGGCGTTGCCCCTGTCTATGGTGAATAAAGGCCTTTGGCCTATCATGACCGGCAGACTCTCACGCGATCAACAGGCGCCATTCTGTGGCCAACGGCCACATTCACCTTAGCCTGGGGCAACGCCCCAGACGCCGTAGACCAGCAGCCAAAGGTTGGCCAACGGCCATCTTCACCCGGATCCTCGCAACGCGGAAGGATAAACATGGCCGTTGGCCAATCCGTTTGTGCGCCCTTGGGATCCAGGGGCGTTGCCCCTGTCTACGGTGAACATAGGCCTTTGGCCTATCATTGACCGGCCGGCTCTCACACGATCAACAGGCGTCATTCTGTGGCCAACGGCCACAATCACCTTAGCCTGGGGCAACGCCCAGACACCTAGATGTTCTTCCAGCAGCGTTCTTTGGCGCTAGCAAGGACGGCGTCGCAAACCTTTTGGGTTTCAAGTGCGTCGCGGAAGTTCGGATGGGCTGGTTCGCCGGTTTCGAGCGATTTCAGGAAATCAGCGACTTGGTGGATGAATGTGTGTTCGTACCCGATTTGCAGACCTGGGACCCACCAGTTGCCCATGTAGGGTTGGTCACCATCGGAAACGTGAACGCTGCGCCAGCCGCGGACGATGGAGTCGTCGCCGTGATCGAAGTATTCGAGTCGGTGCAGGTCGTGCAAGTCCCAACGCAGCGACGCGTTTTCGCCGTTGACTTCGAGGGTGTACAGAGCTTTGTGCCCGCGAGCGTATCGTGTCGATTCGAACAAGCCGAGCGATCCGTTCTTGAAGTGGCAGTGGAACATGCAGGCGTCGTCGATCGTGACGGGCTGTTTGGCACCGGTTTCGGCGTGCACGCGTTCTTTGACGAACGTTTCGGTCATGGCGGAAACGTCTTCGATGTCACCGTTGAGCCATAGGGCGGTGTCGATACAGTGCGCGAGCAAATCACCCGTCACGCCACTGCCAGCGGCTTCGGCATCGAGACGCCAAGTCGCGGCGCCGCCTTGCGGCACGTCGGCGTTGATCGTCCAGTCCTGGAGGAAGTTCGCTCGGTAGTGGAAGACTTTCCCGAGGCGTCCTTCATCGATCAATTGTTTCGCGAGTGTCACGGCGGGGACGCGTCGGTAGTTGTACCAGACCATGTTGGCGACGCCGGCTTTCTCGACCGCTTCGCACATCTCTATGCCCTCGGCGACACTCATTGCGAGCGGCTTTTCACACAACACCATCTTGCCGGCTTCGGCGGCGGCGATCGAAATCTCTTTGTGCAGATTGTTTGGGGTGCATACGTCGACGGCGTCGATGTCATCTCGTGCGATCAGTTTTCGCCAATCCGTTTCGATCGACTCGTAACCTTGCTGTTCGGCGAATGCCTTGGCTTTCTCTTCATTGCGGGCGCAGACGGCTTTGAGCACCGGTTGATATTCCAGGTCAAAGAAACGGTTTGCTTGTCGGTACCCATTGCTGTGGGTACGTCCCATAAAGCCGTAGCCAATCATTCCGATGTTAAGCGGTTTCACGTTGTAATCCTGTCGAGTTGAAATGCGAGATAGTTGGGGAGGGAGGGCAAAAAATGGTTGCGAATTCGCTAGGTAGCGACATCGTCGAGAGTGCGTCGCGTTGGACTCCGCAAGGGGAACGACGACGAACGCTCGGTGGACGTTTGTCGTCTCAGCGGAGCCGGTGGCGACGAAGAAACGTCAGCGGCTTTACGCTTCGCCTTCTTTCCACCCATGCGCGTCCTGGACGCTGAGCATGGCTGCGAGGATATCGTTCCACGTCTGAGGCTTGTGCATCACATCGTTGGGGAACATGCAACCATCCCAGCAGATGTGTCGACACACTTGGAGCACGTCGCCATGTTCGTCACGCAACCAATGTCCCGCGTCGACGGCGATGTCGAGTTTGCCAGCGGGGTCGTTTGGCAAACAGTGCCGTCCGGTCTTGTCGTGGCTGCCCGTTCCGTGCACGGTCGCGTCGTTTTGGGCGACATGGAAGTCGATCGTCCAGGGGCGGAGGGCGTGCGTCAATTCATGGAGCGCAGCTGCTTTTTTCTCTTTGTCCTGCCAATCGAAATCTTGGGGCAGGATCGCGTCTTCGGGGGCGTTGTATCCGAGTAGATAAAGCAGCGTATGTGCCATGTCGGCTTGGAAACCGAGTCGCTCGGGGTGGCCGACACGTTCGAGCAAATCGACCATCGAACGCCAGGAGTGCATTCCACCCCAGCAGATCTCGCCTTCGGCGGCGAGTCGTTCGTCGTATTCTTCGGCGATGTCACAGGCGGCTTTGAAAGTGTCCGCGATCTGGCTTTGGTTGTTTTGCGGATCCTCGTACCAAGCGGCCGTCGGGGTGGCGCTGTCGATGCGAACGACGCCATTGGGGCGGACGCCGAGTTGGCGGAGTTTGCGGCCGATTTCGCATCCTTTACGGACTTGCGTCAAGAACGCGGTTACCTCATCCGGATCGCCCGCCGCACTGCCGCCACCGGTCGGTTCCCAGACCGGCGCGACCACGGTGCCGATTTCGAGGTTGCGGCTCTTGACCTGCTCGGCAACTTGCTCGAGTTCTTCATCGGTGGCGTCGATGGAGATGTGCGGCGACGAGAGGAAAATGTCGACACCGTCAAACTTGCGACCATCCACTTCGGCGGCGGCGGTCAGGTCGAGCATCTCTTCGAGCGGGATGACCGGGTTGGCGTCGTCGTCGCCTTTTCCGACTACGCCAGGCCAGGCGGCGTTGTGCAATTTGGGGTAGTTGTTGGGGTGCTGGCTCATCGAATCAAGACCGTTGGAGGGTTACGAAGCAGTTGGGGGCCGAAGTCGGTGAAAAGCGGTACGGTGACCGCGATGGAGCGTCAACGCAGGGATCGTGCGAGGGATTCCGATGCCGCCTTCGGCGTACAACAAGGTGGCCTCTCTAACCACAGATTGCAAGTAGACACGCGGCACTCTGGGCGTAGGAAAACGAGCGAGATGCGATCAACGGCCGAGATATTGATCGAGCTGTTCGGCTTTGCGCATCAAGTAGGGCACGTGTTGGTCGGTGGCCTGGATCAGCCGTTGCAATTGTCGCAATTGGTCCTGGAACTCTTGGTTGAACTTGCGTTGTTGTTCGTCACGCCAAGATTGCTCGAGTTGGTTCATTTGGGCCGCCAAAGAACCGCCCCGCTGGCGCAGCTCTTCGGTAAATTGCGCCAATTGAGCCGCGAATTGGCGGATCTGATCGGGGTCTCCAATCGCTTGATTCATCGAATCGGTCTCGTCAGCAAGGGGTTAGTGAGTCGAAGCGGGCGGATGCGACGAATGGGCGTGGTTTTGCTTGGCCGCTTCCACGACTGTGTTAAGGATGGATTGGTAGTGTTCGAGTGTCGCGGTCAGCCCATGCCGATCGGCCAAATCGATCAGTAGCTTCAGTGCCGCGGCGCGAACCTTCAACGGCGACGTGACACTTCGCCGCAGCGATGCCATGCGAAGCCAACGCATCGCTTCGACGTCACGGCCGAGGATCAGGTGACAGCGTCCCGTCAACAACGCAGCCGACGAGCTGTGCGTGTCGCTGTTCATTAGCGGTTTAAGTTCTTCGATCGCTTCCGCGTGCTTCTCGAGATCATGCAACGCTTCACCGAGGACGAGTCGGAGGTGTTCCAACGACGGGTCTCTCGACAATCTCGCGCGGCAGACCTTGATTCGGCAATTGGCCCAATCCGCGGTGCTGCGTTCGAGATCCTGGTCGGCCAACGGACTTTTCATCTTGGCCACAATCGCCTGCATCTCAGTGAGTTGCTGGATCGACCGGGCGAGCTGCGCTTCTTCGTACTCCCATAACATCGTCGCGTCGTCGGGAAATACTTCGTGTCCCTGTTTAAGAATCTTGGCCGCGTTCATGGGACGATTCTCGGCGCGGTAGATCGCACCGAGTTCGAGATAGGCGTCGCGGTCGGTACGGGCCTCCCTCAAGCGATGTTCGAGTTCCTGCCGTCGGTTCGGTCCCGGTGCTTCGGTTGCATTCTCAACAACTGGTTTTCCAGGCGAATCATCGGCTGTCGAAGCGGATTCGGACATGGCAAGTTCGAGGTCGGTTGGATCATAGGCGAGAGACGGAGGCCGACGAAACGCGTTTCGACGTCACTGCAATATAACTGCATTCACAACCATAATGTTGGACGCCCGCACATTAAGTCGCAGAAGTGCCGGCAAGCCTCGGGCGGGCCCGTCACAGGGGTTCGTGGGGGAAACGCGTGAATACGGCTCGCGGTTCGGGGCGGTGTTTTCCCGACGCCATCAAGCCGTGCATGGCGGGTGATGGAATCCTTCATCACTGGCCATTAACCGATCCCACGTTAGCGATTGACCGGATTGCGTGACCATTCGTTCAAGAATCGCAGTCGCGGTGCAGGCAATGCCATGGTTGAGATCAGCGGGCATTTGGCCTTCACGCAGGTTCCCAATCAATTGGTTGAATTGTTGTTGCCATCCTTTGCCGGGGATCTCTTTGGCGTCGCTCTGCCAGACGACTTTGCCGTCCCGATTGCGAATGATCGCACGAGACAAATCGCAAGCGCCCTCGCTGCCCTGGAACCACTCGCCGAGTTGTCGTTCGGTACCGCGGGGATTGCGGTGTTCGCATACGGTTCGGACCCCATTCTCATAAGCAAACTCGATTGCCGGCCCGGCGTTTGCTGTTTTCACGTTCGATGCCGGTGATCCTCCGGTGTAGACGTTGGTAACATCGGAGGGCGACGTGAGTTTGCGGGCGGCGATCGGGGTTTGCCCGAGAACCCAATGGATCGTGTCGAGGTTGTGCAGGTGCCGCTCGTCGACAAAACCGCCGCTCATCCAAGCGAAGTCGTGCCAATTGCGGATCTGTTCTTCCAGGCCGCGTTCATGGTTTGCCGTAATGCTGCGCCCGGTCGCAAAACCGCTCGAGTAAGTGTGGGCGCTGACAAGTTCACCGATCATGCCCTCGCGAAGTCGATCGACACAGTCTCGTGTTCTCGCTTCGTAGCGTCGCTGTAGGCCGACGGAGACGGCGAGGCCTCGTTTTTGTGCAACGTTACCCGCCGCAATGACCCGTCGTAGGCCCGGGATGTCCGTCGCGACGGGGCTTTCCATGAAAATATGTTTGCCCGCGGCAACGGCGGCTTCGAAATGCAATGGCCGAAATGCGGGTGGGGTGGAGAGGATGACCAGGTCGAGATCCGCCGCCAGCACGCCTTTCCAACCATCGAGCCCGACAAATCTCCGGTTGCCGACGTCGACGTTCGCTCGATGGCGTCCGTTGATCGCGCGGTATGCGGTTTGGAGATTGTTGGCAAACGTGTCTGCCATCGCGACCAGTTGGACTTGGCCGAGTGGATTCGTTTTGCCCGCTGAACATGACGCCGAGGCGGCTTGGATCGCTTCGATGACCGCCCCGCGACCTCGGGCTCCGCATCCGATCAATCCGATCCGCAGCGTGTCGCGGCCAGAAACATGGAACGTCGGCGGCGGGGCAGACGGGCCCGCGAGCAAGGATTCCCCAGCGGCGATGGCTGCCGAACCGCCCAACGCCACCGTGCTGCCGAATGCCATCGTGCTGCGGGTGAAAAATTCGCGGCGGTTGCTGGCGCGGTCGACGTGAGCGGAAAGCGGCCCACGGCGGACGGATTGGGAAGTGTCTTTGGGCAAAGAAACAGCCTTGGCGGGGGAATGTCAGGCGGGGGGGAGGAGACGCGGGGGAGGGACGTGCATTATACGCACGAAAGTATCTTATCGTGCGGAAAATTTGCGACAATGATTCGTCAGCGACCCTTGCGGACGCTGGCTCGACGGCGTGTTCCGCTCAAAGCATTTTGTCGAGGCCGACGCTGAGCGGCGTCAAATCGCGATGGAGGATTTTTCGCATTTTGGTGATGTCGGGGCACCGCCGAGTCATGTCGCCTTCGGGAAGTGGCGGAAGATGCACGATTTTCGACTTGCTGCCGACTTTTTCGATGATCGTTTTGGCCAAATCGAGCACCGTGACCTCGAGGTCGCTACCGATGTTGATGATTTCACCAGCCATGGACTCGTCGTTGAGTACGTTTTCGGTCGTATCGAGGTTGTCATCGATGTAGCAGAACGTGCGGGTTTGGAGTCCGTCGCCGTAAACCGTGATGTCGCGTCCGGCACGGGCGGCTTCGATGAATTTCGGCACGACAAAATCAGTCGATTGTTTGGGGCCGTAGGTGTTAAAAAACCGGAAAACGTTGAACTTCAGCCCGAATTCTTGGTGGTAGGATCGGAAATACGACTCGCCCAGGTTTTTGATGATCGCGTACGGCAATCGGGAGTTCAGCGGGGTCGTCTGCTCATGCTGTGGCAGTTCGACCGGCTCCCCGTAGACCTCGCTACTGCTGGCGTAAAACACCCGCTCGACGCCAGTGTTTTTAGCAAGAGAGAGCACATTTCGGATGCCGTCGATGTCTCGGAGCACAGCGACCGGGTTGGCGAGGGTTCGTTGGACGCCCACCAACGCCGCGTAGTGAAAAACCGCGTCGAATTGATGAGCAGTCATGATCGGGGAGAGGTCGGTCAGGTCGTTCACGTCCGCCTTGATGAACCGAAAATTGGGAAGGTCCGCCGGGGGTAGTTTCGAAGTGCTGCCGGTAATCAGGTTGTCGACCACCACGACATCGTTGGTCGGCGTCTGGACGAGTTGACAGGCGAGTGAGCCGCCGACGTTACCGGCGCCCCCGGTGATCAGGATTTTTCGTGGTTTTGCGGAATGGTTCATCTGCAGAAGACTATTCGAGAAAGACGTGTTTTGGTCGATCAATCACCAAAAACGCACAAATCTAGCAGACTTCATGAGGCGAAGTAGGTCTGGCAAAGGTTGTCCGACGTCTTGCCCCCTACGGGCACGTTTTGATATCGGGGCGATAACGCAAGAGAGCTGCCTGTGCCCGATTCCGCCCGACCAAATTCCGATACCGCCGCGTCCAGTTCTGGATCGTCGGGCCTTTCGTTTTCGGTCATCGCCGCAGGGGTCATGGCGATGGCGACCATCACGGGGTTTGCTTACCTATTTTCACTCTGGGCGAGCAGCGGAGAAATCACGCCCGCACAAACGCTCAAAATCGCGTCGTCGCAGTACGTTGCCGGCAACGCGGTCGTCGCTGGTGAACTCGCCGCGACCGTCGTGCTCGACGAGGAGGTCGAGGCGGACGTCGAGTGGATCCCTCTGCATTCTTTCCTGATCGGCGCCGGCCAATTCGAACAAGCCATGCGTCTGGATTCGCCACGTGCTCGTCGCGAAGAACTTCAAAAAGCGATTCCTCTGCTCGTCCGGTCTGAGCAGGCCGGATTTCCGGAAGGCCGTTCCGCTGACGGGCATCGGATGCTCGGGTTGGCGTTTCAGCAAGTCGGTGATTATGAGCAGGCAACCAAGCATCTCGAAGCGGCGATCGATACCGACTTAACGCTGCATGCCGATTTGATGCCCGTGCTCGCGGTCGCCCGCGCCCGTCGACCTCGGGAGAACCTCGAAGAAGCGATCATCGCGATCGATGCTTACCTCAATAACGAGTCGCTTGACGCTGAAAATCAAGTCGAGCCAAACCTGCTGAAGATTGATTGGCTGATTCGCTTGAGGCGTTTCGATGAAGCTGCCCAAACCATCGAGCGGGCAAGCACGATCATCGCCCCGGCATTGGCTCGTCAAACGCGTTGGGCATTGGCGGCGCGGGATGACTTGTTGCTCAAAGACGCCGAGCTCGTCATCAAGAGAGTGCTCGCCAAGGTCAACCGCGCGCATGGCGAACACGTCATCGCGTCGATTCCCGCCAAAGCGAGTGAGCAGGTCAACGCGAGCGATCGCGAGATGTTATTGGAGACGTTGAAGGGCCTCGCGGTTTTGCAACGCGAAGCGTCACCGCTGCTCGCGTCGCAATCGCGTCTGACGGCGGCACAAGCCTTCTTGTTGGCCGGCGAGCAGGACCTCGCGCTTGCCGAACTCACGCAATTGCGTCAACAACGACCTTTTCGCGAAGGTGGGCTTGAAGGCGGATTGTCAGAAATGGAGCTGCTCGCCAACCAAGGCCACGGCGAGGAAGCGTTGCAGACGGCCAAGTATCTCGTTCGCGAGATCGCACAAAGCCGGCACCTCAATTACACGCAAAAGAATGAAGCCGAGTTTCGGTCGCGAATCACCGAAATCTTGGCCGTGCTCCGTGAGGCGGGACAGTACGCGTCGGTGGTCGAAATCGCCGATTCAATCGCTGCATTATTTGGAGAGTCACCCGCACTGATCGAGAAGGGGATCGCCTATCGCGATTGGGGTGACGCAACCCTGAGGGCGGGGCGCGGTCCTGGTGGTGAAGTTTCTCGTGAGGCGTTTGCGGCCGCCCGTGCTCGCTTTCGTGGCGCCGGTGACGCGTTCGCGGACGCAGCCGAAAGGCAGTTCGATACGGTGGAATACGTGCCAACGCTCTGGCAAGCGATCGATTCGTATCAGCGTGGCCGGCACTT
This sequence comes from Aporhodopirellula aestuarii, assembly GCF_023701485.1. Lineage (GTDB taxonomy): Bacteria > Planctomycetota > Planctomycetia > Pirellulales > Pirellulaceae > Rhodopirellula > Rhodopirellula aestuarii. Next base: position 16,905 of record NZ_JAMQBK010000061.1, read on the forward strand.
TTCCAAAAGTATCCCGTTGCTCGAGAAATATCTTCGGTATGAAGACCGGTTGAAGCAGCCCGCTGGTTTGGTCGCCCACGGACGAGCGTTGCTCGCCGAAGGGCGTCCCGATGAAGCGATGGATTCACTGCAGACCTGTATTGTCGAGTTCACTCGTGACCCGATGCGTTACGAAGCCCGCTTGCTCGCCGCCCAGGCCGCGGCGGATTCGCACGATATCCCGGACGCAAAACGGTTGCTGATTGACAATCTCAACGACGGGCAGCTCACGCCACAAAGTCCCGTGTGGCGGGATTCGTTGTTCACGCTCGGTGAGCTGCTCTATGCCGAAAGCGATTTGAAGACATTGCAGGCGATGGAGTTGCCGCTCGAACAAAAGATCGAGCGGTTGCAGGAAATCGAGCCAGAGTTAAATGAAGCTCTGCGTCGTCTCAATGAAGCGGTTGAGCGGTATTGGCCACTACCGCGAGCCCAAGCCGCCGCGTATCAACTCGCGCGAGGTCAGTTGCTCGCCTCAAGGCTACCGGAAGCCGAGTTGGAGACTGACGGTTTGCTGGATGCGGCCCAACGCGATCTTCGGCAGAAAGCGAATCGTTTTCGTCAATCCGCACTCGATCAATTCACCTCGATGGTTCGATTCATGGACATGGTTGAGCGTGAAGACGAGTTGAGTGAAAAACAGGTTGCGATCCTCCGTAACTCGTTGCTCGGTCAAGCCGACACGCTCAAGTCGATGCGGCGATACGCTGAAGCCGCTGACGCCTATCGCGACATGTCGTTGCGTTACATGAACGAACCGCCCGCGCTCGAGGCGTTGTTGGGGCAATCACGCATGGCCCGCACGCTTGGACGTGACCGCGAAGCCGACATGCTGCTCAGTCAGGCTGCTGTCGTGCTGGATCGGATCAGTGATCAGTGGGATGACCAGTTTGAAGAAACTACCCGCTTCAGTCGTGAAGATTGGAAGAACTACCTACAGTGGATGACGGGGCGGCTCGATCAGGCGAAACGTCGAGCAGGCAGCCAAAATTTCTGATTGTGGCCGCCGGAACGCTGTATGCGTTGTTGATTAGTCAACCCGAAGCATCCGTTCTGAGGCTGCGTCTGCGCGTGAGGCGAACCAAGGTCCCTTGTTTCTATCGCATTTGCCATACTGGTAGGTGTGCGATCCGGTAGTGGTGGCTTCCAGCCGCCACCGATCGTGAATTGGTGGCAGGAAAAACCCACAGGTCCGGTTCCTGCCGGACGACCTCGGTTTGGTCGGCAAGAATGAGGCCTACTCTCCCGGGGCCATTTTCACGATGCTCTCGATCCGCAGAACGTGTCGGCTTGCGACGCAGCACCTCAGTGCTTCGACAGCGTCGCGCTACATTCCACCGCATCGCGGGTTTACTACCCGCGACGAAAGCTGCGAACGCCGGTTTCGGCGTGCAGCGTTTCCTTAACCGGTCCGTGGAGGGACCGGTGCGGTCGTTCACTCAGGCTGGGTCGGCGCGGCTTCGGCAGCTGGCTGGTCCGATTTTTCTTCTGCCGGAACACGGACAACGGCGATGAGTTCGTCGTCTTTGTCCACGCTCATGATCCGGACACCTTGCGTGTTTCGGCCAATGACGTTGATGTCGGCGGCGGAGATGCGTTGCAATTTGCCCTTCGCCGTCATCAAGAACAGCTCGTCTTCGTCCGTCACGCGAGCGATCCCGATCACTTTGCCGTTACGTGCGCTGGTCTTGATATCCCGCAAGCCTTTCCCGCCCCGCTTTTGCGTTCGGTATCGCGCCGAGCCGCTGGTGGCGGACGATTCGTCGTCGCCCTCCGCAGCATTTTCGGTCGCGCCTTCCGCAGCGTTCTCGTCATCGATCTCGGGTGCATCGGCGGCGTTGGGTCCGAATGGCGTGCGTTTGCCGTAGCCGTTCTTGCAAACGGTGAGCAGTGTCGCTTCCGGATCGGTCACCACCATCCCGACGAGACGGTCGTCACCCACGAGTGTGATGCCTTTCACGCCGGATGTGTTTCGGCCCATCGGGCGCGAATCGGACTCTCGGAACCGGATCGCCATACCGTCTGCGGTGACCAACAACATTTCGTCGTTGGGACCGACAACGGCAGCGTCGACGAGTTCGTCACCGTCGCGCAGTTTGATCGCGATGATGCCGCCCCGTTTTGGACGGCTGTATTGTTCGAGAGGCGTTTTCTTAATCAGACCACTGCGGGTCGCCATGGCGACATAGTGGCCGGGTTGGTTGAAGTCGCGAATGGCGAGGCACTGCGCGATCTGTTCGTCGGGTTCCATCTGCAACAAGTTCACGATCGCGCGGCCCTTGGCATCGCGAGCTAGTTGCGGGATGTCGTACACCTTTTGCCAACGAACCTTGCCAGTCGTGGTCAGGAACAACAGGTACGCGTGCGTGCTGGCGACGAACAAGTGTTCGATCGGATCTTCATCGTCGCTCTTCGCACCCTTGAGTCCTTTGCCGCCGCGACGCTGTGTGTTGTAAACACTCGTCGGGGTTCGTTTGATGTAGCCACGGTGGCTAATCGAAACCACCATGGGTTCTTCGGTGATCAGATCTTCGAGATCGATGTTGCCGAGTTCTTCGTGGCTGATTTCGGTGCGTCGTTTATCGCCGAAGCGACGCTTCATCTCTTCAAGGTCTTCCTTGATGATGTTACTGACGCGCTGTGGGTTAGCCAGGATGTCGAGGTAGTCGATGATTTCCTTGAGCAATTCGGCGTGTTCACCGGAGAGTTTTTCTTGCTCGAGGTTGACCAATTGGCCCAACCGCATGCGAAGAATCTCGTCCGTCTGAACGCTAGTCAATGAATAGCTTTCCGCTTTGCCTCGTTCGGATTGGAACTGTTTGAACCCGTCGTCGCCGAGTGCCCGTTCGAGCATCGCGGCTGGACATTGGATCGCCATCAAACGTTCTTTCGCTTCGGGCTGGGTGCGCGAAGTTCGGATCGTTTGGATGATCTCGTCGATGTTGGCGAGTGCCAGCAAAAGGCCTTCGACGGTGTGTTTGCGTCGACGAGCCCGGGCGAGCAAGAACTGCGTCCGGCGGCGGATCACCGTGTTGCGGTGACGCAGGAACTCCGCCAGCATCTCTTTCAGCGTCAACTCGCGCGGCTTGCCGTCAACGAGTGCCAAGAAGATCAGCGAGAACGTGTCCTGCAGCGGCGAGAACTGGTAAAGCTGGTTGAGAATAACGTCGGGATCTTCGCCGCGTTTGAGCTCAATGACTAGTCGAACCGGTTCCTTCAAATCGCTCTCGTCGCGAATCCCGGAGATGCCTTTGATGCGATCACCGTTCACCAACGCCGCGATCTTTTCGATGATCCGGTCGCGGTATTGTTGATATGGGATCTCGGTGACGACGATCCGCGTGCGGTTGCCACGCATCTCTTCGATTTGGCATCTCGCACGCACGACCATCGTGCTGCGGCCGGTCTTGTATCCACGGCGGATACCGGCGCGGCCACAGATGATTCCACCGGTCGGGAAGTCAGGACCGGGGATGATTTCGCACAGTTCGTCGATGCTCGTGTCTGGATCGTCGACGAGTTTGATCAACGCGTCGCAAACCTCGGTCGGGTTGTGCGGCGGAATGCTGGTCGCCATCCCAACCGCGATACCACCGGAGCCGTTGATCAGCAGGTTCGGGAATTTGCTGGGCAGAACCGTCGGTTCGGTGCGAGCTTCGTCATACGTGGGGACGAAGTCGACGGTGTCGAGTTTGATGTCTTCGAGCATCTGGGCCGCGACAGCCGACATCCGAGCTTCGGTATATCGCATCGCAGCGGGGGGCAGACCGGCGACACTACCGAAGTTCCCCTGTTTGTCGATCAGCAGGGCCCGCATGTTCCATTCTTGTGCCATCCGAACGAGTGTCGGATAGATCACACTTTCCCCGTGCGGGTGATAGTTACCAGACGTATCACCGGAGATCTTGGCGCATTTGACGCGTTTGCTGCCTGGGCCGAGGTTGAGGTCGTTCATCGCGACGAGAATCCGTCGCTGGGACGGTTTGAGTCCGTCGCGAACGTCGGGAAGGGCGCGGCTGACGATGACGCTCATCGCATACGTCAGATAGCTCTCGCGGAGTTCGTCTTCGATGGGCAGATCGACCATTCGCATGGCCCCGAAACCGCCGGATTCATCGCGTCCGCCACCGGGGGTGCCGTCGCCCGGGAATCCCGTGCGAGGAGGATCGCCGCCGGATCCGTTTCCGCCACCGGCGCCCGAGGCGCCGAGACCTGAGCCGGATGCGGGGGAATCGCCACCGGTCTGGCCGGAACCATCCGCATCGCCACCCTCGTTTGTCGGGCCGTCGCCGCCGTCTGCGAGTTCGTCTGAGGGATTGTCGATGTCGTCTGGGGTTTCGCCGTCGTCAGCCAAGTGTCTGCTCGCATCAAATGCGGGAGAAAAGATGTCCAAAATCGCCGCGAAACAGGCCCGCCGCGAAGCGAGGCAGTTTACCCGATGGGCGGTTTTCTCACAACGGCCCGACGCCTTACGGTGATTGACGCAAGACCTTGATTTTCAAATACTTACGCCGTCACGGTTTACCCACCTTTTCTGTTCGCGCGTGAGTGCATGTTCATGTCCGGTCCCGACGACGACGCAATCCTCCGTTCGATCCGGTTGTTCCGGGAGGCGCTTGAGCAAACCCGATCTTTGTATGTGGAGGCGGGGGAGATTGCCGAAGGCAGCTACGGCTGGCTCGCCGGTGGCGACGGCCTTTCCGCCGGCGTAACTGCATCGCCCGAGTCGGTGAGCATGGCGGCCCAGATGGATGATTTGCATCAGGGCTTCGTGATGAAGATTTTTGCCGAAACCCTGCCCAATCCACGCGCCCAAACGTTGGAGCAGAGGCAACTCGGTCGCATCTTGCTCGAACACATCTGGCATCAACCGGTGATGGGGACAAAGCTACACGAAGCCATCGATTGGTTGATCACCACCGCACAAGACTTGTCTTGGTACGAGGTCACGCGTCCGTTCTTAGAGTTGCCGTCGTTACGTGATTCATGGGGCGAGGTGGAAACGATGGCGGCCCGTCTGGCGACGATGATCGCTGTCGTGGACGGACGTGAGGACAACGCCGATCGCGAACGAATTCGTCACATTCAAACCGAATTGGAAGCCGCCAAAGCCATGTCGCGGCAGCACGCTCCCGAGACCAGTGCGTCCACGCCTGATGTTCCGTCTCCGCAAACGACGGATCACCAAGCCGATATCGATCACGCACGCGACGCGATCGCGTGGTTGCGGAGCGAAGCCAAACGTCTGCGTGAGGGTACCGAGGATCGCGGCGGGATCACGAAAGACGCCGCCGTGAAAGCGACGCCGACGGTGGTCGGGGGCGGAGGCTCGTCGGCGGCGCCAAAACCGCCGAAAAAAGAGTCGACCGAGGCGGCCGCCGATGAACGAACTCCGGAGCAACGGTTGGCTGACGCGAGGGCGAAGCTCGATCGGCTGATCGGGCTCGATGCAATCAAGAACCAAATTCAAACGCTCGCGAATTTCCTCAATATGGAACGTAAACGCGAAGAAGTTGGGTTGCCAACAACCCGGCCGAGTTTGCACATGGCGTTTGTCGGGAATCCCGGTACCGGCAAGACCACGGTCGCTCGTATCATCGCGGAAATCTACGGCGCCCTCGGCGTGTTGACGAAAGGGCATCTTGTCGAGACCGATCGCAGCGGATTGGTGGCGGAGTACGCGGGGCAAACCGGTCCGAAAACCAACGCCAAGATCGATGAGGCCCTCGACGGTGTGTTGTTCATCGACGAAGCCTACACGTTGGTCGATGAAGACGGCCAAGATCAATACGGCCGCGAAGCTGTTCAAACGCTACTCAAACGGATGGAAGATCAACGAGACCGCTTGGTCGTGATTCTCGCGGGATACCCGCGTGAAATGACGCGGATGATCCGCAGCAATCCGGGATTGAGTTCACGAGTCGGCACCACTATGCATTTTGACGACTACGATCCCGAGGCGTTGTGTCGGATCTATGAATTGATCGCCGCGAAAGCAAAGTACGAGTTGCCGACCGAGACACGGCGGCGATTGCTACGCGGGTTTACACATTTGTATTTCAATCGCGATCGTCATTTCGGCAACGGGCGGACGTCCCGGAATTCGTTTGAACGCAGCGTGCGGAGACTAGCCAATCGGATCGCCGAGGCTCCCGAAATCACGCGAGAATTGCTGGTCACGATGCTACCCGAAGATATCGAAGTGCCCGATATCACGGACCAGCAATTGGATCTGTTGGCGAAACCAGACGGAATGATTCGTGTGTTGTGTAGCCAGTGCGAATCACCTCAAGTCGTCGACGATTGCAATCTGGGCTGCGAAGTAACGTGCGCTTCATGTAGCGAATCGTTTTCGGTGAGTTGGGGCAGTCCAGTGATCGATGTCAAAATCCCCGAAGCGGTCGAGTCGGAATCGTCGAATGAGGCTTCTTTAAGGTCCGATGAAGATAGTGGGTCGTGATTGTGAAGTCTTGTTCAGCTTTTTGAATTGCGATTGCCACCGCCCCAGCATCCGAAACAATCCACAGAAAATACTTAACCAGTTTCTGTATCCTTTCGGACGAATCTCATAGTGATCCACCTCACGAATCCTCAACCGCGACGATGTTCTGGCGGCTTCACGCTGATCGAAATGTTAGTCGTGATTTCCATCATCGGTATTCTCGCGGCGTTGTTATTGCCTGCGGTTTCAAAGGCTCGCGAGAGTGCTCGCGCGGCCCAGTGTCAGAGTAACCTCAAGCAATTCGGAATCGGCTTGATCGGTCGCACCGTGAGCGAACCCAACGGGGAGTTCTGTAGCGGTGCGTTCGATCCCGAAAGGGACGGCGTTCCGACGGAAGTGGGTTGGGTGGCGGATTTGGTACGACGTGGGATTCTGGTCAGTCAAATGCGATGCACCAGTAATCCGGCTCAGTCGAGCAAAGCGATCGAGTTTATGCTGACCGAAAATGCCGCAAGCTTTACCGGGGGCGGATGCGTCGATTTGTTGGGCAACGAACCTTATACCAGCGACACCGGATACACGATTTACAATGTCTGCCGGATGATCGCGGGCAACACGGCATCCTCACCACCAGCACCGCCGAGCACGCCACCGATCGCCGCCTCGACGACTGATCGATCCGAGATCGTCAATCAGAAGATGCTCGAAGAGGGTTACGACACCAACTATGCGGCGTCGTGGTTCCTCGTTCGCGGCGGTTTGGTGTTCGACGAGAACGGCAACCCTGCGGCAAAGGATTCTTCGTGTGGTATCGATATCAAGACCCGGAACGTGACCCGCGGTCCGCTGACGACACGTTTTCTCGACAGTTCACGTGCGCCCGCGAACACCGTGCCGCTGCTTTGCGATTCATCCGCAATTGGTGTGCTGACAAACGGTGCAGGGGAACTGCAGTCGGGAACACCCTACACGACTCCGATCGTCGGCGGTGCGGTGTTGCATCGCAATGAAGTCGATACGACCGGTGACGGCAGTCCCGACACGCCCATCGGTTCAGTCGCTCACCTGTCGTCGCCGAAATTGCTTTCACCGCCGGTCTTCCGCGTTCCCACCGGTCGCTCCGGTGTAACCGGTTGGTTAAAGACATGGAGTTATGATACGCGTCAGGATTACCGCGGCATGTCGGCACACCACAACGGCATCTGTCATGTGTTGATGGCCGACGGCAGCGTCCAGGCGATCGTCGATTCTAACGACGATGCGTTCATCAACAACGGTTTCCCGATCACCACCGGGTTTTGGACGTCGGCTGACAACGAAGCACCCGACCTCGTTCTGGCGAGTTATTACTCGCTCAACAGCAAGGGCGAAGAATAGGTTTCAATCGCTCACGTCGTGTTAGGCCAGTTTGGCTTCTTCGGACGCAATCATTTGCCTGAGGATCTCGTCGAGCGAAACTCGGATATCCCATTCCGGGTAATCGCGGCGCAGTTTGCTGAGATCGCTGATGTAACAGATGTGGTCACCTTTGCGGTTGTCGTCGCCGAGGCTCCAGTCGATTTCGTGGCCTGAGATTTCTTTGATCTTGGCGATGCATTCCAGCACGCTGGCGGCGTTCTCACGCCCGCCGCCGATGTTGTAAACCTCACCCGGACGCGGGTTTTTGGAGAACGCCTCGAACGCCTTCACGACGTCGCTGCATTCGATTTGGTCGCGAACCTGTTTGCCTTTGTAGCCGAAGATCGTGTACGGTTTGCCGGCCACTGCCACATGGACGAGGTAGCTGAGGAAGCCGTGAAGTTCGACGCCGCTATGGCTCGCTCCGGTAAGGCATCCGCCGCGAAAGATACCGGTCTTGATGCCGAAGTATTTGCCGTATTCCTGCGCCACGACGTCCGCAGCGGTTTTCGATGCACCGAAGAGAGAGTGCATCGTTTGGTCGATGCGGCACGATTCACTGATGCCATTGTAGTCCGCTTCGTCGGCATACTCCCAGCGTGTTTCGAGTTCTTTGAGTGGCAGTTCGTTGGGCGCGTCACCGTAGACTTTGTTTGTGCTCATGTGGCAGAACACGGCTTCGGGAGCATATTGGCGAGTCGCTTCGAGGAGGTTCAGCGTTCCGTTCGCGTTGACCTCGAAATCCAAAAACGGGATCGCTGCTGCTTTGTCGTGGGACGGTTGCGCCGCACAGTGGATGACGAGGTCCGGTGGTTCTTTTGCGAATAGCGCCAGTACCCCTTCGCGGTCACGGATGTCCAACACAACGGTTCGAAAGTTGGTCGTTTCGGCTTCGAGGCGGCTTTGGTTCCACCGCGTGCTGCCGTCGGGGCCGAAGAACGTGGCCCGCATGTCGTTGTCGATACCGATGACCTCATCACCGAGGGCATCCCAGTGACGTACGGCGGCCGAACCGATCAGGCCGCTGGATCCGGTGACAATAACGCGCATATCAAACAAATCGGTGAAAGCGAGGAGCAGGAAAGGAGGGCTGTTAGTCTAGTTGCACACTCCATTTCCAAAAGCCCGGTCGCCGAAAGTTCGCGTCTTGCCGCCAAAGCGAGGTTGGGATTGTGCGTTATGCGGCCTGTGCGTGGGGACGTACCGCAGCGGTTTCTTCGAAAATTTCTCGGATCGCGATGGCCTGTTCGGCGGCCGGTTGTGACAGGTCCAAAAAAAGAATCCTCCGGCCTCGGATTTCACACCAAGTACTGCCGGCCCCGCCGAGGGGTTCGCCGCGGATTTCAAACCCGTAATTGCGAGCGATTTTGGTCATCCGTTGGAGCCGCTGAAGTACGTTTTCATCAGCCTTTTCGCTCAGTTCTTGGAGGTGAGTTCTCATCGGCTCGGGCCAGTCGGAATGGGGGGCGTTAAGGTTTGCCGGTCGCTGAATCGGGATTTATCAGAAACGCAGGTTGCGCCGATAGATCCACTGAGGCCTAGTCGTGCCGACTTGCCCGCCTCGGCTTCGCAACCGTTCTCCCCACCGCACACTTTGCCTAATCATGCCGGATCCACGAACCGCCGTCCGTCCTTTGCAACAACCCGCCACCCCACGAGCGGCCCAGGAGGCGGTGTCGGGTGGTGAGGCGGAATTTCGTGCGATGAAGGAACAGGTGCGGCACCTGCAAAGTCTCGCATCGCTGGGCGAGTTGACCGGGACGGCGACTCACGAATTTAACAACGTGTTGATGACGGTCATCAATTACGCCAAGCTGGGGTTGCGGAACCAGGACACCGCCAGCCGTGACAAAGCACTCACGAAAATCCTCGAGGCGTCCGAACGGGCGGCCAAAATCACCAACACCATTCTCGCTCAAGCCCGCAACCGCAGCGATGCCAAAGAACCAACCGACATCGTTGCGTTGGTGAAAGACACGCTCGTGCTGATGGAGCGGGAGATGCACAAATACCGGATCTCCGTGGAGTTGGATTTGGCAGAAGGGTTGCCGATGATTTCTGCTAGCGGGAATCAAATCCAGCGTTTGCTGCTGAACCTAATGACCAACGCGCGCCAGGCGATGGGCGAAGGCGGGACGTTGATGGTTCGCGTCGCCGCCGGTCGATCCGAGGACGCCTCTTCTTCTCACGCAACCAGGATCGAATTGACGGTTCGTGACACCGGCGCTGGGATTCCTGAAGACGTCTTGCCTCGTATCTTTGATCCGTTCTTTTCAACCAAGGCGGGGCCGGACGAGTCGGGCAAAGGGGGCACCGGTTTGGGCCTCGCCGCATGTAAAGAAATCATCGATGAACACGGTGGGCGCGTGCGTGTGGAAAGTTCGCTTGGTAGGGGGACAGCGTTTGTTATTTGGTTTCCGGTCACCTCCGCGAATCAAGCGGCTGCGTGATGGATAGCGGAATGGATCGCAAGGTTTCGATCGCGCCACATGCCATCGCATTAACGATAGCGGGGTCGGATCCGAGTGGGGGCGCGGGGTTGCAGGCCGATCTGAAAGCGTTCCAGCAAAACGGCGTCTACGGGATGTCCGTCGTGACTCTAATCACGGTGCAGAACACGCTCGGCGTCGGGCGGGTGGAAATGCTCTCCGCGGATCTCGTCTGTGAACAGTACGACGCGGTGATGTCTGACATCCCGCCACGAGTGATCAAAACGGGAGCGTTGGGCACCGGAGCGATTATTGCCGAAGTCGCAGCCCGTCTGAAAACATGCGGCTGTCCCATCGTTGTCGATCCCGTCATGGTTAGCAAACATGGTGCACCACTCGTCGACGATGCGGCTGTTATGGCCTATCGCGAGGTGATGTTGCCGTTGTCCACCTTGATCACACCGAACCGGTTTGAAGCCGAGCGTTTGCTCGATCGGAAAATCGGCAGCGACCTCGATGATTTGCTTGAGGCGACACAACAGCTCCAGGAGCTCGGTCCCGAGATGGTGCTGCTCAAGGCAGGTGAGTTCGACGGATCGCAGTTGCATCTCTTTTACTCGGGCGAAACCATCGTCACGCTGACGCTCGAACGGCACCGTACGGATTGCACGCAAGGTGCAGGTTGTTCGCTCGCCGCGACGATTGCGGCGCGGATCGCGCTGTCATCGCCCGAAGAAGACCTCGCCAAGCGAACGCGAGCGGCGGTCGACTTTGGCATTGCCGCGGTGAACCATGCGATCCGCTTTGCACCGAAGTACGGCAACGGATGCGGTCCGATCGAGTCTCGGTTGCTGCACATTGGCGACTGATCGTCACGGGCCGGTGGCGACCCGCCGCTGAAGCCGCGGCGGGTAAGCGTCGGGCGGGCAGGTCACGCCGAACGCGAGTTGAGCTACAGAATCGACGGTGCGACGATCAGCTCGCGGGCGATTTGGAACAGGTTGACGTGCCACTCGCCTTTTTTGGTCTGCTCATTGGGCGACCATTGCATCAGCAATTGGATCTTTTCTTTGACCCTGCCTGATGGGTCAACCCAATAAGTGTCGACGCGTTCCATGTTGTATTTGACGAACACACGTGGAGGTTCGGCGAGTTCCCACGGGATGTCAGGTCCCGCGGCTTGAATGATGTCGATGAGCCCGTTGTCGCCCTCTGCTTCCATCGATTCTTTCGCGATCGGATCCTTCGAATAGGCCTGTTTGAGGTTCATCTCGGTCAATTGGCGGTTGCGAGCTTCTTTGCGAAGTTCTAGTGCGAGTTCCGCGTCACCGCGGCCGACGAGTTCGAGATATTCCTTCGCGAAATAGACTGCTTGATTGCCCATCGTGCGGTTTTTGGCGAGCGGGATGGTGATCCCCGCGGCGCCAAATCCCGTCGCGAGGATCAAGCCGATCACCGCCGCCGTGGTTCCGGCGGGACGTTGTCCCGTCCATTTTCGCATCGCGACGAGGCCGAAAATGATTGCTGCGATCGGCAGGACCAGCATTTGCCAGGCGACCAAGGCCGAAAAACTAAGCAGTCCTAAGATCAGGCACACCAGTCCGCTGCTGCGAAACGGCGGCACGTCATCATCGCTGAGGACCTCGTACCCGACTTCGGCGCCCATCTTCGGGATCGCGAACCCGTCACTCGGTTTGGCCTGGTCAGTGGATTTGGGGGTGGTGAGGAAATTAGCGGGAAGGCTGGCTTTCTCTTCAGAATCTGTCATGAGACGCGCGGCAGGATGGATCGAGCATAAAACGGAAAGAAACAGAACCGCGTTACGCAGCGATTCTCCGAATGGTTTGCTCATTGTCGCCGTTATGGCGAGAAAGTCCCAGTCGCTCTGCGAGGAACTCCGCCGACCGCCGGGACGCACCCGGCAATCCGTACTCGTCCCGCAGTTTCGCCAGATCCGATTGGACCCGGCGATAATAGAATTGGTCGTGGAGCATCGCCCGTATCGTTTCATGCAAGAAATCGATCGCAGGCTCCACGTCACCCACCGAAACGAACTCCGGGAACACCTTTCGACCGGCCATCAAATTGGGCAAAGTCACGCTGTCAACGCGGAGAACCCGTTTGCCGACGGCGTGTAAGATGCGCCCGACGCGGTAGATTACCGCAGCGGGAGTGCCACGTGCCATCAATTCAAGGCTAACCGAACCGCTCACCATCATCGCGCAGTGGGCCGCTTCGATGACTTCCGAGGTGCGGTCTACGAAGAAATCGATGGGTAACGCCCGGTCCGCTTCGGTCAATTGGTCGCGGCACCAGAGGCAATGGCGGTCGCGATAGGCTGCGACAGCGTAGCGAACGTCGGTTTGCACCGCGTCGCGTTTTCCCGTCCCCTCTGGTTTCCCTGTTCCCTTGGGGCTCCCTGCCTCCTGCGCCTGCAGGCGGCGGATCGTTTCGAGCATGATCGGAAAATTACGTTGGACTTCGTGGTCACGCGATCCCGGCAGCACCGCGACCGTTCGCACGGCGGCATCGTCGTCGCCTGTATGTGTTGATCCGGTTTGGCAATTCAGTTGCCGCATGGAGTCGGTGTCCAGCTTCTTCTCAGCGACCGCGTCGAAAAAGGGGTGCCCAACAAATGAGACCGGGATGCCATGGTCACCGAAGAAGGTTGTTTCGATGGGCAGGACGGTCATCACGTGGTCCACGCTCCGGCGCATCTTCCTTACCCGCCACGCACCCCACGCCCACAATTGGGGCGGACAGTAGTAATACACCGGGATGCCGTATTTCTTAGCGCGTTTGGCGATGTGCCAGTTGAATCCGGGGAAATCGACCAAAACGACGCCGTCGACGCTTCCGCTGGCAAAAGTTTGTTCGGCTTGATCGGCAAAGCGAAAGAATGACCGGAGTTTCGGCAGCACCTCAACCAATCCGACCACCGCGTGTCGCGTCAGGTCGAGGTCGAGCGAACAACCGGCGGCTTGCATTTCCGGCCCGCCAAAGCCTCGGCAACGGACCGATTCGGTTCCGTAATGACCGCGCAGTTCGGCGATCAGACGAGCCGCATGTTGGTCGCCGCTGGGTTCCCCAACTGAAAAAAAGAGTGTCTTGCTCACCGCGTTTGCCTTCGCCAACCTGAGTGCTTCCATTCCAACAGAGCCCCTCCCGTTCGGAAAACGGTCCCTATCGGTACCGCATCAGCCGCGCGGACCGCAAGAGACAATGCACGGTGGCGGCTCGCGGCGTCCCAAAGTCATAAGGAATGATGAAATGAGACGGGCGTGTCGCAAATGGGTATTTTCATGTCGCAATCTGTTTAGGGTTCGAGCTGAGCAAGGTTTAGATTGGGGGCGTAGGTAATTCAGTAGTGGTTGTTCCACGCCCATAAGAGCTGTTTTTTGAGTGGTGAATGCTGGTCGTATGTTCCCCGCTGGGTGTCCGCGGCACGGTGGCTCAGCAAGCGTGTCGTCTCGGCTCCATACCCGGATCACCAAACGACGCAGCGGAGAATGCATCGGTCATTCTCGTGGGGGAGTCATTTGCGGGCGGTGCATTAACACGGATGGGGCATTGGAAAGGCGGCAAATCATCGAAGGCGAGTCTATGAAATTACGAACGAGCACCGAATCGGCTTGGTTTTTGATCGCGGCGTTGGTCGTCGCGCAAGCCATCGTGGGTTCGGAGTTCGCTGCCGCTGATCGCCCAAACGTGATTCTGATCATGACCGACGATCAGGGCTACGGTGACCTTTCGTGCCACGGCAATCCGATTTTGTCGACTCCGAATTTGGATCGTTTGCATTCCGAGTCGGTCCGACTGACCGATTTCCACGTCAGTCCTCTCTGTGCACCCACTCGTGCGGGGGTGATGACGGGACGCTATCCGGCACGCACCGGTGCGTATCGAGCGGGCAGTGGTCGTTCGTTGATGCATCCTGACGAGGTCACGATTGCTAACATCTTTGATGCTGCGGGCTACGCGACTGGCATGATCGGTAAGTGGCACTTGGGCGACAACGCTCCGCACCGTCCGCAAGATCGCGGGTTCCAGGACGTCGTTTGGCATCGATCCGGCGAGGTCGGCCAAGCGTCAGATTATTGGGGCAACGATTACTTCGATGACACGTACGAGCGAAACGGCAGCATGGAACGATTTGAGGGTTACTGCACCGACGTGTGGTTCTCGGAATCAATTCGTTTCATTGAGGAAAACCGACATCGGCCGTTTTTTCTGTACCTGGCGACCAATGCACCCCATCGTCCCTATCTCGTTGATCCACAGTGGAGCGAACCGTACCGTGGGATTGCCAATTGGAGCGATGGTGATCAATTCTACGGAATGATCGCCAATGTCGATCACAACCTGGGCGTCTTGCGAGAACGCCTGGAAGCCTTGGGACTGGCCGAAAACACCATCCTGGTTTTTATGACGGACAACGGTACCGAGTGTGGCGGTCACTTCGAGGGATTGGACTCGGAGGCGATCGAGGGATTCAACGCCGGGATGCGTGGTAAAAGCTTATCCATCTACGAGGGCGGCCACCGCGTCCCATTTTTCATCCGTTGGCCCGACGGCGGAATTGAGGGTGGTCGAGATTGTTCTTCGCTCGCGGCCCATATCGATGTGCTGCCGACAATTGCGGAGTTGTGCGAGATCGAGGTGTCTCATCACGATCACCTCGACGGAATTTCGTTTGCTAAACAATTGACCGATGATGGTCCCTCGCCGCATCGTGATCATTTGGTCGTGCAGTTGCATGGCGGACCTTATTTTGACGAAACACCCAAGCCCTGGGAGTATGCCTGCGTATTAAAAGATCGATGGCGATTGATCAACGGAAGCGAACTTTATGACATTGAGAAGGATCCTGCCCAGCGAACTGACGTCGCTTCGTCGCACTCCGACGTCGTCGCGGAAATGCGTGAGCGGTACGTGACGTTCTGGGAGTTGGTCTCTCGTCAAATGTTCCCCGTCGCGATTGATATAGGCAATCCCGCCGACAACCCGACGACGTTGTGCAGCCAGGATTGGTATCTGAAGAAGGGAATTCCGCCATCGAATTTCGCTAGCATTAAAGAACTGCCGAGGGTGGTCGGGCCGTGGAACGTGAACGTCTATCAGGCCGGGCTGTACCGTTTGACGTTACGTCAGTTGCCCGTCGAAGCGGACCGTCCCGTCGTGGCGGTGCGAGCCAGAGTCAAGATCGCGGGACATCAATATGATGCAGACGTGCTGCCCGATAGCCGAGGCGTCAAGTTTGAAATGATCCTCCCCGCAGGACAAACCCAACTATGGACCTACCTTTTCGACGAAAACGGGAGGGCTGGTGGAGCCTATTTCACCGAGGTAGAACGGTTGACACATACACCAAGAACTGAACGAAAATGAATCCAATGAAAATCTTTGTGGCCCCGTTTGTTTTGATCTGTGTTTCGCTGGGAGTGGTTTCGGCCGCTGACATCTACGTCAGTCCCGCCGGGAGCGATAACAATCCCGGGACGCAAGTTGCGCCGGTTGTCTCACTCGAGAAAGCGAAGTCGCTCGCGCAGCCGTTGGCCGGTAAAGAATCCGTCACGGTGCACGTTGCCGATGGTGTTTACTATCTCCCAACGACACTGGTCTTCACACCGGATGATTCGGGCACGGCCGAGTACCCGGTTGTGTTTGCCGCAATCAACGAAGGCGGTGCGGTGCTGAGTGGTGGCAGTCAATTGGATCTCGATTGGAAGCCGTTCCGCGACGGCGTCTTCATGGCGAAGACGCAGTCGGGGCTTGAGATCGATCAATTGTTTGTCAACGGAACGAACCAGCGGATGGCACGCTATCCGAATTACGACGCCTCCAAAAAAACGGCTGCTTACCAGGGCTTTGCTGCGGATGCGTTTTCGAAAGAACGGGCCGCCGGTTGGGCGGATCCGACGGGCGGATTCATTCATGCGATGCATAAATCTCGCTGGGGAGGCTATCACTATCAGATCACCGGAAAGAGTGATGACGGTGAGGTGACCTACGAAGGCGGATGGCAGAACAACCGGCCCTCGGGAATGCATCGCGACTTTCGGATGGTCGAAAACATTTTTGAGGAACTCGATGCTCCGGGCGAGTGGTATCACGATTCCGATGAAAACACTCTGTACTACAAGCCGGATGGCGACGTCGATCTGACATCGGCGATCGTGGAAGTCGTTCGGCTGCGACACCTGATCGAATTCCAAGGCAGCGAATCGGCTCCGGTTAAGTTCGTCACCTTGAAAGGTTTCGTTGTTCGGCACGCCGCGCGAACTTTCATGGATACCAAAGAGCCGCTCCTGCGAAGCGATTGGGCGATCTATCGCGGTGGTTCGATTTTCTTGACGGGTACCGAAGACGTTCAAATTCTGGATGCGGAGTTTGATCAAGTTGGAGGGAACGCAGTCTTTTTTAGCAACTACAACCGCCGTGCACTCGTGAAGGGCTGTCACATCCACGACGTCGGGGCCAGTGGAGTATGTTTCGTCGGCGATCCCGATGCGGTACGCGATCCGCTGTTCGGCTATGGCCAGAAAAACGATCTGACCAAAATCGACCGCACGCCTGGACCGAAGACAAACAATTACCCTTCTGACTCTGTCGTGGCGGATTGCCTGATCCATGGGATCGGCCGCGTCGAGCGTCAGCCCGCGGGCGTGTTGATCGAAATGGCGTCAAGAATCACGGTTCGTGATTGCTCGATTTATGATTGTGCCCGCGCGGGCATTAATATCGGTGACGGGGCGTGGGGCGGTCATTTGATCGAACGATGCGATGTTTTCGATACCGTTCAAGAAACTCACGATCACGGTTCGTTTAATTCATGGGGACGCGACCGTTATTGGCGAAGTGACCGATCAGCTTCGCAAGATGCGGTGGACAAAGATCCGAACTTGCCGTTCCTCGACGCCGTCGAAACGACCGTGATCCGAAACAGCCGCTGGCGATGCGATCATGGTTGGGATATCGATTTGGACGACGGTTCGTCGAACTATGACATCTATAACAACCTGATGCTTGCCGGTGGATTGAAGCTACGTGAAGGGTTCCGGCGTCATGCGTGGAACAATATCACCGTTAATAACGGCTTCCATCCGCACGTTTGGTATAACGACAGCGGCGACGAAGTCCATTCGAATATCTTCATGGCGGCCTCTCGTGGGGCGCGGATGCCGACTGAGGAGGCGAAAGGCAAACGTGTCGACGGCAATTTGTTCTACTCGCCCGATCCGAACGCTAAGGACCGGTATGCAAAATTCGGTTGGGAAGCCAATTCAGTGGTGGGTGATCCATTGTTCGTGGATCCCGCGAACGGCGACTTCCGTGTCCGCGAAGGCTCGCCGGCCTTACAAGTTGGGTTCGAAAATTTCCCGATGGATCAGTTCGGTGTTAAAAAGCCATCACTGAAAGCAATCGCCGAAACTCCAGTCATTCCACCGTTGATTACGGAGACGGCCGAGCGTCCCAGTCAATCTCAGCCGATGACCGCCACCGACATCCCGGTGTATTGGTTGGGTGCCAAGATTCATTCGCTCAGCGGCGAAGAGTTTTCCGCGTTTGGCGTTCGCAAAGAAGATGGAGGCGTTGCCTTGTCTCAAGTCGGTGACGACACCGCGGCCGCCAATGCCGGACTGCAGGAGAGCGACTTGATCCAAGCCGTCAATGGCAAGTCGGTCAAGGACGTTCCACAATTCTTGGCCGCGTACTGCAGCGCAGGCGATGCACCGCTGACCCTGAAGGTCATTCGCGATCAAGAACCGATGAAATTGGAAGTAGCCAGCGGAGCGTATGTGGCGGTCGAATCGATCGGGCGCGGCGACCAATTCTCAACGCTCGCACCTCCGAGTTCACGCGATGGTGTGGTGTCTTCAAGCGAACCGACTAACAACAGTCCGCTGAGCGTTTTGGTCGATGGTCAATTGGTTGACGGGTACGGTCCGGTCTTTGGCAACGGTGTCTATCTCGGGGTTTACCGCATGGATCTTGGCAGCTCCAAAGCGGTCTCGGCAATCACCAGTTGGAGTGCGAACCACAACGGAAACCGCGGTGCTCAAAAGCTGACCATCTACGGCAGCAACTCAGAGCGAAACCCGGGTTGGGATTTGAGCGACCGGAAGCGATTCGCGCCGTTGGGAACAATCGATACCACTTCGCTCAAGGGCAATGCGTTCAACGCCGCGTCCTTGCGTGCACGGTCCGGGGAATCGTTGGGAACGTTCCGGTGGATTTGCTGGCAGACCGTTCCAGTGACCGACAAAGCTGAGAACACGGCATTCCAAGAACTCGCTGTGCAATGATGCCGAGCGGTTGCTATTGCGTTACACGTGATCGTTGAGACGGTTCGTTCGAGAGGTTTCTTCTCGGACAGAGGCGTTTGGGCAGAGACGTTTGTTACCCATCTGTCGCAAAAGCGTAGTATTGTGTCGCAAATGGGAGTCGGGTCGCGGGGAACGGCATTTACACTTAGGGCATGTTTAAGGAAGGATTGGTTCCCCAGCCGTCTCCGGGCTTCCGAGTAAAAAACGTCTGCCGGACAAGTGTTCACCTGTTTCCTGCGGAGCGAGGCAGTGTGTCATGACCCTGGTCTGGGACTTCGTCACCGGCTCGGAACGCGTCGTCTCTTTGGGGACGCAATCGGTGCCGCAAATCAAGAGTGCCTGCGACCTTGCGTCAGCAAAAATAGCCGTTGCGGCGAATTCATTGGTCGGTTCGATCGGTTTCAATAGAGAGTCTTTCCGAAAGGGAATCCTTTCGGGATTCATAGGGACTATACGCACGCGACAGGATCGTCGCGGTAACGGGCAGGACGCCCGTGCGTTCCTTCAAAACACGTTCTCCAACGCAACGCGAGAGTGGTTTCCGCGGGCCGCCATGATGGTAACTCGCAGTTTTGACCGGTTTGGAGGGCGTTGCCTTAACCTACCACGTGGCCAGAAATGAATTCCCTCGCCCCTAAGCAAACATGTCTCTCTCGGCGAACCGGATTCAAGTGCGCCGCCGTAGGACTTCTTTCGGCCGGGATTCCAGCTTTCGCGAATGGTGCGGGACGTGAACAGACGGATTCTGAGTCCACGCCCAACGCTGTTGACCGCACTACGACCAAAAAAGGAATCTGCGGCAAGGGCAGCAACTGCGAATTGACGCGTGCGAATTGGTATTACAACTGGTACTGGCAACCGACACCCGGCCAGCGTGACGCCGAGTTCGTTCCCATGATCAAAGGAAAGATCGACGCAATCGATCGCAGTTTCGCAAGAATCGAAACGCTCAAGAAATCTCACAAGATCACCCATCTCTTGGGCTTTAACGAACCCGACAGTGCGAAGCAGGGCAATACGAGCGTTGAGCGGGCGATCGAACTTTGGCCTCGGCTCATGGAAACGGAGTTGCGTTTGGGTAGCCCGGCGGTGACCGACAATCGTAGAGGCAAGGATTGGTTCAATGCGTTCATGCAAGCGGCGAAGCTAAAACGATTGCGAATCGATTTCATCGCCGTTCATCGTTACCCCAATGTTAAGGCGAACGGGAGCATCAAAGGGTTTCTGGCATCGTTGCAGAAGGTCTATGCAACCTATCGAAAGCCGATCTGGATCACCGAATTCGCAGGGCTGAATTTTGGTAGCAAGGATCGCAAGATGACCGTCAATGACAATCTTCGATTCATGCGACAGGTTTTGCCCGAACTCGAACGGCTTCCGTATGTCGAGCGGTATGCGTGGTTTTCCAGCGGGCCTCGGGACATCTCGAGCCTGTACGATCCCAGCCAACCGAGTGGACTGTCTCCGCTCGGAACCCTCTACCGAAATGCCGCGTCATGAAACGAAGTCTCTCAGTCGCGTGTCTGTCCCTCTTGCTTCTGATCGGCACCACGATCGGTGCAGCTTTCGCGACCGACGTTTCCGGCGATCCGCGCGCCGAGATGCCGAATGTCGTTGTGATCCTTGCGGATGATTTGGGCTACGGAGATCTCGGTTGTTACAACCCAGAGTCGCAAATTCCAACCCCCAACCTCGATCGCATGGCTGCCGAGGGTATGCGGTTTAGCGATGCTCACAGTCCGTGCACCGTTTGCACGCCGACCCGGTACAGTTTGATGACTGGGCAGATGGCGTTTCGCGTTCCCAACGGCGGGCGCGTATTCAGCGGCGCGGGCGGTCCCTCGTTGATCGCGTCCGAGCGTTTGACGTTGCCGGAAATGCTCCGTGACATCGGGTATACGACCGCGTGTTTTGGCAAATGGCATATCGGTCTCACGTTTCTCGATGAATCGGGAATGCCGATTCACGACGGCGGACCTGACGGGGTCAATCGGATTGATTACTCCCGCCGAATCGTAGGCGGTCCGGTCGACCACGGTTTCGATCATTTCTTTGGAACCGCATGCTGCCCAACAACGGACTGGTTGTACGCGTTTATCGATGGCGATCGCATTCCGGTGCCCCCCGTCGCCAAACTCGATCGCTCAACGCTGCCGCGGCACCCCTACGCCAACGATAATCGTCCCGGACAAGTGGCACCGGATTTTGATCTCGAGGAAGTCGACATGAAGTTCCTCGAGAAGAGCCAGGAGTTTCTGAAACGGCATCACGCTGAAACACCAGACAAGCCGTTCTTCCTGTTTCATTCGGCTCAAGCCGTTCACCTCCCTTCGTTTCCTGGCGATCAATTCAAAGGCAAAACGAAACTCGGCCCACACGGCGATTTTATCTTCGAACTGGACTACGTCGTCGGTGAACTGTTGCAAACCATCGAATCGTTGGGGATCGCGGACGACACCGTCGTGATTTTTACCAGCGACAACGGGCCCGAAGTCCCGACGATCTACAACATGCGTAAAGATTACGGCCACGACGGCGCACGGCCATGGCGTGGCGTGAAACGAGATAACTGGGAAGGCGGTCATCGTGTGCCGTTTATCGTTCGTTGGCCGGGACGCGTCCCCGCGGGCTCAACCTCGGATCAGCTCACCTCGTTGACCGACGTGTTTGCCACTGTGGCAGCCATCGTTGGGGAACGCGTACCTGACGACGCCGCCGAAGATAGCTTCAACATGTTGCCTGCGTGGTTACAGCAAGACGACAACCAATCGATTCGCCCATACGTATTGCAGCAAGGATTTTACGGCGATAGATCGCTCGCGATCCGTAGTGGCAAATGGAAATTGCTCGCCCACCAGGGATCCGGCGGCAATAACTACGAAAAACATCGGCTGTTGATGCAATACGCGTTGCCGGAATCGGCGCGGGAAGCACCCGGACAACTCTATGACCTCGAGTCCGATCCAGGGGAGACACGGAATTTGTATTTCGTCTACCCCGAAGTGACTGAGCGATTGGAGCAGACGTTAAAAAATTCGCTTAAGCTAGGGAGATCGGCTCCGTTGCACCAAGTGAGCAAGTCAAGCCAATGACAGAGCAAATCGCGGTGAATCGTCAAACGGCGATTCGCTCGATTGAAGTATGATATTTGTTGTCACGCTGGATCCCACCAGGGATCGGCGATGTAATGTGAACTCGACCTGAAATGAAAGCCATGTATTCAAAACTGTTTACCCTCGGTCTCTTATTACTCACCTTGGTTAGTCCGCTCGCGGCGGAAGACAAATCCGAGTCGAAAGAGGAACGCGATGCCCGTATGTCGTGGTGGCGCGAAGCCAAGTTTGGCATGTTTGTGCACTGGGGCGTCTATTCCACAACGGGCGGCGAATATAAAGGACAAAAGCTGCCAAACAGTGCCGAGTGGATGATGAATCGCGGGAAGATTCCGATCGCCGAATACGAGCAGTATGCGGCGCAATTCAACCCGACGAAGTTTGATGCCGACGAATTCGTCGCCCGCGCCAAGAACGCTGGCATGAAGTACTTGGTCATCACCGCAAAGCACCACGATGGCTTTTCGATGTTCGGTTCGCACGCCAGTCCGTACAACGTTGTCGATGCGACGCCGTTTGGACGTGACATCATGAAAGAGCTATCTGAAGCCTGTCAAAAACAAGGAATCCGTCTCGGTTTCTACTACTCCCAAGCCCAGGACTGGCATCATCCCGGCGGTATCGGAAATAACTGGGATAAAACAATCGAACGTGTCAGTAATGACGAGTACGTCAGTCAAAAAGCGGTACCCGAAGTTCGGCAATTGCTGACCGAGTACGGGCCGATCGGAATCTTCTGGTGGGACACCCCACGCAAGATGAGCGAAGAGTCGTTTAACAGTTTGCATTCGCTGACCAAGCTGATTCCCGACGTGATCACGAACGATCGTTTAGGCGACGACTTCCCCGGCGACTACAAGACATTCGAACGCCAAATCCCACGCGAAGCGCCCGTTGGTAAAGATTGGGAAGTGTGCATGCCGATCAGCGGCAGTTGGGGGTACAAGCTCGGCGACACCGATTTCAAGTCGACGACGACGCTGGTTCGCAATCTGATTGACATCGCCAGCAAAGGTGGCAACTACTTGCTCAACGTGAGCCCGACAGGCGAGGGGACACTGCTGCCGCAAGCGATTGAGCGTCTCGAACAGATTGGCGAGTGGATGAGCGTTAATAGCGAGTCGATTTACGGCACCACCGCCAGCCCCATTGGTGCGTTCGACTGGGGGCGATGCACGATGAAATCCGCTAAGTCGAATGATTCTGACGGCACCAATCACATCCTCTATCTCCACGTGTTTGACTGGCCCGCCGATGGCAAACTATCCGTTCCCGGGTTGAAGAATGAGGTGCGTGGTGCCCATCTCCTCGCCGATGGAACGGAACTGAAAACCGAATCGGTTGACGATGGTGTGGTCGTCTCGCTGCCCGCCCATGCTCCTGATGAGATCGCGAGCGTGATCGCACTGAAGGTTCGCGGCCCGTTGGAAACGTTCGTTCGCATTCCCACGCCCGATAAAAGCGGAGAGTTGGTGCTGACGGCGGACAAGGCCTACATTCACAACAACGAAGGAAGTAAAGAAGCCACGGTGCGTGAACACGATGGAATCTCGCACGTCGGCTATTGGCTCGACGACCATGCTTGGGTGCAGTGGGACATCAAGATTGACGAACCGGGGACGTATCAAGTGTCCGCGACGATGTCAGTCGAAGGGGACAAGACGAAATTTCATGTCGGCCCAGCGGGCGGTGAACTCGAAGCGGAAGTCGAATCGACGGGCGGGTATGGAAAGTATGTCGAACGTGACCTCGGCACGATCCAATTTGATAGCGCCGGTCCGACTAGCATCCAAGTCAAACCGGAAGCTGGACAATGGCAACCGATGAACCTTCGCCAAGTGAAATTGCAGCGAGTTGAGGACCAGAAATGAGTGATCGGCCACGATCCGTCTGGTACGCATTTTTTGCTCTTGGACTTCTCCTCGTTGGGGTCGGGAAGCCGTCGCTCCAGGCGGCCGATACCGCAACCGAGAAACCGCTCAATGTACTCTTCCTCGTGTCCGACGACCTGCGTCCGGAACTTGGTTGTTACGGCAATACCGTGATTCAAAGCCCCCACATTGATTCGCTTGCCAAGCGGGGCATCGTGTTTGAGCGAGCATACTGCCAGCAGGCGGTTTGCTCGCCTTCGCGTTCGAGCGTGATGACGGGGGTTCGCCCCGACACGAACAAAGTGTGGAATCTGACGACGCACTTTCGCAAAGCGATCCCGGATGTGATAACCCTACCGCAGTGGTTTAAAGAGCATGGATACGTCACGCGTGGGTTGGGGAAAATCTACCACGGCGATTTGCAGGACCCGCCGTCCTGGAGCGCGCGGGAACCCAGCGCATCGACCAAGGCGGGGCAGCCTGCAGGACGCGAGTTCCACACGCTCGTCAACCGCAACGAGACTCCTGAAACACCAATTCCGTTGACGAAAACCAATCGTGGCCAGGCGTTTCGAATCGCAAATGACCCGCCAAATAGCGGTGGCGAAAGCGAATTGGCGGATGAGGCGATCGAATCGTTACAAGAATTTGCGACTGCGTCCCAGCCGTTTTTTCTCGCCGTCGGTTTTCGCAAGCCACACCTCCCATTTGTATGCCCGAAAGCATATTGGGATCTGTATGACCCACAAAAAATTCCGCGAGCGACCAATCGATTCTTGCCTCGTGACGCTCCCGATTACGCGTTGGTCGAACGCAACGAGATGTGGAATTACAGCGGTGTCCCCGACACGAACGATCTGCCGGAAGAGTACGCACGACAGCTCAAGCATGGCTACTATGCCTGCGTCAGCTACATGGACGCACAGCTCGGCCGGGTGCTCGACGAACTCGATCGATTAGAGTTGACCGACAACACGATTGTCATCCTTTGGGGCGATCACGGTTGGAAATTGGGTGAGCACAATCGCTGGTGCAAACATAGCAACGTCGAAGACGACGCGCGGGCTCCGCTGGTGATCTCGGTACCGGGTATGAAGCATGCGGGGCGATCGACGAAGGCTCTTGTTGAGTTCGTTGACATCTACCCGACGCTTGTCGATCTCGCCAATCTGCCTTTGCCCGAGCATTTGGAAGGGACGTCGTTTCGACCGGTATTGGATCGCCCCGAGGAAACATGGAAGACCGCAGCGTTCAGCCAATACCCGCGGACGGTGAACGGGCGACGTTTGATGGGGTACTCGATGCGGACAGACCGTTATCGGTTCACTCGTTGGGTGCATATCGACGACCACACCAAGGTCGACGCTGAGGAACTTTATGATCATCAGACGGACCCGCAAGAGAATCAGAATGTCGCGGGCCAGGCGGGCTACTCCGAACTGTGTGAGACCCTCAGGAAGCAGTGGTTGGCAGGGTGGCAGGGAGCCGTTCCCCAAACCGCCGCGCATCCGTGACGCGACCGCGTGATCCTCGATTGAGCCGGTTGCGTTGCAAAGTGTGACGCAACCCCAACGCATCAATGCAAACTACCCAAGACGAAATCAACATGAGATTATCAATGAATCGAAGTCGACATTACGCCGCCGGGCTCGTCCTGGTCGTCCTCACTGCATCGCTCTCGACAGCGAATGACTCCTGGGTCATTGATAGTGATTCCGATTGGCAAGAGAACACCGCTTCGCAGACCGGATTGACGATTCAGAAAGGGGTTGCTGAACCTGAGGGCAAAACGGCCACCTTTCAAAGTCGGGTGAAAGCGTTTACTGAAAAACGCTCCATCCGTTCGGTCACGTTCGATCAGTCGCCCATTTGGCAAAATTGGAATCCGATCAAAAATGTCGGGCCGTCGAATCTTGCCGATGCTCCCGTCGTGCTGAGCTTGGGACCAAACGACTATTGGATTTTTGGCCGCTATGGCGCGGGCAAGAAAAAACGTGCCGCTGGTGGAAAGAAACAGCCAGCGTTTCAACCCGAACCCGCGACGCTCGACGGATTCGATATCCCTTTGCTTACAACACCCTATGCCAATCAATACGACGCGCCCGGCGGAGTCGACAATCGTGACGGGGGATATCATGCGTGGCAAAGTCGCGACATGGTCAACTGGGTTCACCACGGAAAGGTGACCGAGGATTTTTCGAGATGGGTAACCACCGCCGAGTACGTCGATGGCAAGTTCTACATCTATTACGACTATCCTAACGACCAGGACCCGCATCTCTATATCGACGAAGATCTGACCGATGGCCAACCGGGTAAGAATATGGGGATGGCGTTCAAAGATCCTTCGGATGGATCGGACTGTTGCTTCATCCGGGATCTCGATGGAAATTTTCACGTGATCTATGAGGATTGGAGCCCGATCGATGCAAATAAACGATCGTGGGATTCACCTTTAGCCGGCCACGCGGTTAGCAAGGACGGCATCAAAGATTTTGAAATTCTTGCTCCTGTTGTTGACAATCGCACGACGCCCACTGGAAAAACGGCAACGTACAAACACCCTCACTGGCTGCAGCACCCTGACTTCAAGTCAAACGTTGCCACTTACCAAGTGCATGAACCCGAACAGGAAGCTTATGGCGACTGGGCCAGCATCTCTATCGGTGGGCGATACTATTTGTTTGGTGACTTCGATCCCGTTGGCGGACACGGCATGAGCGTGGGATGGTTCACATCGCCAACCATCGACGGTCCGTTCGAGTGGTGTGACAGCGTTGGAAACGGGCACCCCGATCCAGATGTGTGTTTCGCCGAAGGGAAATTTTATCTCATCACACAACAGGGAACCGATTACACAAGTCCGGGGCCGTG
Organism: Aporhodopirellula aestuarii; assembly: GCF_023701485.1. GTDB lineage: Bacteria > Planctomycetota > Planctomycetia > Pirellulales > Pirellulaceae > Rhodopirellula > Rhodopirellula aestuarii. The sequence goes on from NZ_JAMQBK010000061.1 coordinate 43,398, forward strand.
GGTGGAAAACGTGGACGCCCGCGTTGGTGTTGATACTGACAATGATGGAAAGATCGATGTGTGGAGCGATTGGCAAACCGTGAAAGAGTCCTACGACTACACGCCCGGATTTGCCAAGCATGTTCAGAAAACTCCTGCGTCACTCGACCTGTCTCAATTACCCGAGGGATTCGGATTCCAATTAGAATTTAAGCTTACCGACACGACCGATAACAAATCCAAACCGATGGTGGACAAGGTAACGATTGCGTTTAACTGAGCGATCGATGACGGACCTTTGGAACGACGCTCACCGATGTTTGATCCGGCACGAACGAGGCCGGTTCGAGTGTTGTTCACACGAATGAACCCAACCAAGAGAAAGACCAATGACAACTCGCAGAGACTTCATCAAATCATCCGTCGCGAGTACCGCAGCGATTGCGACCACGAGTGCGTACGCCGACCAGCCATCGTCGGCCGGATCGGTACCATCATTCCTGAAAGAGGTTTCGGATCAATACGCGGTCGATCCTCGGAAAGCGGCGTTGGAGTGGTTTCGCAATGCGAAGTTCGGACTGTTCATGCACTATGGGCTCTACTCGCTGCTCGGCCGACACGAGTGGGTTATGCTCAAAGAAAAGATCCGCGTAAAGGAATACGAGAAGCTCGCCGATCGTTTTACAGCGAAGAACTTCGATGCTGACTTTATCACCGACATGGCCCTTGATGCCGGCATGAAATACATCAACATCACGACCCGGCATCACGACAGTTTCTGCTTGTTCGATTCTAAGTACACGGACTTTAAAAGCACGAATACGCCCGCCAAACGTGATCTTGTTGGTGAACTAGCGGACCAGTGTCGAGAAAAGGGACTTGGGTATTATCTGTACTATTCCCACGGTCGTGATTGGCGTCACCCGCATGCTCCCAATAATTCGGAGTGGGGTGGATCGGCGCGTCCGAAATACGATCCGCCGGAAGATTTCTATGCAACGGGTGAAGAACATGATCTGCAAATCTACGTCGAATTCATGAAGAACCAAATCACCGAGTTGTTAACCAACTACGGACCGATTGGCGGTATTTGGCTCGATGGTCACGCGACCCCAGCGTCACGCAGAGCGAAAATTCATGAGTTCAAAATTCAGGAACTCTACGACCACATTCACTCAATGCAGCCGCAAGTGTTGGTGTCCTACAAACAAGGCGTGCTCGGAACGGAGGATTTCAAAGCCCCCGAACGCCATTGGAAGGGGCAGTCGGATATGCCGCTCGAAATCTGCGATACGCTTCAGCCTCACGGTTGGGGATACACGAAAGCCGATGACGGCAAACACAAGACGGCCGACCAGGTGATGAAGATGCTCAAAACGGCTCAGGACATGAACGCCAACCTGCTGTTGAACACCGGTCCGCTACCCGACGGTTCGATTCATCCAGAAGACCAGGCGACGTTAAAGGAAGTCGGCAAGCGATTGCGAGCGTCTTAAGATCAATCGATATGGGCGATTGCTTCGTCTAGCCTATCGTTGACAGTTGCCTGAACCGGAGGGCTCGCAGGCTGTTGATTTAGTGAGCCGTCGGCGCTAGCCGCGGGCCTTACGGCTAAGACGGGCCCGTTGGATGCCCGCAGCTACCGCTGTCGGCTCACTCATTTTTGCGAAACGCCTAAAACAACAGCCCGCTCGCGTCACGCCGCTAGAAGTCTTAGCGGAACGGCACGAACTGGTCGGTCTCACCCCCATTTTCAGTGCTGAGAAAGCACTACTGCGTTTCGGCAGGAAGCTGGCTGTCGAGATTCAGGCACAGGCTGAATGCCCAAGGTCCGTTTCCGTTTTCGATCCGGTACAGGACCTTGTTGTAGCCCGCCTCGAACCGCACGCGGCGCATGCCTTCGTCAATCTTCCACATTTTCAAGTCATCACTGCTCGACCAAACGCGAACGTCGTTGATCCACAGGTCCGACCGATCGTCGCTGCCCACGGCGATCCAAACATCCGTGGGAGAGTCGAAATGGAGCTGCGTCCAGGCATAGTAGATGACGTATTCCCCCTGCAGATGTCGAGGCTCGATCTTCGGCGACGTGGCTTGAAAAAATCGCCATCCGATCGGCTCAATCCCTGTACGCGTTCGATACGTCGCGTCCAGGTCAACCACACTCTCGGGAGGAAACTGCTTATGGATGTTCGCTCGTTGAGCATTGTCAAACGGTCCCAAAATGTACCACGAGTCGACAAACGTCCAACCTGACGTCGCCGTCCCTCCGCCCCTTCCAAAACGTCGTGCCGGGATCGCTGATGCGAGTTGTTGTGGCGATGGCGGAACGGACACAATCTTTTGATCGACAATCGTGTACTCGGGATCGGCGGCGTTTCCGGATGAAGGAGACGTTTGACGCGTAGCCTGCGCCGATTGATTCTTCTGCTCGCTGCGCCTGGCCATCAACGACGTCATGTCACTGACCGCTCCGCCGTCGTCTTCGGCCGACTGCGACTGTTCTTCTGCCGCGTCCGCTTGGCGCTCGGCGAGCGTGATCTGCAGCCCTTCCTGTTCGAGTCCTTGGGCGCGATCGAGCAACGCTTGAGCGAATTCGGCCATGGTGGTGGCCTGTTGTTCTGCTTTGCTCAACGTCTCAACCTGATGCCGCATCGCTGCCTGTGTTCGGGCGAGTTGGTCCAACGCGGACTCATCGAGCGACGGACGTTGAGGTAACGGCACACTGACCAGCTTTCTAGCCTCGCTCGGATTCATCGACTGCACGAGAGCTAAATCGGCGGAACGAAAGTTTTTGAACCGCTGAGCGATTTGTCGCTCCAGGTCGCGTGCCCGTTGGAAGGTTTCTTGCGCTGTCGTTGGTGTTTGCGATTGGTCACCGTCCGCTGTTTCGAATGTCAAATCGAGTGTTCTGCTCTTGCTCAGGGCCAATTCCTGAGCCGCTCTTGCTTTCGCTAATAGTTTTGCGGATCCGACTTTTGCCTCCGCAAGCCGCTCGCGATGGGGTTGCAGTTCTGCGTCTTTTGCTTCGGCGTTCGTTCGAGCAGACTGTAACTGGTCGTCCAGTCTAGATTTGCGTTGCTCGAGTGTTGCAAGTTGATGATCGATCGTTGACAACCGATGTTCGGCAACCGTGATGGCATGATTCGCGGCGTTCGCTTTTTGTCTTTGCTGCTGGGATGCCTGGAGGGATTGTTGTTGTTCCTTGAGACGGGTCTGTTCACGTGCTCTCGCTTCAGTGAGCGTCTGTGACGCCGCTTCGATTTCGGCTCGATCCTTCGTTTTTTGAGCGTCCCGCAACTGACGTTGGGCGTCGCCAACATCCTTTCGAGCTTGGTTGAACGCTTCACTCGCATCTTGTCTGGCAGATTCCGCTTCTGCAATTTTTGCCGTCTCTGACTCGGAGTTTTCATTAGCGTGCTGGATCGCTACGGATGCCTCTTTACGCTCCTGAAGCCGTTTTTCAATTTCAGCTTCGATTGACTTCATCTCGGTTATCTGTCGCGCAAGCATCTCCTGTGCGTGCGACGTTTGTTTCCACTGGCGATCGATTTCCGCTTGTGCCAACGCGGCGTCACGATCCTTCGCATGGGCCGCCGCCAACGCTTGACTCGCCGTCACTTGCAAATCCACTAGTTCGTCCAGTGTGTCCGTCGGGCGACCGGCAAGTGAGAACGCAGTCGCCATCTGCGAAAACGCGTCTTCTGCAGCGATCTGTTCTTCGATTGCAACCGACATCGCTTTTTCGAGTTCACTCGTTTTGCCGGCTTCGGACGCGGCCCGCGCCTCGTCAATGCTGTGCAGTGCCCGTTCTTGTGCAGCTAGCGCTTGTTCGTGAACGGTTGCAAGCTGTTCGGTGGCTGATGCTGTTTGTTCAGGGTATGTCTGACGCAGTTGCTCAACGCGTTCCTGTTCTAGGGTTTTCATGGCGTCAAGCGTTTTTTCGAGCGTCGTGACCGTCTCCATCAAGTGACGCTGATGCAGGTCTCGCACTTTCTCGCTAAGGTCTTCCAGCCGTGCGCTACTGGTCACGCTAGAGGAGGTCGTCTTCGCTGCCCGCGTAGCCGCATCATTGCCGCCCAACAGCATCAAAATCAACACGAGAAAACCGGCGTGCACAATCAGCGAACCGAGCAGCCAACGTGATTGTGGAGCGGGTTGTCGCTGGCGTGTGGTTGAACGTGCGGTCATTTGGCGTCCGAAAGGGAGTGCGGTTTCTATTTCGTATCCGCGACGTGAACCGCGACGTTGGAGAGCGAATGGATGTTCAACGCCTCGAGTACTTCAACAACATGCTCAAACGGTGTCCCACGATCGGCATCAATGCGAACGGGATGATCGGGGCGTGCGCCGGCAATCTCATCAAGGCGACGCATCAAGACACCCGGCGTTGCAACGTTGCCGTCCAAATACGTTCGACCGACCGCGTCGACGGCAATCACGAGCGTCTGAGGATCGACCGCAACTTCGACCGCTTGGGTAGCCGGTGGGAGCTGAAGTGGCAGTTGCCGTTCGAGCTTCTTGAGCGTTGTGGCAACGAGAAAGAAGATTAACAACAGGAACACGCAATCAATCAACGGAGCCATCTGCGGCTCGATTGACTCTTCTTCGATGATTTCAGTCCTCATCAGACAGCCTCCACTTCGAGTCCGACGGGGGCTCGCGATTCCTTCGTGTCGGTTTCATCTGCTGCGTCCGGCGATGCGGGAGCGAGGATCAACCAATCGCTAATCAAACCGCTGGCGGCCTGGTCCAGCGACGCACTCCCGAAACCGATCTGGCTCTTAAGACATTGGTAGATAAAAACAGCGGGGATCGCGATAATCAATCCAACGGCCGTGGTGACGAGGGCTTTGGCGATGTCATCGGCGAGAATCGATGCGTCGCCCATCGAACCGGCGACAGCCACCGTCTCGAACGCGCCAATCATTCCGAGCATTGTGCCGAGCAAGCCGAGCAACGGTTCGAGTGTCGCGACGAGAGCGATCGGAAAGAGCCGCTGCATGTGTCGGCGAATCTCTCGTGCGGCGACGTCACCGGCCAATTGCGACACGACTTGATGCCCCGCGGAGCGGTGCCGTGCGACCTCTTCGATGACGAGGCCGAGCAAACTTCCGTCTTTACCGGCCATCTCGACTAACTCATCGAACTTGCCTCCTTTCCAAAGCCGATCGGCATCGTCAACCAATTTCGGCGGCACGAGAGCCTTTCCCCGCAGATGCACCAGTCGCTCCAACGCGACTGACACGCCGACGATCGAGAGCAAGATCTGAAGAACGACAACGATCCCGCCCTGACGCAGCTTATGGACGAGCTCCTCCACCGCACTAGACTCCTGTGTCGAGAGTTCAGGGGTGTCGCTAGCCGGAGAATCGGTTTCAACTGATGCGACCGCAGCATCGACGTCGGCCGCACCGGTTTGTGCAAACGACGAACGAACTCCGAGACTGACAATAAGCAGGCAGGTCAAGACGACGACAACGGCACGCATCAAATTTCTCGAACGAAAACGGTGTTGAGAGCGATCATCGGCGGGACACGTCACACGCGTCGAACGCCGCTCGTGGGACTGCGAAGTCGCCAACTGTAGATTGTTAACAATCTACAGTCAAGCAGGTTTGTCGGGTTATCGACCAAAATAAGGCGTTAGTGGTTGCTCGGGCCCCGTCTGCCTGCTGGCTCAATCCGTAGCGCGCGATTGAGACAGAACTTCGCCGGTAGAAATCACCGCTGGGGATCGCCGTATCGATCGATTCCGATCTCGTGGTCACGCCGACCTGTTCTCAACTGGCATGATTCACGTCGCTCCCGAGAAACAAACTCTTAGGATCGCTTGGATACACTTCCCCTACTTCTAAGCAGGTAGGCAGGAATCATCTAGAGCATTTCCATTTTTGTCGTAGCCACCGTCGCCCGACGGTGGACCACGTTCTGGCGAACGTAGCTACCTTTGAAAACCTACGTCATTTACAGAAACGCTCTAGCGAAACTGCCGCGAACTGTAGGCCGGACCGAGGCTTTGCGAGTTCCGGCATTCACTTGCTCAGTCGTGCCGGAACTGCGTCGCTTAGGCTCCTTGGTCCGGCCTACGCCGAACCGATCACGAGCAGCGGAATTGTCGTTATACCGAATCACTTCTATGTACCTGCTTACCTGGGCCTTCCGCGTGGGCGGACGGTGGATTCGAGGTCGAGGCGACGTGGGATCG